>NZ_JBITZW010000006.1:0-325305 GCF_044547105.1 Kitasatospora sp. NPDC052868 | reverse complement strand
CCGGGGTCCCGCGCCCGCGGGGGGGGCCGGGCGCCGCCGCCCGGCCGGGGGCCCCCGGGGGCGGCCCCCCCCCCCCCGCCGGGGGGGGGCGGGGGGGCCCCCCGCGGGCCCCCCCCCGGCCTCCTCGTACCGGTTGCGCAGGGTCAGTCGCCGCTGGTGCGGCTCGCCCGCTGGAAGTAGACCCCCGCCAGGAGCGCCAGCACGACGAAGACCCCGGCGGAGACGGCCGCGACGGTGTTCAGCCCGCTCACGAACGCCGCGTGCGCCGTCTTCAGCAGCGCCGCGGCGGCGTCAGAGCCGAGCTGCGAGGCCTCGTCGGCGGCGCCGGCGACGGTCTCCTGGGCGCGGTCGGAGCCGACCCCGTCCATCTGGCTGCTGTAGACCGCGGAGCCGATCGTGCCGAGGACGGCCAGACCGAGCGCACCGCCGAGGTAGTTCGCGGTCTCGGCCATCGACGCGGCCGAACCCGCGCGCTCCGGCGGCACCGACCCCACCACCAGCCCGATGCCGAGCGCGAACATCGGACCGGCGCCCAGGCCGATCACCGCGGTGCCGAGGACGATCGGCCAGGCGCCGTGGTCGCCGTTCACCACGATCAGCACGGCCGCGCCGATCGCGGAGAGGAGCATGCCGCCGATGATCGCGGTCCGCGGCTGGACCGACCGGGTCAGGGCCGGCGTGGACATCGTCCCCACCGCCATGCAGAGCCCCATCGGGACGAACCACATGGCCGAGGCCAGCGGCGAGTAGCCGAGCACCGTCTGCAGCAGCTGGGTGACGTTCAGGGCGGTGCCCGCCAGGATCATCCCGGCCAGCGCCAGGGCGGTCAGGATGAGCGTGAAGGAGCTGTTCGCGAAGAGCCGCACGTCGAGCAGCGGGTCGTCACCCCGGAGCTGCCGGCGCACGAAGAAGATGCCGAACAGCAGGCCCACGGCCAGCGGCACCAGACCGGACAGGACACTCCCGTTGCCCAGCGAGAGCACCTTGATCGCGTACACCACCGGCAGGATCGCGAGGAGGGAGAGCACGACGCTGACGAGGTCCAGGCGCCGCGCCTGCTCGGGGCGGAACTCCGGGAGCACCATGGGCCCGGCGATCAGGACCACCGCCGCGACCGGGATGGCCAGCAGGAACACCGCGCCCCACCAGAACGGCACCAGCAGCACGCCGCCGAGCACGGGCCCGAGCGCGGCACCCGTGAAGGTGCAGGTGGCCCAGATCGAGATGGCCTTTCCGCGCTGCCTGTCGTCGCGGAAGATGTTGGTGATCAGGGCGAGGGTGGAGGGCATCAGCGTCGCGCCCGCGATGCCCTGCACGCCGCGCGCCACGATCAGCATGAGCGGGCTGGTCGCCCAGGCGCAGGCCACCGAGGCCAGCGCGAACACCGCCATGCCCGCCATGAGGAGCCGGCGTCGCCCGATCCGGTCTCCGACCGTGCCCATGGTGATGACCAGGCCGGCCACCATGAAGGCGTAGGCGTCGGTGACCCACAGCTGCTGGACGTTGCTGGCGCCGAGCTCGGCGGTGAGCCGGGGCAGCGCCAGGAACAGGACGTTCGAGTCGAGCGCGACCAGCAGTGTCGGCAGTGCGAGGATCGCGAGTGCCAGCCACGGCCTCGCATTCGTGCGCGGGAGGTCTGTCTCCGCTGTAGTGACGGACATGGCCGTCCTTTCGCTCATTTCGGAATGTCGCTCACTACGTTGTCGAAGCAGCGGGCCGATTCTTGCGCCGGTTCGCGGAACTTTTTTCGCGAAACCTCTTCGCGTGGGCCGCCGCGCCGCTCGGACGGGTCCCGGGCCCGTCGGACGGCCCTCGCGTGGGCGCTCCCGGCACGGGCACCGCGGCATGGTGCCAAGGCGTCGCCGCCCCGAAAACGGAACACCGGCTGCCGATCGGGTCGGCAGCCGGTGTCAGGTCCGTAGCCCGCGCCGTCCGGCACGGCCCGCGCGCGGGGCGCGGCCGTGGCGGCGGAGCGAAGGCCGGCGGTGCTCAGTGGTGCTCGGTGGGTGCTCGGTGGGTGCTCAGTGGTGGTACTCGCCGCAGTTGACGTCGAAGCAGTGGCCCGTGACGGCGCGCGCCAGGTGCGAGGCGAGGAAGATCACCACGTCGGCGGTCTCCTCGGGGGTCTGCAGGCGGCGCAGGTCCATCTCGGCGGACACCTCCGCGTAGCCCTCCTCCAGCGTGAGGCCGCGCATCTGGGCGAGCTCCCCGATGAAGTCCTTCACCTTGTCCGTCCACATCGGTCCCGGCGCCACGGTGTTCACCCGGATCCCCTCCGGGCCCAGCTCGGTGGCGAGGATCTGGGCCGCCGCGAGCAGCCCCGACTTGGCGATCTTGTACGCGCCGCAGGCGCGCTTGGAGTGCCGCAGGACGGAGGAGTTGACCATGACGATCGAGCCGCCGCTGTCGCGTAGCGCCGGGGTGAACAGCTTCGACAGCCGCAGCGCCGCGTAGACGGTCACCTCCATACCGAGGCGGATGTCCTCCATCTCGGTGACGGCGAGCTCCGTGTGTGGCGGCTCCACCAGGGCGTTGTTGATCAGGGTGTCGACCCGGCCGAACTCGGCGAGGGCTGCGGCGACGAGCGCCTCGGCGGCAGCCTGATCGGTGATGTCGGTGGGGACCGCCAGCGCGCGGCGCCCGGTCTCCTCGACGGCCTTGGCCACCTCGTCCAGGTAGGAGGACGTGCGCGCCGCGAGCACCACGTCGGCGCCGGCCTGGGCGCACCGCACGGCGAGTGTCCGGCCGAGTCCGGCGCCCACACCCGACACGACGACGACCTTGTCGCGGAGCAGCTCCGGAACCTCGATGTGTTCGTCCATGTGTCAGTCCTCTCGATGAAGGGCGCACGGATTGGGAAGGGGAAAAAAGGGTGCCCGGGGGCCTCGCGGCCCCCGGGCAACCGGTCAGGCGGACGCACCCTCGCTGAAAACGATCGGCCGGACCTCGATGCCCAGGCCCTCGACCGCGGCGTCCGGGATCATCGCGGCGATCGCGTGGGCGCGCTCCAGATCCGCGGCCTCGATGATGTAGGCGCCGCCCACGTACTCCTTGGCCTCGGCGTACGGGCCGTCCGTCACCGCGGGCACGCCGCCGCGAACACGCACCACGGCGCTCTGATCGTGGCCGGCCAGGGCCAGGGTCCCGACGAACTCGCCGGTCTCCTTGATCTTCTCCATGAACGGGCCGTGCCCCTGGAAGACGGCGTTGCGCTCGTCCTCGGACAGCGCGGCCAGGACCTCGGCGTTCGGGTACATCATGATCAGGTACTTCATGGTTCCGCTCCTTGCGACGTGAGACGCCCCGCGGCGCCCCTCTACTTCTTCGTCGGCGCCGATGCGCCGTTCTCGACATGGTCGCGAAAAACTTTTTCCCGGCCCAACCGGACCGCCGACATCCGCTTCAGCGTGTCGGTCCGCCGGTGCCGGAGCGGCCTCCTCCGGTCGGGCGGACCCTGCGTCGAGCGGACCTTGCGTGGAGCGGACCCTGCGTGGAGCGGATCCCCGGGCAGAGCGGATCCGGGTGTCCGACGCCGACCGACGCCCAGGAGCCGTGCCGTATCGGGGTGAGCCCAGTATTGTCCGCCCGGATTTCGGCAGGCTTCTCTGCCCGTGCTGAGCGCTCCGACCCGGCGGTGGAGGTCGGGGAGAGGAGGCCCGGGGGCGGTCGACACGGTGGCCCGGCGGGCCGTGCCGCCCCCCGGCGGCACGGCCCCTACCGGGCCACCGTGGTTCAGGGGGCGGAGACCTCCGCGGCGACCGGGAGAGCGCGGCCCGACCGGCGGACCGTACGTACGGTGCGGCGGGGACACATGGCCTTCTCCGGTGGGTTGACGTGACCTCAGTGGGCGGTGACAGCACGCTACTTCGCCCCCGATCATCAGATGATCGTCAGACTGTCCCGATTCTGTCCCGGCCACCGTTCCGCACCGCCTGCGACCGCCGCCGGACACGGCTGCGCCGCCCCCGCAGCACGAGGGCTGCGGAGGCGGCGCGGTCTGACGGCCCGACGGCCGGGCCGGTCTCAGAAGAGGCCGGTCTCAGGAGGAACCGGTCTCGGAAGGAGCCGGTTTCAGAAGGAGCCGGTCTAGGAGGGGCGGCGCACCAGCGACACCCGCGAGCGGGTCAGCGCCGCCGCCGCCAGCCCGGCGACGACCGGCAGGGCCAGCATCATCAGCCCGATCGTCCCCCAGGGCGCGGCCGCCAGGGCCGAGCGCATGTCCAGGTTGAGGGTCCTCGACCGCAACAGGCCCAGGGCCGGGACGAACCCGCTGACCGTGCCGAGCACACCTCCGAGGAAGGCGATCAGCGCGCACTGCAGGGCGGCCAGGGTGCGGCGGATCCGGGGCGGGGCGCCGACCGCGGCCAGCGTCGCCTGGTCCTGCCGGGAGTCGGCGGCCGCCAGACCGGTCGCGATGCCGGCGGCGCCGAGCACCACCAGGGCGGCGAAGCCGGTCAGCGCGAGGGTCATCGCGTCGTTCTTCGGCTGGTAGCCGCGCTCCACCTCCACCTGGGCGAGCCGGTCCAGCCGGGACACCGCGGCATCGGCGCGCTGCTGCGTCCGGTCGTCCGGCGGCGTGGCGGGCAGCCAGACCGAGCCGGTGGCCTCGGGGGTGAGCCCGGCCTTGCGGACGGTCGCCGCGCCCACCAGGCCGGAGCCGAACCGCGCGGCCGACGCGTTCTCGACCAGCACCGCCTCCACCCCGACCTCCTGGAGCTCGGGCTTGGGGGTCTCGCCGGGCTGGGTCGCCCCGCCGCCGCCGCGCAGGATGAGCACGGCCTTGCCCTCGTGCAGGTACGCGCGGTCGAACACGACCACCTTGCCTGCGGCGAGCGCCTGCTCGACGGCCTGATCCTGCACGCCGAACTGGTTGTGCAGCACGGTGGCGTCGCCGACGACCAGGCTCCCCGGGTCCACCCACCGCTGCTTCACCGGGTCGCCCTTGAGGTTGACCGTGCTGGAGCAGTTGCCGCAGAACCGGTACACGGGCTGGTAGAGGTCGGCGCGCACGCCGAGGCCCGGCATCTCCTGCTCCATCGTGCTGCGCAACTGCGGCAGCGCGGGGGAGTCGCCCACCACCCGGAGGGTGACGGCGCCGTTCGGGGTCTGCGGGTGGTAGCTGTTGCGGCCCTCGGCGTCCATGCCGCTGGTGTAGAGGCCGACGGCCACGGAGCCGGCCACGGCGGCCATCACCGCCGCGACGGCGGGGGCGGTCCGGGAGCGGTGGCGGGTCGAGTCGCGCAGGGCGAGCCGGGGGCTGATCGGGAGGTGGCGGGCGAGCCGCCCGAAGAGCGAGACCAGCAACGGGGTGCAGGCGAGCAGGCCGAGTTCGGCGGTGGCGGCGCCGCCCAGCACCGCGAGGGTGCGGGCGTCGAATCCGGCGACCACCGGGGGGCCCGGCACACCCGTCCGGGTGACGGCGCCGAACAGGGCGAGCGCGGCGCCGCCGAGCAGCATCAGCAGGCCGATCAGGGTGATCCAGCGGTTCGGCGGGCGGACGGAGTCGCGGCCGGTGAGGCCCGCGGTGACGCTGCGCCGGGCCGCCTGCACCGCGGGCAGCGCGGCGGCCAGCAGGGCGGTGAGCAGGCCGATGCCCGCGATGGCCAGCAGGTCGACCGGCGGCACGGCGAAGTGGCCGAAGCGGCTGCCGCCGGCCCGCTCGATCCACGGCCGCAGCAGCGCGACCAGACCGGTGCTGAGGACGACACCCGCGAGGGCGCCGGTCAGGCCGAGGACGAGGCCGGCGCCGAGCACCACCGCGCCGACATGGGCGCGGTTGCCGCCGGCGGCGCCGAGCAGGGCGAGCTGTCGGCGCGAGCGCCGGGCGCCGACCGCGAAGGCGGGGCCGGCCAGCAGCGTGACCTCCAGCAGCGCCATGCCCGTGACGGTGCCCGCCGCGAGCCTGGTGGTGTCCGGGACGGACGCCTCGGCGTAGCTGAAGGCGTGCGCGTAATAGGGGACGGCCGGCCGCGCGGGCGGGTCGAGGGCGACGGCGCGCGAGGTGACGGTGTAGCCGTACTTGTTGAACTCCTGGACCTTGGCCCAGTCGATCGCGGCGCCGGCCGGGAGCTTGACCAGCCAGGCCTGCTTGGCCGGCGCGGCCTCGGCGGGCGCGGCCTTGGCGGCGGCGTCGCTCGCGGCGAGCGGGTCGATCAGCTCGCCGGGGCGTCCGACGATCTCGACCTTCCGCAGGTCGTCGGGGTGCTCGATCACACCGGTGATGGTGAAGGGGGTCTTCTCCAGGCCCTTGATCGCGGTGGAGCCGCCGAGTCCGAGCCCGGACCGGTCGAGGAAGGCGCGGGTGACGGCCGCCTCGTGCGGGGCGCTGGGGACGCGCCCGTCGACGAGGTCGAGCCGGCCCTTCCAGACCGGGTTGGTCAGGTCGGCCTCGGTCGTGGTGGTGCGGAGCAGGCCCTCGCGGGAGCCCGCGCTCGCCTCCGGTCCCGGCCGGGAGGAGATCAGCGTGCTGCCCGGCGGCAGCAACCCGGTCACCAGGGTGGCGGGGTCGGTGCTCGCGCTCCTGCTCTCCTCGGGGGTGGCGGGCCTGCCCTGCACGACCTGGGTGACGAGGGTGCCGTCCTCGGCGAACGGCGCCTGCTCGATCGTCCGGCCGAGTGAGAAGCCGCTGATCAGGGCGTCGGATCCGCCCATCAGCCGTTCGACCCGTTCGGTGGGGGTGAGTTGGCCGCTGCGGTGGACGATGTCCGCTCCGGCGACGCCGAGGACGGGCAGCGCGACCATGGCGACGACGAGGGCGCTGCGGCCCTTGGCGCGCAGGGCGTCGCGGCGGGCGATGCGCAGGGCGACCCTGATGGCACTCAGCTTCACAGGGCCACCCCCGCCTGCCCGTAGCCGCCGAGCTGGGCGAGCCCGCCGGGGGAGACGTTCATGCTCTCGTCCACGATCCGGCCGTCGCGCAGGTAGACCACGCGGTCGGCCCAGGCGGCGTGGGCCGCCTCGTGGGTGACCATCACGGCGGCGGCGCCGGCGTTGCAGCGGGCGCGCAGGACGCCGAGGACGGCCTCGCCGGTGGCGGAGTCGAGGGCGCCGGTGGGCTCGTCGGCCAGCAGCAGGCGGCGCTCGCCGATCAGGGCGCGGGCGATGGCGACGCGCTGCTGCTGGCCGCCGGACATGTCGTCGGGGAACCGGTCGGCGAGCTCCGGGATGCCGAGCTCCTTCAGGGCGGCCAGGGCCTCGCGGCGGACGGAGCGGCCGGAGGCGCCGTCGAGTTCGCGGGGCAGCGTGATGTTCTCGGCGGCGGTCAGCGCCGGGATCAGGTTGTAGTCCTGGAAGACGTAGCCGATCGAGCGGCAGCGGACCGCGGCCAGCTTCCGGCGGCTCAGCCCGCCGAGGGCGGTGCCCTCGACCAGGACCTGGCCGGTGCTCGGGGTGTCCAGGCCGCCGGCCAGCGTCAGCAGGGTGGACTTGCCGGACCCGGACGGGCCCATCACGGCGACGAACTCGCCCGGGTGCACCCGGAGATCGACGCCGCGCAGGGCCTGCACCTCGGACGCGCCCTGGCCGTGGACCCGGGTGACGTTGTCGAGGTGCAGGACGGTGTTGCTGGTACGCCCGGGACGGCCGGTCGGATCGGTGTAGGACACACTTCCCCCTCAGTTCTGTGGTCCGGCCTTCGGTCAGGCGGACTGCATATGTCGGGTGACTATATATGCAGGACGGCGACTAGTCAGCCCCGGTTCCGGATCGAGGGGCGGAATTCGTCGGCGCGGAGGTCGGCGGAGGGCCTTCCCCGCTGTGGACTCGGTCCGTACAGGAGGGCGAAGGCCGGGAAACCGTCCGAACGCCTGGAACCCCGGGCGGCCGCCGCCCGACTGGTGGAACGGGCACCTCCGGGCGGCGGCGCCGGCCGGACCACCCGGACCCGCGGACACCGACCCGTGTGCCCCGCCGGTTCCCCCTACGGTCCGACCCGCCGCAACAAGGAGTGCACGCACATGTGCGGAATCACCGGCTGGGTGTCCTTCCACCAGGACGTCCGCCAAAGCGCCCCCGTCATCGAGGCGATGACCGCCACCATGGCCCTGCGGGGGCCCGACGCCGGAGGGGTCTGGCTCGGCCCGCACGCCGCCCTCGGCCACCGGCGGCTGTCCGTCATCGACCTCGACGGCGGCGCCCAGCCCATGGCCGACGTCCGGGACAACCCCGCGGTGGTGCTGACCTACAGCGGCGAGGTCTACAACCACCACCGGCTGCGCGCCGAACTCAAGGCCAAGGGGCACCGGTTCGCGACCCGCAGCGACACCGAGGTGGTGCTGCGCGCCTACCAGGAGTGGGGCGAGGCGCTGGTCGACCGGCTGGAGGGGATGTACGCCTTCGCGATCTGGGACGAGCGCGCCGAACGGCTGCTGCTGGTCCGCGACCGACTCGGCGTCAAACCGCTGTTCTGGGCCGAGGTCGACGGCGGACTGGTCTTCGGCTCCGAGCCCAAGGCGCTCTTCGCGCACCCCGGCCTGACCCCGACCGTGGACGCCGACGGGCTGCGCGAGGCCTACAGCCTGCTCTTCAACACCGGACCCACCGTCTGGGCCGGCGTGCGCGAGGTCCACCCCGGCGCCCTGGTCGTCCTCGACCGCGGCGGCGTCCGCGAGCGCCGCTACTGGGAGCTCCAGGCCCGCCCGCACACCGACGACCTGGACACCACCGTCGAGCGGGTCCGCTCGTTGGTCAACCGCGCCGCCCGGGCCCAGCTGGAGGCCGACGTCCCGCTCTGCAGCCTGCTCTCCGGCGGCCTGGACTCCACCGTCGTCACCGCCCTGGTCGCCGACGAACTCCGGCTCTCCGAGGGCCCGGAGGCCCGGCTGCGCTCCTACGCCATCGACTACAGCGACCAGGCCGAGGAGTTCACCGGCGACGTGCTGCGCACCGGCCACGACACCCCGTTCGCCGCCGAGGCCGGGGCCTTCATCGGCAGCGACCACTCCACCGTCGTCCTCGACCCGCGCGCCCTGCTCGACATCGAGCACCGCCGGGCCGTCGTCGTCTCACGCGACTCGCCGATCGGCGTCGGCGACATGGACACCTCGCTCTACCTGCTGTTCGGCGAGATCCGCAAGCACTCCACCGTGGCCCTCTCCGGTGAGGCCGCGGACGAGGTGTTCGGCGGCTACCCGTGGTTCCACAACCCCAAGGCGCTTGCCGCGCAGGCCTTCCCGTGGCTGCTGGTCACCGGCGACCAGGCCGCCATGCCGATCAACCCGGACCTCGCCGCCCACCTGCGGATCGGCGAGTTCCGCGCCGACACCTACCGCAGCGCGCTCGCCGCCGTCCCCCACCTGGACGACGAGAGCCCCGTCGAGCACCGGCAGCGCGAGATGCAGCACCTCTCGCTGACCCGCTGGCTGCGCCAGCTGCTGCACCGCAAGGACCGCCTGTCGATGGCCCAGGGCCTGGAGGTGCGGGTGCCCTACTGCGACCACCGGCTCGTCGAGTACGCTTTCAACGCCCCGTGGGCGATGAAGAGTTACGACGGCCGGGAGAAGAGCCTGCTGCGGGCCACCGGCCAGGGCCTGGCCCCCGAGTCGGTGCTCTGGCGCCCCAAGAACCACTACCCGGCGACCCACCACGCCGACTACAACAGCGGCCTGCAGCAGCTCGCCCGCGAAGCGCTGGACGCACCGCACGTCCGCGACATCGCCGACGAGACCGTCATCAAGGCCGCCCTCGACACCCCGGCCGACCAGCTGCAATGGGGCCACCGGCTGCGCCTGGAACGGGTGGTCGACCTCGGCCTCTGGCTGGACCACCACCGGCCCGCGCTGGCGTTCTGACCTGCGGCGGCCTCCGCGATCCACCGACCTCGCGGAGGCTGCGCACCCTCCTCCCCGGCACGGTCGGCACCCTCCCGGACCGGCACGGCCCGCACCGGCACCCTCCCGGACCGGCACGGCCCGCACCGGCACCCTCCCGGACCGGCACGGCCCGCACCGGCGTCCGCTGGACGGACGCGACGCGCCCGGGCGGCGCTCGCCCCGCCCGGCCCGCGGAGCGTAGAACGGGGTGCCGGGGATCCCCGGGGGCGCACGACGGGAGGACGCGTGGTGGAGCGCAGGTGGTCGGCCGGGGTGCGGTGGATGGTGGCGCCCGAGCGCCACGGCCCGCTGGTGCCGATGCTGTTGCTGCTCACCCTCGGCACCGGCATGGTGGACGCGGTCAGCTTCCTCGCGCTCGGCCACGTGTTCGTCGCCAACATGACCGGGAACGTCATCTTCCTGGGCTTCGCGCTGGCCGGCGCGGCGGGCCTGTCCGCGACCTCCTCGCTCACCGCGCTGGCCGCCTTCCTGGCGGGCGCCCTCGCCGGCGGGCGCTTCTGCGAACGCCGGCCCGCCCACCGGGGCCGGACTCTGGTCGCCGCGATGGCGGTCCAGGCGGGGCTGGTGGCGGCCGCCGTTGTACTGGAGGGCGTGGCCGGGCACGGTGCCACCCCGGTCCGCCACACCCTGATCGCCCTGCTGGCCTTCGCGGTGGGCCTGCAGAACGCCGTCGTGCGCGACCTCCGGGTGCCCGACCTGACCACCACCGTGCTCACCATGACCCTGACGGCCCTGGCCGCCGACCGGGCGGGCGTCCGGCGGATCGCCTCGGCGGCCTCGATGTTCACCGGTGCGCTGCTCGGCGCCCTGCTCGTGCTGCACGTGAGCGTGACCAGCGCGCTGGTGGTGGCACTCGCCCTGGTGGCCGCGGTCGCCGTGTTCACCCGTCGCGCCTGCGCCGCCCGCCCGGGCGCCCCCGACCCCGCCTGGACCCGGCCGCCGGGGGCCTGAGTCCGGGGCCTGAGCCCGGGGCCCGGGTGGCTGAGCCTTGGGCTGGGGGTTGGGGGGCTGGGGTTTGGACCGGTCAGGGGCGGGTGGCCAGGAAGACGTCCAGCTCGACGCCGTACCAGCGGTCGGTGCGCCCGAGCGGGGCCATGTCCAGGCGACGACAGACCGCGGCCGAGGGCCCGTTGTCCGGGCGCAGGACGGCGTGGATGCCGGTGAGGCCGTCCGCGAAGCCCTTGGCGAGCGCGCCGCGGGCGGCCTCGGTGGCGAAGCCGTGGCCCCAGGAGTCCGGGTGCAGGTGCCAGCCGACCTCGACCCGGCCGTCCTCGGTGCGGCCGTCGCCGTCGGGCAGCGGGACGAGCAGGACGGAGCCCACGACCACGCCGTTGTCGCGCCGCTCCAGCGCCCACACCCCGTAGCGGGGGTCGGCGGACCGCTCCCGCCAGCGCGCGATCATGGCGGGCACCTCGGCGGGGGACTCCAGCGCCCGCGGTCGGGCGCCGAGCCAGCGCATGACCTCCCACCGGGAGTAGATCTCATAGGCGCGCTGCTCGTCGGAATCCTCCCAGAGCCGGGCGGTCAGTCGCTCGGTGTGGAACACGTGCGGTCTCCTGCGGGTAGGTGCGGTCGTTGAGGTCGTTGCGGTCGACGGCCCGTCGACACCCCGGGCGGCGGTGCCACTACTCCGGCGGGCCGCCCGGCCCCGGGTGGCGGCTGGTGCGGCCGCTCCAGCCGGGCTCCAACCTGGCCCAGGAGCGCTGCCACTCCTGGTCCGCCCGCCGGTTGAGCACCCGCAGCCGCAGGGCCAGGCCGCCGACCACCAGGCCGGTGAGGCCGCCGAAGGCGAACAGGCCGGTGCAGACGGCGTCGACGACCAGTCCGGTCGCCGTGGCCGGAGCGTCGGCGGGCGCGCCGGCCCCGTCCACCCAGGCGGTGACGGTGGACCCGGTCCGGGCGGACGGGGGCACCGTGAGGGTGCCGGTGCGGGCCTGCCCGTCGGGGGAGGTCCAGGCGGCCTCGGCGTCGGCCTGGTTCCCGTACCCGCCCGCGCGGCGGCCGCCCGCGGCGGGGTCGCGCGGGTCGGCGAGGAGCACGGCCTCCACCTGGTGCAGCCGCGCCCGGTCGGCCGTGGCGTGCCGGGCGGTGAGCCGGTGGGCGAGCAGCGCGGCGCCCGCGGCGAGGAGCAGCGCGAGCAGCAGGCCCAGCGCCGCGGCGAGCAGGGCCCGGCCGCGGGCCCGGTCCACCGGCCGGACCAGGGGATCGCGGCGGGAGCCGACGGTCCGCCGGAGCTGCCGGGCGGCCCGGCGGAGCGGCGAGGCGGGTCGGGGCTGGCGAAGTGTGCGGGACGGGCGGGGTGTGCGGGGCAAGGCGCTTCCTCCTCACGGGTGTTCAGCGCCCGGGGCGGTGCCGCCGGTTGGGCCTTGGTCCCAATCTCCCTCTGCTCCCCACCCGGGCACAAGGGCCGCCCGACCGGCGCCGCCGGGGCGGGTCGTGCGGTACCGGGACGTTCGGCCCTCGGCGGGGGAGGGGGCGGGAGGGCAGGCTGGTCCCGATCGCGTCCTTTGTGCCGGGGGCGCGGCAGGGGCCGGCCTGCTGTGGGGGCCTGCCGGCCCGTGGTGCGGGAGCCGGGGGCGGACATGGGGCCGCCTCCGGCTCCCGCCTGTCCCGGGCCGGGGCGGGGCCGTCACGGGCCGACCCGGAAACCCCGGCAATCACTGATCACCACAGGTCGGAGGGCTATTCTCGCCAGCTATACACTCGAGGTATACATCTGATGTATGGTCATCTCATGAGTGTTCCTTTGACCCTTCTGGGGCTGCTGGAGCGAGAGCCGAGCCATGGCTACGACCTCAAGCGCGACTACGACGCCTTCTTCGGCCGGGGCAAGCCCCTGCCCTACGGCCAGGTCTACGCCACGCTCGGCCGGCTGGCCCGGGACGGCAAGGTCGTCCCCGGTGAGGCCGAGCCCGGCGACGGACCGGAGCGCAAGCGCTACGTGATCACCGAGGCCGGAGTGACGGAGTTCGAGCACTGGCTCACCGAGCCCGTATCGCCCGAACCCAACCTGCAGACGGTGCTGTTCACCAAGGTCGTGCTGGCCCTGATGCTCGGCCGCGACGCCGAGGTGTACCTCGACACCCAGCGGGCCGCCCACATGGCGCGGATGCGCGAACTGACCGACCTGCGCCGCAAGGGCGCCCTGGTCGACGCGCTGCTCGCCGACCACGGACTGTTCCACCTGGAGGCCGACTTGCGCTGGATCGACCTGACCACCGCCCGCCTGGACGCGCTCGCCGAGGCGGTGCGGTCATGACGCCGCTGATCGAGGCCCGCGACATCACGCTCGCCTTCGGCGAGACCCCGGCCCTGCGCGGCGCCGGCCTGGCGGTCGACGCCGGCGAGGTGCTCGCCATCATGGGCCCCAGCGGCTCCGGCAAGTCCACGCTGCTGCACTGCCTCGCCGGCATCCTCACCCCCGACTCCGGTGAGGTCCACTTCAACGGGCAGCGGATCGACACCATGGCCGAGGCCCAGCGCAGCGCCCTGCGCCGCGACCGGTTCGGCTTCGTCTTCCAGTTCGGCCAGCTCGTCCCCGAGTTGACCGCCGAGGAGAACGTCGCCCTGCCGCTGCTGCTGAGCGGCACCCGGCGGGCGGCCGCATTGGCCGAGGCCCGGCCCTGGTTCGCCCGGCTCGGCCTGGACGGCATGGAGCGGCGCCGCTCCGGCGAGCTGTCGGGCGGTCAGGCGCAGCGCGTCGCACTCGCCCGCGGCCTGGTGGCGCGGCCCCAGGTGCTGTTCGCCGACGAGCCGACGGGCGCGCTGGACTCGCTCACCGGCGAGCAGGTGATGGAGCTGATGGTCGGCGCCGCCCGCGAGCAGGGCACCACCGTCATCCTGGTCACCCACGAGCCCCGGGTCGCCTCCTACGCGGACCGCGAGGCGATCGTCCGGGACGGCAGGGCCACCGCGCTCCCGGCTGCGGGCCGCGCGGCGGAGCGGGTCGCCTCGTGATCCGCTTCGCACTGCGCCTGGCCGTCAGCGGCGGGAGGGAGGCCGTGGCCCGGCTGGTCGTCATCGCCGCCGCCGTGGCGATCGGAGTCGGCCTGCTGCTGTCCACGCTGGCCAGTATCAACGCCGTCGGCAAGGCCAACGAACGGGTGCTGTGGACCAACACCGGGGCGGCCAGCCGCACCGAGACGGCCCCGGTGGACCCGCTCTGGTGGTGGGACCACGGCGACTACTACGACGGCAAGGAGATCTTCCGGGTCGACGTGGCCGCGACCGGGCCGACCGCGCCCGTCCCGCCGGGCCTCACCGGACTTCCCGCGCCCGGCGAGTACTACGCCTCGCCCGCGCTGGCCGAACTGCTGCGCACGACCCCGTCCGTGGAGCTGGGCGACCGCTTCCCCGGCCGGATGGCCGGAGTCCTCGGCGACGAGGCACTGCCCTCCCCGGACTCGCTGTACGTGATCGAGGGGCGGACGCCCGCGGAGATCGAGCACATATCCGGGGCGAGCAAGGTCACCACCATCGCCACCGCGCTCCCGCCCTCCTGCGACAACGACTGCCCCGGGCTGGGCACCCGCGGCGACGCCATGACGCTGATCCTCTCCGTGGTGGCCGGCGCGCTGATCTTCCCCGTGGTCATCTTCATCGGCACCGCGACCAGGCTCTCCACCGCCACCCGCGAGCAGCGCTACGCCGCGATGCGGCTGGTCGGTGCCACGCCGCGGCAGGTCTCGGCGATCTCGGCGGTGGAGTCCACCGTGGCCGCGGCGGCCGGCGCGGTCGTCGGCTTCGGCCTCTTCCTGCTGATGCGCCCGCTGGTGGCGACCATCCCGTTCACCGGCGACCGGTTCTTCGCCGAGGACCTGACGCTCACTCCGCTCCAGGCGGCGGCCACGGCGCTGGGCGTCCCGGTGGCGGCCGCGGTCGCCGCCCGGCTGGCGCTGCGGCGGGTCGCCATCTCGCCGCTGGGCGTCACCCGCCGGGTCACCCCGAAGCCGCCGGGCCTCTGGCGGCTGGCCCCGCTGCTGGCCGGCCTCGCCGAGCTCGCCTTCTTCGTCAACCGGCGCCCCGACAGCACCGACGGGCAGACGGCCGCCTATCTGACCGGCTTCCTGACGGTCATGCTCGGTCTGGTGGTCGCGGGCCCCTGGCTCACCATGGCCGCCGCCCGGGGCGTCGCCCGGCGCACCAGCCGCCCGGCCACGCTGATCGCCGTCCGGCGCCTCGCCGACGACCCGAAGGCGGGCTTCCGCTCCGTCGCCGGCCTCGTCCTCGCCCTCTTCGTCACCACGGCGACGGTCTGCATCATCGGCACCATCAACGAGAACCGGGGCTCGCTCAGCGGGGGCCCGGAGACCAGGGCCGTGGTCTCGCACGGCGCCCTCGTCGACGAAGCGCCGATGACGGACGCGCTGCCGGACCGGCTCCTGGCGGAGCTCCGTGCGGTGCCCGGGTTCCGGGGCCTCGCCGTGGGCCACGACAACCCGCAGGCCATCGGCGCCGAGCCGGGCGAGCGCCCCGGGTTCGCCCCCAGCCTGGTGCTCTGCACCGACCTCGCCCAGACCCCGGTGGCCGGTTACTGCCCGGCGGGTGCGAGCGTCGTCGGCGTCCCGCCGTGGGCCTTCCTGGACGTGCGCTCCAACGCCTCGAAGGAGTGGACGGCCGCACCGGTCTCCGCCGAGGAGGCGGCCCGGCTGCCGGTGCGCAACGTCTACGTGACCACCGACGGCTCCGCCGCGGCCAAGGAGCAGGTCCGCACCGCGCTCACCAAGGCCTACCCGCAGTACCGGTCCAGGACGGTCGGCGACTGGGGCTCCAGCCAGCAGAAGCAGCTGGCCGGCTGGCGGCAGCTGGCGAACGTGGTGCTGCTGACCACCCTGCCGATCGCCGGCTGCAGCCTGGCGGTGAGCGTGGTCGCGGGCCTGTCCGACCGCAAGCGGCCGTTCGCGATGCTGCGGCTGACGGGCGCGCCGCTGCGCCTGCTGCAGCGGGTGATCGGGCTGGAGAGCGCGCTGCCGCTGGTGGTGGTGGCGGCGATCGCGATCGGAACCGGTTTCGCGGCGTCCGCGATGTTCCTCAAGTCGCAGATGAGGTACGACCTGGTGTCGCCGGGCGCGGTGTACTTCGTCCTGGTGGCGCTCGGCCTGGCGGCCTCGCTGGGCATCATCGCCTCGACGCTGCCGCTGCTGAGGCGGATCACCGGCCCGGAGGCGGCCCGCAACGGCTGACCGGCTGCGCGCCCTACCCCGTCACCCGCGCACCGCGGGTGACGGGGTAGGCGTACGTCCCGGCGCGCCGGACGTCGGCGAGGTCCGGCAGCCAGCTGCCGAGGACCAGCGCGGACGGGTAGAACATCGGCCCGGGCAGCGCGTCGAGCGGGAACCGCTCCCAGCCCGCGCACGCGTGCGGCTCGGTGACCTCGGCCGCGGCCAGGCTCGGCGGGGCGAGCACGGCCGCGGTCAGCCGGGGGCGTCCCAGCTCGTGGTCGAGGAGCACCGCCAGCACCCGCATCCGCCCGGCCGGCAGCACGATGCCGGTCTCCTCGGCCAGCTCCCGGGCGGCGGCCTCTTCGAAGGACTCGCCCGGGTCGTCCACCTTGCCGCCCGGCAGGCTCCAGGTCGGCGGCTCGCCGGCGGTGGTCCGGCGGCCGAGCAGCACCCGGCCGTCCCCGGTGGGGACGATGACGCCGGCGCCGAGCAGCGGTGCGGTGGTCAACTCGGTTCCTCCTCGCAGGGGTTACCAGGCGGCGCGGTCGAAGTCCTTCAGGAAGCAGCCGTACAGGTCCTCGCCCTGCTCGCCGCGCACGATCGGGTCGTACACCCGGGCCGCGCCGTCGACCAGGTCGAGCGGGGCGTGGAAGCCCTCGTCGGCCAGGCGCATCTTGTCCGGGTGCGGGCGCTCGTCGGTGATCCAGCCGGTGTCGACGGCGGTCATCAGGATGCCGTCGGTCTCGAACATCTCCTGCGCGCTGGTGCGGGTGAGCATGTTCAGCGCGGCCTTGGCCATGTTGGTGTGCGGGTGGCCGGCGCCCTTGTAGCCGCGCTGGAACACGCCCTCCATCGCGGAGACGTTGACCACGTACTTGCGGCGGGAGGCGGCGGCCGCCATCGCCGGGCGCAGCCGGCTGATCAGGATGAACGGCGCGGTGGAGTTGCAGAGCTGGACCTCCAGCAGCTCCACCGGGCCGACCTCGTTGACGGTCTGCACCCAGCTGTTGGTGGGGGCGAGGTCGGGCACCAGGCCGCCCGCGTCGATCGCGGTGCCGGCCTCGATCCGGGCGGGGGTGGCGGAGCCGGTGACCAGGGCGAGGGAGGTGACGTCCTCGGCGGAGATCCGCTCGCCGCCGCCGCTCGCCTGGGCGGGGAGGGCGGGCAGGTCCACGCTGCCGCTGCCGAAGCGGCCGATGGTGGTGGACTGCGGGAGCTCGCCGGCCGGCAGCGGCGCGGACTCGGCGTTGACCAGCTCGCGGTAGGACTCCGGCGGGCGCCGTACGGTCTGCGCGGCGTTGTTGATCAGGATGTCCAGCGGGCCGTCGGCGGCGACCTCGTCGGCCAGCGCCAGGACCTGGGCCGGGTCGCGCAGGTCGATCCCGATGATCTTCAGCCGGTGCAGCCACTCGGCGCTGTCCGGCATCGCGGTGAAGCGGCGGATCGCGTCGTTGGGGAACCGGGTGGTGATGGTGGTGTGGGCGCCGTCGCGCAGCAGCATCAGCGCGATGTACATGCCGATCTTGGCCCGGCCGCCGGTGAGCAGCGCGCGCTTGCCGGTGAGGTCGGCCCGCGCGTCGCGGCGGGCGCGGTTCTTCACGGCGCAGGTCTGGCAGAGGTTGTGGTAGAACGCGTCCACCTCGACGTACCGCTGCTTGCAGGTGTAGCAGGAGCGCGGCCGCTCCAGGATCCCGGCGATCTCGGTGGTGGTGACGGTGGTCAGGCCGAAGGCGCCGGCCGTCTCGTCGTCGATCCGGGTCGGGGCGCCGGTCGCCGTCCGGGCGGTGACCTCGCGGTCGTTGGCGGTCTTGCGGGCCCGGGTCTCCTGGCGGCGGCGCTGCTTGAGGGTGCGGAATATGCCGCCGACGGCCTGGCGGACGGTGATCGCGTCCGGGTGGTCGACGTGCAGTTCGTCCAGTTCGGCGATCACGTCGAGGCAGAGCTTCAGCCGCTCCGGGTCGAGCCCCGGGCCGAAGTCGATCTCCTCGGCGGTCTCGGCGCCGTCTCCGTCCGTGCTGTTCGCGCTGTCCGTGATGGGGTCCTGCTGGATGTCCACGCCCGCCGTCATGCCTGTTTGCCGCTTCCCTGTTGCCACCGCCGTTACCGCGTGAATGCTACGGGAGCAGGGGTGGCGGGGGCGAAAAGCCGATCGCTTGGAGGAACCTACAGTCCTGACGGCGATCCGATGATCATGGTTTATGCACTGCACCAGCAATCGTGCTCGAACTGGCTTTTGCCTCCGGCGTGCCGGAGAATCGAATGTTGGGTGCGGGGCGCCCGAGTGCGCCCCGCGGAACCGCCGCAACCGCACCCGAGGTGTACCTTCTCCCAGCCAGAGAGCCCCATTTCATGCGCTTCCTGAACGACCTCAAGCCCTCGTACGACCTCACGTACGACGACGTCTTCATGGTCCCCAGCCGCTCCGCCGTGGGCTCCCGGCAGGGTGTCGACCTCTCGTCGAACGACGGCACCGGCACGACCATCCCGCTCGTGGTGGCCAACATGACCGCCATCGCCGGCCGCCGGATGGCCGAGACCGTCGCCCGCCGCGGCGGCCTGGTCGCCATCCCGCAGGACATCCCGACCGAGGTCATCGCCGACGTCATCGGCTGGGTCAAGCAGCGCCACCTGGTGCACGACACCGCGATCACCCTCGGCCCCGGCGCCACCGTCGCCGAGGCCCTCTCGCTGCTGACCAAGCGGGCGCACGGCGCGCTGGTCGTGGTCGAGGACGACAAGCCGATCGGCGTGGTCACCGACTCCGACTGCCAGGGCGTCGACCGCTTCACCAGCCTCGCCGACGTGATGTCCCGCGACCTGCTGCTGCTGGACCAGGGCATCGACCCGCGCGCCGCCTTCGACAAGCTGAGCGAGGCGCACCGCAAGCTCGCCCCCGTGGTCGACGGCGAGGGACGCCTGGTCGGCCTGCTGACCCGCAAGAACGCGCTGCGCGCCACCCTCTACACCCCGGCCGTGGACACCGAGGGCCGGCTGCGGGTCGCGGCCACCGTCGGCATCAACGGCGACGTGGCGGGCAAGGCCAAGGCCCTGGTCGAGGCCGGCGCCGACGTGCTGGTCGTCGACACCGCGCACGGCCACCAGGAGTCGATGATCAGCGCGCTGCGCGCGGTGCGCGGGCTGGACCCGCAGATCCCGATCGTGGCCGGCAACGTGGTCTCCGCCGCGGGTGTCCGCGACCTGGTCGAGGCGGGCGCCGACATCCTCAAGGTCGGTGTCGGCCCCGGCGCGATGTGCACCACCCGGATGATGACCGGCGTCGGCCGGCCCCAGTTCTCCGCCGTCCTGGAGTGCGCCGCCGAGGCGCGCAGGCTCGGCAAGCACGTCTGGGCCGACGGCGGGGTCCGCCACCCGCGCGACGTCGCGATGGCGCTGGCCGCCGGCGCCTCCAACGTGATGATCGGCTCCTGGTTCGCCGGTACCTTCGAGTCGCCCGGCGACCTGCAGACCACCGCCGACGGCCGCCAGTACAAGGAGAGCTTCGGCATGGCCTCGGCGCGTGCGGTGAGCAACCGCACCTCCCAGGACTCCGCGTACGACCGGGCCCGCAAGGCGCTGTTCGAGGAGGGCATCTCGCACTCGCGGATGTTCGTCGACCCGGCCCGCCCGGGCGTCGAGGACCTGATCGACTCGATCGTCGCGGGCGTGCGCAGCTCCTGCACCTACGCGGGCGCCTCCAGCCTGGAGGAGTTCCACGAGAAGGCCGTGGTCGGCATCCAGAGCGCCGCCGGCTACGCCGAGGGCAAGCCGCTGCACTCCAGCTGGGCCTGATCCCGATCAGCTCACGGCCGGCCGGTTCCTCGCCTCGGGGAGCCGGCCGGCCGTTGTGCTGTGGGTGTGGGTGTGGGTGTGGGTGTGGGTGTGGGTGTGGGCGCGGGTGTCGGTACGGGTGCGGCCGTGGTCCGGGGGCCGGTGCCGGTCCTGGCCGGGCAGGCCCAGCGGTGTGAGCAGGGCCCGGCCGAGCAGTCCGACCGAGCCGTCCAGCGCGGCGGTGAGCGCCCGGGCCGCGAGCGGTACCCCGTGCAGCGCCCGCAACGCGAGCACGCTCGCCCAGGCAGCGTCCCGGGCCGCGTCGACCGTCCAGGCGCCGACCAGGTGCGTCAGCGGCTCGGCGAGCTCCAGCACGTCCGGTCCGGGCATCAACCGCTCCCGGACGGCCGTCTCCACCTCCGCCAGCAGCCCGCCGATCCGCTGGTAGTCCCCGGCCAGCGCCTGCGGCTCGCAGCCCAGCCGGTCGCAGGTCTCGACCACCGCCAGCGGCAGGTCGTGCTGGATGTGGGCGTTCATCCCGGCCAGCGCGAACTGCACCGGGTGGATGCCCGGGTGCGCACGCAGCTCGAACAGCGGACGCCAGCAGGCGGGCGGCCGCCGCCCGGCCCCGACCGCGTCCACCGCCAGCAGGTAGCGCCCGGCGAACACCGCGTCCAGCTCGGCCATCGCGCCCGGGTCGGCGAAGCACGGCTCGCCGAGGCGCCGGCGCACCAGCTCCGTGACGGTGAGGTACATGGCGTTGAACACCGCCACGCCGTCCTCCTCGGGCAGGCCGGCCCCGACAGCCCGCAGCCGGCCGATCACCGCGTCGACCCTGGCGAGCCCGCTCCCCGCCCGCATCGCTGCACCCGGCATGCGCCACCCTCCGATGTCGATCGTGCACTGATCGCATCATCGTGACAGCGGCACGCCCCTGTGCCGGGGCCGCCGCGCGAACGGGCGCCCGTCAGGGCGATCCGCCGGGGCACTCGTCGGGTGGGTAGGTGGCCAGGCGGTCAGCCCAGCTCGTACTCCAGGACGTAGGTGTGCCCGCCCGCCTCGTCGACGGACAGCCGGAACGCCCCGGTGATCCCCGCCAGCTCACCCGCACCCGTGCCCGCCACCACCTGGATCGTCACCCCGTCGGTGCCGAACGCGGCGTGCTGCAGCGCGAACGAGCCCTTGCGCCCCTCCAGCTCGCCGGTGAAGTGCTCCACCGCCACGTACGAGGCCGGGGCACCCGCGCCGTCCAGCACGGACAGCATCCGCACCACGCTGCTCCCCGTCATCCCGCCGCTGAAGTCCTTGGTGATCCGGACCCGGCCGAGCGTCGCGCCCGGCTGCTCGTCCGTCTCCTCCGGCTCGAAGCCGGTCACCTTGAAGGCCCCGCCCGCCGTGTTCCCCATGGCTCTGTCCCCTCGAAGCACCCGAGCGCCCGGCCCTGTGCCGACCGCGCCCACAGCCTCGCACGGGCCACTGACAATCGCGCCCGAGAGACGGGCGCCGCCCGCCCGCACCAAAAACCACCGCGGCTACTCCCAGCGGACCGCCAGCATCGCCGCGTCGTCGTCCAGCCCGCCCGCCCCCACCCAGGCGCCGACATCCCCGAGCAGCGCGTCGAGCAGGTCCTCCGGACTCCCCGGGTGCAGCTCCGCCCAGCGCTGCGCCAGCGGGTAGAAGCGGCCGGCCGCGTTGCGGGCCTCCGAGACGCCGTCGGTGTGCAGCAGCAGCAGGTCGTCCGTCCGCGGCTCGAACCGGCCCGCCTGGTACTGCCCGCCGACCAGCCCGAGCAGCCCCAGCGGCGGCGCGTGCAGCGGCGGCTCCAGCTCCACCACCAGGCCGTCGCGGCGCAGCAGCGGGTGCGGATGCCCGCAGTTGACGAAACCGGCCGCCCCGCCCGGCGGCACCTCCAGGAACAGTGCCGTGACGAACCGCTCGTTCGCCGGGCGCCCGGCCAGCGCCGCGTCCAGGCGCTCGGCGAGCCGGGCGAGGTCCGGCTCGGTGCGCGCCGCCTCCCGGAACACCCCGAGCACGTCGGCGGCCGTCTCCACCGCCGGCAGCCCGTGGCCCTGGACGTCCCCGAGCAGGATCCGGATGCCGTACGGGGTGTCCGCGACCTCGTACAGGTCCCCGCCGATCCGCGCCTCGGCCGCCGCCGCGGCGTACCGCACGGCGATCCGCAGCGGCCCGATCCGCTCCGGCGGAGGGCGCAGCAGCGCCCGCTGCGCCGCCTCGGCGACCGTCCGGACCTGCGACAGCTCGCGCTCCCTGGCCGCGACCAGGCCGACGTTGGCCGCGCTCGCCAGGGTCGCCGCCAGCACGGTGATCAGCGCGGTGAGGTGGACGGAGTCCGGCAGACCGTTGTTGCTCAGCTCCAGCAGCGCCACGGCGGCGATGGCGATCGCCCCGGTGATCATCGGCACCCGGGGTCTGCGGGTGGTGACACCGACGAGGATCGGCGCGACCGCGAGCACGGGGGACAGCGTCGTCCCCGGCCCGGTCACCAGGTCGGCCGCCACGGCCGCGACCAGCAGGAGGAACGCGCAGCCGAGCAGCAGCCGGATCCGCCGCGGCAGGCGCAGCGGCGGCACCGCGTCCTGCGGGCGATCGCCGGTCACGCGCGCTCCTCTGAACGGGCGGGCCGGTCGGAGTCCGACCCCTCCTCCGTCCACTCTCCACCGCGGCCGCCCCCCTCAGCACCTCGGGGCGGATCCACTGCACCGGTCCGGCGGCCGAAAGCAAGGGCTTAGGCTGACCGGGAGATGAGACGTAAGCGGAAGGTGCCGCCCACCCCCCTGCCACAGCGCAACGGGGTGGATCCGGTGCACCTGCGGCTGCCCGCCGAGGGGGAGTGGCCGACCCTGCGGGCGTACCTGGCCGACCGGCTGCCGACGGTCGACCCGGCCCGGATCGACGCGCTGCTGGGCGGGGGCGAGATCGTCGGCGAGCACGGCCCGGTCGCCCCCGACGAGCCGTTCCGGCCCGGCGCCCACCTCTGGCTCCACCGCGACCTCCCGCAGGAGGTGCACGTCCCGTTCGAGCTGGACGTGCTGTACCGGGACGAGCACCTGGTGGTGGTCGACAAGCCGCACTTCCTGGCCACCACCCCGCGCGGGCGGCACGTCGTGGAGACGGCCCTCTCCCGGCTGCGGCACTCGCTCGACCTGCCCGCGCTCAGCCCCGCGCACCGGCTGGACCGCCTCACCGCGGGTCTGGCGATGTTCGTGGTGCGGCCCGAGGAACGCGGCGCCTACCAGACGCTGTTCCGGGACCGGCTGGTCCGCAAGGAGTACCAGGCCGTCGCGGGGTACGACCCGGCGCTCGCGCTGCCCTGCACGGTGCGCAGCCACATCGTCAAGGAGCGCGGGGTGATCGCCGCCCAGGAGGTCGACGCCCCGCCGAACAGCGAGAGCCTGATCGAGCTGGCCGAGCTGCGCGACGGGCTCGGCCGCTACCGCCTGCGGCCGCTGACCGGGCGCACCCACCAGCTGCGCCTGCACATGAGCGGCCTGGGCCTGCCGATCCTCGGGGACCCGGTCTACCCGGTGCTGCTGCCCGAGCCGGCTCCGGACGACTTCCGTCGGCCGTTGCAACTGCTCGCCTCGGTGGTCGAGTTCACCGATCCGCTGACCGGCAGGCCGCACCGCTTCGAGAGCCGCCGCAGCCTCACCGCCTGGTCCGCCCCGGAGATCTGGGCGCAGCAGGCGGCCGAGCCCGTCAGCCCGGGTCGCTAGGGTCGCTACAGACAGACAGCCAGACGCCGCGGGCAGCACGGAGCTGCTCGCGGCGCCTGGCTGTCCCCGGGGCCCGGGGGCCGTGGTTCCTCAGGAGGTCAGGGACCGGTCTCGGGGTTCAGGGTCCACTGCTGGTTGGCCTGGAGGACGGGGCAGTCCCAGATGCCGAGGCGGATGCCCTGGTCGGGGCTCCACCCGGGGCGGTCCAGGCAGCGCCCGGTGGGCGCGCCGGCCGAGACGGTGGCCGGGAGGTAGATCCGGCCGTCGGAGGTCGTCGCCCACTTCTGGCTCGGCTGGTTCCGGCAGACGGCGAGGACCACCTTGGAACCGTTGTCGAGCGACGGGTCCTGCACGGTCAGGCAGTAGCCGGAGGCGCGGACGGTGCCGTCGATGCCGAAGGTGAACCGCTGGTTGACGGTCTGCCAGCACCCGTAGACGGAGATCTCGGCCCCGTCGCGCGGGCCGCCCTCGGCGTCGACGCACTGCCAGGGGACCTGGTTGGAACTCAGGGACACGCTCGTGTTGGCGTAGCCCATGACGGAGTAGCCGGTGAAGCCGTCGACCCGGCCGGGCGCCCCGCCGGTGCCGGTGAAGATCGCGATCGCACCGGTGTTGTCGATGACCCAGAGGTCGGCGAAGCCGTCACCGTTGAAGTCGGCGGCGCCGATCCCGGGGTGGCTGGTGGAGTTCAGGCCGCTGATGGTCTCGATCGGCTTGCCGCCGGCGGGGTTGGTCAGCGCGCTGAAGTCGGCCTTGCCGTTCGCGCTGCGGGTGATCGGGTAGGCGAAGATCTGGCCCGTGGTGCGGTGCCGGGCCCAGAGGGTGGCCTGCTTGGCGTCGTCGAAACCGGCCGTCGTGGTCACGCCGTTCGCGGGGCCGGGGTTGATCAGGTCGTAGTCGTCCCAGCTTCCCGTACCGGGGGCGGTGGGAATGAGCAGGGCCGGGGAGTTGACCTCGTTCCACTTCAGCTCGCTGGCGTCGTGCAGCCAGAGCCGGCCGCCCTCGACGGTGAGCAGGGAGGTCTGGCTGATGATCGAGGTCTTCGCCGGGTCGGTCGGGGTCCCCGGGCTGGTGCTGGTCAGCTCGCCGTCGGGGGTGCCGAGGGAGACCACCTGGCTGACCTCGGACCAGTCGGCGGCGTACGGCCGACCGGTCGGGCAGGCCAGGCCGGAGGTCGGTACGGCGGCGCAGTTGGTGGACTTCTGCCTGGTCAGCGGGATCTTCTGGTAGATGTCGTAGCGGCCGGTGCCGTCGTTGTCGATCAGGTAGAGGTACTTCTTGAGGTTGGCGTCCCGGGTGTTGTGGACGATCAGCTGGTCCAGCGCCCCGGACTCGTTGAGCGTGCCGCGGTGGGTGACCTGGTAGTCGGCCCAGCTGGTGGCGGTGTCGTTGACGCCGTTGCGCGGTGCGCTGACCCCGGTGGCGGTGATGGCCCGCGCCGGGTCGGCGTTGCCGCTCAGGGTGCGCAGGTTGCCGCCGGCGTCGGGGGTGACGATGTCGGGGATCTGGTCACCGTCGGTGTCGCCGAAGACGGGGACGAAACCGGGCCGCCAGGGGGCGTAGAACGAGTAGTCCGCACGCTGGCTGTAGTTGCCGGCGACGTCCATGGCCCACGCGTAGACGCTGTTGGTGCCCCACCGGGTGGGCGTGAACGGGACGGCCGCGCCCGGGCCGTAGGTGCCGGAGTCGCCGCACTGCCAGCCGGTGACCGGGGTCGGCTGGGCGCTGAAGCGCACGCAGGCGATGCCGGAGGCCTCCAGGCCCGCTCCGGGGGCCGGGTCCTCGGCGTTGATCAGGAAGGTGGCCGGGTTGGTGTCGTTGGCGTACCGGGTGGGGTGGTCGTTGGGTGTCCCGGACGGCGGGAAGTCGGGGGAGCTGATGCTGAGGCGCGGGTTGGTGCGGTCGACGCGGAAGTAGCACCAGGCGCTCATCGGCGAGGTCAGGGCCTCGTCCGTGGCCTCGGCGTACCAGCCGTACTTGTGGCCGTCGGAGAGCGAGCCGACCGGGAGGCTGTAGCCGGGGTCGTTGTAGCTCCCGAGCCAGCCGCCGTTGACGACACCGAAGCCGCCGTCGTTGTCGTCCCACAGGTGGAAGCGGGTGTAGACGCTCTGCCCGGTGGGGGACCAGCTGTTGGCGATCAGGTTGATGTTCAGGTTGTTGCCGATCCAGCCCGGGTTGTCCCAGGGCCGGGTGCCGCCGCTGGTGCACTCGGCGGAGGTCCGGCTGTCGGCGAAGCCCGGACCGGGGCTGGTCCGCGGGTACCAGACGGTGGGCGCGATGTCGTAGGTGGTGGCGATGCTGGGGTTGCTGGCGACCTTGACCCGGTAGAGCTTCTCGTACTCGCTCGCCTTGGGTGCGAAGCCGACCGTCCAGACCGACCACTGGCCCGCCGCGGCCTGCTTCATCCACTCGGTGACGTCGACGGACATCGGTCCGCCGCCCGTGGTGGTCTGGCTGCCGACGTAGGTGCAGCCCTCCATGACCACGCTGCCGTTGTCGCCGCAGGGCTGGTCGGTCCATTTGCTGTGCTCGTGGATGACCCTGCCCTGCGGGGCCGAGTAGACGCCGAGGTCGACGGGTGTTCCCGGGCTGGAGGGGTTGTTGACCTGGGCGTTGAGCGTGGAGGTGTACAGCGTGGGCGGGGCGTCGGCGCCGTTGGGCTTGGTGTAGACGGCCGGGTTGATTCGGAACTGGAAGTAGGCGCGCTCGCGGCCCTTGACGGCGCAGTTCAGGTTGGGGTCGGGGCTGGAGTAGCCGCAGTAGCCGGTGGCGACGTTGGTCTTCTTGTTGTAGTTCTCGGCGGTCTTGTAGTTCTCCTGGACCTGGACCGAGCCCTCGGAGTAGCTGGCGACCGCGGTGAGGGTCGGATCGAGGTACCACGGGCCGGTGCCCGAGCGCAGCGCGGCCTGGTCCGGCACGAGCTCCAGTGCGTCGCCGACCACCTTGGTGGCGATCGCGGCGACGTTGGCACCGTCGCCGGGGGCCTCGGCGGTGGAGGCGGGCGGCGGCGGGGGCGCGTCGAGGCTGTTGCCCGCCGCGGCCGACTTGGCCGACCTGGCCGAGGAGGCGGGCTGGGCGGCGGGCCGGGAGGAGTCCCACTGCAGTGCGGCGGGGGACCGGAACCGGACGGTGCCGCCGTCGTCCTTGACGTTCACCTCGCCGGACTCGGCGGCGGAGACGGTGAGCCCCTCGGCCTTGAGCGGGAAGCGCAGGGTCTTCAGGGCCGGGTTGGCGGCGGCCTCGGCGGTGCGGACGACGATCACGTCGCGCCAGCCGCCGACGGACAGCGCGGTGAGCTGGAGGTCGACTCCCGGCAGGACGTCCGGGTAGGTGGCGGTGGCGCCGGCCAGGGTCGGCTTGGGGAGGGGGAAGGGGGCCTCGACGGAGAGCTTCCTCCCGTCGTCGGTGCTGATCGTGGCCATCGGGCCGCGGCCGCCCCCGGAGAAGGAGACCGGGGTGGAGGCGACGGCCGGGGTCAGGGTGCCGTCGGGGTTCGCACGCAGCGTGGCGTCGAGCTCGACCCAGCCGCCGGACCGCCTGGTGCGGACGGGCGCGCTGTCGTCGGTGGTGGTGAGGGTGCCGTTCGGGTTGGCGACGGTCCTGGACGCCTCGGTGGTCATCGCCTCGACGACCACCGGCTTGCCGGTCGACCTCGCCGTGGTGACCGCGTCGAGCATGGCCTGCTGCTCGGGGGTGCGGGCCGGCGCGGGGCCCATCGGCGCGGCCGTCGCGGAGGTGCCGCCGGCCGGGCCCGGTGCGGCCACCGCGACGGGGGCGCCCGTACCGCCGAGCAGCCCGAGGCCGAGCGCGAGGCTGGTGCCGAGCGCGGCGAGGGCCCGGTTCGGTGATCGGCGGCGGCCGGTACGAGGTATCCGGTTCTGTGGTGATTGTGCGGATCTGATGGACGACATCGGTCCCCTCCGGTGAAGCCCGCCCGTCCCGGGCGGCGCGTACGGGAACGAACGATGCTGGCTGACCTGGCGAATCGTCAAACCCGTTCGGTGCTTTGTCTTCACATATCCCATTGGTGTACCGACGCTCGGTAACAAAGGTATAAACCAATTCCGGTTTGCCCGATTCGTGGTGGCAGGTCGGGGCTGACGGTCAATAAGGTCCGTGCGCGATTGATTCGCACGGAGGGGCGCGCCCACCACTGAGGCTGCGTCATGCCGTTTGACGGAGGGGACAGTAGTGGAGCTTCGGCATGCCCTGGGGCGGGCCGGGAGGGCGAGGCGGCGCGGCCGCTGGTCGCCCGGCCTGGCCGCCCTGCTCGCGTTGACCTTGACCGGTGTGGTGGTGCCGCCGAGTGTGGCCTGGGCCGCACCGGAGCCGGAGGACCTGGTCTGGTCCCCTCCGCAGACACCGTTGGGCGCTGACACACCGTCGGTTCCGGGCCGTGACCACCTGCCAGGTGGCAAGGACGGCAAGGACGGTGCGAAGACGGCGCCGCGTCCGGACTCCTGGACGCCCGTCGTGGCGCCCCCGGTGGTGCCCGGCAAGGCCACCGTCCTGCTGGGCGCCGACGGGCCGGCGGCCAAGGCCGCCCGTGCCGCGACCGGTGGGGCCTCCCCGGCCTCGGGCGGGGCCACGGCGAGCCGGGCCGGCACGCTGCCGGTCCTGCTGGCACCCGCCTCCGGCGACGCGGCCTCCGCGCGCTCGGCCTCCGCGGCCTCGGCGTCCGCAGGCTCGGAGCCGGCCGCCGACGGGGCGCCCGCCACCCCGGCGCCGGCCGCCACCTCGGTGGCCGTCGAGCTGACGGACACCGCCAAGGGCCGGGCCGCCGGCGCGGGCAGCGCCCTGGTCGCGCTGACCGACACCGACCCCGCGCCGTCCGCCGAAGGGCGACGCACCAGGGTCACCCTGGACCTCAAGGGCCTCCAGGCCGCCGGCTGGGCGGACCGGGCACGGCTCGTCGCGCTGCCCGCCTGTGCGCTGACCACGCCCGAGCGGGACGAGTGCCGCACCCGGACCCCGGTGGAGTCCACCGTGGAGGCGGGCGGCAGGCTCTCCGCCGACGTGGTCCTCCCGCCCGCCTCCACCGCGAGGTCCGCGAAGGCGCCGGCCGCGAAGTCCGCACCGGGCACGGACGCCGCTCCGGAAGCCGCGGAGGCCGCTCCGGCCGCGCAGCGCAGCCAGGCGGCCCCGATGGTCCTGGCCGCCGAGCCGACCGCGTCGGGCGGCGGCGGCAGCTACGCGGCGACGCCGCTGGCACCGTCGATGGACTGGAGCGCCGGCTCGAACGTCGGCAGCTTCACCTACAACTACACCGTCCAGACCCCGCCCACCCTGGGCGGCCTGGCGCCGTCCGTGGTGCTCGGCTACAACTCCTCGGCCGTCGACGGCCGGACCTCCGCCACCAACTCCCAGTCCTCCTGGATCGGTGACGGCTGGTCGTACGAGCCCGGCTTCATCGAGCGCTCCTACCGCACCTGCGACAAGGCCGGCGACAAGGGCATCAAGGACTCGGGCGACCGCTGCTGGGGCGGGCAGAACGCGACCCTGTCGCTGGCCGGCCGCTCCGGCACGCTCGTCCGCGACGACACCACCGGCGCCTGGCACCTGCAGAGCGACGACGGGTCCAAGGTCGAGCAGCTCACCGGCGCCCCGCGCGGGGCCGGCGAGCGTGAGTACCGGGACACCGAGTACTGGCGGATCACCACCCCGGACGGCACCGAGTACTACTTCGGCAGCAACCACCTGCCCGGGGGCGACGGCACCGACCCGGCGGCCCAGTCCGTGCTGACCAGCCCGGTCTACTCGCCGAACGCGGGCGACCCCTGCTACAGCGCGTCCACCGGCAAGGCCTCCTGGTGCCAGATGGCGTGGCGCTGGCAGCTCGACCACGTCGTCGACACGCACAAGAACCTGATCACCTACCGCTACGCGCCGGAGACCAACCACTACAGCCGCGGCGGCGGGCAGAACAACGGCAACGGCGCCCTCAGCCCCTACGAGCGGGCCGTCACCCTGACGCAGATCGGCTACAACCAGCGCTACGACGAGCAGAAGGCCGCGAAGGGCGCGCTCACCCCGGGCGCCCTGGTGCGGTTCGACGCGACCGCCGAGCGCTGCAACCCCAGCGGGGCGATCACCTGCGCCGAGAGCCAGCGCACCACCGCCAACGCGGACGCCTGGCCGGACGTGCCGGTCGACCAGCTCTGCGCCTCCTCGGGCGCCTGCACCAACTACGCGCCGAGCTTCTTCTCCACCAAGCGGCTCACCTCCATCAGCACCGAGGTGACGACCGCCTCCGGGCCGGTCACCGTGGACAGTTGGGCCCTCGGCCAGTCCCTGGTGGAGCCGGGTGACGGCACCAAGCGGACGCTGTGGCTGGACTCCATCACGCGGACCGGCACCAACGGCCACCCCGAGGCGAAGCTCCCGGCCGTCACGTTCGCCTACAAGATGATCGCGAACCGGGTGGACGGCCTGGTACCGCCCTCCCCGATGTTCATGCGCCCGCGCGTCCGGGAGATCACCACCGAGACCGGCGGCCGGATCAACGTCCGCTACACCGACGCCGAGTGCTCGCGCGTCAACAACACCATGCCGGCCTCGGCCGACGGCAACACCAAGGCCTGCATGCCGGTCAACTGGTACCCGCCGGGCCGGATCCCGCTGCCCGGCCAGACCGAGGTCCAGCCGGTCCACGACTGGTTCAACAAGCCGCTGGTCCAGACGGTCACCGAGCAGGACCTGGTCACCAGCCCGTCGACCACCCGGACCACCGAGTACACCTACCACGGCCCCGCCGCCTGGCACCGCGACGACGCCGAGTTCACCGACCCCAAGGCCCGCACCTGGGACTACTTCCGCGGCTACGAGGCGGTCACCACCACGACCGGCAGCGCCGCCCCGGGCGAGGCCCCGAAGACCCAGAAGAAGGCCACCTACCTGCGGGGCATGGACGGCGACTACCTCGCCAACGGCACCACCCGCAGCGTCGACGTCGCCAGCCCGCTCGGCGGCACCGTCAAGGACAGCGACTGGCTGGCCGGCACCGTCGTCGCCACCGAGGTCCTCGACCAGGCGGGCGGCTCCGTGGTGTCCGTCGCCGGCAGCGTCCGCTCCGGCCAGCAGAACACCGCGACCCAGACCCAGAGCGCGGGCGCGCCGAAGATCTACGCCCGCTACCCGGACTCCCAGGTCACCGACATCAGCAAGGCCAAACTGGCGAACGGCACCTGGAACACCACCACGTCGGTCACCACCACCGACCCGGCGCACGGCAACCGGGTCCTGACCAGCACCGACAAGGGCGACGGCACCGCCGCCACCCCGGAGCTGTGCACCACCATCGAGTACGCGGCCTCCGACAACCCGGCGCTGATGATCCTGCCGGCCGCCCGGACCACCGTGCAGGGCCCGTGCGGCACCACGGCGACCGCCGCGAACACCGTCGGCGGCAGCCGGACGCTGTACGACGGGCGGCCGTTCAAGCAGGCCGGCACGATCGGTGACGCCACCAGCGTCCAGGTGCTCGACCACTACGACGGCGCCGGCAGGCCGGTCTACACCCACGGCGGCAGCACCACCTACGACGCCTACGGCCGCACCGTCACCACCGCCACCCCGAACGGGTCGTCGTACGACGCCAACGGCGCGCAGCTGAGCGGCGCGACGCTCACCCCGGCCGTCACCGGCACCACCCGCAGCCCGGCCACCGGCCTGTTCCCGACCACCGTCACCACCACCGGCCCGCTGGGCGCCGACTGGACGGCCGTGGTCAACCAGGAGCCCGGCCGCGGACTGGCGCTCAACGAGACCGACGCCAACCAGCGGACCACCACGCAGGAGTACGACGGCCTCGGCCGCCGGACCGCCGTGTGGGTCCCCGGCCGCGACCTCGCCGAGCTGCCCAACCAGCGGTTCAGCTACGCCGTCAACGGCGCCGCGGGCCCCTCGGTGATCACCAGCGAGTGGCTCCAGCGCAGCGGCGGCACCTACTCGGGCCGACGTGAGCTCTTCGACGGCCTCGGCCGTACCCGGCAGGTCCAGCAGACCAGCGACGCCCGGGCCACCGGCCGGCTGATCACCGACACCGTGTACGACTCGCACGGCTGGGTGATCAAGACCTCGGCGCCCTACTACGAGGCCACCACCGCGCCCAGCACCGCGCTCTACCTCCCGCAGGACTCGCAGGTCCCGGCGCAGACCTGGACCTCGTACGACGGCCTCGGCCGCCCGGTGCGCGCCGAGTTCCGCTCCAACGCCAACCTGCAGTGGGCCACCACCACCGCCTACCGCGGCGCCGACCGCGTCGACGTGACCCCGCCGGAGGGCGGCGCGCCGACCACCACGATCACCGACGCCCGCGGCCGCACCGTCTCGGCCTGGCAGTACCGCACCGCCACGCCGACCGGAAACCCGGCCGACGCCGACATCAGCACCTACACCTACACCGCGCTCGGCCAGCCGGCCACGCACAAGGACTCCGTCGGGAACACCTGGTCCTACACCTACGACCTGCTCGGGCGGCAGACCTCGATCACCGACCCGGACGCCGGCACCTCCAGGACCTACTACGACGCCAACGCACGGGTCGACCACACCGTCGACGACAAGGGCAACACGCTCGCCTACACCTACGACCTGATCGGCCGGAAGACCGGTCAGTACAACGGCGGCGTCGCCCCCGAGAACCAGCTCGGCTCCTGGACGTACGACACGCTCGCCAAGGGCAAGCCCACCTCGTCCACCCGCTACGTCGGCGGCGCGAACGGCGCGGCCTACGTCAACGCCGTCACCGGCTACGACGTCGGCTACCGGCCGACCGGCACCGCGGTGACCATCCCCTCCGCCGAGGGCGCGCTGGCCGGCACCTACGAGACGGCGGCCACCTACGACCCCGTCCTCGGGCTGGTGGACACCCTCACGCTGCCGGCCGCCGGCGGGCTCCCGTCGGAGACCATCGGCTACACCTACAACGACACCGGGCTGCTGGTCTCCAGCAAGAGCCTCAAGAAGTCCGTGGTGGCCGAGGTCGTCTACGACGCCGCCGCCCGCCCGGTGCGTACCACCGTCGGCCCGTACGGCCGCCAGGTCGCCGCGACCCAGCAGTACGACTGGGCCACCGGCCGGGTCGTCAACTCCTTCGTCGACCGGCAGAACGGCACCGTCTCGGCCGACCAGACCACCTACACCTACACCGCCTCCGGCCGCATCACCTCGGTGACCGACCTGCAGGACGCCCGCGACCGGGACCTGCAGTGCTTCACCTACGACGGGCTCGGCCGGCTGACCAACGCCTGGACCGACACCGGCGCCACCCACACCACCGCGGACTGGACGGACTCCTCCGGCGCCACGCACGGCACCGGCAGCTCCACCACCGTCCCCGGCATCGGCGGCTGCGACAACGCCGCCGGCCCGGCGGCCGTCGGCCCGGGCGGGCGCACCGTCGGCGGCCCGGCGCCGTACTGGAACACCTACAGCTACGACGCGACCGGCAACCGCACCGGCCTGGTCCAGCACGACATCAGCGGCAACAGCCTCAACGACACCACCACGACCCAGACCTTCGGAGCCGCCGGCACCCGCAACACCCCCACCAGCGCCCCCAACACCGGTGGCGGCACCGGCGGCCCGCACGCGCTGCTGAACTCCACCAGCACGGGCCCGGCGGGCACCAAGACCACCCGCTACCAGTACGACGCGGCGGGCAACACCACCGCGATCACCGACACCTCCGGCACCACCAGCCTGGCCTGGAACGCCGAGGGCAAGCCGACCACGATCGGCAGGACCGGGACCGCCGGCGACACCACCTACGTCTACGACGCCGACGGCAACCAGCTGGTCCGGCACAGTCCCGGCAAGACCACCCTCGTGGTCGGCAGCGACGAGCTCACCCTGGACACGGCCACCGGGGCCACCACCAACACCCGCTCCCTCGCCGGCGGCGGCGGGCTGACCTTCACCCGCGTCACCGCCCCGGTCGGCGGCGGCACCGTGGTGATCCAGGCCGCCGACCCGCACGGGACCAACGGCGTCCAGATCGGCATCGACGCCGAGATGACCGTCACCCGACGGCTCACCGACCCCTTCGGCAACCCCCGCGGCGCCCAGCCCGCGGCCTCCGCCTGGGCCGGCACCAAGGGCTTCGTCGGCGGCCTCACGGACGAGACCACCGGCCTCACCAGCCTCGGGGCACGCCAGTACGACCCCGCCACCGGCCGCTTCATCAGCCCCGACCCCATCCTCGACCCGGCGAACCCGCTCCAGTGGAACGCCTACGCCTACAGCTACAACGACCCGGTCAACACCAGCGACCCCAGCGGCCTCTACGGCAGCTGGTGCGCCACCCAGGCCTGCGCCGAACAGACCCAGGCCGAGGAGGACAAGAAGGCCGCCGGCAACGGCGGATCCGGCGGGACCGGCGTGACCTCCGGTACCGGTGGGGACGGGGACGGGGGCGGTGGCGACAGCGGCTCGGGCCCGGCCCCGGTGGCCGCCTCGACCCAGCGGGTCTACGTGGCCATCACGATGACCGTCGCCGTGCAGGACGACGGCTCCGGTCTGGCTCGGAAGCTCCAGAAGGCCTACGCGGCCGAGGTCAAGAAGATCGCGTACCCCGAGTACATGACGGTGAAGGACGAGAACACCGCCCTCGCCGCCGCGTGCAAGGCCATCGGCCCGGCCTGCACGGACGAGGTCCAGGCGTTGATCGAGAACATCTCGGTCGTCAACGGCTATTCGAGCACCGGGCAGGCGGCCCCCATGGAGCGGGCCAGCCTGCTGGTCAACTCCTGCGCCTTCCACAGCTCCTGCGGAAGCGGCAACAACGGCACCTTCGTCACGAACGACGAAGGGACGTTCGGCGACAAGAACAACTCCGGCCCGGGCGCCTACGAAATCGACTACGGCGGCGGCTGGCGGATGGTGTGTCACAGCTTCCCCGCGGGGACGCTGGTGTTGATGGCGGACGGCACCCTGGTGCCGATCGAGCAGATCCAGGCGGGGGACCGGGTCCTCGCCGCCGATCCCCAGCAGGGACTCAGCAGCCCCGAGGCCGTCACCGATGTGATCGTGACGGACGACGACAAGGAGTTCGCCGACCTCTCCATCGGATCGTCAGGCACGAAGCCCGCCACCCTCACGACGACCGCGCACCACCCGTTCTGGAACACCGCCACCCAGCGGTGGGAGGAGGCCCGCAACCTGCAGGCGGGCGACCTGCTCCAGAGCTCGGACGGGAGCACCGCCACCCTGACCGCGGTCGACCAGCGTGTCGGCGAGGGGCGCACCTTCGACCTCACGGTCTCGAACCTCCACACCTACTATGTTGTGGCGGGAACCGTGTCGCTCCTGGCCCACAACTGTGGGGCGGCAACGGCTGCTGAAGCGGTGCAGGGCCCAGGAGCCACGGTCGATCTTTACCGCGCTGTGGGCGTGCGGGAATTCGAGGGCGTCATGGAGACCGGCGGATTTCACCCAGGGGGTCCCAGTCTTGAAGGTCGGCAGTTCGCCTTCACGGAGGGTGAGGCGCTGACCTATGCAAACTGGGACAAAAGCAAGGCTGCGATTCTGAAGGTTACCATCAGCCGAAGCGCACTGCCTCATTTCGACTTCTCTAGGGATATTGATGTTTCGGTCTTCCGCAATGGTGTGATCACCGTGCAGCCGGGCACCCAGGCTGACCAGTTCCATGCAGCTATCCAGGGAATCAAGCATGTTCTTTAATGGAATTCGCGGGTGAGGCCTATGCGAGCGCAAGTGAGGTTTCTTTCGACATCTGAGGGTGGGCGTAGGGCGCCTGCGATGAGCGGGATCCGACCCCAGTTGAAGATTGGTGAGCGCTTCACCAGCTGTATCGTTCTGGCCACCTCTGAGGATGAATTGTTCCTTTTGGGGCAGGAGTATGAGGTTGATTTGCAGCTGGTTTTTCGGGAGGAGTACCAGGATTTGCTAACCCGTCATGACCCGATCGAGCTGTTTGACGGCAGCAAATTGATCGCGACCGGCCGCTGGGCGGATGATGGGAACGCATCGTAGGTAGGTGCGGTGCCGTGTAGGCGGCCTATCGCCGATCGGCCGAATGGGGCCCGCCGGACGTTTCCGGCGGGCCTCTTCGTGTTGGCGGACCCGGCAGGTGATGGCGCCGGTACTCGTTCGCCACTTTGGTGGTCCTCCGATGCCTCGCAAGCCGCGGTGCATGGAGCCCGCCGGGTGCAGTCGAGCACCTCCGCCTCCGCCGTGTGTCGAGTCACACGACGGAGGCGGAGGCACGTTCGAGTCCGTGAAGGCTCTTAGGCCCGTTCGCGACGCCGACGGCTGCGCGGTGGGAGTGCCCTGGTCTGCCCGGGAGCGACCGAACGGACCCTAAGCCCCGCGGACTACGCCGAAGGAACCACCTGGCCACCGGACCGGCGGCCGATCCACCCCGGACCCCTTCGGAGCGATCGTGGTGCCATGAACGCACCGCAGAACGCCTCCAGCCCCACCCGGTCCGCCGCTCCCTCCGCCCCCGTCGCCCTGGTCACCGGGGCCTCGCGCGGCCTCGGGCGCGCCCTCGCCCAGGCGCTCGCCGAGGCGGGCTGGCAGCTGGTCATCACCGCCCGCAACGAGCGTGAACTCTCCGTCGCCGAGGCCGAACTGGCCGCCGTCACCAAGGTCGTCGCACTGGCCGGGTCGGTCGTCGACGACGCCCACCGCGCCCACCTCGCCGAGGCCGCCGCCGGCCTCGGCGGGGCGAGCCTTCTGGTCAACAACGCCGGGACGCTCAACGGCTCGGACGGTCAGGGTGCGCCGCTGCCCCGCCTCGCCGACGTCCCGCTGCCCGACCTGCTGGAGACCTTCGAGGTCAACGCCCTCGCGCCGATCGCGCTGACCCAGCTCGTCCTGCCCCAGCTGCGGGCGCACGCCGGGGCCGTCCTCAACATCAGCTCCGACGCGGCCGTCGAGGCCTACGTCGGGTGGGGCGGCTACGGCGCGAGCAAGGCGGCGCTGGACCAGGCCTCCGCCGTACTGGCCAGGGAGGAACCGGAGTTGAAGGTCTGGGCGGTCGACCCCGGCACCATGCGGACCAGGATGTACCAGGACGCCTACCCGAGCGAGGACATCTCCGGCGAACTGCCGCCCGAGGCCGTGGCACCCGCACTGCTCGGCCTGCTGCGGGGCGGCGTCGCCTCCGGCCGCTACCGCGCCAGCGACCTGCCGGCCGAGGCAGGCTCGGCGGCCCATGCGGGCCAGGCGGCCCATGCGGGCCAGGCGGGCGCCCGGGAGGACCGGTGACCGCACGCACGGATCCCGGGATCGACCTCGTCGTACCGCCCGAACTCTCCGCCCGCGCACCGGCGGAGGCCCGCGGGGCGGCCCGGGACGGCGTGCGGATGCTGGTCGGCCGCCGGAGCGGGACGGCCGTCGAGCACCGCCGCTTCACCGACCTGCCCGAGGTACTGCGCCCGGGGGACCTGCTGGTGGTCAACAACTCGGCCACCCTGCCGGCCGCGCTGTCCGGCCGGCTGCCCGACGGCACCCCGGTCGCGCTGCACCTCTCCTCCGCCCAGCCGGACCAGCGCGGCGCCTACCTGGTGGAGTTGCGCCGGGTCGTCCCCGGTGCGGCCGCCGCCTACTATCCACCCGCCGAGTCGCCGGCTAGCCCGGGGCTGCGGGTGGCGCTGCCCGGCGGTGCGTCGGCCGAGCTGACCGAACCGTTCACCCCCCGGCTCTGGCGCGCCCGACTGGACCTTCCCGTACCGCTGTTGCGCTATCTGGACCGCCACGGGCGGGCGGTCCGGTACGGCTACGTGGACCGGGACTGGCCGATCGAGGCCTACCAGACGGTCTTCGCCACCGTCCCCGGCAGCAGTGAAATGCCGAGCGCCGCCCGGCCGTTCAGCGCCGAGGTGGTGGCCCGGCTGGCCGGTCGGGGGGTGCTGCTCGCGCCGGTCACGCTGCACACCGGCGTGGCCTCGCCGGAGGCGCACGAGGCGCCGTACGCGGAACGGTTCCACGTGCCGGCCGCCACCGCCCGGCTGGTCGGGCACGTCCGGGCCGGCGGAGGGCGGGTGATCGCGGTCGGGACGACCGTCGTCCGGGCCCTGGAGTCGGCGGCCGGCCTTGGGGGAGAGGTCCAGGAGGCGGACGGCTGGACGGAGTTGGTCATCACGCCCGAGCGCGGTGTGCGGGTGGTGGACGGCCTGCTCACCGGCTGGCACGAGCCGCAGGCCTCGCACCTGCTGATGCTCGCCGCCGTCGCCGGCCGCCCGCTGCTGCGGCGCTGCTACGCGGAGGCCGTCCAGCAGCGGTACCTGTGGCACGAGTTCGGCGATGTGAACCTGCTGCTGCCGAACTGACGCCGCCCATCGGGCCGACCGGGCCGACCGGGGACCGCCCCGACTGGCAGGTCCGCGCTGGTCCTAGGTCGCGCGGTCCATCGGGGTCAGGCCCACGGGTGGAGGTCAACGCCCCTGTGCGGTTCGTAGGGTGGCCGTATGACCGTTGATCTGGAGAAATACTTCGCACGCATCGGATGGGACGGCGAGCCCGAGCCCACCCTCGCCACCCTCCGTTCCCTGCACCGCGCGCACGTCCTCGGCATCCCGTTCGAGAACGTCGACGTGGTCGTCGGCTCGGTCCCGTCACTGGACCTCGCCGACCTGCAGGCCAAGCTCGTCGAAGGCTCCCGAGGCGGCTACTGCTTCGAGCAGAACACCCTGTTCGCCGCGGTACTGGAACAGTTGGGATTCGAGGTCACCCGGCTCACCGGCCGCGTCCTGGTCGGCGCACGCCCCGGGGAGATCCGGCCGCGGACCCATATGGTGCTGGCCGTCCGGGTGCCCGGGGAGTCCGGCCGCCACCTCGCCGACGTCGGTTTCGGCGGGCGCGGCGCGCTGCTGGAGCCCCTCCCGATGGTTCCCGACCAGGTCCGGGACGGCGCGGGGCGCCACCACCGCCTCCTGGTCGAGGAGCCGGACGGTCCCGCGCCCGTCTGGGTGCTCCAGGCGAAGACGGACGGTGTCTGGGACGGCCAGGTCGCCTTCACCCTGGACCGGGTGCCCGCCCCGGACATCGGGGTGGCCAACTGGCACGTGGCGACGTACCCGCGCTCGCCCTTCAAGCGGCTCTACATCCAGTACACCAAGGGCGCCGGCCACGTGAGGCTCGACGGCATGACCTTCACCCGTACCGCGGCCGACGGCACGGCCGCCGTCCGAGAGCTCGAAAGCCCGGACGAGGTGGTCGAGTTGCTGGAGGGCGAGTTCGGGATCGTCCCGCCGCCGGGTCTCCGGTCGAGCCTCTGACGACGGTCGGCGGTTCCCGGCTGCCTCAGCTTGCCGGGGCAGCCGGGGCAGCCGGGGTCGCCGGGTCCGCCGGGTCAAGCGGGTCCGCGAACAGCGTCTGCGCCGCGTGCTGGGTGTCCAGGTACTCGCGCACCGAGGTGATCAGGCCGTTCTCGACGGTGAAGATGCCCAGGGCCTGGTTGTCGTAGCTCGACCCGTTCGCGGCGGTGCCCTTGGCGCTCCACTCGGCGACCACCTGGTTGCCGTCCGCGAGCAGGCCGGTGAGCGCCACCGCGGGGGCGCCGCCGGGGGCGAACAGGGTGCCGACCGAACCGAGGAAGTCCCGGACGATGGCGTCCCGGCCGCGCCACTGCCGCGACAGCGGCAGGTTTCCCGGGTACGTCCAGGTGGCGTCCTCGGCGAAGGAGGCCACGACGGTGTCGAGGTCGCCCTCGGCGACGGCGGTGACGTAGCGCTCCACGACGGTCCGGGGGTCGAGCTGGTCCATGGTGACTCCTGTGCTGGCGGATCGGGATCGGGCCGGTTGCCCGGGACCAAGCCAATCCCGGGGCGCCCGAGCGGTCCAACAACCGTGCGCGAGTGCCGACAACCGCCGGTTGTCGGCCGAGGTCGCAACCCGGTCGCCCCCGTCCGGCTGTGCCGCCGTCCCGGGATGCGTCCCGGGCCTCCATCGGAGGGTGTTTATGCCATATTTCGGACATGCTCCCGACGAAAGGCATGTCATGAAGTTCGCGGTCATCGGCGGTACCGGGCTGATCGGGTCGCAGGTCGTCAGGAACCTGAACGCCGCCGGGCACGAGGCGGTGCCGCACTCGCAGTCCACCGGAGTCGACGTCATCAGCGGCCAGGGACTGGACGAGGCGGTGGCGGGGGCCGACGTCGTCGTCAACCTGACGAACTCCCCGACCTTCGACGAAGCCTCCCTCGCCTTCTTCCGGACCTCGATGGCCACCCTTCTGGCCGCGGCCCGGAAGGGTGGCGTCGGCCACGTCGTCATCCTCTCGATCGTCGGCGTGGACCAGGTCCCGGAGCTGGACTACTACCGCGCCAAGGTGCTCCAGGAGGACATCCTCGCGGCCGGGCCGATCGCCTACTCGATCGTCCGGGCGACGCAGTTCATGGAGTTCATGGACGCCGTCCTGTCCTGGACCGCCGCCGACGACACCGTCCGGCTGCCCGCCACGCCGATCCAGCCCATCGCCGCCAAGGACGTGGCCACCGCGGTGGCGGAGGTCGCGACGGGCGCCCCGCTGGGCGGCATCCGCAACATCGCCGGCCCCGAGATCTTCCCCCTGGACGAGCTGGGCCGGATCACCCTGGCCCACAAGGGCGACAGCCGGACCGTCGTCACCGACCCCACCGCCGGCATGTTCGCCGCCGTCAGGGGCGACGTCCTCACCGACAAGGACGCCCACCTCGCCCCCACCCGCTACACGGAGTGGCTCTAGTGTTGGATTCCTCAAAGGCGGTACACGAATCGCCGTCGGCATTGGCGGGTTGGTGGGGGCGGTCTGCCCCGGATCCAGGGCTTGGCACGTGCGTTGAGCTGGGTGGTTGCGAGGCGGGTGGCCTGGTCGGTCTCGTCGGGGCCGGCGAAGGACTGGCCGACGAGGGCGGTCCTGCGGAAGATGCGCCACCAGCCCTCCTGGAGGTTGTGCCAGCAGGCGCCGACGGGGATGAAGACATGTCGTATCCGGGGATGGTCCTCGAGCCAGGTGCGGGTGGACAGGCTGTTGTGGGCCGCCAGCCACGGTGTAGTACGCCCGCTCCGGCAACGGGTCAACGAACGCGGCCAGTCCGCTGTACCAGGCCACCCAGTCTGCGAGCTCCGGCAGCCAGCGACTCGGCCGGGCGGTGAACACGAAGACCGCCCTGTGCTCGGCGAGCGTGCGCAGCGCTTCGATGGCGCCAGCCCTGGCAGGCCGATACGGCCGCCCTGCCAGGGCTGGCGGATCGTCAGTGCCGTAGCGGCGGAGGGGGCCGGCGGGTCGGGCGGCTCGCCGATGCGGCGCAGCGCCTCCGCGAGGGCGGCGTTCCAGCCGCCGGTGAAGGTGGGGCTGCGGTCGTCGACGTAGAGTGCCGCGTCCAACTTCTTGTTCGTCACGAGCAGGTGGTGGCGCTCGAGCCTTGCTCCGGCACGCCCGTGTCCGGCGAGCAGCATGTCTCGCAGGACCAGTGCAGCGCCGCGTTGATCCTTCGGGGGTTCATGCGGCTTTGAGTGGGCTGCCGTCGTGGGTCCAGCGGTAGGGCTTGGCGTCGTGTTCGTCGTAGGCCAGGACGAAGGTGGCGCTCGACGACGCCGACGAAGGGAGCCTCGCGCCGCTGGGGATCTCAGGGTGTAGCCAGCACCACCCTCAAGGCGGAAGCCCGCATGATCGAGCGTCAGGGCGGGGCCGGGCAGGATCGTGCCCGTGAACACCACCTCGAACCGCAAGCGCCGTATCAGCGCTGTCGCAATCCTGGGTCTCGCCGCATCAGTGGCCGCGACCGGCACCGGAGTCGCCGCCACGACCCCGCCGTCCACCGTGCACGCGACCGCCGCCACAGCTGCCGCCGCGCCCCCGCGGTCCTTCCAGGGCACGCTCCCCGCGCCGACCGGCCCCTACGCCGCCGGCGAGGACGTCATCCACCTCACCGACGCGAGTCGTCCCGACCCGTGGGTGCCGACATCCGGCCCCCGCCAACTGACCGTCACGATGGTCTACCCGGCCGTCCCCGGGACCGGGACTCCGGCCCCCTATATGACCCTCGCCGAGGCAGCCGGATCCCTCCAGCACCGGAAGACACCGGCGAGCTCCGGCGTCACCCCACAGAACCTTTCCAGCGTCACCACTCACGCCTTCGACGGCGCGCGGCCGCAACGCGGCAAGCATCCGCTGGTGGTCCTCTCACCCGGGTACGAGGACCCGCGCATGGTGCTCACCTCGCTCGCGACCGACCTGGCGAGTCACGGCTACATCGTCGCGCTCGTCGGCCACACATACGAGGACAGCGGCGAGACGCTGGCGAACGGCCAGACGCCGCCGTGCGCGATCTGCGATGACCCGGCGCGGCTCGACTTCGACTCCGTCGCCGCCAGCCGCGCGCTGGACGTGTCCTTCGTGATCGACCAGTTGACGCATGGCAATACCTCGTGGCGCCTGGCACACCTCATCGACAAGCACAAGATCGGAATGGCCGGACACTCCCTCGGCGGAGCGGCGGCCGCCGCCACGATGATCGCCGACTCGCGAGTACTGGCCGGAGTGAACATGGACGGCTCCTTTCACCCGGCCCCGATGCCCGGCCAGATCAACCGGCCGTTCCTCATGCTGGGTGCGGCCGCCGACCACCACTCGGCCGGCGGCGAGTGGGAGCAGACCTGGGCCGCCCTCGGCGACTACAAGAAGTGGCTGACGGTCACCGACGCCGACCACTTCAGCTTCACCGACCTGGACCTGCTTCTGGAGGAGGCCGGGTTCCCGTCGCCGCCCCTCTCCCCGGAACGCGGGGTGGTGATCACCCGCGAGTACGTGACAGCGTTCTTCGACCAGACGCTGAAGGGGATCCACAGTCCGCTGCTGGACGGCCCCTCGCCGAACAATCCGGAAGTACTCTTCCAGTACTAGTGTCCTGCGCCGGAGATCCGTCGGCAGAATCGGGCGAGTGAGTCGAGGATCTCGTCGGCGGTCTTGGTCCAGGTGAACGGTGTGGGGTCCTCGTTCCAGCGCTTGACCCAGGTGCGGATGTCGCGTTCGAGGGCCTGGACGTTCCGGTGGGATCCGCGGCGGATCATCTGGTCGGTTGGGAAGCCGGACCAGCGCTCGACCTGGTTGATCCACGAGGACCCGGTCGGGGTGAAGTGCATGTGGAACCTGGGGTGTTGGGACGTGGACCTTCTCGATGAAGAACGGGTCGGTGGAGAGCTTGAAGGTGTCCGCCAGGTGGGGCTTGAGCTGGAACTTCCGCCAGATCCGCCCCACCGTGGACTTCGACAGGTCGCTGTGGGCCGCCATCGAGCTCCGCGACCAGTGCGTCGCGTTCTTCGGGATCTCCTCCAGTGTCGCGACCACCACCGCTTCGACCTCGTCCAGTGCGATCGTGGGCGGTCGGCCCGGCCGCGGCTCGTCCGCCAACCCGTCCAGCCGCTCGACGAGGAACCGCCGCCGCCACTTGCGGACCGTGTCCGCGGTGATCCCCAACTCCCTTGCCGCACCGACGATCGACGGCACATCGGGGCCGTCGCAGGCCAGCACGATCCGTGCCCGCAGAGCCGGCGCCTGGGCGGACGTCGCTCTGCGGGCCCACCGCGTGAGCGCCGCACGCTCCTCGTCCGACAGCAGCAACGGCTCCAACGCGGGACCACGACGACGCAGCGACACATCCGGAGAATCACTCATGCACGATCTGGCGACGGATCTCCGGCGCAGGACACTAGTGGTCGGTGTGGATCCCCGGCGGCAGCTCCAGCTCGAACCAGACCACCTTCCCGTCCCGGGTGCGGCGGCTGCCCCAGCGGTGGGCCAGTTCGTTGACGAGGTGCATGCCGCGCCCGCCCTCGTCCTCCTCCCGGGCGCGCCGGATCCGGGGTGCCTCGCTCTCCTGGTCGGCGACCTCGATGGTGAGCACCCGGTTGCAGAACAGCCGTAGCTGGGTGGGGGATCCGGCGTGTACCAGGGCGTTGGTGATCAGCTCGCTGGTGAGCAGCTCGGCCCAGTCGGCGAGCGAGCCGAGCCCCCAGGCGGTGAGCGTCTCGCGGGTGAACCGGCGTGAGTGCGCGACCATGGCGTGGTCGCCGGTCAGCGGCAGGGTGGCGATCCGGTCGGTGCCGACCGGCTGGACCTGCGCCAGGATGATCGCGATGTCGTCCTCGCTGGTGCGGCCGGTGAGTTCGGCGAGCACCGCGTCGCAGGTCTGCTCCAGCGAGCCGCGGCGGTCGGCGATCGTCCGGCAGAGCAGTCGCAGGCCCTCGTCCAGGTCGCGGCCCCGCCGTTCGACCAGGCCGTCGGTGTAGAGCGCCAGGATGCCCTCCTCGGGGAGGGTGAACTCGACGCTCTCGAAGGGCACTCCGCCGACGCCCAGCGGCGCCCCGGGCGGCATCTCGACCAGTTCGGCCCGTCCCTCGGAGTCGGCCAGTACCGGCGGCAGATGGCCGGCGCAGGCGGCCGTGCAGAGCCGGTCCACCGGGTCGTACACGGCGCAGACGCAGGTGGCGAACTGGCCCTCGCCGATAGCCGTCGTCGCCTCGTCCAACCGGTGCAGCACCCGGGTCGGGTCCAGGTCGAGGGTTATCAACGTCCTTGCCACCGTGCGGAGCTGGCCCATGGTGGCGGCCGCCCGGATGCCGTGCCCCATGACGTCCCCGACCACCAGGGCGACCCGTCCGGAGGACAGCGGCACCACGTCGAACCAGTCGCCGCCGACCTCGCTCACCACACTGCTCGGCAGGTAGCGGTAGGCGATCTCCAACCCCGGTGTGCGGTGGATGTCCTGGGGGAGCAGGCTGCGTTGGAGCATCAGCGCGGTGTCCCGCTCGCGCCGGTAGAGCCGGCCGTTGTCCATCGCGAGGGCGGTCCGGGCGGCGAACTCCTCGGCCAGCGCCCGGTCCGCCGGGCCGAACGGCAGCGGGTTGCGGATCCGGATGAACTCCGCGCCGCCCAGCACCACTCCACGCGCCAGCAGCGGCACCATCAGATAGGAGTGCACCCCGGCGTCCAGGCCCGGCTGCACCCGGTCCGGCGAGGCCACGATCCGGCGCAGCGCCGCCTCGTCCACCTCGGACACCAGGATCGACCGCCCGGTCCGCAGGCTCTCCGCGTACACCTGCGCGGACATCGAGGTCTCGCCGATCTGGTCCGCCGCCGAGGACATCGTCCCCTCGGGTCCCAACTCGCCGACGGCCACCGCCCGCATCAGCACCGAGCCGTCGTCCGGGACCGGTCCCGGCTCCTCGCCGCTGAGTACCGCGTCGCGCAGGTCGACGGTGACGAAGTCGGCGAAGCGCGGGATCACCACCTCCACCAACTCCTGGGCGGTGCGGTGCAGATCGAGCGTGGTGCCGATCCGGGTGCTGGCCTCGTTGAGCAGTGACAGCCGCTGCTGGGCCGCCCAGGCCTCGTCCAGGGCGCGCTGGCGGTCCTCCGCCGCGTCGCGCTCGCGGGTGAAGAGCAGTGCGTTGTCGATCGACACGGCCGCCCGGACCGCCAACTCCCCGGCCAGCGCCAGGTCCTCGTCCTCGTAGGGGCGTTCCACCACCGTCCGGTAGAAGCCCGCGACGCCGACGGGTGCACCGCGGGCGATCAGCGGCACCACCATGAAGGACCGGACGTTCTGCTTCCGAACGGCCGACTGCCGCACCGGGTCGTCGGCGAACCAGGCCATTCCGGCCTCGTCCATCCGGGGGACCAGCACGGGGGCCCGGTTCGCCAGGCTCCAGGCGTACGGGGATCCGGGCTGGAACCGGTGTACTCCGCCGGTCCGGGCGATCGGCTCCAGCGTGGAGCCCTGCGCCGAGTGGAACGCCATCCGGCGCAGTACCGCCGAACCGTCCTTCTGCACCCGGGCCTCGCGCTCGCCGCGCACCAGGTCGTCGAGCACCTCGACCACCACGGTGTCGGCCAGTCTCGGCGTCGCGACCTCCGCCAACTCCATGGCGGTCTGGGCGAGATCGAGTGTGGTGCCGATCCGGGTGGATGCCACGTTGACCAGCGCCAGCCGCTCCTGTGCGGCCTTCGCCTCGCGCAGCGCCTGCTGGCGGGCGAGCACGGTCTGGTGCTGGCGCAGGTAGAGCCGGGCGTTGTCGATCGCGACGGCGGCACGCGAGGCCAACTCGTCGCCGAGGGTGATGTCCGCCGCGACGAAGGACTCCCGCTCGCCGCGCCGGGAGTACACCACCATGCCCAGCGTGGTGCCGCGGGCCACCAGCGGGGTGATCCGCACCGAGCGCGGGCGGTCGCCGAGGTAGGCCTGGCGGCGACTCTCCGTGATCCCCTTACTCAGCAGCGGCAGCTCCCAGGACGGCACCACCACCGTTCGGCCGCTCGCCATCGCGCGGGCATAGGGCGAGTCCGGCGCCACCTCGTACACCGCCTCGACGGGTAGCGCGTCCGCCGGGTACAGCGGGTCGTCGGTGGCCAGCGCGAGGCGGCGCACCAGCTGGGGGACGGTCGGGTCCAGCGGCTCGACGTTGCGGCCTGAGACCAGTACCTCCAGCGCGAACACACCGCTGATGTCGGCGACCCTGGGCACCATCGCATCGGCCAGTTCGCGTGCGGTCTGCCGCAGGTCGAGCGTGGTGCCGATGGAGGTGGTGGCGTCGACGAGCAGGGACAGCCGCTCCTGCGCCCGTGCGGCGCGGGCGTCCGCGCGGAAGCGTTCGGTGATGTCGATCAGGGTCGAGCTGACGCCCAGGACCTCGCCGCCGGGCTCCTCCAGCCGGAAGTAGGAGGCCGACCAGGCGTGGTCGTGCTCCGGGTCGTTGGGGGTGCGGCCGTGCGAGCGGGCGTCGATGACCGGCTCGCCGCTCTCCAGCACCTGCCGCATCACCGCCTCGCTCTCCTCGCCGTTGATCCCCGGGAGCAACTCGCTGAGGGTGTGGCCCAGATGCTCCTCGACGCTGAGGCCGTTGACCCGGGCGAGCGCCTCGTTCAGCCGGACGAAGGCGAGCCGGGAGTCGAACACCGCCATGCCGACCGGCGACTGGGTGAAGAACCCGTCCAGGACGGCGAGGTCCGCCTGGATCCGGCGCAGTGTGGTGACGTCCGATGCGACGGCCAGCACCAGCGGGCTGCCGCCGGGGCCGGAGATCGGGTGGGTGCGGAACTCCAGGTTCACATGGTGGCCGTCCCGGTGCCGGACCGGGAAGACGCCGGACCAGCCGCGGCCGTCCAGGATCCCCTGGAACAGCTCCAGGATCTCCGGCCGCTGGCTGTCCGTGGCCAGCAGCTGTGCGGCCCGGGCGCCGATCGCCTCCTCGGCGGAGAAGCCGAGCAGGGCCTCCGCGTCACTGCTCCAGTGCAGGATGCGACCGTCGGCCTCGATCAGCGCGGTCGCGATCGGCACCATCAACAGGGCGTCCTGGTGCTGCCCCCGACCGGCACCTCGCTGCTCGTTCACCATAGCCAGAGAACCGCCCGGAGATCGTTCCCATCAGCCCTGCCATCTTCCCACGCTGCCCCGTCCAACCGCTCTCCGTGCCGGCCCCGGCCCTCCGAAAGGGCCCGCCCCAGCACCCCCACCTCGCCCCGGCCCCCGATCCCGGCCCCTCCACCCGGCCCCTCCACCCGGCCCACCGCCTCCCCGCTGACCCGTGTGCCACCCCAGCCCACCCGGGGGTAAATATGTAGACCGGTCTACTGACTTATCCACCAGAGAGCGCAAAATATGTAGACCGATCTCTATATTTGTTGCCCACGTGCATAAATTCACTAGACCGGTCTACATAATCCTGCGTCGCACCAAGCTGATCTGGAGTGGGAAGTCGGCGGGTCCGACTTCCCACTCCGGAACTCCGTGGGATGTGGCCGGAGAGTCGGGGGCCTACGGCGAAGGCGTAGGCCGCGAACGGTGCCAGACCGTGCGGGCGGCGATTTCGGTCCTGCGGCTGGTGGGCTCGCATGTTGAGGTGTCGCGTGTTCCATAGGGCAAGGCCTTGGTTTGCCTGGAGATCTGCCTGCTCCGCATCCGCGAGCTGGGCATTTCAGCGCTCGAGTGGCGAGAGCGGTAATCCGCGGCGTACCGGCTCCAGGCTTCGCCGGCATTGGTGACCAGGCGGGTGGCGACCCGAGCAGCCGCAGACCGACTCCTGAACGGCGTTCGCCCCCGCGATCTACAGGCGGGACCGACCGTGGTTCAGCTCGCCGCCGGGCGCGACGACCTTCTCGGCAGCGTCCGCTCCCTCTCCGTGGCCCCCAGTCGTAGAGCCCTCTACTGAATCCCTCCCAGAAGGGAGGTCGGCGCGTGCCACCATCGGCGGATGAGTGAGTATTCCTGGCCTGACGACGGCATCGAAGTCGGCGCACGGGCCAAGGCGGCGTGGTCTGCCACATGCCAGGTACTGCCTGTGGGGACCCGGATCACTGGCGAGGTCATCGGCCGCCGGCCCTTCGGGGTCTTCCTCCGCATCGATCACCACCCCGACGCCGTCGGGCTGGCCGAGATCACCGCCATGCCCAGATGCGCGACCCTTCCGCACGTCGGTGAGCAGGTCTCGGGCGAGGTCATCTGGCATGCAGACCACAACCACCAGGTGAAGGTAAGACTCACCGAGTGGACCTCGCACGAGGACCTGCTGCCGCAGTTCGCCGCCCGCATCGGCCAGATCGTCACCGGACACGTCACCAAGCTCGCGCCGATCGGAGCATTCGTCCGCCTCGCCGACTGCGTCGAAGGGCTTGTACCCCTCGCCGAGCTGTCCGATGAACCCGCCGGGGATCCGGCCCAAGCCGTCTACCAGGGAAAGGAGTTGCCCGTCCGGATCCTCAATGTCGACCTCGAACGGCGCCGGATCGAGCTGTCGGCCAGGAGCTGCCCGGCCGATCACGGGACTCGCGAGGCTCCTGGTCTTCTGAACGGGTTGGCTGCAGAGGTGATGGTGCAGAGGATCATGGATGCGGAATACGCCGATGATGCCGAGGTCGCCTACCTGTTGGAGACCTTGGGAAGGTCCCTCGGCTGTCCAAGTGGCCATATCGGCAACTTGATCTTCTGTCCGGATGGGCCGGACCTGACAGCCGCTGAAGTGGTCGCTCAGGCTCTGGGGTATCGGCCCTTCGCGCTGTGAGGAAGGCGACGGGCGCACAGCCGCGAGGTACCGAGGAAGTCGGATTTCCTCCCGGATCGCCTCCACCAGCCGGCCGACGCGACTCTTGACGGGGCGGGTGCAGGCGGCGGGTCGGTGCGCGCGGATAGTGGTGGAGCCCCACCGCCACGCCCCAGTCGATCCCGCCTGCCGCGCTCGCCAACGTCCTTTCCCCATAGGGGAGTCCACAACCCGAACGCGACATCCCATCCCAACGAAGTGCCACGGTGAGATGGAGGGCAAACCACTCTCCCTGCTCGCCACCCGGGCCACCGCCGACGCCCCGGCCGAGGCGCGCCGCCGATTCGCCGCAGCGGTGCGGACGCACCGATCGGGTGCCCGAGCCGCCGGGTCGGGGTCAGTCCAGCGCCTCCAGGATGGTGGCGTTGGCCAGGCCGCCCGCCTCGCACATGGTCTGCAGGGCGTAGCGGGCGCCGCGCTCGCGCATCGCGTGCACCAGGGTGGTCATCAGCCGGGTGCCGCTGGCGCCCAGCGGGTGGCCGAGGGCGATCGCACCGCCGTTGACGTTGACCTTCGCCGGGTCGGCGCCGGTCTCCTGCAGCCAGGTCAGCACCACGCTGGCGAAGGCCTCGTTCACCTCGAACAGGTCGATGTCCGCCAGGGAGAGCCCCGAGCGGCTCAGCACCTTCTCGGTCGCGGGCAGGACACCGGTCGGCATCAGCAGCGGGTCCGAACCGGTGACGGCGAAGGAGTGCAGCCGCGCCAGCGGACGCAGGCCCAGCCGCGCCGTCGTCTCGCCGTCGGTGATCAGGACGGCCGAGGCGTCGTCGTTGATCGGACTGCTGTTGCCCGCCGTCACCGACCAGTCGATCTGCGGGAACCGCTCGCCGAAACCCGGGTCGGCGAACGCGGGCCGCAGGCCGGCGAGCACCTCGGGCGTGGTGCCCGGGCGGACCGACTCGTCCATCGTGACCAGGCCGCCGGGCGTCGTGACCGGCGCCGGCTCCGGCTCGAACAGCCCGGCCGCATGGGCGTGCGAGGCCCTGGCGTGCGAACCGGCGGCGAACTCGTCCATCGCCGTACGGGAGGGAGAGCGACCACCTGGCGGCGATCAGCTCCGCGCTGATGCCCTGCGGAACCTGGGGCCTGTCTTTCGGATCACGCCGGGTGGTCGACGCCGGAGCACGCACGCCCCCAGCCTTCGGCCGGGAGGTACCCCCACCGCATGGACTCCCTCCTCCGCACCGCCGATGCACGCACTCCAACGCCGCCCCCTGATCCGACGCGATCCGAAAGAGAGGCCCCCACCCGGGTAGCGGTCGGTGATCGCCACGCTGAACGGGTCCGCCCCCGGCGGGACGTTGGACCACATCGGCACCCGGCTCATCGACTCGACCCCGCAGGCGACCACCACGTCGTAGGCGCCCGCGATCACCCCCTGGGCGGCGAAGTGGACGGCCTGCTGGGAGGAGCCGCACTGCCGGTCGACGGTGGTCGCGGGGACGGACTCCGGCAGCCCGGCCGCCAGCCAGGCGTTCCGGGTGGTGTTCATGGCCTGCTCGGCGACCTGGTCGACGCAGCCGCCGATCACGTCGTCGACCAGCGCCGGGTCGATCCCGCTGCGCCCGATCAGGGCCTGGAGGGTGTGGGCGAGCAGCTCGACGGAGTGGACGCCGGAGAGGGCCCCTCCCGGCTTGCCCTTGCCGATGGGGGTGCGGACGGCTTCGGCGATCACGGCGTCACGCATGGCGGCCGGCCGCCTTCCTCTGGGTGGCGCCGGGCCGGTCCTGGCTCCGGCGGAAGTTGGAAAAGCAAACCCACCATAGGGCTGGTGGGTTTGGAATTCCAACTATGCGAAGATGTGGCCCGGGCCACACCTCTCCGGCCCGCTGCGGCACCTCGCAGGAGGATCAAGCCGCATCCGTGAAAGTGTTTGCCGACCGCGCGTCGCATGGGTAGCGTCGCCATCCGTGACCCCGACCCTGCGCACCGAGCGGCTGCTCCTGGAGCCCTACGTCCCCGACGACGAAGAGGGCTTCGTCGCCCTGTTCCAGGACACCAGGGTGTCGCGCTGGATGGGTGACGGTCCTGCTTCCGAAGCCGCGGACCGGGCGCTGTTCGGGCGGATCTTCACCAAGGTCTACGCCCAGGACCTCTTCGACGTCTGGGCCGTCCGCCGGGACGGACTCCTGGTCGGGCATGCCGAGATCAAGGCGACCGAGGCCACCGGAGGCCACGAGATCATCTACGCCCTGGCGCCGACGGCCTGGGGGCTCGGCCTGGGGACCGAGCTGGCGGAGGCGATCACCGCCTATGGCTTCGGCACTCTCGGACTGGCCCGCGTCCACGCCACCGTGGCCGCGCCGAACACGGCCTCCCTGGCCCTGCTGGACCGGATCGGGTTCGAGCACGTCCAGGACGTCGAGGAGGAGGACGGAAGCACCACCAGGGTGCTGGTCCGCCGGCGGACCGCGACCGACGGCTCGCCCCTCGCCTGATCAGGGGCGAGCCATCCGCGTCCGTGAACCCCTGACCGACTGAACCGCCCGTTGGCCTGGCGGCGGTCGGCGGTCGGCGGTTGGCGGTGATCGGGTTCGGGGCGCCGACCTACCCGGCCGTCGCGTGGTCGGTCTGAAGGGTGCGCAGCAGGGCCGTGCCCGCCGGGTCGACCGAGCGGCGGGTGTTGGCCAGGACTATCACGCCCACCTGCTTCTCCGGGTCGAAGGCGACGAAGGAGGCGAAGCCGCCCGTCCCGCCGTTGTGCCAGATCTGCAGATGGCCGCCCTGGTGCGGGTGCAGGCGGTGGCCGAGCCAGCCCAGGTGCGCCCATGCGAAGGGGTTGACCCGGTGCTTGACCTCGCGGGTGAGCGCTATCGCGGGGGCGAGCGGGCCGTCCTCGCCGCGGCCGTTGGCCAGTTGGGCGCGGAGGAACACCGTGAGGTCCGCGGCGGTAGAGCGCAGCGCGCCGGCGCCCGCCAGATCGGCCAGGTTCCACCGGGGTACGGGCCTTCGCCGCGGGCTGTGGCCCTGGGCGAGCCGGGCCGACTGCTCCGCGCTCACCTCGATCACCGTGTCGGCGAGCCCGAGCGGCTCGGCGATCTCCCGCGTCACCAACTCCCCGTACCCGAGGCCGGACCGGTGGGCGAGCGCCAGGCCCAGCAGCCCCGCGCCCAGGTTGGAGTAGCGGAAGCCGCGGCCGGGCGCGCTGTGCAGTCGCGTCCGGGCGAGCCCGGCGAGCAGGGCCTCGCCGGTGCAGTGGACGTACGGGTCGGGCTTGCGCGGGTTGAGCAGGGCCGGCAGCAGCATCCCCGCGGGCAGGCGGGGGAGTCCGGCGGAGTGGGTGGCGAGGTGCTGGAGCGTTATCGCCGTTCCACCCTTGCCCGGCACGGTGGAGCCGGCCGGCAGTGCGTCGGCGAGCGGCTCGTCCAGGGCGGCCGACCCGGCGGTGACCAGCCGGGCCAGGGTGAGGGAGGTGAACACCTTGGTCACCGAGCCGACTTCGAACAGGGTGTGCGCTCCGGGTACGTCGGCGGCCGGGCCCGCGCCGGTGCGGCCGGCGCCGCGGATCTCCACCGCGTCACCGGCCAGCCCGGCGACGACCACACCGACCTGCTGGCCCGCGAGCCGGTCGGCGGTCTGCTGGACAAGGCTGCCAAGATCGCTCATGCCTGTGAGCCTAGGTGCCCGCCACCTGCCCGGTCGTCAGCCGTAGCGATGATTCCGGTCCCCGCTGGTCCGCCCACAGGCGTATGCCAAAAGGGATACGTGAGCGACCGCCGGGGACGAACGCGGCAGTCGGCCAGGCCCGAACGACCTATTCCGAACGGCCAGGCCCGGCAATCGGCCAGGCCCGAACGGCCAGGCCCGGCAATCGGCCAGGCCCGAACGGCCAGGCCCGGCCCGAGGACCAGGCCCGAGGACCAGGCCCGAGGACCAGGCCCGAGAGCTCGGCCCGAGAGCTCGGCCCGAACGGCGGGGACCGGTCACCCGGCCCCCGCCCTCCGATCGGCGGTGTCAGCAGCTCAGGTTGGAGCCCGGAACGGTGCCGAGGATCTGGGTGAAGCTCTGGTAGGCGTTGATCCGGCTCTGCACCTGGGCGGGGTTGCCGCCGTTGCACTCCAGCGAGCCGTTGATGCTGCGGATCGTCTCACCGAAGCCGTACCCGTTGACCATGGCGTTGTGCGGGGTCATGGTGCCGGGGCCGGTCTGGGTGTTCCAGTACCAGAGCGCGGTCTTCCAGGCGACGGCCGGGTCGGTCTGGACCAGGTTCGGGTTGTGCAGCAGGTCGATGCCCAGGGCGTCGCCGGCCGCCTTGTAGTTGAAGTTCCAGCTCAGCTGGATCGGCCCGCGCCCGTAGTACGCGGCCTGTCCGGCCGGGCAGCCGTACGGCTGTGAACTGTCGCAGTAGTGGGGGTAGTTGGCGGTGTTCTGCTCGACGACGTAGACGAGTGCGCCGGTCTCGTGGTTGACGTTGGCGAGGAAGGCCGCGGCCTCCTGGCGGCGGACGGTGTCGCTGCCGGTGCGGGCGAACCCGGGGAAGGCGGCGGTGGCGTCGATCAGGCCCTGGTAGGTGTAGAAGGGGTTCCGGTTCGGGAACATCTGCTGGAACTGCGCCTCGCTGACCGGGAATCCGCCCGGGTTGGGCGTCTGGGTCGAGGTCGGTGTGGCGGTCGGCGTCGAGCCGCAGTTGTACGGCTCCCAGTACCAGGTGCTGATCACCGGGTCGTAGCCCGGGTTGTCGTGGGTGGCCCGGTAGAGCCCGCCGTTGGTGTAGTGCACGATCGTGCCGGTGGTGTACGTGCGCCCGGCGACCCAGTCAGGGTAGGAGCAGTTGCCCGAGGTGGGGGTCGGGGAGGTCGGGCCGCCACCACCGCAGGTGCCCTGGTCGGCCCAGACACCCGTGCCGGCGGTGCTCGGGGCCTCGTTCTGGGTCCACCACTTGGCGGACCAGTTGTGCCCGCTGTAGGAGACGGCCGCGCCGCCGGTGTACGCGGTGGACGCGTTCCAGGGCGCGGCGCAGGCCGCCGCGTTGGCGGCGGAGGCGGGCAGCAGCAGCGCGACCGCCAGCGCGGTCACCACGGCGGAGAGCAGCGCGAGTAGGCGTTTCGTGGACACTTCATCACCCCTTGTGCGGTGGGGGCCGCACGGTCGTGGAGGAAGGGAGGAAGGGAGGGGCAGGGAAAGCGGGAAACAGGGGCAGGGGAGCCGGGCCTCGTCGGGGTTGCGGCGCGGGCGCGTCGTGGGGGACGGGCCGACCGGGGTGCGGGCCGGTGCGCCGATGACGACGGGGCTGACCCAGACTCAAGCGGAATGGTCTATACCTGTCAAGGGGTTGCGGCGTGATGCGGCGCCGGTCGTGCCGGATTCGGCCGGAATCGGCTGGGTCTGCGAGGATGTCCGGATGGACGACACTCCCGGCTCCGCCGCCCTGCCCGGCCCCGGCGGGCCGATCCGGTCGGGCATCCCGGAGCACGGTCGGGTGCCCAAGTACTACGCGGTGAAGGGGCAGTTGGAGGCTCTGGTCGACGAGCTCGGCGAGGGCGGCGTGCTGCCGACCGAGCGCGAGCTGGCCGCCCGATTCGAGGTGGCCCGCGAGACCCTGCGCCAGGCGCTGCGCGACCTGCTGATCCAGGGGCGGGTCCGCCGGCGTGGCCGCAGCACCGTGGTGGCCGGGCCCAAGCTGGAGCAGCCGCTGTCGCTGTCCAGCTACACCGAGGGCGTCCGCCGTCAGGGGCGCACCCCGGGCCGCAGCCTGATCGGCCTGGAGCGGATCGCCGCCGACGTCCACCTGGCCGGTCAACTCCGGCTGCCGGTCGGGGAGTCGGTCTGGCATCTGGAGCGGGTGCTGCTGGCGGACGGCGAGCGGATCGGACTGGAGAGCACCTACGTCGCGGTGGCGAGGGTGCCCGCGCTGGACCGGGAGTTCGACCCGGAGTCGTCGTTCTACGCGTTCCTCAAGGAGCAGGCGGGAATCGCCTTCGGCGCGGCGGACGAGCGGATCGAGACGGTCCTCGCCTCGCCGCGGGAGGCGCTGCTGATCGGTACGCCGCCCGCGCTGCCGATGCTGCTGCTGCACCGGCTGACCAGGGATGCGGCCGGGGTCCCGGTGGAGCGGGTGCGCTCGCTCTACCGCGGGGACCGGTTCAGCTTCACCACTCACCTCGCCGCCGACTGAGGCCGTTCCGCACTGCCGCCGCCAAGCCGCCACCTGTCCGTCGCCACCCCCATTTGATCACCAAAAGGTAACGGGTCTGGACCGAATTCGAGCGCTGTTCACGCCCGGGACGAAATCCGGGCGACCTCCGGCCACCCGCTGCTCCGACCGTTGTCACCGCTCCCCTTCTGCTCCCCTCCCGCTCCATGACGCAGCCTCAGGAGACGACGTGACCGCCGGAACCCCCGCCACCGAGCCCAGCCCCACCGAGCCCAGCCCCACCGGACCCCGCACCGCCGGACCGCGCACCGCGGGCATCCCCCGCCGAGGACTGCTCCTCGGCACCGCCGCCGCCCTGCTGGCCACCGGCCCGCTGGCCGGCCGCGCCGCGGCCGTCACCGGTACCGCCACCACCGCCACCGCGACCACCCCCGCCGCCGCCCTCACACCCCGCACGCCGAAGGTCCTGCTCATCGGCCTCGACGGCGCCATGCTCAACCGCATCAAGGACGCCGGCGCCGCCAACCTCAACGCCCTGATGGCCGGCGGCCTCACCGCCGCCAGCAGCCTCTACGCCAAGCCGATGGCCGAGACCGCCTCCGGCCCCGGCTGGTCCACCGTCGCCACCGGCGTCTGGCCCGACAAGCACAACGTCAGGGACAACAACTTCACCGCCCCGGCCTTCGCCGCCTACCCCGACTTCCTCACCCGCGCCGAGACGGCCGCCCCCGCACTCTCCACCCACGTGATCGCGTCCTGGGGGCCGGTCGCCACCACCATCTGCTCCGGCAGGGTCGACACCCGCATCGCCACCCCGTCCGCCGAGTACGACACCGGGACCACCTCCCGCGCGGTCGCCCTCCTGCGGGACGGCAGCCCGGACGCCGTCCTCGTCCACCTCGACAACGTCGACCACGCCGGCCACTCCAGCGGCGCCGCCAGCCAGGCCTATCTGGACGCGATCCGCGGCGTCGACGCCCAGGTCGGCCAGCTGGTGGCCGCCGTCCGCGGCCGGGCCGGCTATGCCCAGGAGGACTGGCTGATCATGGTCACCGCCGACCACGGCCACACCGACCTCGGCGGCCACGGCGGCTCCAGCTGGAGCGAGCGGCAGACCTTCGTCATCGCCAACGGCGGCGGCCTCCCGGCCGGTTCGGTCCGCCACGACGTCCGGATGGTCGACATCGCGCCCACCGCCCTGGCCCACCTCGGGATCGCCGTCGACCCGGCCTGGGGCCTCGACGGCAGCCCGATCGGCAGCCTCGTCCCGGACGCCTTCGACGCACTGCGCCCCCAGCTCACCGGCCGGGTCGACGAGACCGGGATCGCCGCCGGCACCCTCGGCTTCACCCACACGCCGCCGAGCGGCTGGTCGGTCGACAACTCCGCCATGGGCACCGGCGGCATCACCGAGTGGCGCGGCTGGAGCTTCACCACCGACGAGTTCTGGACCAAGACCCAGCGCGACCAGAACCGCGAACTGAACGTCCGCTCCCGGAACGTCTTCGCGGTCGCCGACTCCGACGAGTGGGCCGACAAGACCTTCAAGGGGGTCTACGACTCGACCCTGGTCAGCCCGTCCTACCCGGTGGCGGGGCTCGGTACGGTCACCGTCTCCTACAGCACCTACTACCAGCCCGAGGGCAGCCAGACCGCACAGGTCCTGGCGGTCTGGGACGGCGGCACGCCGACCGTCGTCAGGAGCCACACCACCCAGGTCAACGGCCCGCAGACGCTCACCCTCGCCGTCCCGGCCGGTGCCACCGGCCTGCGGCTGCGCTTCCGCTACACCGGTGACAACAACTGGTACTGGGTGCTCGACAACGTCCGGGTGGGCTGACAGCGCGCGGCGGCGGTCACCCGGGCTCGGTGAGTGCGGCGGTCACCCGGGCTCGGCGCGCGAGGCGGTCACCCGGGCTCGGCGAGTGCGGCCCGCAGCCGCTCGGCGACCTCCGCCGCGCCCGCCTCGTCCGGGTACCGCCCGCGCGGCCAGAAGAAGCCGCGCAACCCGTCCTTCGGGTTGCGCGGCACCACGTGGACGTGCAGATGCGGTACCGACTGGCTGATCCGGTTGTTCGCCGCCACGAAGCTGCCCGCCGCACCGAGCCCCCGCTCCACGGCGGCGGCCACCCGCTGCACCCGGAGGAAGAACGGGCCCACCTCGGCCGCCGGAAGGTCGGCGAGCGTGCGGTGGTGGGCGCGTGGGACGACCAGCACATGGCCGGGGAACAGTGGCCGCCGATCCAGGAACGCCACCGCCGCCTCGTCGTCCAGTACCCGGTGGGCCGCTTCGTCGCCCGCCACCACCGCACAGAAGACGCAGTCCATCCGTCCATTCAAGCCGCCGCCCGCGGCCCCGGCACGCCGCCGGCGCCGCTTCACCCGTCCGGCGGCGACCCGGGTGCGGGCGGGCGCCGGGCGGGCGCACCGTGCTGGAGGTGGCGCGCCGTGCGTCCCACACGAGGAGGTGGCCCGGATGGCGGGCAGGTTCGAGGTCTACGAGGACGCCGGGGGCAAGTACCGGTTCCGGCTCAAGGCGGGCAACGGCGAGATCGTCGCCACCGGCCAGGGCTACCCGAGCAAGGAGGCCGCCCACAAGGGCGTCGAGGCGGTCCAGCGGGCGGGGCCGCAGGCGCCCCGGTCGTGGACATCGCCAAGACCGCCGCCTGACGCCGCCGCCTGAGGCCGGTACCCGAGACCGCCGCCCCGGAACGGCCCGCACCGGCCCGGCCCCGCCCCCGCGAGCCCCGCGTGGTCACTCGTACCGGTACAGCAGCGACTCCCGCTCGGTCTGCTCGATCATCTCGACGGTGAGCGAGGGATCCCGCAGGTGGGACAGGGTGACCTCGGCCGAGCTGGGCTGCTCGTCCTTGCCGAGCCAGTTCTCCGGCTTCCACGCCGAGCTGCGCAGGAACGCCTTCGGGCAGTGCGCGTAGACCTCCTCGACCGCCAGCACGATCGCACTGCGCGGCGGCTTGCCGACGGCCGTCAACTGCTCCAGCAACTGCGGGTCGGTGGAGACGCAGGCCCGCCCGTTGACCCGGAGGGTGGTGTCCCGGCCGGGCACCACGAAGATCAACCCGGCCCGACCCGTCTCGACGATGTTGTGCAGGGTGTCCAGCCGCTTGTTGCCGGTGGCGTCCGGAATGGCCAGCGTGTACTCGTCCAGCACCGACACCAGCCCCGCCGGTCCACCGCGCGGCGACACGTCGCAGCGCCCGGCGGCGTCGGCGCTGGCCACGAAGACCAGCGAGGAGCAGGCGATCAGCTGCCGGGCCACCTCGTGGATGTGGTCCACCTGCTTGCGTCGGGCGTGGTCGCCCGGCTGCTCGTAGATCTCCCGCAGGTTCTCGGAATCCCGGACGGCGCCCGCGTCGAGAGCCGCGAACAGGCTCCCGGGCGCGCCCGACGGGGTGGTTGACGGAACGGCAGTTTCCGGTGCGCTGGTCATACCGGCAATCTAGCCGAGCGCCCTTCCGGGCTCTTTGGCCACCGGTGGGGAAACCTCGCCCGAACCCTCCCCACCAGCGGTTTTCCGCCGATAATGGGGGCCAGGGACGCGCTTTCGCGGGAGGTGGCGGCCATGATCATCAGGATTTGGGCCGGGCAGGTCATGGCCGGCCAAATCGAGGAGTTCCGCTCGCTGCTCACCAGCCGGGTGATCCCCGAGCTCGTGCGGACGGACGGGTGCCTGGGCGGCGAGCTGATGCAGTCGGTGACCGACGACGGCCACCGGGTGCTCGTGGTGAGCCGCTGGCGCGACGAGGCCGCCCTGCGCGGGTACGCCGGGCCGATGTGGCGGATCCGCCCGGTCTGGTCCGAGGGCGAACTCCGGTACCTCGCGCACCCGCCGGAGGTCACCCACTTCACGCCGATCCCGACCGCCTGACCCGCGGGGTCCGAAGCGGTCGCAGGCACCGGATCGAGCGGTCACGGTCCGTCCGCACACGGACGGGCCCGGTCGGGCCCGCCCACAACCACCGAGCGTGCTCACACCATGAGCGGCACCGGGTGGATCTCGTCCGCCGGGTGGCCGGTGCGCTCGTGGACGCGCTGCACGGCCTCCTTGGAGGGCGCCTCGGAGAGGCAGTAGACGGTGCCCGACTCCGGGTCGGCCCACGCCTGCTCGAAGTGCACGCCCTCGTTCTCCTCGATCGCCAGATCGGCCTGGTGAGCCTTGCGGAGCTCCTCGCCGGTGATCCCGGTCATCCCGTGGTGGACGTCCATGAACTTGGCCATCGTCCTCGTACCTCCTGATCGGGGAGCGTGCCCGCCCGCCCCGACCGGGCCCGCTCGGGTTGCTGTCCTTCCAGGGTGCGCCGCCCACCGTGCCGCCGTCCACGCGGGACGCCTCCGGACACCGACAGGGAACCCGCCAGGGAAGCCGTCAAGGAAGCCGTCAAGGAAGCCGTCAAGGAACCCGCCGGGTAGGACACGGAGGCCGCAAGGCGCCCCTCAAGGAACCCGCCACCGCCCCACCCCGCCGATTCCACCGACCGTCCACCGCCCTCCCGCCGGTACTCCGGGAATGCTGGATCCGGACGCCCAACCCCGCTACGCCCGCAGCCCGGTGCGCACGGACGCCCGGGACGGCCCGAGCGCCCGGATCCCCGCCCACCGCACCGGCGACCACGCCGCTGAGCTGCAACGACGGCGCCCCGCCGAGGTGGTGGCATGCCGGAGCCCGGAGTGCCGCCCGCGGCAAGGCGGGACGCGGCGGAGCGCACCCCGGCGCATTCCCGGCCGTCGCGTGAAACAGACCACAGTGGAAGCCTCTCCCTGGGCTTGCGCGGACCATGGCACAATGACGTCAGAAGTAGCAGTGACGTTCAGCGCACTCCGGGGTCGGTGAAAATCCGAACCGGCGGTTACAGTCCGCGACCCGTCCGCAGCCAGCGGCCGGTTGACCAGGTGAAATTCCTGGACCGACGGTTAAAGTCCGGATGGGAGGTGTGCGCGGCGGACGAAGAGCAGTGCCCGTGGTCCCCCGGTGGACTTCGGGAAGGTGTGCGACGGGAGGATCCCTCCCGGCGGTCCGACACCCCTCCTCAGGGGAGCCGGCCACCGCGACGACGGGCCCGCCCGGTCGGCTCGCGCACCCGTGCCCGTCCGTGTCCTCTCCCATGCCGCCCCGGAGTCCGCGCCCCTAAGCGCGAGGAGAACCCGGGTGTTCACCGGCATCATCGAAGAGCTCGGCGAGGTCGTGTCGATCGAGGAGATCGGCGACTCCTCGCGAATCCGTCTGCGCGGCCCGGTGGTCTGTCAGGACGCGCACCACGGCGACTCCATCGCGGTCAACGGCGTCTGCCTGACCGTTGTCGACACCCCCGAGCAACTGGCCGCGGACAGCGGTGAGTTCAGCGCGGACGTGATGGCGGAGACGCTGCACCGCTCCAGCCTCGGCGAACTCGCCCCCGGCTCCCGGGTCAACCTGGAGCGCGCGATGGCGCTGGGCGCACGGCTCGGCGGGCACCTCGTCCAGGGCCATGTCGACGCCACCGGAACGCTGTTGGCCCGCGAGCCGGGCGAGCGGGACGCGGACGGCAACCTCCGCTGGGAGGTGCTGCGCTTCTCGCTGCCCGCCACCATCTCCCGCTACCTGGTGGAGAAGGGCTCGATCACCGTCGACGGCGTCAGCCTCACCGTGGTCGAGGCCGCCCGCGACAGCTTCACCGTCAGCCTCATCCCCGCCACCCTCGCGCTGACCACGCTCGGCGCCAAGTCGGCCGGCGAGAGCGTCAACCTCGAGGTCGACGTCCTCGCCAAGTACGTGGAGCGCCTGCTCGAGTCCCGTACCCTCCCCACCACCATCGCCGGAGACCCCCAGTGAACTGGCTCAGCGGAATCGCTTTCACGGCCTTCGGCGAGCACGTGAAGTGGGCCGACATGATCGGCAACCTGCTCGGTCTGTCCGCCCTGGCGCTCGGCTGGCGCCGCTCGGTGTGGAGCTGGCCGGTCCAACTGCTCTCCGGCGCCGTGCTGATCACCGCGTACCTGAACGGCCATGTGCCGGGCCTGATCGGCAAGCAGCTGATCGTGGTCGCCACCGCCGCCTGGGGCTGGAACCAGTGGCAGCGCGGCCGCCGCGACACCGGCGGGATCTCCGTACGGTTCGCCACCTGGCCCGAGCGGGCCGTGCTGGTGGCCGGCACCGCGTTCGGCACCAGCGCGCTGGCCTGGCTGTTCCTGGCCAACCCCAGCCTGTCGTGGAGCCCCTGGTCGGACGCGTACATCTTCGTCGGCACGCTGGCGGCGATGGTCGCCCAGGCCCGCGGCTGGGTCGAGTTCTGGTTCGCCTGGATCGCCGTCGACGTGGTCGGCGTCCCGCTGGCCTTCAACAGCGGCTACGCCTTCTCCGGCCTCACCTACTCCATCTACTTCGTCCTGGTGCTGCTCGGCCTGCGCTCCTGGTGGCTGAGCACCCGTGAGCCGCGCACCTCGTCCGCCACCGTCCCGCAGGGAGTCACGGCATGACCGCCAACCGGACCACGCAGCAGACCGCGCACCAGACCGCCGGCCCGACCGCGCACCAGGCCACCGGCCCGGGCGACGAGCTCGACCTGGTGCTCGACCCCGTCGAGCGGGCCATCGCCGACATCGCCCTCGGCCGCGCCGTGATCGTGGTCGACGACGAGGACCGCGAGAACGAGGGCGACATCGTCTTCGCCGCCTCCGCCGCCACCCCGGAGCTGATGGCCTTCACCATCCGCTACAGCTCCGGTGTGATCTGCACCCCGATGACCGGCGACGAGCTGGACCGGCTCAAGCTGCCCCCGATGACCCAGGTCAACGAGGACCGCAAGGGCACCGCCTACGCCGTCTCGGTGGACGCCCGCGACGGGGTCGACACCGGTATCTCCGCCGCCGACCGCGCCCGCACCGTCCGCCTGCTCTCCTCCACCGGCACCGAGCCCGGCGACCTCACCCGCCCCGGGCACGTCTTCCCGCTGCGCGCCGTCGAGGGCGGCGTGCTGGTGCGCCCCGGCCACACCGAGGCCGCCGTCGACCTGGCCCGGCTCGCCGGGCTGGCGCCGGCCGGCGCCATCGCCGAGGTGGTCAACGACGACGGCACCATGGCCCGGCTGCCCGAGCTGGTCGCGTTCGCCCGCGAGCACGGCCTGGCGATCATCTCCATCGAGGACCTGATCGCCTACCGCCGCCGCACCGAACTGCACGTCGACCGGGCGGCCGTCACCGCGCTGCCCACCGCGTACGGGGAGTTCACCGCGGTCGGCTACCGGGGCACCATCGACGGCGTCGAGCACCTCGCGCTGGTGGCCGGCGGCCTGGACGCCGACGGCCGGCTGCCCGACGGCGAGGACGTCCTCGTCCGGGTCCACTCCGAGTGCCTGACCGGCGACGTGTTCGGCTCGCTGCGCTGCGACTGCGGTCCGCAGCTCCAGGCCTCGCTGGCGAAGGTCGCCGAGGCCGGCCGCGGTGTCGTCCTCTACCTGCGCGGCCACGAGGGCCGGGGCATCGGCCTGGCCCACAAGCTGCGCGCCTACGAGCTGCAGGAGCAGGGCCGCGACACCGTCGACGCCAACCTCGACCTCGGCCTGCCGGCCGACGCCCGGGATTACAGCATCGGCGCGCAGATGCTCGGCGACCTCGGCGTGCGCTCGCTGACCCTGCTCACCAACAACCCGGACAAGCTGGCCGCGCTCACCGAGCACGGCCTCAAGGTCAAGGGTCGGGAGCCGATCGAGACCCCGCCCGGCGAGCACAACCTGCGCTACCTGCGCACGAAGCGCGACCGGATGGGCCACGACCTGCCCGGCCTCGGCCAGGACTCCTGAAGCACCCACACCCCCGTACCGACCACCGAGAGGGAACAGCACATGAGCGGCCACGGAGCCCCCGAGCTGACCATCGACAACGCCGCCGGCCTGAAGGTCGCCGTGATCGCCGCCCAGTGGCACGACCAGGTGATGAACGGGCTGCTGGACGGCGCCCACCGGGCGCTCAAGGAGCTCGGCATCGACGAGCCCACCGTGCTCCGGGTGCCCGGCACCTTCGAGCTGCCGGTCGCCGCCAAGCGGCTCGCCGAGCGCGGCTACGACGCGGTGATCGCCCTCGGTGTCGTCATCCGCGGCGGCACCCCGCACTTCGACTACGTCTGCCAGGCCGCCACCTCCGGCCTCACCCAGGTCAGTGTCGACACCGGCGTCCCCGTCGGCTTCGGCGTGCTGACCTGCGACAACGAGGAGCAGGCGCTGGACCGCGCGGGCCTGCCCGGCTCCGCCGAGGACAAGGGCCACGAGGCCGTCACCGCGGCCGTCGCCACCGCCGCGGTGCTCCGCTCGATCGCCTGAGCCCCCGGCCGCGCCCGAGCCCGCCCGAGCCGGCGGTACGACCAGCACACCGGGTCCCGGACCGTGGACGTCCATTGGACTGTCCACGGTCCGGGACCGTTTACCGCCCGTAAGCCCGCACGCCGTAAGGTGAGTCCATCATGGCTCTGAAGACATTCGAGGAGCTCTTCACCGAGCTCCAGCAGAAGGCCGCCACCGGCGACCCCTCGTCCTCCCGTACCGCGCAGCTCGTCCAGCAGGGCGTCCATGCGATCGGCAAGAAGGTCGTCGAGGAGGCCGCCGAGGTCTGGATGGCCGCCGAGTTCCAGTCGGACGAGCAGACCGCCGAGGAGATCTCCCAGCTCCTCTACCACCTTCAGGTGATGATGGTCGCCCGCGGGCTGACGCTCGAAGACGTTTACAAGTACCTCTGAACAAGTACCTCTGAACCGGCCGACTGAACCGGCCGACGTGCCACTCCACTCCCCACCAGGTAAGGAACCGACCTCCATGCTGCGCATCGCCGTCCCCAACAAGGGTTCGCTCTCGGGTCCCGCGGCGGAGATGCTCCATGAGGCCGGCTACCGCCAGCGCAAGGACCCCAAGGAGCTCGTCCTCGTCGACCCGAACAACGAGGTCGAGTTCTTCTTCCTGCGCCCGCGCGACATCGCCGTCTACGTCGGCTCCGGCCGCCTGGACGTCGGGATCACCGGTCGCGACCTGCTGCTGGACTCGCACTCCAACGCCGAGGAGGTACTGGCGCTCGGCTTCGGCGGCTCCACTTTCCGGTTCGCCCGCCCGGAGGGCGTGGAGGTCAAGGACGTCCAGGGCCTGGAGGGCCTGCGGATCGCCACCTCCTACACCGGCCTGGTCGAGCAGCACCTCGCCGACCACGGGGTGAAGGCCACCGTCACCAAGCTGGACGGCGCGGTGGAGACCGCGGTGCAGCTGGGCGTCGCCGACGTGATCGCCGACGTGGTGGAGACCGGTACCAGCCTGCGCAACGCCGGCCTGGAGGTGTTCGGCGACCCGATCCTGGTCTCCGACGCCGTGGTGATCCGCCCGAAGGGCGCGGGGGAGGACGCGGGCGTCGACCAGTTCCTGCGCCGTCTGCAGGGCGTGCTGGTGGCCCGCCGCTACGTGCTGATGGACTACGACATCCGCGCCGAGCAGGTCGGCGCCGCCGTCGCGCTGACCCCGGGCCTGGAGTCGCCGACCGTCTCCCCGCTGCACACCGAGGGCTGGGTCGCGGTCCGTTCGATGGTGCTCCGCAAGGAGGCCCAGCGGATCATGGACGACCTGTGGAGCATCGGCGCCCGGGCCATCCTGGTGACCAACATCCACGCCTGCCGGCTCTGACAGCGGCGACCCGGCTCCGGGCGCGGAGCTAAACAGCGGTTCAATGGGGGCGGGGGCGCGCACAGCGTCCCCGCCCCGTTCCCTGGAAACCCCGCCGGTTCCCTGGCAACCCCCACCGGAGACCCACGTGACCACCCCCGCCGAGTTCCCCGTCACCTGGGCCCCGCGCCGCACCCGGGCCGTGCTGCTGCCGGTCTGCGCGCTGCTGGTCGTGATGTTCGCCGCGATCGCCGTCGCGCTCCCGCAGAACTGGCAGCTCAACGACCGGATCATGATGGCGCTCAGCGGTGCGCTGTTCGCGGCGGCCGGCCTGATGCTGGCACGGCCCCGGGTGAGCGCCGACGCGGACGGCATCACGGTGGTCAACTTCGTCCGCAGCCGCCGGCTGTCCTGGGAGGAGATCGTCCGGGTCAACTTCCGCCAGGGCGACCCGTGGGCGACGCTGGACCTCGCGGACGGCACCTCGCTCGCCGCCGTGGGCATCCAGTCCGGCGTCGGCAAGGCCCAGGCCATCGCGGACGCCCGCGCCCTGCGCGACCTGGTCGAGAGCCGCGGCCGGGCCTGAACCCTGGCCTGAGCCCCGCCTGAACCCCCGCCTGAGCCCGGCCCGGCGCGCCGACCGCAGCGCGGGTCGAACAGGGATCCGACTCCCGTCGGGGTATCGTCTACGCTGGAAAAAGCAGGGCAAACGTTTCGCGCTGCCCGAAAACGCCTCCCGCAACGACCTGAGGAGTGACACACCCCCTCGATGGACGATCCGTCCGGTAGTACCTGCGCCGCCTCGCTTCCGCCCGTCGGAAGGCAGGCGGCACTGTGATCACCGCCTGGCTGCTGCTGTTCGCGGCGCTCCTGCTGATCCTCGCCAACGGCCTGTTCGTGGCCGCCGAGTTCGCCTTCGTGACCGTGGAGCGCGGTGCGGTGGACCGCGCCGCCGAGGCCGGCGACCCCAAGGCCCGCCGGGTCGCCCGGGCCCAGCGGCACCTCTCGTTCGAACTCTCCGGCGCCCAACTCGGCATCACCGTCACCTCGCTGGTGGTCGGCATGCTCGCCGAACCGGCGCTCTCCGTCCTGCTGGGGCCCGTGCTCACCGGTATCGGCCTGCCCGACGGCGCCGCCCGCGGCGTCGCCCTGATCATCGGCATGGTGCTGGCCACCGTCGTGCAGATGGTGATCGGCGAGCTCGTCCCGAAGAACTGGGCGATCTCCCGGCCGCTCCAGGTGGCCCGAGCGGTCGCGGCCCCACACATGGCGTTCTCCTTCGCCTGCCGGCCGCTGATCAGCTTCCTCAACGGCGCCGCCGACCGTACGGTCCGCGCCTTCGGCATCGAGCCGCAGGAGGAGCTGGGCCACGCCCGCACCCCCGCCGAGCTGGTCTCGCTGGCCCGGCACTCCGCCCGGGCCGGCGCGATAGACGAGGAGTCGGCCACGCTCTTCGTCCGCACCCTCGGCCTCGGCGACCTCACCGCCGAGTCGGTGATGACCCCCCGCGTCGACGTCTCCGCCCTGCAGGGCGATGCCAGCGCCGCCGACGTCCTCAACCTCACCCGGGCCACCGGCCTCTCCCGCTTCCCGGTCTACACCGACAGCCTGGACGAGGTCACCGGCACCGTGACCCTCAAGGACGCGCTCGCCGTACCGCCCACGCGGCGCGGCCTGGTCCGGGTCTCCGAGCTCGTCTCGCCGCCGCTGCTGGTGCCCGAGACCCTGCCCGCCGAGCGGCTGCTCGACCAGCTGCGCCGGCTCCAGCCGATGGCCATCGTGGTCGACGAGTACGGCGGCACCGCGGGCGTCGTCACCGTCGAGGACATCGTCGAGGAGATCGTCGGCGAGGTGCAGGACGAGCACGACCCCGCCGACACCCCGGAGCTGGTCCCGCTCCCGCCCGTCGACGGACTGCCCGTCTGGGCCGCCGACGGCCGCGCCCGGACCGGCCAGCTGGAGTCGATCGGCCTGCACGCCCCCGACGGCCCGTACGAGACGCTGGCCGGCCTGGTCTCCGACCTGCTCGGCCGGCTGCCCGTCCCCGGGGAGCAGGCCGAGCTGCCCGGCTGGCGCTTCACCGTGGAGGCCGTCGACCGCCACCGAACGAGCCGGGTGCGGATCGAGCGGACCGGCGAGCGCCACCGCTCCGGCCGCGACCACGAGGACGGGACCCGATGACCGCGCTCCAACTGGCCGCCGCCCTCCTGCTGCTGCTCGGCAACGCCTTCTTCGTCGGCGCGGAGTTCGCCGTGATCACGGTGCGCCGCAGCCAGATCGAACCGCTCGCCGAGGCCGGCGACAAGCGCGCCCGCACCGTGCTGCACGCGCTCTCCAACGTCTCCGCGATGCTCGCCGCCGCCCAGCTCGGCATCACCGTCTGCTCGCTGGGCCTGGGCGCGCTCGCCGAGCCCACCATCGCCGCCCTGCTGGAGGGCCCGTTCCACGCGATCGGCATCCCGGCCGGGCTGATGCACCCGCTCTCGTACGGGATCTCGCTCGCCGTGGTGGTCTTCCTGCACATGGTGATGGGCGAGATGGTGCCCAAGAACATGGCCCTGGCCGGCCCGGAGAAGGCCGCGCTCTGGCTCGGCCCGCCGCTGGACCGCCTGGCCCGCTGGCTCGCCCCGGCGATCAGCTTCCTCAACGCCTTCGCCAACGCGGTGCTGCGGCGGTTCAGGGTCGAGGGCAAGGACGAGGTGGAGTCGGTCTTCACCACCGAGCAGCTGATGTACCTGCTGGCCGACTCCCGGGACGCCGGCCTGCTCGACCAGGGCCGCCAGGAGCGCCTGGAGGACGCCCTGGAGCTGGGCCACCGCCCGGTCACCGACGTCCTGTTGAAGCCCGAGCAACTGGTCACCGTGGACACCAAGGTGACCGCCGCGCAGGTCGAGGAGCTGGCGCTGCGCACCGGCTTCTCGCGCTTCCCGGTGACCGACGGCGACCCGGCCGGCCAGGGCTACCTCGGCTACCTGCACCTCAAGGACATCCTGGACGTGGACGACCCGTCCCTGCCCGTCCCGGCCCGCCACTGGCGCCCGATCACGGTGCTGCGCGGCACGCTCCCGCTGGACGACGCCCTCGGCGCGATGCGCAGGGCCGCCTGCCACCTGGCCGCCGTCCTGGACGGGGACGGGCGCACGCTCGGCGTGGTCATGCTGGAGGACGTGCTGGAGGAGCTGGTCGGAGAGGTGCACGACCCGGACCACCGCTCGGTCGCCTGACCCGGTGTCCGCTCAGAGCGATTCTGCTCTCAGCAGTCGGCTGTTCCCATGCCGACCACCAACGGGCAGGGTGGTCGGCATGAGGCTTCTACTGCTGGGTGGTACGGAATTCGTCGGTCGCGCCCTCACCGAGGACGCGCTGGCACGGGGCTGGGAGGTGACGGTCTTCCACCGGGGGACGCACGCGCCGCCTGCGGGTGTGCGGGCCCTGCACGGGGACCGGACGGCCGAGGGCGGCCTGGCCGCACTGGCCGAGGGGGAGTGGGACGCCGTCGTGGACACCTGGGCGGGCGCCCCGTCGGCGGTGCGCGACAGCGCCCGGCTGCTGGCCGACCGGGTCGGGCGCTACGCCTACGTGTCCAGCCGCTCGGTGTACGCGTACCCGACGCCCGCCGACGCCGACGAGAGCGCGCCGCTGGTCGAGGGCTCGCCGGACGACGGCGAGATGCCGTACCCGCAGTCCAAGCGCGGCGGCGAGCTGGCCGTTCTGGACGCGTTCGGCGACCGCGCGCTGTTCGCCCGCGCCGGGCTGATCGTCGGCCGGTACGAGAACATCGGCCGGCTGCCCTGGTGGCTCAACCGGATCGCCCGCGGCGGCCCGGTGCTCGCCCCGGGCCCGCAGGATCTGGCGCTGCAGTTCATCGACGTCCGGGACTTGGCCGCCTGGACGCTGGACGCCCTCGCGGCCGGCCTGCACGGTGCGTACGACCTGGTCAGCCCGCAGGGGCACGGCACCATGGCCCAGCTGCTGGCGGAGTGCGCCCGGGTCACCGGCTCCGACGCCGAGCTGCGCTGGACGACGCCCGAGGCGATCGCCGACGCCGGGATCGAGCCCTGGTGGGACCTCCCGTTCTGGGTGCCGCCGGGCGAGCTGCACGAGACCCTGTACCGCGCCGACGTGGCCAAGGCGGCGGCCGCCGGCCTGCGCTGCCGGCCGCTGGCGGAGACGGTCGCCGACACCTGGGAGTGGCTGCAGTCCGTCGGCGGCACCGCCCCGCAGCGCCCGGACCGTCGGGTGGTCGGCCTGACCCCGGAGCAGGAGGCCAAGGCCCTGGGCGCCTGACCGTCCCGACCGGACGGCGCCTCGACGGCCGGGAGCGGGCTCAGCCCCGGCCGTCGATCAGCTCCCCGTACGCCTGGACGACGTCCGGCAGGCGCAGCGTCGCCAGGTCCTCCCGGCCGGGCGGCCGGCGCAGCAGGGAGAGCCGCAGATCGCGGTAGGCGCAGGACTTCTCGTACAGGGTGCGGATGAACCGCCCGTTGCCCAGTTCGTCGATCCAGCCCTCGCGCACCACGTGGGTGCAGATGCTGGCCAGCTCCTCGGCCGCGTCCTCGTCCCAGCCGTCGCCGTCCCGGCCGGCGAGCGCCGCGCCGATCGCGGTCAGCTCGCCGGGGCGGTAGCTGGGGAAGTCCACCCGGGTGGTGAAGCGGGAGTTGAGGCCCGGGTTGGTGGCGAGCAGCCGGGTCATGCCCTCCGGGTAGCCGGCCAGGATCACCACCAGCCGGTCGCGGTTGTCCTCGGCCCGTTTCAGCAGGACCTGCAGGGCCTCGTCGCCGTAGGCGTCGCCCTTGCTGTAGCCGGAGTTGGAGAGGCTGTAGGCCTCGTCGATGAAGAGCACGCCGTCCAGCGCGGAGTCGATCAGCTCGTTCGCCTTGACCGCGGTCTGGCCGAGGAACTCGCCTACCAGGTCGGCCCGTTGGGCCTCCACCAGGTGGTCGCCGGAGAGCAGGCCGAGGGCGTGGAAGACCCGGCCGAGGATCCGGGCGACGGTGGTCTTGCCCGTTCCCGAGGGGCCGGAGAAGACGAAGTGCCGCTTCGGCGGCTGTACCGGCAGGCCCTGTTCGGCCCGCAACCGGGACATCCGCAGCTGCGCGGAGAGCGCCCGGACCTGCCGTTTCACCGGCTCCAGCCCGACCATCTGGGAGAGTTCGGCCAGCGCGGCGTCCAACTCCCGGTCGTCTCCGGTGCGTTCGGCGCCGTATCCGCCGAAGCTGCCGGGCGGGGCCTCGCCGCGGGCGGGCACGGGCACGGGCGCCGCCGCGGCGGGCTGCTCCGTCGGGAGGGGCGGGCCGGAGCGCTCGCCGGCCTCCGGCGGCGCGTCCGCGCTCTCCTCCTCCACCGGTTCGGGGCCGCCGCCCGGCGCCCCCTCGGCGGATCTGTCCGCCTCCGGCGCCGGCGCCGGCTGCGGGTCGGCCTCGGGGCCCTCCTCGTCCGCGAACTCCGGGAAGCCGTACGGGTCCAGGTCGAGGTCGCCGTCCAGCCCGGCGGGGTCGTACGGGTCCTCCGCCCCCGTTCCGGCCGAGCGCCCGGCCTCCCGGCCGGTCCCGGCGGAGTCGAGCAGCGCGTCGACCACGCCGTCCTCGGCCGAGATCGCGGCGAGCCGGGCCGCGGTGTCCATGAACGCCGGGTCGGCCCGGTGCACCGCCCGGTAGAGCGGCAGTGCGGCGGCGCTGCGCCCGGCCCCCTCGTAGGCGCGGCCCAGCCAGTAGCGCAGCTCCTTGCGCTGCGGCTGCTCGGAGCGGCAGCGGGCGAGCGAGGCCGCCAGCGGGGCCTGTGCCTGCGCGCACATGTCCAGTCGGACCCGCGCCATCCCGGCGAACAGCCCGGCTTCGATGCCGAGCAGCTGGTCGTCGAGCAGGCGGTCGGTGTCCCGGATCAACTGCTCCCAGTCCTTGAGCAGGTAGGAGCGGCAGGCGTGCAGGAAGCGCACCGACGGGTCCTGTTCGGCGGGCGGGCACTGCTCCAACGCCTGGTCCAGCCGGGCCAGGTGGCGCCCGTCCAGCCAGTGCGAGGCGTGCGCGAGGGCGAGGTCGCGGGCGTCCTCCAGGACGGGTTGGACCCACCACCCCAGCCAGTACCAGGAGCTGAGCGGCCGCCGGTGGATCCGGCGCTGCTCGCCGAACCGGTTCTGGTTGCGGTGCATGGCGAGCAGGGCGCCGGAGGTGTCGCTGCGCAGGGCGTGCAGGCCGAGCCAGGCGTCGGCCATGCCCGGGTCCAGCCGGACGGCCGTGCGGAACTCCTCCTCGGCGCGGGTGTACGCGCCCGCCGTGTAGGCGTCCATGGCGCGCAGCCAGGCCCGGTCGGCGAGCAGGTTCGGCGCCGGGCCGCCTGCCTGGCCGCCCGCTCCGCCGACCGCGCCGTCACCGTCCGGGTGGCCGCCGCCCGTGTCGTTGCTGTCGGAACTTTCCACCGTCGCCACTCACGCCCCCCGCGGTGTGCCTCGGGGCTCGGCCGGCGGGTCGGGTGCGCAGATCCGGCCGGTGGTCGATAGCCCCCGGGGCGCAGATGCGCCTGCCAGGAATCGTACCGGCGCAGCGCTGATCCGGAAGGGTGCCGCGCCGGGTCAAATGCGATCGGGGGCCGGTCCGTTGGGCTCCCCGGGGCGCCGGTCGAGGGCGCGGGCGCACGGGGGCGGGAGAAGGGGGCGGCATCCCCGGCTCACGGGGGAACAAGCCGGGGATGCCGGGCCCGATGTTGCGCGATCAACTAATCGAGCAACTGGTGAGAACCTAAGTCCTGGTGATACCGCAGGTCAAGGGCATGTTGAAGGTTCACCGACGGTGCCCGGCGAGATCCGCCCGGTCACCCCGTCCACCGTCGTCCCGGCATGCGGACGGCTCGGGTCGGCGGCGAAATGCGCCGATTCGGCCCGCGCCCAGCCCTCCCAGAACTCCGCCAGGGCCGGCCCGTCCCGCTCCTCGCCGCGTCGGCGGGCGGAGTCGGCGTCCAGCTCCATCCAGATCAGCCGGGCCAGCCACGGCCGCACCTCGCGCCGCCCGGCGCCGACTCCCTCGACCAGCACCACCGGGGCGAGCGGCACCGCCGCCGTCCCGGCGAACCGGCGCAGCGTCCAGTCGTACACCCGGTACGCGGCGTCCCGCCCCGCCGCCAGCGGCTCCAGCACCTGGGCCTGCAGCCGCCCGGGCCAGCCGAACGGCTCGGCGTGCGTCGCCAGGTCGTCCAGGTGGACGACCGGCGCCCCGCCCAGTGCCCCCGCCAGCCGGGCCGTGAACGTCGTCTTGCCCGAGCCCGCGTGCCCGTCCACCGCGACCAGCCGGACCGGTCCGCAGGACGGCGCCAGGGCACGCAGCTCCCCGGCCAGCCGGGTCAGGCCGTCCGGGCGGGCGGGCGCCGAAGCGGCGGTCTCGGGGATTTCGGAAGCAGCCACAACGGCAACCCTACGGTGACCCGCACTCCAGTACGGACAGTGATTCCATGCAGGTCGTGACGGCGGCGCCCTGATCAGGCATACTCGCATCGCCGCCATGTGAACGGCCGTTCACCGTAACCCGGTGCCGGTCCGGCCGACCTGCCACACCCGCTCCGCACCCCTCACACCGGGGAGCCGGAGCCTGATCGAGGAGGCGACCAACCGCCATGACCCCCGCCCCTGCGAAAGCCGTGGACCGCCAGCTGCCGAGCGAGGAGGCCCGCGAGCTGCTGAGCCTCACCCGGGACCTCGTCCAGCGCGAGATCCAGCCCCGCGCGGCGGAGGACGAGGCCGCCGGACGCTTCCCGCGCGAGGTCTTCCGCACGCTCGGCGAGGCCGGCCTGCTCTCCCTGCCGTACGGCGAGCAGTACGGCGGCGGCGAGCAGCCCTACGAGGTCTACCTGCAGGTCCTGGAGGAGCTTGCGGCCGGCTGGCTGGCCATCGGCCTCGGCGTCAGCGTGCACACCCTCTCCTGCCACGCCCTGGCCACCTTCGGGACGGAGGAGCAGCGGGCCGAGTGGTTGCCCGGCATGCTCTCCGGCGAGCAGCTGGGCGCCTACTGCCTCTCCGAGCCGCAGTCCGGCTCGGACGCCGCCGCCCTGCGCACCCGCGCGGACCTGGACGGCGAGGACTACGTCGTCAGCGGCACCAAGGCGTGGATCACCCACGGCGGCCAGGCCGACTTCTACAGCGCCCTGGTGCGCACCGGCGAGGAGGGCGCCCGCGGCATCAGCTGCCTGCTGGTCCCCGGCACCGCGGTCGGCCTCTCGGCGGCGCCGCCGGAGCACAAGATGGGGATGCGCTCCTCCCCGACGGCGCAGCTGCACTTCGACGGCGCCCGGGTGGCCCGCGAGCGGCTGATCGGCACCGAGGGCCAGGGCTTCCAGATCGCGCTCTCCGCGCTCGACTCCGGCCGCCTCGGCATCGCCGCCTGCGCGGTCGGTGTCGCCCAGGCCGCGCTCGACCTCGCCGTGGACTACGCGCGCACCCGCCGCCAGTTCGGCCGGGCGATCGCCGACTTCCAGGGCCTGTCGTTCATGCTCGCCGACATGGCCACCCAGATCGAGGCCGGGCGCTCGCTCTACCTGGCCGCCGCCCGCCGCCGCGACGCCGGCCTGTCGTTCTCCAAGGAGGCGGCGATGGCCAAGCTGTTCTGCACCGACGCGGCGATGAAGGTCACCACCGACGCCGTCCAGGTGCTCGGTGGCTACGGCTACACGCAGGACTTCCCGGCCGAGCGCTACATGCGCGAGGCCAAGGTCCTGCAGATCGTCGAGGGCACCAACCAGATCCAGCGCCTGGTCATCGGCCGCCACCTGACCAACGGCTGACGGACAGCCCCCGCGAACGGCCTCCGGGCGTCACTCCAGGGTGCGGAGTGACGCCCGGAGGCATCTCAGGCCCGGGCCGGGCCCGATGGCGTGCGGTCGGCCACCCGTCAGCGGCGCGCCAGCCTGCGGCGCTGCTCGGGGATCGCCGGGGCCGCCTCGATCCGCACCGGGCGGTGCGCCACCGCGTGCGAGAACGGCTGTGTGCGCCAGTCGAGTTCGGTCGGCAGCGTCAGCAGCGCCTCCAGGCAGGGGGCGTCCGCGTCCTGCGCGTCCTCGACCTCCGCGAGGTCGTCCGCCGGAACGCCCGAACCCGGGCAGAGCGCGGGGGAGAAGGGGTGCCAGGCGGTCGGCAGCACCGCGTGCTGCGGCAGCCGCTCCTCGTCGCCGACCAGGGCGATCGGGCGGCGGCACTCGGGGCAGTGCACCCGGAAGATCTCCCAGGTGTCGCCCTCGCCCGGGTCGGCCCCCGGAGCCGGGTCGTGACCGACCGCGAGATCCTCGCGGCCGCTCGTATCGTGGGTGTCGTCGGCGCCCAGCGAACGCTCGTCAGTTGCAGGCATGGTGATCCCCCTTGGATCGGGCCCGGCGTGGTCGCCCGGGGCCACAACCAGCACTTCCCTGCGACGCGGACTCATAATCCTGCGGCCCGCCGCACTGTGATGCACCGGGTGTGTCCTTCGCCACATTCGTCCGGCATGTGCCCGCCCGGCACGCCGCACCGCCCCCCGTGCCACCGCGTGCGCCCACCCGGGCGCTGCATGCGCCCCCGACCGGGTAGGTTTGCGCCTTGTGGAGGATCTCGACCAGCGCATCGTTCAGCTGCTCCTTGAGGACGGCCGGATGAGCTACACGGACCTGGGCAAGGCCACCGGCCTGTCCACCTCGGCGGTGCACCAGCGCGTGCGCCGCCTCGAACAGCGCGGGGTGATCCGCGGCTACACCGCGATCATCGACCCCGACTCCGTCGACCTGGCCCTGACCGCGTTCATCTCGGTCAAGCCGTTCGACCCCAGCGCCCCTGACGACACGCCGGAGCGGCTGGCCGGCCTGCCCGAGATCGAGGCCTGCCACAGCGTCGCGGGGGACGAGAACTACATCCTCAAGGTCCGCGTCGGCGCCCCGGGGGACCTGGAGGACCTGCTCGCCCGCATCCGCAGCGCGGCCGGCGTCTCCACCCGCACCACCGTGGTCCTCTCCACCCCGTACGAGGCGCGCCCCCCCAAGCTCTGAGCAGCGCCGACGAGGTGCAGACTTGGCGTCATGACCGAACGCACCCTCCGGACCGTCCTGCTGCGCGGCGGCGCCGTCTACAGCCCCGCCGACCCGTTCGCCACCGCGATGCTCGTCGAGGGCGAACACATCGCCTGGGTCGGCAGTGACGGCGCCGCCGAGGCGTACGCCGACACCGCCGACGAGATCGTCGACCTGGACGGCGCGCTGGTCACCCCCGCCTTCGTCGACGCCCACGTGCACGCCACCTCCACCGGACTGGCGCTCACCGGCCTCGACCTCACCGGCAGCACCTCGCTGGCCGCCGCACTCGACGCCGTGGCCGCCTTCGCCGCGGCCCGGCCGGAGCCCGACGGCGTCCTGATCGGCCACGGCTGGGACGAGACCGGCTGGCCCGAGGGCCGCCCGCCCACGCTCGCCGAGCTCGACGCGGCCGCCGGCGGCGCCGCCGTGTACCTCTCCCGCACCGACGTGCACTCCGCGCTCGCCACCACCGCGCTGCGCGCCCTCACCGAGGGCCTCGCCGACCGCCCCGGGTTCCACCCCGAGGGCCCGCTCACCCGCGACGCCCACCACGCCGTGCGGCGGACCGCGCTCGCCCACCTCACCCCCGAGCAGCGCCGCCGCGCCCAGCGCGCCACCCTCGAGCGCGCCGCCGAGCTCGGCATCGGCGCCCTGCACGAGTGCGCCGGACCGGAGATCTCCTCCGAGCAGGACCTGACCGCCCTGCTGGCCCTGGCCGCCGCTGGCGACGGGCCCGAAGTGTTCGGGTACTGGGGGGAGTTGGGCGGAGCGGGCCGCACCGGCGTGGAGACCGCCCGGCGGCTCGGCGCGGTGGGCGCCGGCGGCGACCTCTTCGTCGACGGCGCGCTCGGCTCGCACACCGCCTGCCTGCACACCCCCTACGCCGACGCCGAGCACACCGGCACCGCCTACCTGAGCGCCGAGCAGGTCGCCGACCACGTCGCCGCCTGCACCGAGGCCGGCCTGCAGGCGGGCTTCCACGCCATCGGCGACGCCGCCGTCACGGCCGTCCTGGACGGCGTCCGGGCGGCCGGCGAGCGGGTCGGCGCCGACCGGGTCAGGGCGCTGCGCCACCGCGTCGAGCACGCCGAGGCACTGGACGGGAGGTCCATCGCCGCGTTCGCCGAACTCGGCCTGACCGCCTCCGTCCAGCCCGCCTTCGACGCCGCCTGGGGCGGCCCGGACGGAATGTACGTCCAGCGCCTGGGCGCCGAGCGCGCCGCCGCCCTGAACCCCTTCGCGGCCCTGCTGCGGGCCGGCGTCCCGCTGGCCTTCGGCTCCGACGCCCCCGTCACCCCGCTCGACCCCTGGGGCACCGTCCGCGCCGCCGCGTTCCACCGGACCGCCGAGCACCGGATCTCCGTCCGCGCGGCCTTCACCGCCCACACCCGGGGCGGCTGGCGGGCGCTCGGCCGGGACCAGGACGGCGTCCTCGTCCCCGGCGCGATCGCCAGCTACGCGGTCTGGGCCGCCGACGAACTGGTCGTCCAGGCCCCCGACTCCCGGGTCGCCGGCTGGTCCACCGACCCCCGCTCCGGCACCCCCGGCCTGCCCGACCTCACCCCCGGCCGCCCGCTGCCGGCCTGCCTGCGCACCGTCGTCCGGGGCCGCACGGTCCACCTCGCCTGACCTGGGCGCCCCGCCCTGGGCGCCCCGGTCCGAAAACGCGGTGAACGGCGCGCCGCCGGTGCGTAGGTTGGCCGCCATGACCGATCACCCGCTGGTACCCGCCGACTTCACCGTCCCCCGCGAGCTCGTCGCCGAGGGGTTCCGCCTGGAGCCCCTCGGCGAGCAGCACAACACCTCCGACCTCCTGGCCTGGACGTCGAGCATCGACCACATCCACGCCACCCCGGGCTGGACGGGCACCTGGCCGCCCGGCGAGGGCATGTCGCCCGAGCGGAACCTCGCCGACCTGCGCCGCCACGCCGCCGACTTCGAGAACCGCCGCGGCTTCACCTACACCGTCCTGGAACCCGCCGTCGACGAGGTGATCGGCTGCGTCTACATCTACCCGGACCGCGAGGAGCCGTCCGTCGTGAAGGTCAGCTCCTGGGTCCGCGCGGACCGCGCCCACCTCGACGCCCCGCTGTACCGCGCCGTCGCCGGCTGGCTCGCCGAGGCCTGGCCGCTCGGGGAGGTCCGCTACACCCCGCGCTGACGCGGGCCGGTGGCCGGTACCGGAACCCGACCTCACGGCCGGGTGTCATTCCGGGGTACCTTCTTCGGACAGCGTCCGAACAGTCGCCCCGCGCCCGCGGGGACGGCCCCCAGAGAAGATGGTGCGCAGGTGGCCATGCCCGTCACCCAGGAGCGGCCCGGCGCCGCACCCGAGACACCCGACGTGGCAGCCGGGCCCGGCCGGGCCGGCCGGGCCCTCGCGAAGGTCCGTGCCGGGCTGCCCCGCACCGGCCTCGCCGTGCTCGCCGGCCTGCTGCTGGCCCTGGCCTTCCCGCCGTTCGACCTGTGGCCGCTGTCGATCGCCGGCGTCGCGGCGCTCTCGCTGCTGACCCGCGGTCGCACCGCCCGCCAGGGGGCGTGGACGGGCTTCGCCTTCGGGCTGCCGTTCTTCCTGCTGCTGCTCAGCTGGCTGCGGGTGGTCGGCTGGGACGCCACCATCGGGCTGTCCGTCATCGAGGCGCTGTTCCTGGCCGCCCTCGGCGCGGGGCTGGCCGTCGCCTCCCGCCTGCCCGGGTGGCCGCTGTGGGCGGCCTGTCTCTGGGTCACCCAGGAGTGGGCCCGTGACCGGCTGCCGCTCGGCGGCTTCCCCTGGGGGCGTCTGGCCTTCGCGAACACCGCCACCCCGTTCACCCCGCTCGCCGCGCTCGGCGGCGCCCCGCTGGTGACCTTCGCGGTCGCGCTCAGCGGCACCCTGCTGGCCTGGGCCGCCCTGCGGCTGCGCGGCCCCCGCCGGTCGCCGCGGGCCGCCGCGCTCGCCGCCCTCGGGGCCGTCGGCGCGCTGGCCGGCGGATACCTCGTCCCGGTGCCCACCGCGCCCGCCGACACCGTCAAGGTCGCGCTGGTCCAGGGCAACGTGCCGAACCCCGGCATGGACTTCCTCGGCCGCCCGATGATGGTCCTCAACAACCACGCCTCCGCCACCGAGCGGCTGGCCGCCGACATCAAGGCCGGCAAGGTCGAGCGCCCGGACATCGTGATCTGGCCGGAGAACTCCTCCGACCTCGACCCCTTCACCGACCCGCTCGCCTACCAGCGCATCGACGAGGCCGTGAAGGCGATCGGGGTGCCCACCCTGGTCGGCACCCTGGTCGAGGGACCGGACGAGCAGCACGTCCAGAACGAGGGCATCGTCTGGGACCCGAAGACCGGCCCCGGCGCCTCCTACACCAAGCAGCACCCCGTCCCGTTCGGCGAGTACGTGCCGTTCCGCGACCAGCTCTCCAAGGTCATCACCCGCCTCCAGCGGGTCGCCCAGGACTTCTACCCCGGCGACCACAACGGCGTCATGCAGCTCGGACCGGCCAGGATCGGCGACGTGATCTGCTTCGAGGTCGCCTACGACGAGATCGTCCGCGACACCGTCGACCAGGGCGCCCGGGTGCTGGTCGTGCAGACCAACAACGCCACCTACGCCAGGACCGGCCAGCCCGAGCAGCAGCTCGCGATGTCCCGGCTGCGCGCCGTCGAGCACGGCCGGGCCGTGCTGATCGCCGCCACCAGCGGCATCAGCGCGGTGATCGCCCCCGACGGCTCGGTGGTCCAGCAGACCGAGGAGCTGACCGCCGCCGAGCTGTCCGCCGTCGTCCCGCTGCGCGACGGCATCACGGTGGCCGACCGGGTCGGCGCCGTGCCCGAGTGGACGCTGGCCGTCGCGGGCCTGCTGGCCTGCGGCGCAGCGGTACTGCTCGGCCGCCGCCGGTCGGGCACCGGAGGAACACCCGGCAGCGGCGAGTCGTTGGACCAGGTGGTGCCGTAGCCGGCCCGGACCTCCCGTGCGGCGCGCAGACACCGCTTGGAGTGGATTCGTACCGTGAGCCAGCAAGCTACCCCCGCCCGACCCGCCCCGCGCGGAAGGCTCCGGCGGGTGCTGCCGCTGCTGATCACCGCCTGGCTGGTGCTGGAGATCTGGCTGCTGGTCCAGGTGGGTTCGTGGCTCGGCGGCCTGACCGTCGTCCTGCTGCTCATCGCCGGCGCCGTGATCGGCGGCTCGCTGATCAAGCGGGCCGGCCTGAAGGCCCTGTCGGCGGCGATCGACCAGAGCCGCGACCCCAAGTCGCAGCAGCCCCAGACCGGCACCAGCCTCACCGTGCTGGCGGGCCTGCTGCTGATCGTGCCGGGCTTCCTGTCGGACGCCCTGGCGCTGACCCTGCTGTTCCCGCCCACCCGGGTGCTGTGGCGGGCCGCCGGGCGGCGGGTCGCCGACAAGGCGCTGCGCAGCACCGCCGGCGCCGGGGCGGACCCGTTCGCGGACGCGGTGCGGCTGCAGGAGCAGCTGCGCATCCACCGCCCGGACGGCAAGGTGATCCAGGGCGAGGTGGTCGAGCCCGGTGTCGGCCCGCAGGGCCCGGACACCACCTACCGTCCGCCGATCAACGGCTGACCCCGCCTGCCCAGGCCGGTGGCCCGGACCGTCCGGTCCGGGCCACCGGCCGTCGTCGTCCGCCTGCTGGACTCTCCCTGTGGCCCTCTGGCCCTGTGGCCCTCTGGATTCCGCCGGACCGACCCGGATCAGGACGCCCGCAGCGGATCCGGACAGCGCGAAAGGGACCCTGGTGCCCAGGGTCCCTTTTCGGCGTGCTCCCGCTGGGGGCGGGAGCGGGGTCAGGCGCTCTTGCGGGTGTCCCGCGGGTGTACCGCGAGGTTCATCCCGCCGGAGCGGAGCACGGCCAGCCGCTCGGCCAGTACCTCCTCCAGCTCCTCGCGTGTCCGGCGCTCCATCAGCATGTCCCAATGGGTACGCGTCGGCTTGGTCTTCTTCTCCTCCGGCTCATCACCGTCGAGGAGTACCGCCTCCTGGCCACAGAAGCGACATTCCCAGGCCGAGGGGATCTCCGCCTCGACCGAGAAGGGAACCTCGAATCGGTGTCCGTTCTGACATGCATACTCGACGGTCTGGCGGGGAGCCAGATCGATACCGCGGTCGGTCTCGTAGCTAGTGGCCCCGAGTCGCGTGCCGCGGAGAGCTCGCTCGCTCATGAATCGTGCCTCCCGGGCTTATGGCCCACAGGACTAGTGGTCGCTGTTCTTCGTCGTTCGGTCAACGCTCGGCTTCCGACGAAGATTCCCGTCCGGGGACATGCGTCGTCTGTCGTGCCGTCCCTGTTTGTACCCACCAGCGCCCGATTTGTCACATCTGGCCGGTGATATCACCCCAGGTGTCACCTATTTCACATCTGGCGATCGGTCGGCCTTTCCGTGACGAGCGTACCGGGCCGGGCTCCGGCGCGGCCCCCCGGCCCTCGCCGGGGGCCGCGCCGTGCGGTCAGGGGACCGGACGCGGGCGAACCGCCGAGTGCTCCTTGGCGAGGTCGACACCCGCCCGCAGCCCCGGTGCCGCCGGCTCCGCCGACAGGACCGGCGGCGGCCCGTCCGGGCGGGGCGGCAGCTCGGCGGACGCGGCGGGCGCGGCGGCCTCGGTGCGGGTGTCGCGGTGCGGCAGCAGGGCGATCACCGCCTCCCGCAGCTGGGCGGGCGCCTCCTCGTCCAGCGGGTCGACGGTGGCCGGCACCTGGAGGCGGACCGGCGCGCCGTTGCCGATCCGGGCGTAGCCCCGCCCGGCGGGGGCGTGCGCGGCCGGCACGATGTCCAGCGGCACGCCGAGCGCGGCGTAGCCCTCCTCGGGCCCGGTCGGGCCGAGCACCACCCGGGCCCGGGTGGTGGCCCGGACGGTGGGGGTGATCCGGTCGCGGGCCTCCACGTCGTCGGCGATCACCACGGTGACCCGGGCGGCGCGGCCGTGCCGCAGCGGGAGCTCCAGCAGGTCCTGCGGATCGGGGCGGCCCTCCGCGTGGGCCAGCTCGCTGAGCTCGGTCGGGTGGTCCAGCAGCAGCCAGAGCGGCCGGGTGACGTCCTCGGGGGCCGCCGTCCCGGAGTGCCGGGCGGCGTTCAGCGCGGCGAGGCGGCGCTCGGTCTCCTGGGCGGCCCACTCGAGCGCGGCCAGCGCGCCGTGCAGACTGGTCTCCACCGTGTGCACACCCGGCCGGTTGACCAGGCAGGCGTGCTCGCCGGTGCCGGCGCCGTCGATCACCACGAGGTCCCCGAACGGGAGCGCCTGGAGGGCGATCGAGCGGATCAGGCTGGACGTCCCGTAGCCGGTCGAGCCGAGGGCCAGCAGGTGCGGCTCGGCGGAGCGCGGACCGGTCCGCCAGACCACCGGCGGCTGCTGGGCGATCACCCCGCCCTGGCCGACCGGGATGGTCCGGGCGCTGCCGTCCTCGTCGGTGAAGCCCAGCACGATCTCCCCGGGCGCCGCCACGAAGCGCTGCGCGGCGATGTCGGTGGGCAGCGGCGCCAGGGCGGAGATCCGCAGCTTGTTGGACTCCTCGTCCCAGTCGAAGCGGTACTCCCGGGCGCGGCCTGCCTTGCCCTGGACGACCTGCTCGATCCGCGCCCGGGCGGCGGGCTCGGTGTCGGTGAAGTACGCCGGGTAGGCGAGCTCCAGCCGGGCGAGCCGGCCCTCGCCGTCGAACTCCCAGGAGGAGAAGGCCTCCTTGTAGGCGCCCTCGTGGCGGTACAGCGGATTGAGGTCCTCCGGCCCGGCCAGGTACGGGGTCAGCGCCGCGTACAGGGCGGTGAGCTTGATGTCGGCGACGTCCGGCTCGGGCGGGGCCGGCGGCGCCTTGGGGGCCCGGCCGACCCAGGCCGAGCTGGCCATCAGGGCCACCAGGGCGAACAGCAGCCCGTGCGGCAGCAGGTAGATCCCGAGCAGCATCGCGGCGACCAGGAACACCGTCGGACCGCGGCGCTCCTTCGGGGTGGCCTGCCAGCGCTCCCTGGCCCAGCCGGCGTGGTGGCGCATTCCGCGGCCGATGACGGTCAGCGGCGCGAACATGTCGGAGGCGTGGTCGCCGGCCGTGCGGGCCAGGTCGCGGCCCCTGGTGAGGTGGTCGCGGCCCTTGCTGAGATGGCGGTTGAGCGGCATTCCTGGGCTCCCCGGGCGAGTGGGACGGGTCGGGTTCGGGAGATCGGGTTCGAGCGGCTTCACGGGCGTACGGGCTTCACGGGTGTACGACGGAGCCCGGGGCGGTGGGATCCGCGCCCGGGCCCGTGCGGGAACTGTCAGGCAGGTCCTAGAACTTGAGCCCGCCGAGCAGGCTGGCGAGGCTGGCGCCGCCCGCGGTGATGCTCGGAGCGATCGACGATCCGGCCACGTAGAAGCCGAAGAGGGCGCAGACGACGGCGTGGGAGACCTTTAGTCCGTCCCTGCGGAAGAAGAGAAAGGCGATGGTGCCGAACAGGACGATGCCGGAAATCGAGAGGATCACGCTCTGCTCCTCGGTGAGGGGGACAGGGACAGTGTCACGGAAAGTGCCCTAATCGTGACAAAAAGTAATAGATGATGGAACGGTGCAAATGGGTGGTTTCTGCGGTCAATACCGGCCCGGACCCCCGGGAGAGGTATGCGAACCGCCCCGGCCGGGGCCTCGAACGGCCCCGGACCGGCGCGCCGAGGCATTCCCGGTGGGCGGGCGGGAGCCTTCCGGGGGTGCCGGGAAGTTCGCCCGAACGGCTGCGCGACCCTCCCGCCCGTGTGTCGTGCGGGGGAATGCCGCTATCCGGAATCCGGACGTGTACTGGTTCGTCCGGGTGTCCGGCCGCTACGGTGCGGTACGCGCAGCCGGAACCACCACGACCTGTCGACCACCGAGGAAGGGCCCGCCATGACCGACGCCGCCACCCCGCAGTCCCCCGACGCCCCCGACGCCGAGGTGATCGCGCTGGCCGGGAAGCTGTTCGACGCCGCCCGCACCGGCGACACCGACACCCTGGCCGCCTACGTGGACGCCGGGGCGCCCGCCGGACTCACCAACGACCGCGGTGACACCCTGCTGATGCTCGCCGCCTACCACGGCCACGCCGCCACCGTGGGCGCCCTGCTGGCGCGCGGGGCCGACCCGAACCAGGCCAACGACCGCGGCCAGACCCCGCTGGCCGGCGCCGTGTTCAAGGGCGCCGAGGACGTGCTCGCCGTCCTCCTGGACGGCGGCGCCGACCCGCAGGCCGGCACCCCGTCCGCCGTGGACACCGCCCGGATGTTCGGCAAGGAGGAGCTGGTCGCCCGATTCGAGGGTCGCTGACCGAAGGTCGTAGGCTTTTCAACCATGGAGAGCACCACGGGGACCACGACCGTCCAGAACGGCACCATCGAGATCCGCGTCACCGGCTACGGCCACCCGGACGCGCAGCGCCTGTCGGCGCAGGTGCAGGAGGAGTACGTCCAGCGCTACGGCGACGGCGACCTCACCGTCCTGCACCCCGACGACTTCGACTCGCCGGCCGGGCTGTTCCTCACCGCCTACCTCGACGGCGAGGCCGTGGCCTGCGGCGGCTGGCGCGCCAAGACGGCCGGCCCGAACGGGATTCGTGACGGCGACGCCGAGCTGAAGCGGATGTTCGTGGTCCCCGCCGCCCGCGGCCGGGGCCTCGCCCGGGCGCTGCTCCGCCGGCTGGAGACCACCGCCGTCGAGGCCGGGCGCACCCGGTTCATCCTGGAGACCGGCACCGAGCAGCCCGAGGCGATCGCGCTGTACGCCTCCGAGGGGTACGGGCCGGTCGAGAAGTTCGGCATCTACCGCGAGCACCCGCAGAGCATCTGCCTGGGCAAGGAGTTCACCGGCGCGGCCGCCGTCTGACCCGGCGCCCGCCGGGTAGGCTCCCGCCCGGCGGGGGCGGACCGGCGGGCGGGGGAGCGGATGGACGGGCAGTCGCGGCGACCGGCAGGGCCGGGTGGCGGCCCGGCCCCGATCGGCCTCGCCGAACTCGGCGCCCCCGGCGGGGTGTTGGACCGACTGGTCCGGGGCGAGCTGCCCGCGGTCGGGGCCGGCGCCGTCTGGGCGGTCGGCGACCTTGGCGGGGTCCGCGGCGGCGGCTGCTCCGGCGCCCTCGGTCAAGGCTCGTACGCGTCGTCCGAGATGCGCCGCGACACCCTGTTCGACCTCGCCAGCCTCACCAAGATCGTCGCGCTCTGGCCCTGCGCGGGCGCGCTGTGGCAGGCCGGCCGACTGCCCCTGGACGAGCCGCTGGGGCGCTACTGGCCGGCCGCCGCCGACCGGCCGGTCGGCGTGGTGACGGCCCGTCAACTCCTCACCCACACCGCGGGGATGCCGCTGCGCACCAACCTCGAGGCGCTCTACGGCCGCGACCAGGCGGCCATCCGGGCCGGCCTGCTCGCCGCCCCGCTGCACCGCCCGCCCGGCAGCGCCGTGGAGTACACCGACCGCGCCGCCATCGTCCTCGGCCACCTGGTCGAGCACCTCGCCGGCGGCCCGCTCGCCGAGCTCGCCGCCCGGCAGGTCTGGCGGCCCCTCGGCATGGCCGACACCCGGTTCGGACCGCTGGACCGGGCGCGGACCGCCCGCGCGGCGCCCACCGAGTACGAGCCCGCCGCCGGCGGCCACCTGCGCGGCGTCGTGCACGACCCGTCCGCGCGCCTGCTCGGCGGCGCCTGCGGAAGCGCCGGCGCCTTCTCCACCGCCGACGACCTCGGGCGGTTCCTCACCGCCCTGCTCGCCCCGCCGCCCGGACTGCCCTGGGCGGGCCCGTGGAGCGCCGAGTCCCTGCGCGAGCAGACCGCCCCGCTGGCCCCGGCCCGCGGCCTGTCCTGGCTCTGCGCCCCCGGTACCGACCCCGCCGAGGGCACCTTCGTCCACTACGGCTTCACCGGCACCGGGATCTGGATCTCCCGCCGACTCGGCCGCTGGGCGCTGCTGCTCACCAACAAGGTCCACTACAGCCGCGAGACCCAGCCCCTCACCGACCTGCGCAACGCCCTCCGCCGGGCCGTCTTCGGTTGAGACCTGCCCAGGACCCACTCGATCGGGTGGAGCCGGACACGAACAGCCCCGGCCCGGTAAGGCTCTGCGGCAGAGTGGCCCGCTCCGGAGAAGGCCACCAGCGGAGGAGGCGCCGTGACCGACACCTGGCTCTCGGAGGAGGAATGGCTGGCCGGTATGGTCCGCGCCTACGTCGGCTGCAGCGTGCTGCTCACCGACCCGGCCGACCGGGTCCTGCTGCTGAAGGCCACCTACCGGGGCCGGTGGCAGTTCCCCGGCGGCGCGATGGACCCGGGCGAGGGCCCCGCCGAGTGCGCCGCCCGCGAACTGCGCGAGGAGACCGCACTGGTCGCCCCGGAGCTGCGCCTGCTCGTCGTCGAATGGCGCGAGCCCATCCCCCGGCAGGGCCGGAACGCCCACCCCGCCGTCCAGTTCATGTTCGACGGCGGCACCGTCCCGGCCGACACCCCGCTCACCCTGCAGGCCGACGAGGTCGCCGACTACGGCTTCTTCCCGCCCGCACAGGCCGCGCCGCTGCTGCACCCCAGCGCCGCCGACCGGCTGACCCGGGCCCTGCACCTCCGCCGGACCGGCGGCACCGCGCTGCTGCGCTCCCCGGGCTACCTCGGGTAGCCCGGGGGCGGGAACACGGGTCAGAGCAGGGTGCTCCAGTAGTACCAGAACCGGTTCAGGATCAGCAGGGCGATCACCGCCGCCCACACCACGGGCAGCGCCCAGTGGTAGCGGGCGGCCTCCCGCACCACCGGGCGCAGCCGCGGACCGACCGGGATCACTCCGGTCCGCAGGTTGTGCAGCGTCGTGTACCAGAACAGCGGGATCACCGTGGCCCAGACCACCATGCAGTACGGGCAGAGCGCGCCGATCTCGTACAGCGCCTGGTCGATCAGCCAGTGGACGAAGACCACGCCGAGCAGGGTGCCCGCGTGCAGCCCCAGCCAGAACCAGCGGCGGTATGCGGCGCCGGCCAGCAACCCCGCGCCGATCGCCGCCAGCGCCGCGAAACAGGCCAGCCCGAGCAGCGGATTGGGGAAGCCGAAGACCCCGGCCTGTTCGGTGCGCATCACCGAACCGCAGCTGATCACCGGGTTGATGTTGCAACTCGGGACGTAGGACGGGTTCTCCAGGATGCGGAGCTTGTCGAAGGTCAGGACGGCCGAGGCGGCCAGTCCTAGCAGTCCGCCGAGCAGCAGCAGCAGGGCGAACGGCCGGCTTGCGCCGATCGGCGAACGGCCGGACGGTGCACCGTCGGCGGCCGCGGGGCGGGAGGGGTTCACGACGGTCGGGGCGGTCATGGCAGAGCACTCCGGTGGGTGTGAAGGGCCCGGCCCGGCCGGGACGTCGGCCGGGCCGGTGGTGCTCACTACAAGCCCGCGGCCTGCTTGACCTGCGAGGTGAACTGCTCGGGCGTCACGGCGCGGTTGCCGCTGAACAGCGTGATCGGCTTGCCGTCCAGCTTCACCGTCGGCGTGCCGGTGACGCCGCTGTCGTTGAACGCGTCCGCGACCTTGGCCGCCCACGGCGCGTACGTCCGCTCGGTGACCGCCTTCACGAAGGCGTCCGACTTCAGTCCGGGCACCTTGTCGGCCAGCTCCAGCAGGTGGTTGACGTCGCCGAAGTCGTCCTCGCGCTCGTCCGGCTGGTTGGCGTACAGCACGTCGTGGTACTGCTTGAACTTGTCCACGCCCTCGTTCAGCGCGGCGCCGACGGCCGCCAGGGCGGTGCGCGAGCCCCTGCCGCCGAGGTTCTTGTCCAGGAACGCGGCCAGGTGGTACTCGACCTTGACCGTGCCGTCCTCGGCCAGCTTCCTGACCGACTCGCCGTTGGACGCCTCGAAGTTCTTGCAGACGGGGCAGCGGAAGTCCTCGAACACCTGGAGGGTGTGCGCGGCGTCGGCCTTGCCGTACACCACCAGGGTGCCGTCCGGACCGGAGGCGTTGGCGGGCACGACCAGGGCCGTCGGCTCGGCGGCCGCCGCCGTACCGGTCGAGGACTTGTCGTCACCGCCCGCCGCGCTGATCGCCAGCGCGGTGCCGCCCGCCAGGGCGAGCACGGCCACGATCGAGACGCCGACGACGATCCGCCGCCGGCGGCCGGCGGCCAGCTGCTCCAGGCGCTGCGCCTCCTGGATGCGCTCGCGGGCGCTGACGCGCTGGGACTGCTTACGGGTGTTGGGCTGGCTCATGGGTGGGTCGACTCCTGTACGGGGCGCGCGGTGCGCGCGGGATCGCCGCCTCGGCGCGGCGCGCGGCGCGCAAGGGCGCCGGCCGTCGCGAGGGGCCTGGTCGGATCAGGAGGAGCGCGCTGCCCGCGGCCGTGCGGCGGGGCTCGCCGCGGTGCCGGGGGTCCGTCGCAAGGACGGTTCGGGCCGGTCGGGGCTCAGCAGGCAGGCGCGAAGGCCGGCGGACCGCGCCGGGGCGCCGGGCTGAGGACGACGTCCTCGCGGCGCGGGAGCAGCAGGTCGAGGACCGGCAGCGGTACCCGCAGCACCGGCCGCTCCACCGGCGGGACCAGCAGCAGGAGCAGTGCCCGCAGCGGGGCCGCGAGCGACTGGTGCAGCGCGCGCAGCGCGCGGGCCAGGCCCGACAGGGCGGCGTCGCCCAGCCGCAGCCAGGCGGCGGCGGCCAGCGCCACCAGCAGGTGCGCGAGCAGGACGAGCAGCTGGGTGGCCGCGGGCGCGATCGCCCCGGCGTGCCCGAGCGGCCCGGAGAACAGCGAGCCGTCCACCGAACCGCCGCCGCAGACCAGCAGGTTCATGCCGCGCGCGGGGGCGTGGTCCGCCCCGAGGAGCGGGCCACAGCCGGACTGGCCCAGATTGAAGGTGGTGTTGAGCAGCAGCTCGATCGGCACCAGCACGGCCGAGATGTGCAGCAGCCGCCGCTCCCCGCCGGCCAGCGCGGTCGCGACCAGGAAGACGACGGCGGTCGCGGCCGCCACCAGGTTGAGCGGCAGCGGGCGACCGGTGATGACGACCTGGCCCAGCGCGGACAGCGGCACGGCGAGCGCGGTGAACACCGCGGCCCGCAGGGCCCTGGTCGCGTGGGTGGAAGCCGTCATGCCCCGGAGTATGCCACGAGGCTTACCGCCCGCACGAGGGCGCGTCAGGGGCTGACCCGCTCGCGGTCGAACAGGTTGCCCGTCGGCGATCGATCGTTCGCCGGACGGGGGCGGCGAGTTCACCGGGGCGATGGGTTTGCGGCCGGGCTGCGGGCTGAAAGGCCGTCAGGGACTGCCGGGGCGGTGTGGGCGATCCGACAATCGGGCGATGGACCATGCCACCGGCCTGCCGACCGCGCCGGTGCCGCCGTCGGCACCGCTCCCACCGCATCCACCCCACCCGCCCGTGCCGTACCCGCCCGTGCCCCACCCGCCCGTGCCGCCGACGCCGCACCCGCCGCCGTACTGCCCGAGTCCGACGGCCTCGCCCTCCGCCGTTCCGTCGCCGCCGCCCGCCTCGGTCTCCGCCTCCGCCGCACCCTCGCCCGCGTCCTCGCCGTCACCCACCCACCCGCCGCCGGCGGCCGCCCCGTCGACCGCCCACCCCACGCCCCAGCGGACCACCGCCGCGCCCCCGCCCGCACCCGGGAGGGCGAAGCCCGTCGAACCACTCGCCGCCCCGCCCACGCCGTGGCAGTCGCCGAGCGCCGCCCCCGACCCGACCCCCACGGCCACCCCCACCCCCACCGCCCCGCCGACCGCGACCATCGCCGTCGTCGTCGCACCCCCGCCACCCGCCGCCGGCCCGGCCACGGCCGGCCTCGACCCGGCCGTCTGGACGGCCGTACTGCTGCTCACCGCCCTGATCCCGGCCGCCCTCGCCGCAGCGATCGGCCACCACCACCCGAACCACCGGAGCCGCCGATGAACCCCGGGCCCCTGCTCAGTGCCGCCGCGGCCATCGCGGTCGCCATCACCGCCCTCGCCGTCGCCCACCGGCTGCGCCCCGCCGTCCCCGCGGGCGAGATCCCGCCCGAACCGCACGCCACCCTCGCCAGCATCGGCTCCGGACTGCTCTCCGGCTTCATCCTGCTCACCAGCTTCCTGATCGCCACCGGCTGGGCCTCGCACACCACCGGCCTCGTCCCGCCCCGGGGCCTCTACGCCGCCGACCTCGCCGCAGGAGTGGCCGTCCTGCTCTACCCCGCCCTGGCAGGGCTCCCCTTCAGCCCGCGCTACATCACGGCGGTGTGCTTCTTCGCCGCCCTGGTCGGCTACTCGATGTCCCTGGCGATCCAACTGCGGCCGTAGGACGCGTCCCGGCCCCGGGCTGACGTCCGGTCAGGGTGTCGGCGGGGTGGGGGCGGGCTCGACGGGATCAACACACCCGAGGAGGCGCCTCCCCGACTCCGCGCCCACCGCCCGGCGCGCCGCCGCCCACGGCCCGGCGGGCTAGCCTGGAAGGCGTTTCGAAGGCCCCGTTGAGAGGGTGAGTGCCCATGGCAGCAGCGGAGACCACCGTGGGGGCCGTTCTGCTGGAGCGGATCGGGGCGCAGGCCGGGGTGCTGGCCGGGCTGGACGACGCCGTCCGGGCGAACGCGCCGGACGCGGTGCACCGGATGCGGGTCGCCTGTCGGCGCCTGCGCAGCGCCCTGCGGACGTACCGGCGGCTGCTGCGCGGCGGCGCCGCGGACGGGCTGGTGGCCGAGCTGCGGTGGCTGGGCGCGGAGCTCGGCCGGGCCCGCGACCAGGAGGTGCTGGGCGAGCGGCTGGTCGCCCAGGCGCGGGAGCTGCCGGCGGAGTGCGGTCCGGACCGGGTCGTCGCGGCGCTCCGGCGGTGGGAGCGGGAGGAGGACCGGCGGAGCCGGCCGGAGGTGGCCGCGGCGCTGGACAGTCCGCGCCGCCACGCACTGGGCGAGGCGCTGGCCGCGCTGCTCGCCGACCCGCCGTTGCGCGGGCGGGCCGGGCGTGCGGCGGCGCCGGAACTGTCCAGGATCGCCGCGCGCGAGCAGCGCCGGACGGCGGAGCGGATCCGGCGCGCGCTCGCGGTGCAGGGGGCCGGTCCGGAGCGGGCGGCGGCCCTGCACGAGGCACGGAAGGCGGCGAAGCGGGCCCGGTACGCGGGGGAGACGGCGGAGCCGGCGGTCGGGCGCGCGGCGAAGCGGTACACCGAGCGGATGAAGGCCGTGCAGGAGCTGCTGGGGGAGCACCAGGACGCGGTGGTGGCGGCGGCCGCGCTGCGGGAACAGGCCGCGCCCTCGGGGGAGCCCTTCGGGTACGGGGTGCTGTACGGGCGGCAGCTGGCGGACGCCGACGCGGCGCGGCGGAGGCTGCCGGCGGTGTGGGCGCGGGCGGCGGAGCCCGCGCTCGCGCGCTTCCACGGCTGACGCGGCGGCTTCGGGGCCGGGGCCGGGCTTCGGGGCCGCGGCGCTACGGGTGCGGCGACAGGCCCGCCGAGCGCGCCGCGGTGCGCAGCAGCTCGCGGAGCATCGCGGTGGTGAGCCGGCCGGTGTTCGTGTTGCGCGGGCTGACGTGGTAGCAGCCGTACAGCTCCAGCGGCGGGCCGCCGTCGGTGGCGGGCAGGGTGGCGTGGGCGCCATGGCCGAAGGCCGGCCGGGGCCGGGGGAGCTGCCAGCCGGCGGCGGCGACGGCCGGGAGCAGCGCCCGCCACGCGAAGCCGCCGAGGGCGACGACCGTCCGGACGGTGGGCCGCAGCAGCTCCAGCTCGCGGGTGATCCACGGCCGGCAGGTGTCGCGTTCGGCGGTGCTGGGCTTGTTGTCGGGAGGGGCGCAGCGGACCGGGTCGGTGATCCGGACGCCCTCCAGGCGCAGCCCGTCGCCGTACCGGACGGACTCCGGGCGGTTGGCCAGCCCGAGGTCGTACAGCGCGGCGTAGAGGAGGTCGCCGGAGGGGTCGCCGGTGAAGATCCGGCCGGTGCGGTTGGCGCCGTGCGCGGCGGGGGCGAGGCCGACCAGGACGAGCGGGGCGTCGGCCGGTCCGAACCCGGGGATCGGGCGGGCCCAGTAGTCCCAGTCCAGGTAGGCGCGGCGCTTGGTGCGGGCGGTCTCCTCGCGCCACTCGACCAGCCGCGGACAGGCCCGGCAGCCGGTGACGACGCGGTCCAGCGCGGCCAGTCCGTCGGCGCGGGCGGCGGCCTCGACGGGGTGGCGGGGGTGGCCGGGGTCGGTGGCGGGGCCTTCGTCGACGGGCTGCGGCATGGGGATGATCGTAGGGCTTCGAGGGCGTGCGGCTCGGCCGTTCCGGCGGTGCTCCGGCAGGCGTAGCGTGGAAGCAGCTGCTCCGGCGGCCCCCGGCTGGGCCGGGTCGCGACGGCCGGGGCGCGGTGCTGGGCGCGAGGAGACCGCGATGCTGATAATCGATGCGGTGGTGGTGGCCATCGTACTGGCGGCGATCTGGGCCGGGCTGAGCGTCCGGGTCGTCCAGCAGTACCAGCGCGGGGTGGTGTTCCGCTTCGGCCGGGTGCGCGAGCAGATCCGGGAGCCGGGGCTGGTCAGGATGCTCCCGGTGGCGGACCGGTTGCGCAAGGTGAACGTGCAGATCGTCACGATGCCGATCCCCGCGCAGGAGGGCATCACCCGCGACAACGTCACCGTCCGGGTGGACGCGGTGGTGTACTTCCGGGTGGAGGACCCGGTGAAGGCGACGGTCAACGTGCAGGACTACAACTTCGCGATCTCCCAGGTCGCGCAGACCTCGCTGCGCTCGATCATCGGCAAGAGCGAGCTGGACGACCTGCTCGCCAACCGCGAACCGATCAACCAGGGCCTGGAGCTGATGATCGACAGTCCGGCCCTGGGCTGGGGGATCGAGATCGACCGGGTGGAGATCAAGGACGTCGCCCTGCCCGAGTCGATGAAGCGCTCGATGTCCCGGCAGGCGGAGGCCGAGCGGGAGCGCCGGGCGCGGATCATCACGGCGGACGGCGAGTTCCAGGCGTCGGCGCGGCTCTCGGAGGCCGCGGCGGTGATGAGCGCGACCCCGGCGGCGCTCCAACTGAGGCTGCTGCAGACGGTGGTGGAGGTGGCGGCGGAGAAGAACTCGACGCTGGTGCTGCCGTTCCCGGTGGAGCTGCTGCGGTTCCTGGACGCCGCGACGGACACCCACCGGCGGGTGCAGCCGGCGTCGGCGCCGGATGCGTCGGTGGCGGCGGCCGAGGGGGCACCGGGTGCGCTGGACATGCCGGTGCCGGGCGTGGAACAGCTGGAACTGCCGCCCCTGGAGGAGCTGCTGGAGCGGTCGCCGCTGGATCCGCTGCCCGAGCCGTCGCAGAACGGCGGCGGCGCGGGACCGGCGGCCCCGCAGGCGGCGGCCTAGGCAGGACAGGGCCTGAGACGTCGCGGCCCGGTGCGGCCCGGCGATGCCCGGTGGCGGCGCTCCCGGGAGCGGACCAGGATGGAGTCACGGGAGTGGCAGGCAGGTCAGGAGGCCGATCATGACCAGAGCCGGAGACATCATGCACCCGGGCGCGGAGTGCATCGGCGAGCACGAGACGCTCGCCGCCGCGGCCCGGATCATGCGGGAACGCGACGTCGGGGCACTGCCCATCTGCGGTGAGCGGCAGAAGTTGCTGGGCATCGTGACCGACCGGGACATCGTGCTGAAGTGCGTCGCCGAGGGCCGTGACCCGGCGCAGGTGACGGCGGGCGAGCTGGCCCAGGGCCGGCCGATGACGGTCGAGGCGGACGAGGACGTGGAGCAGGTGCTGCGGATGATGGAGCAGCACCGGGTGCGGCGGCTGCCGGTGATCAACCACCCGGAGCACGAACTCGTCGGGATGATCAGCGAGGCGGACATCGCGCGCGGGATGCCCCAGGCGCGGCTCGCGGAGTTCGTGTCGGCGGTCTGCGCCGAGGAGACGCCGAGGTCGACGGAGGTGCAGGAGCCGCAGGGCGTGTAGGTCCGCAGCCGGGGCCCGTCGGCCGCCCGGCCGACGGGCCGAGCGCTGCCACTACCGCGCCTCGCGCAGCGCCCGCTGGATCAGCTCCGCGAGGTGCAGGGCCTGGCGGCCCTCGGCGAGTTGGGAGATCTGGGTGCGGCAGCTGAAGCCGTCCGCCAGCAGGACGGTGTCGGGGGCGGCGGCGCGGACCTCCGGGAGCAGGACGCGCTCGGCGATGGCGGCGGAGACCTCGTAGTGCCCCTGCTCGAAGCCGAAGTTGCCGGCCAGCCCGCAGCAGCCGGAGTCGAGCACCCGGTTGTGCAGCCCCAGCCGGGCCTCGACGCGGCGGTCGGCGGCGGTGCCGAGCACGGCGTGCTGGTGGCAGTGGGTCTGGGTGACGGCGTCGACCGGGAGCTGCGGGAGCGGGGCGTCCGGCGCGTACTCGTCGATGAACTCGGCGAAGGTGCGGGTGCGTTCGGCGAGCGGGCCGCCGTCGGGGCCGAGCAGGCGGGGCAGGTCCTCGCGCAGGGTGGCGGTGCAGCTCGGGTCCATGCCGACGACCGGGGTGTCGGCGGGCAGCCCGGTGGCGGTCAGCGCGCGCAGGCTGCGGCGCACCACCCGTCGGGCGGTGCCGAGTTGGCCGGTGGAGTACCAGGTCAGCCCGCAGCAGACCGGCCCGTCCGGGAGCCGGACGTCGAAGCCCAGGTGCTCCAGCACCTCCACCGCGGCGCGCAGCACGTTCGGCTGGAGGTGGTCCGAGAAGGTGTCCGGCCAGAGCAGGACGGGCCGGGCGCCGGCCGGCGCCGGGTGCGCGGCGCGGTGGCGGCGGTACCAGCGGCTGAAGGTCTCCGGCGGGAAGACCGGGACCACCCGCCGCCGGTCCACCCCGCCGAGCCGCTTGAGCAGTCCGGCGGCGGGCGAGCGGGCGATCAGGTTGGCGGCGCCGGGCGCCAGCGCGACGGCCCGCAGCCAGAGCGGCAGCCAGCCCATCGAGTAGTGCGCGACGGGCCGTGGCCGGTGCCGGTAGTGCTGGTGGAGGAACTCGGTCTTGTAGGCGGCCATGTCGACGTGGACGGGGCAGTCGCTCGCGCAGCCCTTGCAGCCGAGGCAGAGGTCCAGCGACTCTCGGACCTCCGGCGAGCGCCAGCCGTCCGGGACGGCCTCGCCGCGCAGCATCTCGGCGAGCAGCCGGGCCCGGCCCCGGGTGGAGTGGCGCTCCTCGCCGGTGGCCATGTAGCTGGGGCACATCACCCCGGTGCTGGTGTCCACGCACTTGGCGACGCCCACGCAGCGGTGCACCGCCTTCAGCAGGCTGCCGTCGTCGCGCTCGTACGGCAGGGCGAGCGGCAGTTCGCGGACCGGTCCGGAGAAGCGCAGGTCGGCGTCGAGCGGGCGCGGGTCGACCAGTGCGCCCGGGTTGAGCAGGTTCTCCGGATCCCAGATCCGCTTGAACTCCCCGAACAGGTCGATGATCTCGGGCCGGTACATGCGGGGCAGCAGCTCGGCCCGGGCCTGGCCGTCCCCGTGCTCACCGGACAGCGAGCCGCCGTAGGAGACCGCGAGGTCGGCGGCCTGCTCCAGGAACTCCCGGAAGACCGGCAGGCCTCGGGGCTCGGCCAGCGGGAAGTCGATCCGCAGGTGGACGCAGCCCTCGCCGAAGTGGCCGTACGGGATGCCGTGCAGGCCGTGGCGGCGCAGCAGGGCCCGCAGGTCGCGCAGGTAGTCGCCGAGCCGCTCGGGCGGGACGGCGGAGTCCTCCCAGCCGGGCCAGGCCTCCCCGCCGCCGGGCAGCCGGGTGACGATCCCGGCGCCGGCCTCGCGGACGGCCCAGAGCTGCCGCTGCTGGTCCGGGTCGGTGACCACCGAGACCGTGGCGGTGCGCTCGCGTCGTACCGCGTCGGCGAGTCGGCGGGCGGCGTCCAGCGCCTCGGCCCCGGTGGCGCCGCCGGTCTCCAGGAACAGCCAGCAGGCGCCGTCGGGCAGCCGGTCCAGGGCGGGCGGGCGCGGGCCGGCGGCGACCAGTGCGGCGACCAGGTCGGCGGCCATGCCCTCGACGGTGAGCGGGCGCAGCGGCAGCAGCGCGGGGACGGCATCGGCCGCGGCGCTCTCGTCCGGGTAGCCGGCCACCACCAGGGCGCGGGCGGCCGGCTCCTCGACCAGCCGGACGGTGGCGCCGAGCAGCAGCGCGCAGGTGCCCTCGGTGCCGGTGAGCGCGCGGGCGAGGTGGTGGCCGCGCTCGGGGAGCAGGGCGTCCAGCGGGTAGCCGGAGGTGCGGCGCGGCAGTTCGGGCATGCCCTGGCGGATCACGGCCAGGTTCCGGTCGGTGAACTCCTGGAGGGAGCGGTGGAGTTCACCCGCCCGGCCGGGGAGTGCGCGGAGCGCGGCGCGCTCCGCGGGGGCGAGCGCGCCGCCGACGGTGAGTTCGGTGCCGTCGGCGAGCAACAGCTCCAGGGCCTCGACGTTGTCGGAGGTCCGCCCCCAGGCCACCGAGTGCGCACCGCAGGAGTCGTTGCCGATCATGCCGCCGAGGGTGCAGCGGCTGTGCGTGGACGGGTCCGGTCCGAACCGCAGGCCGTGCCGGCGGGCGGCGCGCTGGAGGTCGTCCAGCACGGCGCCGGGCTCGACCCGGGCGGTCCGCCGCTCCGGGTCCACGTCCAGCACCGCGCCCAGGTGCCGGCGGAAGTCGAGGACGACGGCGCCCGGCCCGATCGCCTGCCCGCCGATGCTCGTCCCGGCGCCGCGCGCCACCACGGGTGTGCCGTACTGGCGGCAGAGGTCGAGGGCGGTGCGGACGTCGTCCAGGTCGGCCGGTTTGACCACGCCGAGCGGCAGGTGGCGGTAGTTGGAGGCGTCGTGGCTGTACACGGTGCGCTCGGCGGCGCCGAAGCGCACGTCCCCGCGCAGGGTGGCGGCCAGCTCGCGGGCGAGGTCGGTACCGGCGGCGGAGGGGCGGCTCACGTGGGTCCTCCCGGAGGCGGGGCGGTTGTCCTTCGTACCGCCGCCGATCATCCCAGCCGGGCGGGCCGGCCGTCTCGGGCCACCCCGGTGTACGCCCGACGAGGTGTCATATGACACCCTCGACTGCCATGATCACTGACTCCTCGGCCGGCGACGCCGCCGAGCCCGGCCGCTTCCTCGCCCGGCTGCCGATCGGCGAGCGGCCGCCGCTGCGCGCCGACGGCGCCCACTCCTGGGACATCTTCCCGTACGACGGCGACCTCCTGATCAAGGTGCTGGACGAGCCCGAACTGCCCGAGCCGCCCCGGCACGGCGAGGGCGGACCGGACACCTGCGGGCAGTGCGCCCGCCCGGACGAGGACTTCCTCTGGACGGACGCGCACTGGCGGCTGAGCGCCCCGCAGGCCTCCTCCGGGCTGCCCGCCGTCGTGCTGCTCCAGCCCCGCGCCCACCACGACCTGCTGGACCTCCCGCCCGAGCGGGCCGCCGAGATCGGCCCGATGTTCCAGCGGGTCGAGGCGGCGCTGCTGTCGCTCGGCGGGATCGCCCGGGTCCACGTCAACAAGTGGGGCGACGGCGCCTCGCACCTGCACTTCTGGCTGATGGCCAGGCCCGAGGGCATGATGCAGCTGCGCGGCTCCACCCTCGCGCTGTGGATGGACGCCCTGCCGCCCGCCCCCGCCGAGGAGTGGGCCGACACCGCCCGCCGGGTCGCGGCCGCGATGGCCGCCGACGGGGGCACCGCCCACGTGTAGTACCTGCCTTCACACTCCCGCTTTGCGGCGGGCCGTGCCGGTCAGGGTCCCGCGGGCGATGTGCGAGAGCTTGGCCATCTCGAAGGCCGGGTAGGCGCCCCCGGCGAGCAGCGAGAACTTCACGCCCTCGCGCCCGCCCGGCCGCCGGTGCCCGGCCGGCTGGAAGCGGCGGTGGTGCTCGGCGGCGCGGTGGAAGAACTGCGGGCGCTCGGCGCGGGCCACGCACCCGGCGAGGTCGAAGACGAACAGGTAGTGCCGGATCATCCGGGTGAACAGGGCGTCGCGGGCGGCCGCCGAGCCGGGCCGCTCGGCGGCGAGCTCGTCCAGCAGGGCGAAGCTCCGCTCGTACTGGTCGAAGATGTCGAACCGGCTGCTGCCGGGCGAGCCGGCCGGGTGGACGGTCTCCCGGCGCCGCAGCTGGACGCAGGCGCGCGGCAGGACGGCGATCCGCCCGGCGGCCAGCAGTGACTCGTGGGCGAGCGGGATCTCCTCGTACCGGCCGTCGGGGAAGGCGAGCCCCGCGTCCTGCCAGAAGCCGCGGCGCAGCAGCTTGTCCCAGGCCAGCGCGGGGGCGCCGAACAGCTCGGGGTGGTCCAGCGGCCCGAACGCCTCCGGGCCGGCCTCGGCCAGCAGCGACTCCGCGCCGCCCGGCCAGTCGCGCCCGCCGTGCCGCCGGGTGTGCCCGAAGAGCAGGAGGTCCACCGGGCCGGTCCGGTCGAGCCGGTCGGCGAGCGACTGGAGGCCGTCCCGCGGGAGCAGGTGGTCGGCGTCCAGGAACAGCAGGTACTCGCCGCGGGCCCGGGCGGCGCCCGCGTTGCGGCTGACGCCGACGCCGACGGCCGCGTTGAGGTGCAGCACGCAGACCCGCGGGTGGCGGGCCGCGTAGGCGTCCAGGAGCTCGGCCGGGGTGTCGGGGGAGCGGTCCGCGACCACGATGACCTCGAAGTCGCGGAAGGACTGGGCGAGGAGGGAGTCCAGGCAGTCCGTCAGCTGTTTCTGCTGGTCGTAGGCGGGGAGTACGACGCTGATCAGGGGTGAGGGCATGAGGCCGGAGCGTAGGAGCGCCCGCTGGGGGTGGCAAAGCCCTGACGGTCTGTGATTGCGGTCAAGCCCGGCAAATCACCTCCGTGTACGCCATATCTTCACCCCGTGCACCAGTCGCGTGCACGTCAGACGGCCGGCGAGGGCGGGCGGGCCCGGGCGAGCCGCGGGCCCGCAGCACACGAAGCGCTGCGGGCCCGCGGGGGAGTGCGGTGGATCAGGCGGTGTTGACGGTGAGGTTCCAGAGCTGGTTCCGGTGGCCCTCCATGCAGTCCCAGATGCCGAGCGACCGGCCGTTGGCCGCGTCCCAGCCGGGGATCTCGAGGCAGCGGTTGGAGTTGGGGTTGTACAGGCTGCCGTCGCCGCGCAGGGTCCACTGCTGGCCCGGCTCGCCCAGGCAGTCCAGGATGGCGACGGACGCGCCGTTCCTGACCTCGTTGTCACGGACGCCGACGCAGTACTGGCCGGTGCGGAGCGTCCCGTCGGGGGCGAAGTTGAACTTCTGGCTCGCCCCGTTCCAGCAGCTGTAGAGCGCCAGGTCGTGTCCGAGCCACGGCCCGTAGTTGTCGAGGCACATGCCGCCATCGTAGGCGGAGCGGACGTGGTAGCCGGTGGGCCGGTTCGGCACACCGAGCGTGATCGGGGCGCCGAAGCGGGCCAGCCCGTTCTCGGCCGCCACACCCGGGACCTGGCTGAGCCGGCCGTCCGCGCCGGTGGCGTAGAGGTCGGGGAAGCCGTCGCCGTGGACGTCGCCCGGCGACTCCAGACCGGGGTACTCGGCACTGGTGAAGCCGGGGGTGAGCGCGGCCTGCGGGGTGAGCTGCTCGGCCGCGCCCGCGCCGTCCCACTTCTGGCTGACGTCGTCGGCGCAGTCCCAGATGATCAGCTGGTTGCCCGGGGTGTTCAGGCCCTCGGGGACGCCCAGGCAGCGCCCGGACACCGGGTTGCGCAGGGTGCCGGCGATGGTGCCGGCCTCCCACTTCTGGTTCCCGCCGCCGGTGCAGTCCCAGAGCACGACGTTGGAACCGTTCTCGGTTCCCTCGCCCTGGATGTCGAGGCACTTCCCGAGGACGTGCACCAGGCCGTCCGCGCCCAGCGTGAACTGCTGGTTGGGGCTGCCGGCGCCGCAGTTCCACAGGAAGGCCGTGGTGCCGTTCGAGGTCCAGCCGTGGTCGATGTCGGCGCACATGCCGACGCCGTCCGCGTTCTTGACGCCGGAGACCAGCGGGCGGTGGACCGGGGCGTGGAGGGTGCCGGTGGGCTTTCCCTCGGCGTCGAAGGCCAGCGGGTAGCTGAGGATCGCGCCGGTGACGTTGTCGCGGGCCCACAGGGTGGGGGTGCCGCCTACGGTACCGGGGGTGAGCAGGGTGACCTTGGACCAGTCGCCGTCACCGAGGGTGACGCCCGGTTCCAGGCGGCAGCCGCCGGTGTAGTTGCCGACGTAGAACCGCAGGAGGTTGTTCTCCACGGTGACCACGTTGGCCAGCTTGCGCGGGTTGCCGTAACTGCCGGGGGAGACCAGCTGGGTGACGTTGTTCCAGGTGCCGTCGATTCCGCTCGGGCAGGTGCCGGCCGCGCCGAGCGGCATGAAGTTCCCGAGGCTGAAGTGGCCCGGAGTGCCGGCGGGGACGGAGGAGGCGTCGTTGAGGTAGGCGTAGAGCTTGTGGGTGCCCTTGTTGTAGGCGATCAGGTCGTCGACGCTGCCCTCGGTGACGGAACCGCGGTGGGCGATGAGGTAGTTGTTCCAGCTGTCGTGCTCGGGGCTCTGGCTCTTGGCCGAGGACACGACGGGTGCGGCCGTGACGTCCGCGTTGCCGGGCAGCAGGGTGAGGTTGCCCTGGGAGTCGGGGGCCAGGAAGTCGGGCGTGCCGTCGTCGTTCACGTCACCCGGGGCGACCTTGTTGTCCGGGTTCCAGGGGGCGTAGAAGTCGTAGACCGCGGCCTCGGGCTGGGTGTTGCCCGCGCCGTCCACGGCCCGGACGTACAGCCGGTGGGTGCCCCACTGGTCGCGGGGGAGGTTGATCGGGATGTCCGCGACGGCGGTGCCGTCGGCGTCGGGGGCGGCCTCCTTGAAGTTGGCGCCGACCGGCGGGATGTTGTCGTCCAGCGAGTACTGGAAGCCGCGCACGCCGCTCTTGATGCACGAGCCGCGGGTGCAGCCGCCGGGGGTCGGGTCGTTGCTGCTGACCGAGATGCTGACGCCCTGGTCACCGGCGTGGGCGGTGGGCTTCAGGCCGCTGCCCAGCGGCGGGAAGGACTGCAGGGGGGTGAACTGCGCGAGGGACGGCGGGGTGAGGTCCACGTTGAAGTAGCAGTAGGCCGACCCGGGGCTGTCGAGCAGGCCGTCGGAGGCCCAGGCGTTCCAGCCGTACTGGTGGCCGTCGGAGACCCGGCCGCCGATGTTGGCCTGGCCCCAGCCCGAGGAGCCGATGGGTTCGCTGGCCCGCCAGGTGGCGTCGGAGGGGTTGCCGTGGCCGTCGTCGACCATGTTGTCCCAGGTGTGGAAACCGACCACCAGGTTGTTGCCGGACATCGGCGTCGAGGCATACGCGTTGAGCGTGATGTTCGAGGTGTCGCCCGCCAGGGTGGTCATGCCGATCCAGCCGGGCTCGCCTCCGCCGCAGGCCGTGCTACTCGGGTTCTGCGAGCCCGGGTTGGTGTACAACGCGTCGGGGGTGTTCGGGGCGATGTCGTACTTGGCCTGGATGTACGGGTTCTTGTTGAAGCGCATGAACCCGTAGTTGCCGGCGGAGCGGGACTCGTCGCCGAACAGGCCGAGCGTCCACTGCTGGATCCCGCCCTGGGCGACCTCCCGGATGGCACCGGTCACGGTGAAGTTCACCGGCTGCTGGTTGCAGTAGGCGCTCTTGGGCCGCTGGGTCTGGAGGTCCTGGTGGATCTGCGGCTGGTGGAGCCAGTCCGTTCCGGTGCCGATGGCGTCCTTCATCCACTTCAGGGTGACGGGCGCGGTGGCGTTGTTGCAGTCGTGGTTGGCGCCGTACGTCTCGTAGAAGTAGGCCGTGGCCTCGTCGATGTACATCCGGCTGTCCAGCGCCGAGGTGTTGAACTCGAAGTACGAGCGCTCCATGCCGAAGCAGTTGTCCTGGTACTGCTGGTAGCCGACGCCCTGCCCCTTGGGCTGCTCCTTGTCGAGCTGGGAGCCGGGCGAGGGGCAGCCCTCCATGACCTGGACGAAGTGGTTGGTGCCCATCGGCGCGGTGGGCGTGAACGTCGGGTCGATGTACAGGGGCCAGGCGGTGTCGTGGCCGGCGAGCAGCCCGGCGTCGGGGGTGAGCGTCAGCGCGCCGTCGTCGGCCTTCACACCGATCGGGCGGATCTTCGCGTTGTCCCCGGGACCGTCGGTGGAGGACAGCTGGGCACCGCCCGCGACGGGCTGTGCGGGCGCCTCGGCCTGCGCGGGCGCCTCGGCCGCGCCGGGGGCCGACTTGGCGGCGCGGCCCTCGGGCCTGCCCGCCGCGGGACCGGCGGTCGCCGAGTCCCACATCACCGGCGTCGGCGCGCTGAACACCGTGGTGCCGTCGGCCGCCCGGGCCGTCAGCGTGCCGGTCTGGTCGGCGGAGACGCTGAGGTCCTTCGCCGAGGTGGCCAGCCGCAGCGACGCGAGCTGCGGGTTGGCGGCGGCCTTGGCGTCCTTCACCACCAGGACCTCGCGCACCGCGCCCTGGTCGGTGACGTCGACCTGGAGGTCCACGCCCGGCAGCACCTCCGGGTACCGGGCGCCGGCCCCGTTCACGGTCGGCACGGGAAGCGCGACCGGGAAGGTGAGGGCCAGGCTGCGGCCGGCCTTGTCGGTCAGCGTGGCCAGCGGTCCGGTGCCGCCGCCGGAGAGCGCCACGCCCGACGGGGTGGCCTTGGGCGACCAGCTGCCGTCCTGGTTGCGGGCGAGGTCGGCGTCGACCGGCGTCCAGGCGTCGTTCTTCTTGACCCGGGCGGCCTGCAGATGGGTCGTCAGGGTCAGCTTGCCGTCCGGTTCGGCGACGGTCAGCGAGGACTCGGTGGTCAACTCGTCGACGGTGACGGGCTTTCCGGTGCTCTTGGCCTTGAGCCTGGCAGCCTGGACCGGGCCGCCCGGCGGCGGAGTCGGCAATGCCTCGGGCCGGGTGTTCTGCGCCGGTTTGACGGCGAATGGCCGGTCGTCGGCGAATGCCGGTCCGGCAGTTCCCAAAACAAGTCCACCAACAGCGGATATCAGTGCCAGACGGTGCGTCAGTCTACGTGTGCGGCTTTGCCGGACACGACGGGGTTCCCCCACGAATGGTCCCTTTCAGGGTGGTTCGACCGGCCCGGACCCGGTTGCGTGGCGAACGTCACACGGTGGGTCAGGAACCGGCCGCGGAGAGGCAGGTTCGAGCGGCTGAGCAGCGAAGGACCGGTATTGGGGCTCGCGCCGCACCGGTCGATCGCGGGCAGGCTATTGCGCGGTTCGTGCCCGTGACAATACGGTTCCGGCGACCACGCACGATCGCCCGGGAAATCACTGACTCCGAGGCGACGGGTATTCATAGGCTGTTATCAAACGGGGGGTTGACGGTGCGCGCGAGGCTGCGCTGGTTCGGTTCCGATCATCCGGAGCGCGGCTTTCGGCGAAGGGTGGTGACGGTCGCTGCCTTTACTGCGGTGCTGTCGCTCCTGGTGCCGATGGCGGGCGCCGAGGTCGTCGGCGGATACCACTACGACTACGACGAGAAGACCTGGCCCGCGGACCCGCTGCAGCAGCTGCCCAAGGTCCAGGGGCACAACGCGGACGGGACCGGCCGGGTCGAGGCCAAGCCTCAGGCGGGCGCGCGCGAGCTGACGGCCCGCAAGCCGAGCCCCGCGCAGTGGCCGGCCGAGGCCACCGCCACCGTCAACCTGGGCGGGACGGCCGCGAAGTCCGGGTCCGCGCCCGCCGGTAAGCCCGCGAGTGGGCAGGCCCCGGTGCGGGCCGGTGCCACACCTGTCCTGGTCGGCACCGCGGCGCCCGAGCAACTCGGCGCCCAGGCCCGCGACATCGTCGGCTCGGAGGCGCCGGTGAGCGCGCCGTCCTCGGTCGAGGTGAAGGTCGCCGACCGGGCCAAGGCCCAGTCGGCCGGCGTGGACGGCCTGCTCGTCGGGCTGTCGCGCGCGGACAGTCGTACCGAGGCCGGAAGCGTCGCGGTGTCCCTGGACTACGGCGCGATCGCCCAGGCCTACGGCGGCGGTTGGGCCTCCCGGCTGCGGCTGGTGGCCATGCCCTCCTGTGCCCTGACGACACCTCAGGTAGAGGCCTGCCGCCAGCAGGTGCCGGTGGAGTACCAGAACGACCCGGTCGGCCGGAAGCTGACCGGCACGGTCGCGATCCCGGCTGGGGGCGGATCGGGCGGCGCCGCCGCGGGTGCGAAGGCGTTCGCCGCCCCCGCGTCGGGCGTGCAGGCCGCGTCGTCGCTCGCGCTCGCGGCGGTGGCGGACGTCGGCGGCTCCCAGGGCTCCTACGGGGCCACCTCGCTCTCGGCCTCCGGAAGCTGGTCCCAGACGGCCTCGGGGGCCTTCACCTACAGCTACCCGGTGCCGCTGCCGCCCTCGCTGGCCGGTTCGGTGCCCTCGGTGGCGCTGAGCTACAACTCCCAGGCCATCGACGGCGAGACCTCGGCCCGCAACTCGCAGGCCTCGTGGATCGGTGACGGCTGGTCGTACAGCCCCGGCTTCATCGAGCGCTCCTACAAGGGCTGTGGAAACGCGGGCATCGACGGCTCCGCCGACCAGTGCTGGGCCGGCTGGAACGCCACGCTGTCGCTCGGCTCGCACTCGGGCGAGCTGATCCGCGACGCCAACGGCGTCTACCACCTGGAGTCGGACGACGGCACCAGGGTCGAGCGGCTGACCGGTGCCGTCAACGGCCTGTGGGAGGGCGAGTACTTCAAGGTCACCACGACCGACGGCACCGCCTACTACCTCGGCCTCAACCACGCGCCCGGCACCAGCTCCGACAACGCCACCAACAGCGCCTGGGCCGAGCCGGTCTACCACCCGAACAGCGGCGACCCGTGCTACACGGCGGCCAAGGGCAAGGCGTCGCAGTGCGACAAGCAGCCCGGCTACCGCTTCAACATCGACTTCGTGGTCGACCCACAGGGCAACCTGCAGCGCTACGACTGGGCGAACGAGACCAACTACTACAGCATGGGCTACGGCCAGGCGGCCAAGTCCGGCGGCTACGGCTCCCTGCAGCCGTACACCCGGGCCGGCCACCTGACGGGCATCTCCTACGGCTACCAGCTCTCCGACGCCACCGCGGGCCGGGAGCCCTCCTCCCGGGTCACCTTCGGCACCGCCGAGCGCTGCGTGGTCTCCGACGACCTCTGCAAGGCGTCGAACCTGAACACCTCGACGGCGGGCAGCTGGCAGGACACCCCCTACGACCTCAACTGCCAGGCGGGTTGGCCGACCAGCGGGACCGGGCCGAACGTCTGCAAGATCGCCTCGCCGACCTTCTGGTCCACCGTCCGGCTGAACCGGATCACCACCGAGATCCGCACCGCCGCCGGGTGGAAGAGCGTCGACCAGTACGACCTGAAGCACCTGTTCTCCGAGGCCGGTGCCACCATCGACCCCGTCACCGGCACCGAGGGCGACACCAGGAACGCCGGCTCCCTCCAGTCGGTGCTGTGGCTCTCCGAGATCAGCCACACCGGCCTGGACACCAGCGCCGGCGACCGCGAGCAGGCGGTCACCCTCGACCCGGTGAGCTTCAAGGGCATCGAGGTCGACAACCGCGTGGACGGCCTGACGCCCGCCGCGCCCCCGCTGTACCGGCCCCGGATCTCCGGCATCCAGACCGACACCGGCTCCTTCATCGCGGTCTCCTACCGCGACCAGGAGTGCTCCCGGAACAAGGGCACCATGCCGGCCTCGGCCGACACCAACACGATGGCCTGCTTCCCGGTGTACTGGACCACGCCCGGCGGCGGCGAGCCCATCGCGGACTGGTTCCACAAGACCCTGGTCGCCAAGGTCACCGTCTCCGACCTGACCAAGGCCGCCTCCCCCGCGCAGTCCACCTCGTACACCTACGGCGAGGAGGGCCTGGGCGCCGCCTGGCACCGCGACGACTCCGAGCTGACCGACGACCGGTTCCGCACCTGGAACGACTTCCGCGGCTACCGCACCGTCACCACCACCACCGGTGCTGCCCCGGACGCGATCACCCGGAGCACGTCCACCTACTTCCGGGGTATGAACGGGGACTACCTGGCCAACGGCACCACCAGGCGGCAGGTCTCCTGGAAGAACTCCGTCGACCAGGACGCGGTCGACGACAACCCCCTGCTGGCCGGCATGGCGCAGGAGACCACGACCTACACCAAGTCCGCGAACGGCACGGCCGTCGCGAAGGCCGTCCCCGACGTGCCGACCACCGTCGAGACGGCCTCGAAGGCCCGCACGGCCTGGGCCTCCAAGAAGACCACCCTCCCGCCCGACCCGCCCCGGACGCTGTCCACCCTGCCGCCCCTCACCGCGCAGCGGGTCAAGACGACAGGCAGCCGGGAACTGTCGCTGCTGTCCGACAGCCAGACCTGGCGGACGACCCGCACGAGCACGGACTACGACGACCTCGGGCGCCAGTCCAAGGTCCACGACAAGGGTGACGTCTCGGTGCCCGCCCAGGAGACCTGCACGACGGTCACCTACGCGGACCCGCCCACCGCCAACCCGATGATGCTGATCTACCCCAAGGAGAGCGTCAGCGTCGCCGGCCCGTGCGGCACGGCCGAGAGCGCCGACCGGACGATCGGCCACAAGCGGTACGTCTACGACGGCAACGGCGACGTCGCCAACCCGGGCGCGGTCGGCGTGCTCGGACAGAACGGCACCTCGCTGGGCCTGCTCACCGCCACCCAGTCCGTGAAGTCCTACGACGGCTCGGGCCAGCCGGTCTTCCAGACCCAGGGCGCGCAGAGCCACGACCAGTACGGCCGCGTCGTCCGCGACGTGGACGCCGCGGGAACCGTCACCACCACCGCCTACACCCCGGCCGCCGGCATCCTGGCCACCGAGCTGTCCTCGACCAACGCCCTGGGGTGGACGGGCAGGAGCGTCATCGCACCCGCCCGCGGCCTGGTCACCCGGGCCGTCGACGTCAACGGGCGGATCACCGACTCCGCCTACGACGCCCTCGGCCGCCGCACCAAGGTGTGGACGCCCGGACGCAACAAGGACGACGGCAAGAGCGCCGACCGGACCTTCGAGTACGCGGTGCACGGCAAGGGTGAGAAGCCGGACGTCTCCAGCATCACCACCAGGACGCTGCGCGAGAACGAGACCTACAGCACCTCGGTCGCGATCTACGACGGAATGCTGCAGGCCAGGCAGAACCAGTCCACGCCGGCCAACAACTCCGAGGGACGACTGGTCAGTTCGGTCCGGTACGACAGCCACGGCTGGCCGGTCATCACCATCCCCACCTGGTCGGACCCGACCACCGCCCCCGGCTCCACCCTGTTCGAGGAGACCGAGAACACCCTGCCGTCCGAGCAGGTCACGGTCTACGACGGGCTAGGCCGCCCGACCGCCCAGCAGCTGTACGCCAAGGCCAGCCTGCTGTGGCAGTCCACCACGGCCTACCCGGGCGCCGACCGGGTCGACTCCACCCCGCCGAACGGCGGGACGGCGACCACCACGTTCACCAACGCGCTCGGGCAGACGACCTCCTCGGTCGTGCACGGCGGCCCCGGCATCGGTGACGTCACCACCAGCTACAGCTACAAGCCCGGCGGCGAGGTGTCCGCCATCTCCGACACCGTCGGCAACACCTGGTCGTACGGCTACGACCTGCGGGGCAACCGGATCTCCCAGACCGACCCCGGCAGCGGCACCTCCACCGTCGCCTACGACGACCTCGGGCGCGTCGCGACCAGCACGGACGGCCGCGGCCGCTCGATCTCCTTCACCTACGACCTCCTCGGCCGGGTCACCGGGCGGTACGACGGCACGAGCACGGCCGACCCGGCCAAGCTCCTCGCCTCCTCCACCTACGACACCCTGGCCAAGGGCTACCCGACCTCGACCACCCGCTACGACGGCGGCGCCTCGGGCAACCAGTACGTGCAGAAGGTGAACGGCTACAACACCGCCTACCAGCCCACCGGCACCACCACGACCATCCCGGCGTCCGAGGGCAGGCTGGCGGGCGACTACACGTCCAGTGCCGCCTACACCCCCAACGTGGGCCTGCTGGCCTCCATCGGCTACAACGCCGACGGCGGCCTGCCCGCCGAGAGCCTCGGCTTCGGCTACAACGTCCAGGGCAAGCTGCTCCAGAGCGGCACGGCGAACACCCCGCTGCTCGACCTGGCCAGCTACAACCCCCGCGGCCAGCTGCTCCAGTCCACCTACGGCAAGGCCGGCGGCCTGCTGCGGACCAAGCAGACCTACGACGACGCCACCGGCCGACTGACCACCAACCGGGTCAGCCTCCAGACCGGCGACGCCAACCCGGTCTCCGCGAAGACCTACGGCTACGACGAGGCCGGCAACCTCACCAACGTCGCGGAGCTGCAGTCCTCCGGCAGCACCGACCAGGCCTTCGACGTCCAGTGCTACCGCTACGACGGGCTGAACCGCCTGGCCGAGGCCTGGACCGACACCTGGGGTGTCAGCAAGGAGACCGCAGGACAGCTCTCGCACTGCAACAACCCCAACCCCGGTCCGTCGGCCATCGGCGGCCCGGCCCCCTACTGGCAGAGCTGGCAGCACAACCTGCTCGGTGACCGCACCCAGCAGGTCAAGCACGACATCACCGGCGACACCTCACGCGACATCACCCAGACCATCACCTACCCCGGCGGCGGCCGCACCCCGGCGGCCAAGCCGAACAGCGCCACCACCGTCACCACCTCCAGCGGTCCGGCGACCAGCACGGTGACCTCCGCGGTGCCGAACGGCTCCACGTCCAACTGCCTGGACGTCAACGGTGCATGGACCGCCGACGGCACCGCCGTCCAGGTCTACACCTGCAACGGCTCCGGTGCGCAGAAGTGGACCAGGGGCGCCGACGGCACCCTGCGGGCCCTCGGCAAGTGCGCCGGCCCGGTCGGCAACTGGCCCGGCGCCGCGATCGAGCTGCGGACCTGCGACGGCGGCGACCTCCAGCAGTGGCAGGACGGCGCGAACGGCGCGCTGCTCAACACCGGTGCGAACCTCTGCCTCGACCTGCCGGCGTGGAACGCCACCCCGGGCACCCAGGTCGCGCTCTGGTACTGCAACGGCCAGGGCAACCAGCAGTGGCCGGTCAGCACCAACGCCCCCACCGGTCCGTCCTCCAACGCGACCCTGACCCCGCAGTACGACCAGGCCGGCAACACCACCTCCCGGGCGGGCACCAACAGCGGCACCATCGCCTCCGGCCTGGCGACCGGCACCACCCCGCTCTGCCTGGACGTCGACCACGCCTGGGACGCCGACGGCACGGGGATCTTCTCCTTCACCTGCAACGGCGGTACCGGGCAGCAGTGGACGGCCGGCACCGACGGCACGCTCAGGGCAGTCGGCAAGTGCCTGCGCCCGGTCGGCGGCTCCGGCGGCAGCAACACCCAGCTGGAACTGTGGACCTGTGACGGCAGCGCCGGCCAGGAGTGGCGCCCCGGCGCCGGTGGCACGCTGGTCAACCCGGCCTCGGGCCTGTGCATCGACATCCCCGGCGCCACCACCGAGCCCGTCACCCGGGTCATCCTGTGGACCTGCGCGCCGGGCAGCCCCAACCAGAAGTGGGACTCCGCCGAGGGCACCCCGGCCCCCGGCACCACCCAGTCCTTCACCTACAACGCCGAGGGCCTCACCGAGACCGTCACCACCCCCAGCGGTGGCGTCAACCGGACGGCGACCTACCTCTACGACGCCAACGGCGGCCTGCTGATCCATCGCGGCCCCGACAGCACCGTCCTCTACCTGTTCGGCGGCGAGGAGCAGCTGACCCTCGACCGGGCCACCGACACGGTCTCGGGTACGCGCTACTACAACAACCCCGACGGCACCGTCATCGTCCGCTCCAGCAGCGGAGCCCTGACCTACCAGCCGACCGACCTCCAGGGCACGTCCGGCCTGGAGATCGACGGCACCACCAAGGCCGTCACCCGGCGCGCCTTCGACCCCTACGGCAACCCGCGCGGCACCGTCCCGCAGTCCTGGGCCGACAACCACGGCTACCTGGGCAAGCCCGCCGACGCCACCAGCGGCCTCAACCTGCTGGGCGCCCGCAACTACGACCCCGCCCTCGGCCGCTTCCTCAGCGTCGACCCGGTCCTGATGGCCGGCGATCCAAACCAGATGGGCGGCTACGCCTACGGCAACAACAACCCGGTCAACCTGAGCGACCCGAACGGCCTCTGGCCCAGCTGCGGCTGGTGCAAGAAGGCGGGCAAGTTCGTCGCCGGCGCCGTCGACAGCGCCATCGGCTGGGCCGTGGAGAACAGCCCGTACGTGGCGATGAACAACGCCGCGAACGAGATGAGCAAGGAGGCCGGGGTCCCGCTCTTCGGGACCACCCACTACATCGAGCCGACCTCGCACCCCGTGGCGGACATCTTCGGGATCGCGCACGACGACCCGTACTACGTCGCGGGCGAGATCGTCGAGACCGTCGTCGAGATCGCGGTGGACGGAGTCGGACTCGTCAAGGCCGGCGTGAAGGGCGTCCGGCTGGCGACCAAGGCCATCAAGGACGCGGGCGGCATCCGCAAGGCCGCCGGCAAACTCCTGCCGAAGAGCAGCCCCAAGCCGTCCGGCCCGAAGGGCGGCTCCTCCGGGCCGAGCACTCCCCACCAGGAGCCCGCGGCCCCGAAGGTCCACCAGGCCGACCCCAAGGCGCCGGCCACCCCCAAGACCGACCCCTCCCCGCCGCACGGTACGACCTGCAGCTTCACGCCCGAGACCCCGGTCCTGATGGCCGACGGCAGCAGCAAGGCGATCGGCGACATCAAGACCGGCGACCTCGTCCAGGCCGCCGACCAGGAAACCGCCACCGAGCAGGGCGCCCGCGCCGTCACCGCCACGCTCGTCCACGAGGACAAGGAGCTGATCGACCTCACGGTCCGGACGGAGTCCGGCGCCGAGAGCACCGTCCACACCACCGCCGAGCACCCCTTCTGGGACGACACCACCCACACCTGGGTCCCCGCGGCCGACCTCACCGAGGGCCACACCCTCAAGACCACCACCGGCACCCCCGTCCGCATCACCGCCGTGCGCCCCTTCTCCGGCGCCCAGCAGATGTACAACCTGACGGTCGCCCAGCTCCACACCTACTATGTGCTGGCCGGCACCACCCCGGTCCTGGTCCACAACGAGTGCCCTGATCCCCATGTGTGGGAGCCGTACCGCGAGGGCGTCGACCACTCATACCAGGCGGACCTTCCTGCGGGCGAAGGGCTTGCGAAGGGGGCCCCGCTCACCGAGGGCACCTACACCTTCATCGTCCGCCGGGATGGTTCCCTGCGCGCATTGGACGACGAGACGCTGGCGGACTTCGGTGCAGGGCACGCCTCCCTGGGTGACCATCAAGGAGTGATCATGGCAGGAACGTTCGAAGTGGACGTCGAAGGCGTGATCTCCCGTATCATCAACTTCTCCGGCCACTACCGTCCCGACAAGAACATGCCGGGTCCCACGCTGCTGGAAATCAGTCAGAGGGCGTTCCGGCGGCACGGCTGGGACTTCAGCGAGAGTGTCTGGGAGTACTACAAGGGGCCCACTCGGCGCTTGTTCTGAGGGTGGATTCCGCTGGGGCGGCCTCTGCGGAGGCCGCCCCAGCAAGTTTCAGACGGCCGAACGGCTCTGTCTTCCGATGTGGCGGTGGCAAATGGACATTCCCGATCTCCCAGACCGTGACGGGCTCCTGGATCGACTCATCCGGAGCCCGGTCACGGGTCTCCGACAGGACGACGACCGCCCAGCGGGTCAGCCGGAGACTCCCCTCGGGGGGCAGCCTCCAACGAAGGAATTCCTCGGTCAGCTGGCGGATCGGACCGGGCTGCGCTGTGACGACCTCCTCCTCGTCGCCGGTCTCCCTCTCGGGGGTGAGGCATTGAGCTTCGACGAGAGGTCGGGACGTGAGCTCCCGAGGCTGGTACAGAGTGCGCTTGCCCTGCCCGCGGTCCACCGGCAGCGACTGCGCGACCATGCCCGGTCCCTCTCGGGGGTGCCGCGGACGTACTCCCCCAGGAAGGAGCGCGCCTATGAGCAGTACCCTCCCGGAGCCGGTTCCCTCCTCGTGCGGATGCTCGCCCTCCGTAATCTGAGGTTGGTGTCCGCAGCCAAGGTCATGGCTTACATGTCCGGTGTCTACGTGGCGGGTGCGACCATCGGATCCGTGGGGCATGGAACGAGGCAGCTCGATGCCGAGCTTCTCACCGGCTTTGCCGCTGTACTCGGAGTGCCGTTCGGAACCCTTGAGGCGCTGACGGGAATTCACCGCCCGCCGGGTTCGCTCCGTGAGCTTCCGCCGGAGGTGGCGGACACGGCTGCGCTTCTGTGGGATGTCCGGCATTTGGGGGTGGAGCAGGTGCTTGAGGTGGTGGCGCTGGCAAAATCGGTTGGCCTCGACTGAGGCAGAGCGGACACAGCCGGGTGTGCAGGTCCATCGCCGCACCGTGAGCAGCTCGTCGAGGTGGTCGCCAGGGGTGCCGGGCAAGGCTGTGTGCCGTGGTCGACCAGGTCGACCACGGCACAGATCCCTTTGGGCTTAGGCAGCCCGATTGTCGGCTTAGTACCAGTGGTGGCCCGGCCAGGACGCCGGCCACAGCCCGCTCCACCACCCTCAACCGCACCCATCCCACCCCTTGAGCGGCAGTGGTGGTGGGACGTCGCCTGGGGCGGGTACGCGGGGAGAAGCTCAGTCCGTGGCCTTGGGGTGGCCGGTGCCCGCGTAGGTGATCCAGGCTGTTCGGGTGGTGTCGTCCAGCAGGTACCAGATGCGTCCGCCGCCGGTGACCTCGTACTGCCAGCGTTCAAGTTCCCGGCCCTTGAAGGTGCTGGTGCCGAGCTTGCCCTTGAGGCGGTGCTGGCGGTCTGGGTTGTCGGCGGCGCGGGGAGTGGCACGGATCCTCTCGAAGGCGCGGCGCAGGTTGCCCGCTGCCTGGCGGCCGAGCTGTTCCCAGCCGTCGGCGGCCTCGGTGTTGGCGAATCGGAGGTCGTACTCGTCGCCGACGGGTGGCGGCGCGGCCCGGTCTCCGCGCTTCGGGCTCACTCCGCCTCGGGCATGGGGACTGGTCCGAGGTCGCCGTCAGGCTCGCGGGTGAGGATGGCGTGCAGGGCGGGGTCTGCGTAGATCTCGGCGCTGTGTCGCCACTGGGTGAGCAGGAGGGCGATCGGGGCGAGGTTGTCCAGGGCCACCGCGCCGCGAGCCGTGTCCACCAGCTCGGATAGCAGGGTTTCGATGTCCTCGGAGGGCAGGAAGGTGCTCCATGGCAGGGCCTCAGGCAGAGCCTGTCGCAGGGCCGCGACGTTCTCGGTTCGCACGAGCCCTGCAAGCAGGCGCGAGGTGAAGTCGACGACTGATGCGTCCCGCTCCATCTGGTCGACGCGCATCAGGGCGAGGTCTGCGGCGTCGCGTCGCCGTAGCCGCAGCGCGCGGACGGCGTCCAGTCTGCGTGTGGTCGCGGCGGGATGGTGAAGTAGCTCGCTGAAAGGCACGTCCTCGTAGGCCGCAGTCATGACATCCACAGTAGCTCGGATGTTGGTTCCATGGGTAGGTAGGTGATTGCCGACGGCAGCAGGGTCGGAAAACAAGGCGCCTCTGCGGACGTCGGCGGATCGGTGGTCGCCGCTCACCTGCGACTGAACGGCGTCGAGGCTGCCCGCACGACATGTGCGGGCAGCCTCGGGCGTTTGTTGCAGTCCTCCGGGTGTCAGCTGCGCCCCTGCAGTAGGTCGGAGAGCCGGCGCAGGGTGCCGGGTGGGCTTCCGTTCAGCGGGACACGCCGGGGGTTCGGCTTAGTACCAGTGGTGGCTCTGCCAGAAGGCCCAGGCGCCGCAAGGGCTGCCGTAGCGGGAGTTCATGTAGTCGAGGCCCCACTTGATCTGGGTGGCGGGGTTGGTGCGCCAGTCGGAGCCGGCGGAGGCCATCTTGGTGCCGGGGAGGGCCTGGACCAGGCCGTAGGCGCCGGAGGAGGCGTTGACGGCGAGGGGGTTCCAGCTGCTCTCGTGGGACACGATGTTGCTGAAGCACTGCAGCTGGCCGGCCGGGACGATCTGGGCGGCGATCTCGCGCGGGCTGCCCGAGTAGGTGGGCTTGGCGTTAAGGGCGGGGCGCTGCTGCGAGCGGGAGGCGGCGGCCTCGGCGTCGGCCTTCGCCTTGGCGTCCGCCTGGGCCTTCGCCTCGGCCTCGGCCTGCGCCTGGGCGGCGGCCTGGGCCTGAGCGGCGGCAGCGGCGGCGTCCGCCTCGGCCTGCGCCTGCGCCTGCGCGGCGACGGCAGCGGCCGCGGCAGCAGCCGCGGCGTCCGGCTGGGCCTGCTCCGCCGCTGCGACCGGCTGACCGTCCACGGAGACGCCGGCCGCCGGGGCGGCGGCCGGGGCGACGGCGTCGGCGCTCTGCGGGATGGCGAGGGCGGCGGTGGCCGCGCCGGCCACCACGAGGGTGGTGATGCCGGTGATCAGGGAGTTGCGGCGGGCATGGCTGAGCTGCATGGAGCGGACGATCCTTTTCCGTCGGGGCCGTGCCGGGGGACGCGGGGCGTCCGGAGCACGGGCTCGGGGGAGCAGGCCCGCAGTGCCGTCGGTGACGGCCATGCACCCCGGCCGGTGAGGGCGGGGCGGGCGGGATGCGCGGTGGACGGGCCGGTCCGCGCTGCCTGGCGACTGGACATTCTTTGCAGAGCCCGGAGCGGGCGGCAAAGGTGCCCGCTACTACCGCCGGTAGTGGCCACGGCGGCGTGAACGCCGAAGCGCCCGGCCTAGGCCGGGCGCTTTGTGGTGATTTGACCGATTTGAGCGATCCTCGACCGGATCCGGCCCGCCGCCGTCGATCGGGAGGCGGAAACGCGGTGGTGGCCTGCGGTGTTCGGGGCCGGTGGGCCGCACCCCGACGGGCCGGGCCCGGGTGGGTCGCTCCCCGCCGCCCGCCGGGAGGCGGGCCCCGGCGAGCCGACAACTATCGAGGGCAGTAGTAGCCGAATCCCCTGTGGGCGGCCTCACAGCCGCCGCCGCCCGTGGTCGACGCAGCGTGACCGGACGATCACGGCGGTGCGGGTGGGTCAGCCGCGCCGGTACGGATTCTGCTCGGCCGGGGCCTGCGGCTGGGCGTAGGGATTGCCGTCGTAAGGGTTGGCGGCGTACGGGTGCGCGGTCTGCGGCCCGCCCGCGTACGGGTTGCCGGGGGCCGGCTGCTGCCCGTAGGCGCTGCCGTAGGAGGCCACCTCCGGCACCGGCGGCTGCCCACCGTCGTCCGGCCCCCCGTCCGGCTCCCCGTCGTGCTCCTGCGCCGCCTCCCCGTCCTCGACCGGCACCAGGTCGCGCGCCAGCAGGGTCGCCCCGGCCACCGCGCCGGGCATGGCCAGGACGGTCACGAACGGGATCAGGAACCCCAGGATCAGCGGCACGCCGAAGCCCAGCGCCAGCCCCAGCCGGGCGCGCAGCAGCCGGATCCGCTCGCGCTGCGGCACCCCGCGCCGCTGGAGGCCGACCGCGGTCAGCTCGACCGAGAGGAAGAACCCGGACACCAGGAACCCGGCCACCGGCACCAGGGTCTGCCCGACCACCGGGATGAACCCGCAGGCGAACAGCAGGATGCCGAAGCCGAGGACCCGGACCAGGACGTACAGGCTGTCCCGCGCCGAGATCCACAGCTCCCGCCAGAGCGGGACGTCCGGCGGGGTGGGCGCGCCGCCCTCGGTCTCGTCGACCTTCTCGCAGAGCGACTCGTAGAACGGCTGGCCGACCAGCAGGGTGACCGCGGTGAAGGTGATCACCGAGATCAGCAGTCCGCCGCCGAAGACGATCGCGGCGAGCGCGGTGCGCAGCATGCCCTGCCAGGGGGAGCCCCAGTCGTCCGCGAAGGGCGTGACCCACTCGGCGAGGTCCTCCGACCAGCCGCCGAGGAACACCAGCGCGACCACGTACCCCGCCAGGGTGATCAGCGCGGGCAGCATCCCGAACGCCCACCAGCGGCCGTGCCGCCCCACCCATTTCTGGCCCTTGGCCAGATACCCCATCCCCGCCACAAGATCTCGCATAGGGGGAAAGGGTAGGGGCTGCCGGTCGGCAGGTCATATCCGTCCCGTCATGATCCGGTACCGAAGCCGGACCGCCCGACCGCCCGACCGGCGGCCGGGGAAACGACACCGGGCCCGGGAGCCTCCGCAACGGCTCCCGGGCCCGGCGTCCGTGGACGGCGGTGCCGGCGGCTCAGGCAGCCGCCTCCGCCGCCCGGCGTCGGCGGCCCACCACGGCCGCCGCCGTCAGGACGATCGCCGCGGCGACCAGCGACAGGTACATCTGCTGGCGCCCGTCGGCGTCGGTGAACATGTACGCCATCACGAAGCCGATCATGCCGATCGCCGTCCAGGTCAGGTACGGGTACAGCCACATCCGCACGGTCAGGCGCTCCGGCTGCTCACGCTCGATGATCTTGCGCATCCGCAGCTGGGAGAAGCAGATCACGAGCCAGACGAACAGCGCCACCGCGCCCGAGGAGTTGAGCAGGAAGGAGAAGACGGTGTTGGGCGAGGTGTAGTTGAAGAACACCGCCACGAAGCCGAAGACCACCGAGGAGAGGATCGCGACCCGTGGCACGCCGCGCTTGGTCACGGTGGCGAAGGCCTTGGGGGCGTCGCCGCGCTGGCCGAGCGAGAAGGCCATCCGGGAGGCGGTGTACATGCCGGAGTTGAGGCAGGAGAGCACGGCCGTCAGCACGATCACGTCCATCACCTGGCCGGCGCCGGGGATCCCGACGTGCTCCAGCACCGCCACGTACGGGCTGCCCTTGACGGCGGCGGAGTCCCACGGCAGCAGGGTCACGACCAGCAGGATCGAGCCCAGGTAGAAGATCCCGATGCGCCAGATCACGCTGTTGGTGGCCTTGCTCACGGCCTTCTCCGGGTCCTCGGACTCGCCGGCGGCCAGGGTGACGATCTCGCTGCCCATGAAGGCGAAGACGACGGTCAGCATGCCGGTGAACACCGCGCCCACCCCGTGCGGCAGGAAGCCGCCGTGGTCGAGGAGGTTCTCCGTGCCGACCGCGTGGGTGCCGGGGAGCAGGCCGAAGGCGGCCAGGATGCCGATCACCAGGAAGGCGGCGATCGCCACCACCTTGATGCCCGCGAACCAGAACTCGAACTCGCCGTAGGAGGCGACCGAGAACAGGTTGGTCGCGGTGAGCACGGCCATCACGATCAGGGCGAACGCCCACTGCGGCACGCCGGGCATCCAGTTGTTGAGGATCTTCGCGCCGGCGGTGGCCTCCACCGCGAGCACCACGACCCAGAAGAACCAGTACAGCCAGCCGATGGAGAACCCGGCCCAGCGGCCGAGCGCCCGGTCCGCGTACGCGGAGAACGAGCCGCTCTGCGGGTCGGCCGCGGCCATCTCGCCGAGCATCCGCATGACCAGCACGACCAGCACGCCGGCCAGCGTGTAGGACAGCAGGATGCCGGGCCCGGTGGACGCGATGCCCGCGCCGGAGCCGACGAACAGGCCCGCGCCGATCACGCCGCCGATGGCGATCATCGACAGGTGCCGGTTCTTGAGCCCGGGCTTGAGGTGGGCGTCGCCGCCCTGGCCGTGCTGCCCGGAGCTGCCGCTCGGGCCGACCGTGCCGGTGGTGCCGGTCGCGCCGTGCTGCCGAGAGACGGCGTCGGACGGCGGCGATCCGGCCGAGGTGGTGGTTTCCGCACTCATGGAGGGTGTGCCCTGTGCCTTTCCAGCGCGGCTTGCCCTCGGCTCGTACGCCGGAGGGTGGGGGACGGACCCGCGCAATGCGGTGCAACTTAACTTCTACCTACGAGTATCGGAACAAGGCCTCGGAAACTGTCCGCTCAGCGGACACAAAAGGCCTGGTCAGAGCGGGTGCAGCGGGATCCCGGAAAGCTCAAATCTGATGCAGTGTCAGGCTCTTTCGCGGGCCCGGGGGCCGTCGTCGGAGTGGGTCGGGATGCCGTACATACTGTCCGCGTGATGATCGTCCTCGTGGTGCTCGGCGTGCTCGCCGTCCTGGCCGTTCTGGCCCTCGCGCACTGGTACCTCTGGCGGCGCCTGGTGCGCGACGTCTCCGTGCCGGGCGGGTGGTGGCGGCGGACCGGGACGGTGCTCGCCGTCCTCCTGCCGCTGCTCGCGGTCGGGGCCCTGGTCGGCGGGCGCTCGCTGCCGCTGGCCGTCGAGCGCTGGCTGGCCTGGCCGGGGTACCTGTGGCTGGCGGTGCTGCTCTACCTGCTGCTCGCCCTGGCGATCGGCGAGGCCGTCCGCCCGCTGCTGCTCCGGCTGCCGCGCCGGACGGGCACCCCGCGCCCCGAGCAGCCCCAGCAGTCCGAGGAGCCCACGCCCGAGCACCCCGAGCACCCCGAGCACCCCGAGCAGCCCGAAAAGCCCGAGCACCCCAAGAGCGCCGCCGCCGCCCCCTCCCCGGAGCGCCGCCTGTTCGTGGCCCGGACGGTGGCGATCGGCGCGTCCGGGGTGGCGGCCGCGGTGGTCGGCAACGGCGCCTACGGCGTGCTGCGCGGTCCCCGGCTCAAGCAGGTCACCGTGCCGCTGGCCACCCTGCCCGCGCGGGCGCACGGCTACCGGATCGCCGTCGTCAGCGACATCCACCTCGGACCGATCCTCGGCCGCGCGCACACCCAGCGGATCGTCGACACCATCAACGGCGCGCAGCCCGACCTGATCACCATCGTGGGCGACCTGGTCGACGGGTCGGTCCCCGACCTCGGCCGCGCGGCCGAGCCCCTGGCACAGCTGCGGGCCCGCGACGGCGCGTACTTCGTCACCGGCAACCACGAGTACTTCTCGGGCGCCGCGCCCTGGGTCGACTTCGTCCGCGAGCTGGGCGTCCACCCGCTGCAGAACGCCCGCGTCGAGCTCGCCGGCTTCGACCTGGCCGGCGTCAACGACCTCGCCGGGCGGACGGAGGGCGACGGCCCGGACTTCGCCAAGGCGCTCGGCGACCGCGACCGCTCCCGGACCTCCGTGCTGCTCTCGCACCAGCCGGTGACCGTCCACGACGCCGTCCGGCACGGCGTCGACCTCCAGCTCTCCGGGCACACCCACGGCGGCCAGCTCTGGCCCGGCAGCTACCTGGCCGAGCTCGCCAACCCCACCGTGGCCGGCCTGGAGCGGTACGGCGACACCCAGCTGTACGTCACCCGGGGCGCCGGGGCCTGGGGCCCGCCGGTGCGGGTCGGGGCGCCGTCCGACATCACCATCGTCACGCTGGCCTCGCTCAGGGCCTGAGGGTTCCGGCGGGCCCCGGGCGGCGCCGACCGTTCCCGGGGCACAAGGAAGCCGGGCGCGGGGGTCCGCGCCCGGCTGCCAGGCTCCGCCGCCCGCCGGGGTCAGGGCGTCTCGCCCTCGCCCTCGGTGTCGATGTGCGGCAGGATCCGGTCCAGGAAGCGCGGCGTCCACCAGGCCCTCGGGCCGAGCAGGGTCATCACCGCCGGCACCATCAGCAGTCGGACGATCGTGGCGTCGATCAGGACGCTGACGGCCAGCCCGAGGCCCATCATCTTGATCACGATGTTGTCGCTGACGATGAACGCGGCGAAGACGCTCACCATGATCAGCGCGGCGCAGGTGATCACCCGGGCCGTGATCTCCAGGGCGTGTGCGACGCTGCCCCGGCTGTCGCCGGTGCGCAGCCACGCCTCGTGGACCCGGGAGAGCAGGAAGATCTCGTAGTCCATGCTCAGCCCGAAGACGATCGCGAACATCATCATCGGGACGTAGCTCTCGATCGGCACGGTGCCCGAGACGCCGAGCGCCGGCCCGCCCCAGCCCCACTGGAAGACCGCCACCACGACCCCGTACGAGGCCGCGATGGAGAGCAGGTTGAGCACGGCCGCCTTGACCGCGATCAGCAGGCCCCGGAAGACGGCCAGGATGATCAGGAAGGCCAGTCCGACCACGACCGCGATGATCAGCGGCAGCCGGCTGGACACGATGTCGAGGAAGTCCACCTGGGCGGCGGTCGTCCCGGTGACGTACGTCCGGGCGCCCGTCCCGCTGACGGCCTGGGGCAGAACGGTGTCCGTGAGGCGGTTCACCAACTGCGTGGTGCTCTTGTCCTGGGGCCTGTCCACCGGGATGACGGTGTTGAACAGGACGGCCCCGTCCTGGCTGGTCTGCAGCGGGGTGGCGCTGGCGGCGCCTGGCACGGTGGCGAGGGCCTGCTGCACGGAGCTCAGCAGGGCGGGCCGGGCGTCCGCCGCCACCGCGCTCTGGTCGACCACCACCGTCAGCGGGCCGTTGGAGCCCGGCCCGAAGCCCTCGGACATCAGGTCGAAGGCCCGCCGGTCGGTGAAGGTGGTCGGGTCGGCGCCGTCGTCGATGTGGCCGAGCTGGATGGAGAACAGCGGAATCGCCAGGATGCCGACCGCGACCACGCCGCCGGCGAGGAACCACCAGGGCCGGCGCTCGACCCGCTGCGCGTAGCGGTGCCAGGTGCCGGTGATCTCCTCGCCCGGCGCGGCCCCGGTCTCGGCGACCGGCTTGCGGACGGTGAACCGGTCCATGCGGCGGCCGATCAGGCCCATCATGGCGGGCAGCAGGGTGAGTGCGCCGAGCACCGCCGACACCACGGTGACCCCGGCCGCCAGCCCCAGTTTGGCGATGAAGGTGACCCCGGAGACGGATAGGCCGGTCAGCGCGATGATCACGGTGCAGCCGGAGACGAGGACGGCCCGCCCGCTGGTGGCGACGGCCTGGCCGGCGGATCTCACCGGGTCCACGCCGTCCATGAGGTTCTGCCGGTGCCGGGTGAGCAGGAACAGCGCGTAGTCGATGCCGACGCCGATCCCGATCATGGTGGCGAGGGTCGGGGCGACGGTGGCGAAGGTGGTCGCCGCGGCCAGCAGCCCGAGCACCCCCAGCCCGACGATGGCCGCCACCAGGGCGGTCACCAGGGGCAGGCCGGCCGCGATGGCGCTGCCGAAGCCGATCAGCAGCACCACGATCGCCACGGCGAAGCCGATCGCCTCACTCGTCCGGTCGTCGGCGGTCGGCCGTGCCAGCTCGCCCAGCGGCCCGCCGTACTCGACCTCCACCCCGGCGTTGCGCAGTGGGGCGACGGCGTCGTCCACGCCGGTGAGGTACTCGTCGCCCAGGGTGGTCGGGTTGGTGTCGAAGCGGACGGTGATGTAGCCGGTGAGCCCGTCCGTGGCCAGCGGTCCGCCGGGCGGGGCGGGCTGGCCGGGCGGGGGCAGCGGGCTCTGCACGCTCTGGACGTGGGGCAGCGCCTGCAGCGAGGTGATCGCCTGGCCGACCTCGCCCGCGAAATCGGTGAGCGGTTGGGCGTCGTGCAGCACCACCTGGGAGCTGGTGCCGGCGAGGGCGGGCTCGTGCGCCTGGAGCACGTCCTTGCCCTCGGCGGACTGCGTGCCGGGCAGCGAGAAGTCGTCGGAGTAGTCACCGCCCACGGACCGGTTGGCCACCTGGATGCAGGCGAGCGCGACCAGCCAGAGGGCGATCACGACCAGGAAGTGGCGTGCGCACCACTCGCCGAGCGAGCGCAGTGCGCCGGGCCCGGCCGGGGTGGTGGGCGCAGGGGGGGACGGTGGCATGGCTCTCCCGGGGCGTGGAGTTGACGGGCAGTCACCGGCGCGGGCGAAATGATCGAAACCCGATGCTAGGTGGTGAAATGCCCCGATCCGCAGGGACACGGCGCCCCTGGGCCGTTCGGGGCGGCCCGCACACGGCCGGGCCCTAAAGGGCTCGCACGTCCAGCAGCACGATCCGGGACCCGTCCGCGGGCCGCCCGGTCAGCCGGGCGGCCAGGATCCGCGGGATGTCGCTCTCCTGCGAGTACCCGGGCACCAGCGTGACCTCGTCGCGCCGGACGCCGGCCTCGCCGGCCACGGCGTAGGTGACGCGGTAGGCCGTCCACGCGGGCGGGGGCGCGCAGTCGCGCCGGGGGTCGGATCCGGACACCGCCGCCACCTCCTCGTTCGCTCCGCATTCTCCTCCCGGAGCGGCCCGGGCGGGATCGTGTGGCCGATCGGGGTGAATCCGGGCAGAGTGGGAAATCTCCGGTAGGGGACCTCCGGGAAGGGCGACCCCATGCAGACCACCTGGAAGGGGACGATCAGCTTCGGGCTGGTCAGCATCCCCGTCCACCTGTACTCCGCGACCCAGGAACACGACGTCCCGCTGCACCAGGTGCACGCCAAGGACGGCGGCCGGGTGCGGATGAAGCGGTACTGCGAGCAGGAGGAGAAGGAGGTCCCGTACGCGGAGATCGCCAAGGGTTACGAGTCGCCCGACGGCCGGACGGTCACCCTGAGCGACCAGGACCTCGCCGACCTGCCGCTGCCCAGCAAGAAGATCATCGACGTGCTGGCCTTCGTGGACGCCTCCGAGATCGATCCGCTGATGTTCTCCAAGGCCTACTACGTCGGCGTGGCGGACAAGGCCGCCGCCAAGCCGTACGCGCTGCTGCGGGACGCGCTCACGGCGTCCGGGCAGATCGCCGTCACCAAGATCGCGCTGCGGACCAGGGAGTCCCCGGCCGTGCTGCGGGTGCACGACGGCACGCTGGTCCTGCAGACCTGCATCTGGCCCGACGAGGTCCGCCCGGCGGCCGGCATCGCGCCCGAGGAGGAGGTCGTCGTCCGGCCGCAGGAGCTGAAGATGGCGCGGTCGCTGATGGACACCCTCTCCGAGGACTTCGACCTCGCCCAGCTCCACGACGACTACCAGCAGGCGCTGCAGCAGGTCATCGAGGCCCGGCTGCAGGGCGTCGAGGTGCCGCACGAGGAGGAGGCGGGCGAGGCGCCGGACAACGTCATCGACCTGATGGAGGCGCTGCGCAGCAGCCTCAAGGAGGCCAAGGGCGGCCGCCGCCGCTCCACCGGGCCCCGGCCCGGCCCCGACGCCGACGCCGAGGCAGAGGAGGCCGAGGGGGCGGCGGAGGACTCCGAGCAGCCGGCCCCCCGCAGGCGCGCCCCCGCCAAGAAGACCACCGCGGCCAAGACCGCCGCAAAGAAGACCGCCACCGCCAAGCAGAGCGGCGCGGCCAAGACCGCCACCGAGAAGAAGAGCACCGCTCGGAAGACCACCACCGCCAAGAAGTCGGCCGCTCACCGCACCGCCTCGTGAGCGGCGGCGGCCCGCCACCCCTCGGAAGCCTGGAGGCGATCCCGATGGACCTGCTGACCTACAAGGCGCTCGACACCGGCCCCGACGCGCCGGAACACCCCGGCTGGGCGCACCGCGCCTGGCACGGCCTGCTGAGCCTGGGCCCGACCACCGTGCTGTTCCTGCTGGCGCTCTCGCTCGGCCTGGGCATGGCCGCCGCCCAGATCGACCTGCTGCCGGTGCTGGTGGTGTTCAGCATCGTGTGGGCCGTGACCCTGGTGGCCCTGATCGGGGTGATCGCCCGCTGGGTGACGCCGGGCCGGGGCCGGCACCGCGTGGCGGCCTGACCGGCCGGCCCCCGCCCCGACCCCTCCCCGGGCGGGGGCCGCTCAGGACGGCCCGAGCCACACCGTGGTGATGTTGCAGAACTCCCGGATGCCGTGCCCGGACAGCTCCCGCCCGAACCCGGAGCGCTTGACGCCGCCGAACGGCAGCGCCGGGTGCGAGGCCGTCATGCCGTTGAAGAACACCCCGCCCGCCTGGATGTCCCGGACGAAGCGCTCCTGCTCGGCCCGGTCGGTCGTCCAGACGTTGGAGCTGAGCCCGAACGGCGTGTTGTTGGCGAGCGCCACCGCCTCGTCCAGGTCCGCCGCCGGGTACACGGTGGCGACCGGGCCGAAGGTCTCCTCCAGGTGGATCCGCATCGCCGGGGTGATGCCGGTCAGCACGGTCGGCTGGTAGAACCACCCGGCGGCGAGGTGCTCCGGGAGCCCGTCCGGCCGGCCGCCGCCGCACTCCACCCGGGCGCCGTGCGCCCGCGCGTCCTCGACCAGCTCCGCCAGCTCGTCCCGGCCCTGGCTGCTGGCGAGCGGACCGACCTCCGTCGCCTCGTCCATCGGGTCGCCGACCCGCAGCGCGCCCATCGCCTCGGTGAAGGCGGCGGTGAACCGCTCGTACACGTCGGCGTGCACGATGAAGCGCTTGGCGGCGATACAGGACTGGCCGTTGTTCTGCGCCCGGGCCCGGACGGCGGTGCGGACGGCCGCGTCCAGGTCGGCGCTGGGCAGGACGACGAAGGGGTCGCTGCCGCCCAGCTCCAGGACGGCCTTCTTCACCTCGTCCGCCGCGGCCGAGGCGACCGCCCGCCCGGCCGGCTCGCTGCCGGTGAGCGTCACCGCGGCCACCCGCGGGTCGCGGACCACCGCCTCGACGGCGCCCGAGCCGATCAGCAGGGTCTGGAAGCACCCGGCCGGGAACCCGGCCCGGAGGAACAGCTCCTCCAGCGCCACCGCCGTGCGCGGCACGTTCGACGCGTGCTTCAGCAGCCCCACGTTGCCCGCCATCAGCGCGGGCGCGGCGAACCGGACCACCTGCCAGAACGGGAAGTTCCACGGCATCACGGCGAGGACGACGCCCATCGGCCGGTACCGGACGTAGGCGCCGACGGCGCCGGAGTCGGCGACGTCGGCCGGGTCCGGGTGCTCGTCCGCGAGCAGGGCCTCGGCGTTGTCCGCGTACCAGCGCATCGCCTTCGCGCACTTGGCGGCCTCGGCGCGGGCGGCGGCCAGCGGCTTGCCCATCTCCTCGGTCATCGTGCGGGCGACGGCCTCCAGATCCCCGTCCAGCAGGTCGGCCGCCCGGTGCAGCAGCGCCGCCCGGTGCGCGAAGGAGGTGGTGCGGTACGCGTGGAAGGCGGCCTCGGCGCGGGCCAGCCGCTCTTCGATTCCGGCGGCGTCCAGCGGCTCGAAGGTCTGCAGGGTCTCGCCGGTCGCGGGATTGATGCTGGCGATGGGCATCGGGGCTCCCAGAGGTGGTCGGGATCGGGGGTTCTTCGCTCGCTACCCACCCTCCCCGACAACCCGCCCCCGGGCACGCCGAAGCCGCCCGGCGTGTCCCGCCGGGCGGCCCCGCCGCGCCCTACTCGGGCAGCGACTCGACCCTGGCCGCCGCCTCCCGGGCCCGGGCGCCCGCCCGCGTCCGGGCGGCCGTGATCTGCCGGTTCGGGAACCGGTGCACGTACTCCGCCTCCAGCTGCCCGGTCCGCAGGGTGTGCCGCTTCAACGCGTCCTCCGAGCCGTACAGGAACGTCTCGTGCCGCGTCCGGTGCAGCTGCTCCAGCTCGTGCAGCAGGACGTCGTTGCCCAGGGCGTGCGGGGAGATGCCCTCGGGCCTGCTGTGCGGAGCGTCGGGGTGCCGCATGTCCGTTACCTCCTCGGCGGAAGCCCCCCGCATCCCGGTGCCCCCCGTGCGCTGCGATACACCCATGCTCGCCGCCCCGGGCCGCCCGCGCCACCGACCGGGGCCTGCCGCTCCACAAGGTCGATCAGGTCATAGGATGATTTATCGACCTTCCTCCTCTGCCCCCGGAACCGAGAAGACCCCCCATGCCGCTGCCCAAGGCCGAACTCCACCTCCACATCGAAGGCACCCTCGAACCCGAGCTCGCCTTCGCCCTCGCCGACCGGAACGGGATCACCCTCCCGTACGCCGACACCGAGGAGCTGCGCCGCGCCTACTCCTTCAGCGACCTCCAGTCCTTCCTGGACCTGTACTACGCGCTGATGGCCGTGCTGCGCACCGAGGCGGACTTCGCGGACCTCGCCGACGCCTACCTCGCGCGGGCGGCCGAGCAGGGGGTGCGGCACGCCGAGATCTTCTTCGACCCGCAGGCGCACACCGCGCGCGGGGTGCCGCTGGGCACGGTGGTGGACGGCCTCACCCGGGCCCTCGCGCGCAGCGAGGAGCGGTACGGGATCAGCACCCGGCTGATCATGTGCTTCCTGCGGGACGAGTCGGCCGAGTCCGCCCTGGAGACCTTCGAGGCCGCCCGCCCGTACTTCGACCGGATCGCGGGCATCGGCCTCGACTCGGCGGAGGTCGGCAACCCGCCCGCGAAGTTCCGCGAGGTGTACCGGCGGGCCGCGGCCGCCGGCCTGCGGCGGGTCGCCCACGCGGGCGAGGAGGGACCGGCCGGCTACATCACCGAGGCGCTGGACGTCCTCGGCGTCGAGCGCATCGACCACGGCCTGCGCTGCCTGGAGGACGAGCAGCTCGTCGCCCGGCTGGTCCGCGAGCAGATCCCGCTCACCCTCTGCCCGCTCTCCAACGTGCGGCTGCGCTGCATCGACACCCTCGCCGACCACCCGCTGCGCACCATGCTGGACGCCGGGCTGCTGGTCACCGTCAACTCCGACGACCCCGCCTACTTCGGCGGCTACGTGGAGGACAACTTCCAAGCGGTGCGGCAGGCTCTGGAGCTGGACGAGCCGACGCTGCGGCTGCTCGCCGCCAACTCCTTCCGGGCGGCCTTCCTGGACGAGCCCCGCCGCGCGCGGCTGCTCGCGGAGGTCGCCGCCCACGAGTTCGAGCCCGCCCGCGAGTTCGAGCCCGCCCGCGGCTGACGCCTGACCCCTCCCCTCTCCGCCGGAGCCGTCGGGCCCGGGGGAGAGGGGAGGGGGAGGACGGTCAGAGCAGGGTCAGAGCAGGGTGCGCCAGTAGTACCAGAACCGGTTGAGGATCAGCAGCGCGACCACCGCGTACCAGAGCGCCGGCACCACCCAGTGGTAGCGCACGACCTCCCGGACCACCGGGCGCAGCGAGCGCGGGGTCGGGATGACCCCGGTGCGCAGGTTGTGCAGGGTGGTGTACCAGAACAGCGGGATCATCGCCGCCCACACCACCATGCAGTACGGGCAGAGCGCACCGATCCGGTACAGCGCCTGGTACATCAGCCAGCTCACGAAGCCGATGCCGAAGAGCGTCCCGGCCTGGAGGCCGAGCCAGAACCAGCGGCGGTAGGCGGCCCCGGCCAGCAGCCCGGCGCCGATGGCCAGGACGACGGCGAAGCCGATCAGGCCGAGCAGCGAGTTGGGGAAGCCGAAGGCCTCGGCCTGGTCGCTGCGCATGATCGAACCGCAGCTGATGATCGGGTTGATGTTGCAGTTGGGGACGTAGGACGGGTCCTGGAGGAGCTTGATCTTGTCCAGGGTGAGGACGATCGAGGCGAACAGCCCGAGGCCGCCGGTGACCAGCAGCAGGACGGCGAACCGGCGCGGGGGCGCGTAGACGGGGGCCGTCACCCGGTCACCTGCTTGACCATGGCGGTGAACCGGTCCGGGGCGACGGGCGCGCCGTTGCTGAAGACCTCCAGCTTGGTGCCGTCCAGCTTGACGGTCGGGGTGCCGGTGACGCCGCTCTTGTCGAAGGCCTTGTCCACCTGGTTCGCCCACGGCGCGTAGGTGCCGTCCTGCACGGCCTTGACGAAGGCGTCGGTTTTCAGGCCCGGGACCTGCCCGGCGAGCTCCAGCAGGCGGCCGGTGTCGGCGAAGCCGTCGTTGCGCTCGTCCGGCTGGTTGGCGTACAGCACGTCGTGGAACTGCTTGAACTTGTCGACGCCCTCGTTCAGCGCGGCACCCGCCGCGGCCAGCGCGGTGCGCGAGCCCTTGCCGCCGAGGCCCTTGTCCAGGAACGTCGCCAGGTGGTACTCGATCTTGTACGTGCCGTCGTCGGCCAGCTGCTGGATGGTCTTGCCGTTGGTGGTCTCCAGCTGCTCGCAGTACGGGCAGCGGAAGTCCTCGTAGATCTCCAGGGTGTGCGGGGCGTCGGCCTTGCCGTAGGTGATCACGGTGCCGTCCGCGCCGCCCGCGTTGGCGGGGACGACCAGCGGGCCGTTCGCCGCGGCGTCGCCGGATCCGGAGGAGCCGCCGGCGGCGATGGCCACACCCGCCGCGAGGGCGAGCACGGCGGCGGAGGCGGCGCCCACGATCGTCCGGCGGCGGATCTTCGCGGAGCGCTCGGCGCGTGCGCGCTCCTCGCGCAGCCGCTCGGTGGCGGCGCGGCGGGCGGCGTTCCTGCCGTTACGGGGGGAGGAGGGGTTGCTCATGGTGGGTGTCGTCCTGTGCTCTCGGTGCGGAAACGGTGCGGGCGCGAGGGCCGGCCGAGAGGGAATGCGGGATCTCAGCAGGCCGGGGCGGGCACCGGCGGACCGCGCCGGACGGCAGGGCGGAGCATGACGCCCTCGGCGGGCACCCGCTCACGGCTGGCGCGCGGGAACGGCACCCGGGCGACCGGGCGGGCCGGGACGGGCGCGGCGAGCAGCAGCAGCCAGCGCGCGGCGGCGGGCAGGAAGTGCCGGCCGAACTCGCGCAGCGTGCGGACGGTCCGCGCGAGCCCGGTCAGGGCGGCGTCGGCGCGGCGCAGCCAGAAGGCGCCGGCCAGGGCGATCGCGCAGTGCAGGGCCAGGAGCAGCAGCGGCCCGCCGGACTGCGGAAGGCCGTGGCCCAGCAGGAAGCCGCCGAGCGAGCCGCCGCCGCAGAGCAGCGGCTCGAAGCCGCGGGCGGCGCCGGGCGGCCACGAGGGGCAGGTGGTCTGCGCCAGGTCGAACAGGGCCGCGAGGCCGAGCTCCAGCGGCAGGAAGACCGCCGCGATCCGCCCGTACCCGCGCTCGCCGCCCGCCAGCGCGAACGCCACCGCGAAGACGGCGCCGCCGGCCAGGGCCAGCGTGCCGACCGGCAGGGGCCGGCCGGTGACCAGCACCTGGCCCAGCCCGGCGAGCAGTACGACCAGCGCGGCGAATACCGCCGCGCGGAGCGTCCTGGTGGCCGGGCCGGCCTGGCTGTCGTTCATGGCATCCGAGTCTGCCACAGTTGAAACCCGAACCATCGGGTCGAAGGCCCGTTGTGAAGATCCTCACGATGGCCCTGACCAGCGCTTATGTGGTCCCTACCGATGGCTCGGCGGTCTCCGCCGGCGCCTCGACCCGGGCCTCCACCAGACCCCGGAAGAGCTCCAGGTCGGCCCGGACCGCCCGCTCGATCGCCCCGGCCAGGGCGAAGCCGCGCGGACCGCCGAAGGCCTCGTGCACCGCCTCCGGGTCGTACTCCAGCCGGATCTGCAGCCGGGTGTGCGCCTGGTCCAGCGCCCGCAGTGCAAAGGCGCCGCTGAGCCGGAGGTCGTCGCCCGTGCGCCAGGACATCACCCGGCCCCGGCCGCGGTCGGTGATCTCGGTCTCCACGTCCTGCTCGGCCCCGTCGATCTCCACCCCGAGGTGCGCCAGGTTGCGGCCGTGCGGGTAGGCGCTGCGCACGCCGCCGACGAACTGCGGGTAGTCGTGGACGCGGTGCAGCTGCTCCCAGGCGGCCAGCACGGGGGCGTCGATGTCGATCTGTTCCTCAAGCGTGCTCATGGCGGGTCGGAGCCTCCTCGTCGCGTCCGAACACCCTCCAGCCTGCGCCCCTCGGTCGGTGGCGGGCAAAGGCAGACGGGGTCGGAGGCGCGGAGCCGGAGGTGTGGGGAGAGGGGGAGCGGGCCGACGGGCGGACGGCGGGGGGCTGCGCCAGACTGGGCCCATGCCGGAGCTGCCCGAGGTCGAGGCCCTCAGCGCCTTCCTGTCCGAGCGGCTGACCGGGCGGGTGATCGCCAGGGTCCAGCCGGTGGCGATCAGTGCGCTCAAGACCTACGACCCGCCGGTGACGGCGTTGGAGGGCCTGACGGTCGGCCCCGTCACCCGGCACGGCAAGTTCCTGGACATCGGGGCCGGCGGCCTGCACCTGGTGATCCATCTGGCCCGGGCCGGCTGGCTGCGGTGGAAGGAGCAGCTGCCCGCCGAGCCCCCGCGGCCGGGCGGGCGGAACCCGCTCGCCCTGCGGGTGCACCTGGACGGCGAGGCCGGGGACGGCTTCGACCTCACCGAGGCGGGTACCAAGAAAGGCCTCGCGGTGTACGTGGTGCGGGATCCGGCCGAGGTGCCCGGTGTCGCCCGGCTCGGCCCGGACCCGCTGGACCCGGACTTCACCCTGGCGGATTTCACCGCCCTGCTGCACGGCGAGCGGCGCCGGCTGAAGGGCGTCCTGCGGGACCAGGGCGTGCTGGCGGGTGTCGGCAACGCCTACTCGGACGAGGTGCTGCACGCGGCGCGGATGTCGCCCTACAAGGTGGCGTCGAGCCTGACGGACGAGGAGACGGCCCGGCTGTTCGAGGCGCTGGGCGGCACCCTCCGGGAGGCGGTCGAGCGCTCGCGCGGCCTGGCGGCGGGGGAGCTGAAGGCCGAGAAGAAGAGCGGCCTGCGGGTGCACGGCCGGACCGGGCAGCCGTGCCCGGTCTGCGGTGACACCGTGCGGGAGGTGTCGTTCGCGGACTCCTCGCTGCAGTACTGCCCGACCTGCCAGACCGGGGGCCGGCCGCTGGCGGACCGCAGGATGTCGCGGCTGCTGAAGTAGCGGGCGCTTCGTGGACGGGCCGGAGCCGGGGGCGCCTCCCCCCGGCTCCGGTGGCGGTTACTTCTTGCGGGCGACCGCGCCCCAGTAGTAGGCGGCGGTCGGGTCGGCGGGCGCCTCGCCGTCCGGGCGCCAGGCCATCACGGGGGAGACGCCCGGCTCGATCAGCTCCCAGCCGTCGAAGAACCGGGTGACCTCGTCGCGGCTGCGCGGCACCAGCGTCATCCCGCCCTGGCGGGCGGCCTGCGAGACCTTCTCGACACCCTCCGGGTCGAAGTCCTGGGTGGGGTGGGTGAGCGCGATGCAGCTGCCGGACGGCAGCGCGTCGCGCAGCTCGGCGACCTTGGCCCAGGGGTCGTCCTGGTCGGCGATCAGCATCAGGACGGCGATCAGCAGCAGGCCGACCGGCTGGTCGAGGTCCAGGGTGGCGGTCAGCGCCGGGTCGGCGAACAGCTCGGCGGGCTTGCCCAGGTCGGCGTGGATGTAGGTGGTGTGGCTGCCCGGGGTGCTCACCATCAGGGCGCGGGCGTGGGCCAGCACGATCGGGTCGTTGTCCACGTAGACCACGCGGGTGCCGGGGCTGACGGCCTCGGCGATCTCGTGGGTGTTGGGCGAGGTGGGGATGCCGGTGCCGAGGTCGAGGAACTGGCGGATGCCGTGCTCCTGGGCCAGGTAGCGGACGGCACGGCCCTGGAAGGCGCGGTTCTCCTTGGCCATCGCCTTGATGCTGGGGATCGCCTGCTCGATGGCCTGCCCCATGGCGCGGTCGGGCGGGAAGTTGGTCTTTCCGCCCAGCCAGTAGTCGTACACGCGTGCGGAGTGGGGAGCGCTGGTGTCGACACCGAAACGTTCCCAGTCGCTCTGCTCGGCGGGGTCGTTCCCGGGCTGGTCGGAGAAGTCCTGACTTGACGTCATGGCCACGTCCTCTAAAGACAGATCATCACACTGGTTGTCACGCTGGAGGGGTCAGCGTAGCGGTCCAGTCCACTTGTGGTCGATCGGTGCGGGGGCGGCGGCGCGACTGGGCCGTCGGAGTGGTGATCAGGGCCGTCGGTGTGGCCGGCGGGACGCCGCGGGCAAGGCGGGGGATGCATTGAAAATGCTGTCTGATCGTCAGATTACTTCGCGCAGATTGCTGCTGGTTGCGGCTGGAATGTCGCTGCTGGGAGCCGCTGGTTGCCGCAACCCCCTGGGGAGCGGCGGTGGTGACGGCGAGGCCGCGCCGGAGGCGCCGCAGGGCGCCCCGACCGGGTCCGAACCGGCCGCCTCCCCGGGCGGTGCACCCGCCGCCGCACCCTCCGCCACCTCCCCACCGACCTCCGCCGCCTCTCCCGCGTCCACCGCTGCGCCCTCGGCCGCCCCTTCGTCCGCGCCCTCGGCGGTCCGGGCGGTGACCGCGGCCGAGAGCAAGCCGGTGTACGAACTGGACGCCGCACGGAGGGTGGTGGCCCTCACCATCGACGACGGCCCGGATCCGAAGCACACGCCGATCGTGCTGGCGCTGCTCCAGCAGTACGGGATCAGGGCGACCTTCTTCCTGATCGGCGAGAACGCGGCCGAGCACCCCGCGCTGGTCCGCGAGATCGCCGACCGGGGCCACCACATCGCCAACCACACCTGGACCCACCCCGACCTGCGGGAGCTGTCCGAGGGGAAGGTCCGCGACGAGCTGGAGCGCACCTCCGACCTGCTCCACCGGGCGACCGGGCGGGCGCCGACCTGGTTCCGGGCGCCCGGCGGGGACTGGGGCTCGACCTCGCTCAAGGTGGCCGCCTCGCTGGGGATGCGGCCGATGGCCTGGTCGGTGGACCCTCGGGACTGGGCCCGGCCGGGGACGACGGTGATCACCGACCGGGTGCTCAAGGACGTCCGACCGGGTGCGATCGTGCTCAACCACGACGGCGGCGGGGACCGTTCGCAGACGGTGGCGGCCCTGAAGACGTACCTGCCGGTGCTGATCGACTCGGGCTACCGCTTCACGGCGCCGCCGACGTGACGGGCGCGCGCCCGGTCGCCGAGGGGTGCCGTTATGTTCGGGTCGACTGCCGGTCGGTAGCGGTTATTCGGACCAAACCACCCGAAAGGATGGTTTGGGAGAACCGTTTCTGCTGATTTTGGGCCTCTAGGGTGATCTCGCATCAATTCCCCAGGTACCACCGGGTACCGCCCTGAAAGGGCTCATCCGCCATGCGTCTCCGCAACGCCGTGCTCGCCGCCGCCAGCGCGCTCGCCCTCGCCCTCGCCGTTCCCGCCTCGGCCACCGCCGTGGGCGGCGAGTTCCGCTACAAGTACCGGAACTTCCTGGGGGAACAGCTCGGTGCGCTCTTCGACCCGGCCGGCCGTGCCTGCGTCAACCTGCCGGAGGCCGGCCGGAACGAACCGGCGTACGCGCCGAACAACCGCACCAACTCCACGGCCACCGTCTTCCCCGAGTTCGACTGTGAGGGGGACACCTACTACGTCCTGCGGCCGGGCGGGCGTGCCGGGGACCGGCTGCTGGTCCGCTCGGTGGTGTTCTCCTAAGCCTGGGGGTGCGAAGGCCTGGGGTGGGTGCCGCCGTGCCGGGTCGAGTGGCGGACGCGCTGCCCGAGGGCGGCGCGTCCGCCAATTCGCTCCGGGCGCGGGACAATTCGAAGATTGGTTGAGACCATTTCGGTGAAACGGCCGTGGACGACGGCCGACGGCGTGCAGCAGGGCACCTGCGTGCACCACGACACCGGGGGCGGCCTTGCCGATTCGACCAGCCGGGCGCTCCGCCCGCACCAGCAGACTGCTGATCATCGCCGTCGTCCTGGTTCTGGCGGCGGGGTTCGGTCTGCACCGCGCGCTCGGCGGCGGTGAGGAGGACGGCGGCCATCCCAGGTTCGTGGACCGGACCGGACCGCGCACCGGCGCCCGGATCATCCCCGCACCGCTCTCCGCGACCGCCGGCACCGGGCCCTCCTTCGAGCTCTCCGCGCAGACCGCCGTCCGCATCGGCGCCACCGGTACGGCGGAGCAGCGCGCGGAGATCCGCCGGACCGCCGAGCAGCTCGCCGAGGCGCTTCGCCGGCCGACCGGCTTTCCGATCGCCGTGACGGACGCCGTGACCAGTGCCGAGCCGGGCGCCGAGCCCGGCGGGCCGGCCGGCGGCATCGTGCTCGCCCTCGACCCCGCGCTGCCCGAGGAGACCGGCCCCGAGGGCTACCGGCTGACCGCCGGCGGCGCGACCGCCAGGATCACCGCCCGCACCCCGGCCGGCCTCTACCGCGGCACCCAGACACTGCGCCAACTGCTCCCCCCGCAGATCGAGAGCCGCACCCCCGTGGCCGCACCGGTCAGCTGGCAGGCCGCCGCCGTCGACATCACCGACCGGCCCCGCTACGCCTACCGGGGCGCCATGCTCGACGTCGCCCGGCACTTCTTCACCGCGGACGAGGTCAAGGGCTTCATCGACCGGCTGGCCCTCTACAAGGTCAACCACCTGCACCTGCACCTGAGCGACGACCAGGGCTGGCGGATCGCCGTCCCCGGGCGGCCGGAGCTCACCTCGGTCGGCGCGACCAGCGAGGTGGGCGGCACCCCGGGCGGCTTCTACACCGAGGCCGACTACCGGGAGATCGTCCGCTACGCGCAGGAGCACTACCTCACCGTCGTCCCCGAGCTCGACCTGCCCGGGCACAGCAACGCCATCCTCGCCGCCTACCCCGAGCTGGACTGCAACGACAGCGCCCGGCCCTGGCCCTACACCGGGATCGAGGTCGGCTTCAGCCTGCTCTGCGCGAAGGACGAGCGGACGTACGCCCTCACCGCGGACGTGATCAACGAGGTCGCCCGGCTCACCCCCGGCCCCTACCTGCACCTCGGCGGCGACGAGGTGCGCAAGCTGGCGCCCGAGGACTACCGCGCGTTCGTCCGCCGGGTGAGCGCGCAGGTGGTCGCGGCCGGGAAGATCCCGGTCGGCTGGAATCAGACCGCGTCGGCCGCCGGCCCGGGCGGGGTCGGGCTGCTGCAGTACTGGGACGGCAAGGGCACCCGCGACCAGGACCTGAAGGACGCGGTCGGGCGCGGCGCACAGGTGATCATGTCCCCGGCGGGCCGGACCTACCTCGACATGAAGTACGAGGCCTCCTACCCCCTCGGCCTGAGCTGGGCCGGGACGGTGGACGTCTGGTCCACCTACTCCTGGGATCCGGACACCCTGGTGGCGCTGTCGCCCGGCGCGGTGCTCGGGGTCGAGGCGCCGCTGTGGACGGAGACCCTGAGCACCCCGGCCGAGCTGGACAGGATGCTGCTGCCCCGGCTGCCCGCGATCGCCGAACTCGGCTGGTCCGACCGGTCCGCCCACGACTGGCCGCGGTTCCGGCAGCGGCTCGCCGAGGAGGGCGCCCGCTGGGAGGCGGCCGGCTTCGGGTACGAGAAGCGCTCGGAGGTGCCCTGGCCGGGCCCGGGGCACTGAGCGGGACCCATTCCTCGCCCACGCCTCCCTCCACGTCGACCGGCGGCCGACCCGTGGGGCGCGGCGTAGCGTGGCTGGGGGAGGGCTTTCACGGACGCCGGGCCGGGGCCGCGGGGGGAGGCCGGTTCCGGGCCCCGCGTGATCCCGGTGACGGAGGAGGAGCGATGTCCGTACGGGAACCGGATCCGGTGAGGCAGGAGGCCTTCGCGGGTCGCATGGTGCAGGTGTTAAACGACGCCTGCCTGGGATTCATGGTCAGCGTCGGCCACCAGACCAACCTCTTCGACACCATGGCCGGTCTCGACGCCTCGACCAGCGCGGAGATCGCCGAGGCCTGCGGGCTGGACGAGCGCTACGTCCGGGAGTGGCTGGGCGCCATGGTGGTCGGCGGGATCGTCGACTACGACCCCGGGCAGCGCACCTACACGCTGCCGCCCGAGCACGCCGCCTCGCTGGTCCGGGCCGCCGGGCCGGGCAACATGGCTGGGCTGATGCAGTACCTCGCGCTGATGGGCGAGGTCGAGCAGCAGGTGGTGGAGTCCTTCCGGCAGGGCGGCGGCGTGCCCTACACGGCGTACCCGCGCTTCCAGGCCCTCCAGGCGGAGGAGTCCGCGCGGGTCTACGACCTGGCCCTGGTGGACGGGGTCGTCCCGCTCGTCCCCGGACTGGCCGACCGGCTGCGGGCCGGGATCGACGTCCTCGACGTCGGCACCGGGCAGGGCCACGCGGTGAACGTGCTGGCCCGGGCGTTCCCGGCGAGCCGGTTCACCGGCCTCGACATCGCCGAGAACGGCATCGCCGCCGCCCGCGCCGAGGCCGCCGCACTCGGCCTGGCCAACGCCGACTTCGCCGTCGCCGACTCGGCCGAGCTGGCCGGCAGCTACGACCTGGTGACCGCCTTCGACGTGATCCACGACCTGGCCCGCCCGGCCCGCACACTGGCCGCCGTCGCCGGCGCGCTGCGCCCCGACGGCGTCTTCCTGATGGGCGACATCGCCGCCAGCAGCCTGCTGGAGGAGAACGTCGAGCACCCGTTCGGCCCGGCGCTGTACACCATCTCGACCTTCTACTGCATGACCGTCTCGCTGGGCGAGGGCGGCGAGGGCCTCGGGACGGTGTGGGGCGAGCAGACCGCGCGGCGGATGCTCGCCGAGGCCGGGTTCGGCCCGGTGGCGGTCGAACGGGTGGAGGGCGACGACCTGAACCTGTACTACGTGGTGCGGTCGGCCGGCGGGTAGCCGACGTCGAGCGCGGGCAGGATTCGCCGACGGGTCGCCCCGGGCGTAGGTTCGAGGTGTTCGAGGTGTCCGCACGGAAGGCACCGGCGCATGCTCGAACTGCGGATCGGACTTCTCGGCGGTTTCCGGGTCCGGGTCGGCCCGCAGGAGGTCGCCGACGGCGACTGGCACCTGCGGAAGTCCCGGGACCTGGTCAAACTGCTCGCCCTCGTGCCCGGCCACCGGCTGCACCGCGACCGGGCCGTCGCCGCGCTCTGGCCCGAACTGCCGCCGCCGGCCGGCGCCGACCGGCTGCACCAGGCGCTCGACCAGGCCCGTCGCACCCTCGACGCCCGCTCCTCGACCACCCAGCGCTTCCTGGCACCCGGTGACACCCCCGCGCTGCGCCCGGAGCACGTCCGGGTGGACGTCGAGGAGTTCGAGCGGGCCGCCCTGCACGCCCGCCGCAGCCGCGACCCCGCCGCGTACGAGCGGGCCGTCGCCCGCTACCGCGGCGACCTGCTGCCCGAGGACCGCTACGAGGAGTGGGCGGCCGGGCGGGAGCAGGCCCTGCACGCCGAGTACCTGGCGCTGCTGGTCGAACTCGGCGGGCTGCGCGAGGCCCGCGCGGACCTGGACGGCGCCGCCGCCGTGCTGCGCCGGGCCGTGGCGGCCGACCCGCTGCACGAGGAGGCCTCGCTCGCCCTGATGCGGGTGCACGCGCTGGCCGGGCGCCGGTACGAGGTGCTGCGCGAGTACGACCGGCTGTCCGCCGCGCTGGAGCGCGAACCGGACGGCGGCGGGCCCGGACCGGCCGCGCAACGGCTGTGGGATCAGGTCCGCACCGGCCGGGAGGTCCGGGCCGAGCGGGCCGGCGAGCTCTGGGAGCGGGTCGGCGACCTGCGGATGCGCTCCGGCGACACCGCCGGGGCCGTCGCCGCGTACGGCTGCGCCCTGGTGCCGGCCGTGGTCGACCTGCCCGCCTCGCCGGGGCTGGCCACCCCGGCCGCCGTGGCCGCGGCGGCGCGCGGCGGCGTCGTGCTGCGGGCGGCGCGTCTGCACCGCAAGGCGGCCGCCGCCCGACTGGCGGGCGGCGACGGCGGCGCCGCCGAACCGCATCTGAGCGCGGCCGAGAGCGTGCTCGCCGGGAGCGGCGGCCACCCGGCCGAGACCGGTCGGCTGCTCGGGGTGCGGGCCGCCTGGCTCGCCGCCACCGGCCGTGACGCGCCGGCCCGGCGCGCCGCCGAGGCCGGGCTGGCCGTCGCCGAGGAGCACGGCACCCCCGAGGACCTGGCGGCGGCCGACGAGGCGCTGGCCCGGGTGCACCACGTCCAGGGCACCTGGCGCGAGGGCCTGCACCGTGACATCGAGCGGCTCGGCCCTGCCGGGGACGCCCGGACGGACCGGATCTTCGAACTGCACGGCTGCCTCGGCCAGTACCAGTCGGCCGGGGACGGGCCGGGCGACGAGGCGGCGGAGGACTACGCCCGGCGGACGCTGGACCTGGCGATCGCCCGGGGCGCCCGCCGGGCCGAGGCCTTCGCCTGGTGCCTGCTCGGGGAGTCGCTGCTGCTGCACGGCCGCTGGGACGAGGCACCGGGCTGCCTGGAGCACAGCGCCCGGCTGCACGAGGAACTGGGCGGCCCCGGAGGCGCGCTGCCCTGGCAGCGGCTCGCGGAGTACGCCGCCGGGCGCGGCGACAGCGCGGCCGCGGCCGACTTCCTGCGGCGGGGCGCGGCCGCCGCCGCCACCGCACCGCCCGGGCCGCACACCTTCGGCCGGCAGTACGCCACGGCGGCCTTCGACGCGCTCGAGCGCGGGGAGCCGGGCGAGGCGGTCCGGGCCGTGCGCGCAGCCGCGGCGGCCGCGGCCCGCTACGGCGAGTGCCCGAGCTGCACGGCGCTGCTGTACCCGGTGGCGGCGGAGGCCTGCGCCGCCGTCGGCGACGCCGGGGGCGCGGCCGAGCACGCGGCGGCGGCGCGGGCCCTGGCCGGGCGGTTCGAGAGCCCGGCGTGGCGGGCGACGGCGCAGTCGGCGCTCGGCTCGCTGGCGGCGGTGAAGGGCGACCGGGTGGGTGCCCGGGCCGGGCACCTGGCCGCCGCCCGGCTGTACGAGCGGGCCCGGCAGCCGTACTGGGCGGCCCGGGAGAAGGTGCGGGCGGTGACCGGCGGCCCGCGGGGCGAAGGCGGCCCGGGTGCGGGCCCGGCCTCCGACGAGGTGCTGTGCGGGGAGGCGGCGGCGGTGTTCGAGGCGCTGGGCGCCCGACGGGCCCTGGAGCGGCTGCGTGCGGCTCCGGTCGGCGCGGGCGGGAGGCCGGGAGGCCGGGAGGCGGGGGTGGGTGCGTCGCAGCGGATCCGGGGGACCGGCGCTTCAGGTGAGTGGGAACGAGAGGAGAGACGACCATGACCGGCAACGGCTACGCACACCCCGAGTCGCTGGTCCGCACCGAGTGGCTGGCCCGGCACCTGGACGACGGCACGATCCGCGTCGTCGAGGTCGACGAGGACACAACCGCGTACGAGCAGGACCACATCCCCGGCGCCGTCGGCTGGAACTGGACCACCGACCTGCACAGCCCGGTGGGCCGCGACTACGTCGACCGCGAGGGCGTGCAGCAACTGCTGCGCTCGGCCGGCGTGGAGGAGGACACCTCGGTGGTGCTCTACGGCGGCAACGACAACTGGTTCGCCGCGTACGCCTACTGGCTGCTGCGGCTGCGCGGCTTCGCGCAGGTGCGGCTGCTGGACGGCGGCCGCAAGAAGTGGGAGCTGGAGCAGCGCGAGCGCACCCGGGAGGTGATGGACTACCAGCACACCGGCTACCGGCTGCCCGGACCGGAGCACCCCGAACTGCGGGCGCTGCGCGACGAGGTGCTGGCCAAGGCGGAGGTGTTCGCCAAGCCGGGCTCGGACGCGGTGCTGGTGGACGTCCGCTCGCCCGCCGAGTACCGCGGCGAGGCGCTGGCCCCGCCGCATCTGCCACAGGAGCAGGCGCAGGTGCCCGGGCACATCCCCGGCGCGGTGAACATCCCCTGGGCGCAGGCGGCGAACGAGGACGGCACCTTCCGCTCGGCGCAGGAGCTGCGCGCCCTGTACGGCGGGCAGGGGGTGGAGCCGGAGCGCGAGGTGATCGCGTACTGCCGGATCGGCGAGCGCTCGGCGCACACCTGGTTCGCGCTGACCGAGCTGCTGGGATACCCGCACGTCAAGAACTACGACGGATCGTGGACCGAGTACGGCTCGCTGGTCCGGGCGCCGGTGGCGGTGGGGGCTTAGGGCGGGGTTCGGGGTTGCCGTGAGTTTCTTCGCATGAACATTTCATAACAGAGGCGTGGAGCAGGGCCCAACGGGACAGGGATCGAGCCGGATCACCCCGGTGATCGGAACCATCCCACTGTCCCAGTGACCCTGGAGGACCACCGTGCGCAAGAGGCTGATCGTCTCTGCCGCCAGCGCTGTCGCCCTGCTCCTGGCCGTTCCCGCGTCCGCCGCCCAGACCGGGCCAGGTGCGGCCGGCGCCGGGGACGCGTACTACCCGACCTACGGCAACGGCGGGTACGACGTCTCGCACTACGACATCCGGTTGAAGTACCAGCCCGCCACCGACGAGTTGGAGGGCACCACCACCATCCTGGCCACCGCCACCCAGAACCTGTCCCGGTTCAACCTCGACTTCGCGCTCGACGTCAAGCAGGTGCTGGTCAACGGACGGGTGGCCCGGTTCGCCGCCACCGGGGAGCAGGAGCTGGAGATCACCCCCGACCGGCCGCTCGCCAAGGGCGCCCAGGCGACCGTCGTCGTCCGCTACGCCGGGATCCCGTCCAAGGTGAAGCGCTACGGCTTCACCGCGTGGCTGCGCTCGCCCGACGGAGGCGTGGCGGCCGGGGAGCCCGAGTCCGCCTGGTGGTGGTTCCCCAGCAACGACCACCCGACCGACAAGGCGACCTTCGACGTCTCGGTCCTGGTGCCCGACGGCTCCCAGGTGATCAGCAACGGCGTCCTCACCGGCCAGACCTCCCAGGCCGGTTGGACCAGGTTCAGCTGGCGCGAGAACAAGCCGCAGGCCACCTACCTGGCCACGCTCGCCGTCGGCAGGTTCGACATCAGCACCGACACCACCCCGAGCGGCCTGCCCGTCTACAACGCCTACAGCAAGGACCTCGGCGAGAACGCGGACGCGGCCCGGGCCAGCGTCGAGCGCACCGGCGAACTGGTCGACTGGCTGAGCGGCTACTTCGGCGAGTACCCGTTCAGCTCGGTCGGCGGCTACGTGCCGAACGTCACCGCCGGCTACGGCCTGGAGACCCAGACCCGGATCTTCTACGGCCCGCGGCAGTTCGCGCGCGGCGCCAACACCTCGGTCGTCGTCCACGAGTTGGCCCACCAGTGGTACGGCGACAGCGTCTCCGTCCAGCGCTGGAGCGACATCTGGCTCAACGAGGGCTTCGCGCGCTACGCGCAGTTCCTCTGGTCGGAGCACGAGAACGAGGGTACGGCGCAGGAGATCGCCGACTACGTGTACGCCTCCCACCCGGCCGACGACCCGTTCTGGACCGTCAAGCCGGGTGACCCGGGCGCCGACAACCAGTTCTCCGGCGCCGTCTACGACCGGGGTGCGGTCGCCATCCAGGCGCTGCGCAACACCGTGGGCGAGGACGCGTTCTTCCGGATCCTGAAGGGCTGGCCGGCCGAGCGGAAGTACGGCAACGCGACCATCCAGCAGTTCCAGGCGTACGCCGAGCGGGTCTCCGGGCGCCAGCTCGGGGACCTCTTCACCACCTGGCTGTTCACCGCGGGCAAGCCGGCGCTCAACTCGGCCGGTGTGCCGGGGGTGGCGGCCGCGTCGGTTGCCAAGGCCCCGGCGCAGCCGCAGGAGCCGAAGTCGTGGAAGGCGATCCAGCAGACCAACACCGTGCACGAGGCCCACTGACGGCTCACCGGCGGTGCGGTCGACCGTCCGTGCCCGGCCCGCAGCAGCGGGCCGGGCACGTGGCTCAGGCGTGGCTCAGGCGTGGCGTGGGCCGTGTCAGGCGTGGCCGAGCGCGTGGGCCTCGGTCAGGACCAACTCCTCGACGCCGTACAGGAAGCGCTCGATGTCCGGGCGGGGGAGCACCGCCGGGTCGGCGGTCATCGAGAGCCGGAGCGCGACGGGCGTCTGGAGGGCGTCCAGGGCGTAGCTGAGCCCGGGGCGGGGCTCGAAGTCGACCGGCCAGGTCAGTGTGGTCCTGGCCCGGGTCCGTGTCAGCGGCTCCCCGGCGGGCGGGAGTTCGGCCTCCGCGTCCTCGGGCCGCGGCGGCGGGGCCAGCTCCCGGGTGTCGTTGACGATGCAGGAGCGGTCGGCGAGCGGGACCTGCTCGGTGGTGAGCTTCTCGATGTCCTCGTCCAACAGCTGCTTGTCGAAGTACGCGTGGCGGTAGGCGGCGATCGTGGACGCGTGGGTGCGGCGGACCAGGGCGGCGAAGTCCTCGCCGGCGTCGGGCAGATGGAGGACGGCGTCGCCCGCGACCACGTTCACCGCATGGGTGAGGCCGGGCAGGAAGCGGTTGTTGACGATGACCTGGAGCACCGCGTCCGGGTGGCCGGACAGCCGGGAGGTCATCGCCCCGATCGCGGCCAGCAGGACGGAGGCGGAGCTGGCCCGGTGGCCGGCCGCCACCAGGTCGACGGCGCGGAGCAGGGCTGGAGAGGTCAACTCGGCGTTGGGGAAGCGCCGCTCGGGATCGGCTCCGGCCGGCAGCGGGAAGAGCCGGGGCGGGCCGAGGCGCAGCTTGCGCAGGGCGTGCTGCCGGGCGTTGGAGTCGCGTCGGCGGCCGCGCTCGGAGGTCTGGAAGTCGGCCTCCTCCAGGGGCTGTTGGCTGGGCCGCAGCTCCCTGATCCGCTCCGGTGAGGTGCCCAGGACGAGTTCGGTGAGGTCCATCACGAGCCGGCTCATGCCGGTGCCGTCGACGGCGGTGTGGGACAGCACCAGGGTCATGTGCCGTACCAGGCCTGCGGATTCCACCAGGCCGATGCGGATCGGCCACTCCTCGGCGCAGTCGAAGGGCAGCGCCGCCAGTTCGTCGTGCAGGGCGCGGCCGGTCTCGTCCGCCTCCTGCGGACTACCGTCGCACGGCCGGGAGTGCACGGGCAGCCGCCCGGCGGGGTCGACGGTCTGCCGCAGCACGCCGTCCTCGTCCAGGTGCAGCCGGGTGTGCAGGGAGTCGTGCAGGTGGAGCAGGTGTCCGAGGGCGTCCAGTACCGCGGGCAGCGGGACGCCCTGCTCCAGCGGGGTGGCCACCGTGATGTTGTAGCGCGGCGCGTCGGCCGGCGCGAGCCTGCTCACCGCGGTCCAGATGGCCCGCTGACCCCAGGTGGCCGGTCCGGTGCCGGACCGGCCGGACGAGAAGGTGATCTCCAGCTGCTGACTCGTGGTCACCGTATGGGTCTCCGATGTGCGGTTCCGGGCCGGGTGCCTGGCCCTGGCGGTTGGACGGTACGCGGTGCCGGGTGGAACGAGTGTGGCGTACCGTCCCGCCCGCGTCGAGAGTGGGCGGCCCGGGGTCTCGGTATGTGGCCGGTCCGACCGGACAGGCTAGGCCCGGCAGGTCGGCGGCCGGCCGTGGAACCGGGCCATCTCGGCGAACAGCGCGCCGACGTCGAGCGGGTCGCCGGGCGCGGCCCCGCGCAGCTCGGCGTAGGCGCGATGCAGGTTGGGGACCAGTCGTTCGGCGTCGACGAGCCGGGCGAACCCGCCGAGCCGGCAGTCGCGGGCGGCCTGGAGCGGGGTGAGTCCGGCGGCCAGCCCGTCCCGCGCCACCTCCTGGATCCACCGCAGATAGCGTTCCGTCTCGTCGAACACCTCGGGGCCGCCCACCGGGCCGTGCCCGGTGACCACCGTCCGGGCGCCGAGGGAGCGCAGCCGGCCGATCACCGCGATCGACGCGGAGACGGAGCCCATCGCGCAGAACGGCGTGACCCCCGACATCACGATGTCCCCGGTGAACAGCACGCGCTGTCCGGGCAGCCAGACCACCGTGTCGTCGGTGGTGTGCGCGGGGCCCGGGTGGATCAACTCGACGACGGTGTCGCCGACATGGAGCGTCAGGCCGTCGCGGTAGGTCAGGGTGGGAAGGGAGGGCTGGAGGTCGCCCCAGCACACCTCCGGCCACAGGGTGGTCAGGTGCAGTCCGGCTGCGGCCATTTCGCTCCGGGTGCGCTCGTGGCCGATCACCAGGGCCTCGGGGAAGACGAAGTTGCCGTACACGTGGTCGCCGTGGAAGTGGGTGTTGACCAGGTAGTCCGGCATCGTCGGGGAGACCGTCCGGACGGCCTCCCGCAGGCGGCGGGCCCGGGCCTCGGTCGCCGCGGTGTCGATCAGGGCCGTCCGGCCTCCCGAGACGATGACGCCCGCGTTGTTGAGGCACCATCCGCCGTCCGGTTGGACGTAGGCGAAGACCCCGTCGGCCACCTCCTCCAGTCGGCCGTCGGTGCGGGGTTCGGTGGCTGCCTGTTCGGGTGTGGTCACGGGATCTCTCCTGGGAGGTCCGGAGGGCTCGGGCGGGGTTGCTCGGGCGGGGTGGTTCGGGCCGGTCCCACCATCGCGGCCGGGCCTCGAGTACCGCTCGAAGGCCGGGTCGGGGCATTCCGCTCGCCGCCATATGCAGGTAGTCGACATATCTCGACTGAAGGCATATGGTCGGCATGTGGCGGCCCGTCAACTGCAGCAGTCGGCAGGCCCCGTGCCCGCCGTGCCGGCCTACGCCCTGCGGGCCACCACCACCGATCCCGCACTCCATGGGAGGACCGAAGTGAACCACCGTTCCCGCACGCCCAGGGCGCTCGGCGTCGGCATAACCGCCGCCCTGAGCCTGGTCCTGGCGGCGTCGCCCGCCCTGGCCGGACCGACCGCCGACCCCGACCCCGTACCCGGCCTGGTGGCCGGCGAGGGCACCGCCACCCCGCAGCTGGTCACCGGCCTCGACGAGGCGGCCCCCGGGAGCCCGGCCGACGCCGCCCGGGCGTATCTCGCGGCCCACTCGGACCGGTACCGGATCGACCCCGGGCAGCTGACCGAGATCGGCACCGAGCGCGCGGCCGACGGCCGGACCACGGTGAGGTTCGAGCAGCGCCACGGCGGCCTCCAGGTGTTCGGCGCGCAGTACCTGGTCCACCTCGTCGGCGAGGGGGCCGACCAGCGGGTCGAGTCGGTCGGCGGCAAGTACTTCACCGGCCTCACCGCGCCGACCACCGCCGCCGTCCCGGCCCCGATCCTGCGCGAGCGGGCGCTCGACGCCCTCAAGGACCCGCGCGCCCGGGCCGGGGCCGCCGTCGAGGACCGCGGCCTGGTCGTGCTGCCCGGCGGCGCCGGCCGGCTGGCCCAGCACTTCACCCTGACCGCCGCCGACCCGGACGGCGGCGGCCGGCTGGTCCGCGAGGTCTACGTGGACGCCACCGTCGGCGTGGTCGCCCTCGCCCACGACGCCCGCGCCCCCTACCCGATGGGCGGCGCCGGCGGGGCCGGTGCCAAGGCCGGTGCGAAGGCAGGGGCCAAGGCCGCAGCCGGCTCCGCCGCTCGCGACGGTGCCGCCGCCGGTGCCCCCGCCGGCGTCGAGCCCGCCGTCGGCACCGCCCCGGACGCCTTCGGCCGCTCGGTCAAGGTGAACATCGGCCGCCTCCCGGACGGCAGCTACCAGCTCACCGACCTCACCCGGTCCGCCGCCATCAGCACCTACGACGCGGCCGGCCGGGACTCCGAGGACTTCAAGGGCACCATCCCCGCCGACAGCGCCCCGGCGCACTCCGCGGGCCCGGACTTCCCCGCGTCCACCGGTACCAGCGGCGCCACCAACGCCCACCTCAACGCCGGTACCGTGTACGACTTCTACCGCAACCGGCTGGGCCGGGAGGGCCTGGACGGCAAGGGCGGCCCGATCACCTCCGTGGTGAACGTGACCTTCGGCGGCCAGCAGATCCCGAACGCGTACTGGGACGGCTCGAAGATGGTCTACGGCGGCGGCGGGCCCACCTACCAGCCGTTCGCCGTGGCGCTCGACGTGGCCGGGCACGAGATGACCCACGGCGTCATCAGCAACTCCGCCGCCCTCGCCTACGTCGGCCAGTCCGGTGCGATGAACGAGGCGATCGCCGACTACTTCGGCAACGCCATCGAGGTGACCGCCCGCGGCCAGTCGATGAACGACCCGAAGGCCGCGCTGCTCGGCGAGAGCCTGTGCCGCACCGGCACCCCCGAGGAGTGCGCGGGGCGTCGGCTGGACGACCGCCGCAGCACCGTGACCGACTACATCGGCGCGGGGCTCGACGTCGACAACGGCGGGGTGCACCTCAACTCCACCATCTTCGGCGGGGCGTTGTGGGACATCCGGCGCACCCTGGACCCGCTCACCGCCGACCGGCTGATCTACCGCGCGCTCACCGGCTACCTCACCCCGCTGGACGACTTCGTCGACGGCCGCAACGCGGTGTTCGCCGCCGGCCGGACGCTCAACCTGAACCGGGCCCAACTCCGCGCGGTGGAGAAGGCGTTCGACGCCCACGGGATCCGGGCCGGCTGGCAGAGCCGGGTCGGCCTGGACAGCCGCCCGCTGCTGCGCGACATCTCCACCACGATGGCCACCCCGGCCGCCGCCAACGGCCACTGGGTGATGATGTCCAACACCGAAACCCTCAGCAAGACCGCGCTGTTCACCGGCTCCACCAACGGCTCCGGCACCCCCACCCGGCTCAGCCCGGAGGACGGCCGCTACCACGGCTGGGCCGCCACCGACGGCACGTCCGCCGCATGGGTGGCCGTCGGCCCGGACGCCCAGGGCGTGTTCGGGATGGAACTGCTGACCGGCCCGCTGACCGGCGGCTCGATCCGCAGCCTGTACCGCTCCGCGAACCAGCAGCCCGGCGACCTCAGGGTGTCCGGCAACGAGCTGGTCTTCCGGACGACCGACTACGCCACGGACCAGACCACGATCCACCTCTACCGCGACGGCATCCAGGCGGCGGAGATCCCGCTGCCCCAGGGCCACTCCGCGGCGGGCCTCGCCTTCAAGGACGGCGTCATCGCCTGGTCCGAGCAGTGGGCGGTCGGGGACGACTACTCCTTCGCGCCGACCGTCTACTCGATCGCCGCGGGCAAGGTCGTCGCCCAGTACCCGGGTACCGACGGGGCCGGGGGCACCGACCCCCAGCTCGCCGGCGGGCGGCTGTTGTGGAAGGTGACGTCCGCCGACCCGTCCAAGAAGAGCTCGATCCGTTCCGGCGCGCTGGACGGCTCCGGTGTGACCGAGGTGCTGTCCGCCGACTCGCCCGTCGCCGCCCGGGGCCTCTCCTTCACCGCCTCCGACCAGGCCGTCACCGTCGAGCAGCCGGGCAGCAAGCCCGCCGGCGGCTGGACCAACGCCGCGCTGCCCAAGCTCTGGCAGCTCCCGATCACCGGCGGCACCCCCCAGCGGCTCTCCTGCAACCGGGGCAGCCAGGCCTTCGCCGCTGCCGACCAGGGCACCCGCGTCGTCTGGCTGGACGCCACCGCGGGCCGCACCGACCTGGTGGTCCGCGACCGTCCGGCCGGCTCCTGCTGATCCCGCCGACCCACGGTCACGGCCCGGCCGGCCACCGCACCCCGCGGTGGCCGGCCGCGGCCGTTGCGGTGCCCGGCGGGGAGCCGGCTCACTCCGGTCGGCGGGCCGAGGTGGAGACCAGGGTGTAGGAGAGCGCCTCGAAGCCGGGCCGGCGGACCAGTGCGCGGAACCGCTCCAACTCCTCGGGCAGCAGGCCGGCGGCGAGCAGCGGCTCCTGGAGCTGGCGCGAGTTGATGTCGTGGAGCCGGGCGCCGCCGTCGTGGGTCCAGCTCTCGGCGTGGACGGCGGTGTGGACCTCGGTCAGGCCGAGTCCGGTCATCGCCCCGTGGACCTGGCGCCCCCAGTCCAGGTCGGCGCCCCGGTCGCCCAGCACGGCGAGGACGGTGTCGACGACCCGGGTGAAGAGCTCGCGTTCGGCCGGGTCGACCGGGCTGAGGACGGAGAGCGGGCTGCGGTCGAACTCCTCGACCAGCAGCACGCCGCCGGGCCGCAGCGCGCCGGCCAGGGTGGCGAGCACGTCGCGGCGTTCGGGCAGGTGGAGCAGGAGCAGGCGGGCGTGGATCAGGTCGAAGGGCCCGCCGGGCGGGGGCTCGTGCCGGACGTCGTGCCGCCGGACGAGCACCTCCGCGGCCGGGCCGGTCGAACCGGCCGAGCCCGCCGGGCCGGTGGCCCCGGCGGATCCGGTCAGCCGGGTCGGGTCGAGGTCGGTGGCCGTCACGGAGCCGCCGGGGCCGGCCAGGGCGGCGAGCATCCGGGCGACCGACCCGGCACCCGCCCCGACCTCCCAGCAGCGGGCGCCCGCCGGGACCTTGAGCCGCTCCAGGTGGGCGGCGGTGACCGGGTCGAGGGCGGACTCCAGGACCTGGAGCTGGTCCACGGCCTCGTCGGCGCGGTTGTCGAAGGCGTAGTGCGCGTCGGTTGGCATCAGAGCGACTCCTGCGGTGCTTGGCGGGGTGGGGTGAGGGCGGCGAGCACAAGGGCGTGGTCCCGGCGGGCGGCGGCGCCGTCCAGGGCGGTGGTGATCCGTCCGGCGCCGAGCACGGTGATCCGGTCCGCGATGGGGAGCACCAGGGCCGGCCGCGGCGCGGCGAGCAGGACGGCCAGTCCGTCGTCGGCCAACCGGCGTGCCAGGTCCAGGACATCGGCCGCCACGGCGGGGGCCAGGCCCTCGGTGGGTTCGTCCAGCAGGAGGACGCGGGGGCCGGTGAGCAGGGTGCGGGCGATGGCGAGCATCTGCTGCTCGCCGCCGGAGAGGCGGTCGGCGCGCTGGTTGAGCCGCTCGCCGAGCCGGGGGAGCAGGTCGAGGACCCGGTCGGGCGACCAGGCGGTCGGCCGCCGCCGGTGGGCCACCCTGAGGTGCTCGGCCACCGTCAGGGAGGCGAAGACCCGGCGCCCCTGCGGGACCAGGCCGATGCCGGCCCGGGCGCGGCGGTGGGCCGGGAGGCGGGTGACGTCGGTGCCGGCCAGCGAGATCTGGCCCGAGGCCACCGGGAGCAGACCGGCCAGCGCGTGCAGCAGGGTGGTCTTCCCCGCGCCGTTGGGCCCGAGGACGGCGTGCACCGAGCACCTCCCGGCCGTCAGATCGATGCCGTGCAGCACGGTGCCGCCGTTGTAGCCGGCCCGCAGGGAGTGTGTTTCGAGCATCCGCCTCACCCGGACCGGATGTCGAGGTAGGCCTCCCGGACGGCGGGGTCGGCGCTGATCTGCTCCGGGGTGCCGTCGGCGATCGAGCGGCCCTCGTGCAGCACGGTGACCCGGTCGGCCAAGGCGTTGACGAAGGCCAGGTCGTGCTCGATCAGCAGCATGGCGACCTCGGCGGGGACCTGCCGCAGGACCGTCACCAGCCGGTCGGTGTCCTCCTCGGTGAGGCCGGCGGCCGGTTCGTCCAGCAGCAGGACCCGGGGCCGGGCGGCGAGTGCGGCCGCGATCTCCACCAGTCGCTGCCGCCCGTGCGGGAGCCGGCCGGCGGGGTGGTCGGCCGACTGCGCGAGGCCGACCCGGTCGAGCAGGTCGTGGCAGCGGCGCCCGAGCTCCCGGTAGCGGCGGGGGCGCCAGAGCCCGCGCAGTTCGGTGTGGCGCCAGGCGGCCAGGGCGACGTTGTCCAGGGCGCTCAGGCTGCCGAGCACGGCCGGCTGCTGGAAGGTGCGGGCGATGCCGAGGCGGGAGCGCCGGGCCGGTCCGGCGCCGGTGATGTCCCGCCGGTCGAGCGTGATCCGGCCGGCCGACGGCGCGACCGTGCCGGCCAGCAGGCCGAGCACGGTGGACTTGCCGGCGCCGTTGGGCCCGATCACGGCGTGGCGGGTCCCGGGTTCGATCGCCAGGTCGAGCCGGTCGACGGCGACCAGGCCGCCGTAGCGGCGGGTCACCTCGCAGAGGGCGAGCAGGGCGGTCACGGGCCGGCCTCGGGGGTGGTGGCGGCGGGCGCGGGCCGGGCGGGCGGCACCGGGGGCGAGCCGTGCATCAGCCGGGGGAGGCGGATCCCGGCGAACCCGCGGGGCAGCAGGTACACGGCGGCGATGAACAGGGCACCGAGCAGCAGCGGGCCGTGCCCCGGCCAGTGCGCGGCGAGCTGGTCCCGGGTGACGAGCACCAGGGCGGTGCCGGCGAGCGCGCCCAGCGGTGACGTCACACCGCCGAGGACGGCGGCGAGCAGGCACAGCGAGGAGGTGGTGAAGCCGACGTCGGCGGGGGAGACGTAGCGCTGCGCGGTCACCAGCAGATGGCCGCCCACCCCCGCCAGGGCGGCGGCCCCGACATGGGCGCCGAGGAGCACCAGGGTGACGGGGTGGCCGCCGGCCCGCATCCGCGCCTCGTGGTCGCGGCACCCGGCGAGCAGCAGCCCGAGCGGCGAGCGCAGCACCAGGACCGTCGCCGTGACCGCGCAGGCGGCGACGGCGACCACGTACCGGTAGACGGCCGGGTCCTCGGTCAGCGGCGCGGCGCCCCAGAACGCGCGGACCGGCGCGATGCCGGCCAATCCGTCGGTGCCGCCGGTGACCGAGCTCCAGCGGGCCGCGGCGGTGGCGGTCAGCTCTCCGAGCGCCAGCGTGATCATCAGGACCGTCACGCCCCGGGCCCGGGCCACGACCGGCCCGGTCAGCAGGGCGAACAAGGCGGCGGCCAGGGCCGCGGCGGCGACCTGCACCGGACCGGTGTCGACGCCTGCGCGGCCCAGCAGGGCGGTGGTGTAGGCGCCGACCGCGTACGGCGCGGCCTGGCCGAGCGTGGGCAGCCCGGCCCGGCCGGTGAGGACGGTGATGCCGACGGCGACCAGGCCGAGCGCGGGTACCGGGGTGAGCAGGACGAGCGTCGACTCGTCGACCAGGGCCGGCAGGGCGAACAGCGCGAGCGCGGTCGACACCGGGGCCCAGAAGGCCGGGTGCGCGGCCGGCCACCGTCGCCCGCGCGCGGTCATCCGCGGGCTCCCCGGGCGCCGCGGCCGCGCAGGACGAGCGCGGCGGCCATCGCCGCGAACAGGAGGTAGGGGGCGGCGTCCGGTGCCAGGTCGACGCCGAGGGTCTGCACCTCGCCCACGGCCACCGCCGCCACCAGGGCCCCGAGGACCGAGCCCAGGCCGCCCAGCACCACCACGATCAGCGAGAGCAGCAGGACGGTGTCGGCCGTGCGCGGGCCCGGGCCGATGATGGGGGCGCCCAGGACGCCGGCGAGGCCTGCCAGGGCCCCGGCGCCCGCCAGTACGGCGGCGTGCACCAGCCGGGGGTCGGTGCCCAGCCCCGCGACCATCTCGGCGTCGTCCACCGTGGCGCGCAGCAGCGCGCCGGCCCTGGTGCGGCGCAGCAGCAGCTGCCCGGCCGCCGCCAGCAGCGCCGCCACCAGGATGAACGCCAGTCGGTAGACCGGGTAGCGGTGCCCCCCGAGGTCGGCGCTGCCGTCGAGGACCGCCGGCAGCACGACCGGGAGCTCGTCGGGCCCGGCGACGGTGCTGAGCAGATCGCCGCCGACCAGCGCCACGCCGAAGGTGAGCAGCGCCTGGGCGAGGTGGCCGCGTCGGCGGAGCGGCGCGGTGAGCGCGGCGAGCAGGCCGCCCCCGGCGCCGGCCGCCGCGGTGCCGACGGCCAGGGCGAGCAGCAGCCCGCCCCACGAGCCGTCCGACAGCGTGGCGGCCGTGTACGCGCCGACGGCGTAGAGGGTGCCGTGGGCGAGGTTGAGGACGTCGCCCGTCCCGAACGCCAGCGTCAGCCCGGCCGCCGCCACGTACAGCAGCAGGCCGTACGCCACGCCGTCGACCGCGGGCACCAGATGTGCGTCGATCAGGCCCATCGGCGGCCCTTCCCCGTCCCCGACCCCGCTCAGCTTCCGATGGTGGCGAGGTCCTGGACCATCTGGTTGGACAGGGCGCGGCCGTCGCTCTTGACCTCGCGCAGGTACCACTTCTGCACCGGCGAGTGGGTGTTGCTGCCGAACTGCCAGGTGCCGCGGGGGCTGTCGATCTGGCCGAGGCCGGCGATGGCGGTGTTCAGCGTGTCCGAGTCGAGCTTGGCGCCGGCCGCGCCGATCGCCTTGTCGAGCACGGAGGCGGCGTCGTAGGAGGCCATCGCGTAGGTGGTGGGCGGGGACTGGTACTTGGACTGCCAGGCCGAGACGAAGGCCCGGTTGGCCGCGTTGTCGAGGTCCGGGGCGTAGTTGAGCACCGAGCGGATCCCCTTGGCGGCGTCCCCCTGGGCGGTCAGCACGCCGCCCTCGGTGAGGAACCCGGCGGCGTACAGCGGGGTGCCGGCCAGGTCGGACTGGGCGTACTGCTTGACGAAGTCGACCGCTGCGCTGCCGGCGTAGAAGCAGTACACCGCCTTGGCCTTGGAGTTCTTGATCTTGTTGAGGTAGGGGGTGAAGTCGGTGGTGCCGGGGAACGGCGTGAAGGTCGCCTTGCCGCCGGCGAGCTGCCCGCCGGCCTTGGTGAACGCGTCGGTGAACCCGCGCAGTTCGTCCCAGCCGCCCTGGTAGTCGGGCCCGATCGCGTAGACCGGGCCGTCGACGGTGTCGTGCACGTACTGGGCGATCGCCGCCCCCGGCTCGTCCGACATGAAGCTGGTGCTCCACTGCCGGCCGACCTCCTTGACGGCGGGGCGGCCGTTGGAGCTCACCAGGGGGATCCCGGCCTCGGTGAGCAGCGGGGAGATCGCGGCGACCGAGCCCGCGCCGACCACACCGGTGACGGCGAGGACCTTGTCCTGCTTGACCAGCTTGGTGGCGGCGGGGAGTGCGGTCGGCGCGCCGTCGCCCTCGTCGGCGACCACCAGGTCGACCGGGTGGCCGCCGAGCCTGCCGCCGTGGGTGTCCAGGTAGAGCTGGAAGCCGTCCCGCAGGTCGGTGCCGACGGACTTGTACGTCCCGGAGAGCGACGCCAGCAGCCCGATCCTCACCGTGCCCGCACCGCCGTCGGCCGCGTCGCCGCTGCGGCCGCCGTGGCCGCTGGTGCAGCCGGTGGCGAGGAGCAGGGCGGCGAGGAGGGCGCACCCGCGGGCGGTGCCCCCGGTCGGGCGGCGGCCGAGGATCGGTGACATGTGTGCTCCCGGAGTTGGGGTGGCGGACCGGTGTCGAGGGTCGGTCAGGAGGGCGTGTCGAGCAGCTTGGGGCGGGCCGTGGGGGTGAGCTGCGGGCCGACCTGGTTGATCAGCTCGGCCATCTCGAAGGAGACCTGGCCGATGTCGCAGGTCTTCGAGGCCAGCACCAGCAGCGAGGCGCCGGTGCTGACCGCCATCGAGAAGAGGAAGCCGCCCTGCAGTTCGGTCAGGTTGCTGATCACCGGCTCGGCCTTCAGCAGCCGTCCGGCGCCGGCCAGCAGGCTGACCAAGCCGGAGGCGATCGCGGCGAGCTGGTCGGCGTGCTCGGTGTCGACCTCCCTGGTGGCCGCGATCAGCAGTCCGTCGGCGGACACCGCCACCGCGTGGGTGATCTCCGGGACCCGGGCCGCGAAGTCGTTCAGCAGCCAGTCGAGATCGTGGGTCGAGGGGGAGGTCATGCGTCTTCCTTCTGGTTCGGGGTGGAGAGGAGGGGCTTGGGGGCGCCGCGCCCGGCGCGGCTGGCGCCGATGCCCCGGGCGTAGGCGGCCATCGAGGCCGAGACCTGCCCGGGGTCGCGGTGTGCCAGCCCGTGCGAGGGGTGGGCCGGCTCGGGGGCGTCGGGGGTGCCCGGCGTGCCGGGGGCCGGCGGGTGGGTCTCGGCCTCGGCGGCCGGGCCCGCCGGACGCCTGCGCCGGGGCAGGCCGCTTCCGGTGGTGCCGGCGTCGGTCGGGGGTGCCGGTGCCGGTGCCGGTGCGGGCGTGATGGCGGGCAGCAGCTCGGCGTCATCCGTTGCGGTTGCGGTTGCGGGTGCCGAGGTCGCAGCCGGGGGCAGGGCCGGGGCCGGGACCGGCGTCGGGTCGGCGGCCTTGGCCAGGCCGAACACCGAGTCCGGAAGGGTGACCTCGGCGATGGTGCCGCCGCCCGGGCGCGGGCGCAGCTCGACCCGGATGTCGTACCAGGAGGCCAGGTGCCCGACCACGGTCAGCCCCATCGCGCGGACGGCGGCGATCTCGACCGGCGGCGGTGCGGCGAGCTTCTCGTTGGCCGGTGCCCAGCGGTCCTCGCCCAGGCCGATGCCCTCGTCGCAGACCTGGATCACCAGCCGGTCGGTCAGCAGCCGGGCCTCGGCCGTCACCCTGGTCTCGGGCTTGGAGAAGGCGGTGGCGTTGTCGAGCAGTTCGGCGACGAGGTGGACCAGGTGGTCCACCGCCCGTCCCTCGATCAGGACGCCCTGGTCGGTCGTTCCGACGTCGACCCGGGTGTAGCGCTCGATCTGGGCGGCCGCCGCCCGCAGGACGTCCTCGACCGGGGCGCTCCCCGACCGCACCCGGGCCGTCGCCTCGCCACCGAGGACGAGCAGGCTGTGGTTGTTGCGACGCATCCGGTTGGCCAGGTGGTCGAGCTCGAAGAGCCGGGCCAGCCGTTCGGGGTCGGGCTCGTCGCGCTCGGCCGCGTCGAGCGCCCGGACGAGTGCGCCGGTCAGCCGCTCGGCCCGGCGGGCCAGGCCGACGAAGACGGTGCCCATCCGGTCGCGCATGGCCGCCTGCTCGGCGGCGATCCGCACGGCCTCCCGGCTGACGGTGTTGAAGGCGGCGCCGACCGCGGCGATCTCGTCCCGGCCGCGGACCTCGACGGCGTCGCCCGCCGCGGCGGCGAACTCCTCCGGTGTCGCCCCGCCGAGCGCGCCGCCCGTCGACAGCGCGGCGACGGCCGCGGGCAGGCGCTCGTGGGCGACCGCGTGCGCGGCGTTGCGCAGCCGGCGCAGCTCCCGGATCATCGGCCGGCCCAGCCGGAGGGTGAGCACGATCACCGCGATCACCGCCAGCAGCACCGCCAGCCCCTCGCTCAGGGCCAGCCTGCGCTGCGTGTTGCGGAAGTCGGTGACGCTGGCCAGCGTCGAGGCGTTGACCTTCTGCTCGACGCGCTGGAGCCGGTCGGTCCGCTCGTCCGTCACCGTCGTCCAGCTCGCGTCCACCGGGAGCGGCTGGCCCGTCGCGGTACGGGCGACGGCGTCCTCCAGCCGACCCGCGGCGATGATGCCGGGACCGGTCAGCGAGCGGTCCAGCCAGGTCTGCCACTCCGGGGTGGCCGCCCGCTGGAACTCCAGGACGGCCTCGGTGTATCCGGTGCGGGTGGCGGTGATCGCCTGCTGTGCGGCCGGGGTGAGGACGCCGGAGGCCCGCGAGGTCAGGACCGCGACCTCCTGCTGGCTCACCGACTCCTGGGCGCGGGCCAGGGCCACTCCGCTGTTGATCCGGTCCGCGAGGTCGGCCCCGGCGCGCCCGGCCTCGGCGACGTCGCCCCGGTAGGCCAACAGGTCGGCGATGAGGATCCGGTAGCGGAAGGTGGTCGCGGACAGGGCGGTGCTCGGGCCCGACTCGACCTGCTTGCGGAGCGCGGGCAGCGCCGCGAGGTCGTCGTCCACCTGGCGGAGGCGTCCCACGGTGTTGCCCCGGCCCGCGTGCATGCGGCCCCGCAGCTCGCGGTACTCCGCGATGCTCGCGTCGGTCGCCTGGAGCTGCCGGAGGTAGGCGTTGGTCCGGTCGGGGTTGGCCTCGCCGGTCAACAGCGCCGCGGCGCAGGTGCGTTCCCGCTGCAGCTGGCGGGTCAGGTCGCCGACCTGGGCGCTGATGGCCACCATCGAGCGCAGCTGCGCGGCGCCGAAGACCTGTCCGGCGGTGATGCGCAGCGCAAGCGCCGCGAAGGCCACCACCGCGAGCAGCGGCACCGTGGCGAGGATGGCGAGTTTGCGGGTGATCCTCACCGGGCCGGTCCTCCGGCCGTCGGCAGAGGGTTGGTCGGGCCTTGCTGGTGAGCAGTCATGGCGCGCCTTGCGTGGTGATCGGAGGGGGCGGGCAGGGGAACGAGGGTGCGTCAGCCGCTGGGCGGTCCTCCATTGGGCGCGTACCTGACACGATGCTGCGCCGATCATAGTGGCGTCAGTCGATCACGTCTTCGAAACCTGCGGAAGCCTAGCCAACTGATGGAGCGTTAGGAAGTTGCCTGGGTAATCCCCTTGTCCGGACCGGTCGGGGCCGCCCGTTCCGGCCCTCGTACGCCCGGCGCCGTGCCCGCGGCTCCGTGCTCCCGGCTCCGTTCCCCCGTAGGGCGCCGTCACGCATCCCCGGCAGGCCGGTGACCGGCCACATTACGTCGGGATGACTGATGCCGGTCGGGGGCCGTCCGGCCTACCGTCAATGACGGCGCTGCGGCGGGGCCGGCCTGGCCGGGCGGCTGCTCGGGGAGATCGACGAACCGGTCATCAAGCGCTACCCGGTCGGCCTCGGCTCCGGCCTCCCGCTGTTCCGCGCGGCCTTCCTCCCGGTGGCCCTCACGCCGACCGACTCCCGCGTCATCGACACCGGCGCGACCCTCACCACCTATGCAACGCACCAGAGATGAGCACACAGATGCTGTTCCGTTCCATCACCGACACCGATACCGACCTCGACCGCGTCACCGCCGTGACGGTCGACGAACCCATCGGCTGGATCCCCGCCGACCGCTACCTCGAAGAACTGGCCGAGGGCATGTACCGGCCGGAGTGGACCTGGATCGCCGAGGACGGCGACCGGATCGTGGCCCGCGCCCTGTGGTGGGGCCAGGCGTCCAGCGAGCACCCGGTCGCACTGGACTGCCTGCACGTCGACCCCTCGGTCGCCGACCGGGCGGCGGTCGCCGCCGGGCTGATCACCGCGAGCCTGCGGGCCTTCGCCGAGCAGGGCGCCGCCAAGCCCCCGCTGTACAACGTGACGCTGCCGAACGGCTGGCGCGAGGACCCGGCCGTCGTCGCCGCGCTGGCCTGGCGGCGCGGGGCCGCGCAGGCCGCCGGGCTCACCGACGAGGTGGAACGGCTGCGCCTGGAGTGGACCCCCGACGCCGGGCTCCCGGCCTCCAGCGGGCGCCTCACCTTCACCGAGGGCTCGGACGAGGAGTTCCTGGAGGTCTTCCGGCGGATCGCGGTGGGCAGCCTGGACGGCGAGACCCGCCGCAACGTGGCGTCCATGGGCGCCGAGGCCGCCGCCCAGGACGAGGTGGACTTCTACCTCGGCTGCCCGGGCGAGCGCGCGTGGTGGCGGCTGGCCCGCACCCCCGACGGGCAGGTCGCCGGACTGGCCCTGCCGTCGGCGACGCCGTACAACCGCAACGTCGGCTACCTGGGCGTCGTCCCCGAGCTGCGCGGACAGGGGTACGTCGACGACGTGCTCGCCGAGATCACCCGGGTGCAGGTGGAGGCGGGCGCCGAGCTGATCACCGCCACCACGGACACCGACAACGCCCCGATGGCCGCCGCCTTCGCCCGGGCCGGCTACCGGACCGCCCAGACCCGGATGATCTACTCGATGCCGGAGGCCTCCGCGGCCTGGTCGGCGCCGGCCTCATGAGGCCGCAGGCCTTCGCCACCCCGTCGGCTCCGGTCTCATGAGGCCAGCAGCGTGGCGAGCTCGGTGCGGGAGCCGACCCCGAGCTTGGGGAACGCCCGGTACAGGTGGTGCCCGACCGTGCGGGGGCTCAGGAACAACTGGGCGGCGATCTCCCGGTTGCTCGCACCGGCGGCCGCCAGCCGGACCACCTCGCGTTCCTGCGGGCTCAGCAGGCTGATCGGCCCGTCCTGGCGGGTCGTCAGCCCGGTCTCCCCGCCCGCTGCTCCCAGCTCCGCCCGGGCGCGGGCGGCCCAGGGCCGGGCGCCGAGCCGCTCGAAGGCCTCCAGCGCGGCGCGCAGCTGGTCCCGGGCGTCGATCTGGCGCCGCAGACGGCGCAGCCACTCCCCGTAGAGCAGTGCGGTGCGGGCCCGGTCGTAGTCGCTGCCGCCCTCGTGCAGGGCCAGCGCCGCCGTGAAGTACTCCTCGGCCGCCCGGTCGGGGCCGGTCAGCGCCTGGCAGCGGCGGGCCAGCGCGGAGAGGGCGGGCCGCCCCAGTGCGGCGGCCCATTCCCCGAGCAGCCGGGCCGGCTCCACCGCCCGCTCCGGGCGTCCGGCGCGCCCGGCGGCCTCGACGAGGTCCGGCAGCAGGGGCAGCGAGAGCAGCGGATGGCCCGCCTCCCGTCGTGCCGACTCCAGCGGCTCCAGCGCCGCCTCGGCCCGGCCCAGGCCGAGTTCGAGCAGGCCCTGCGCCCACAGGGCGTCCGTGGTGCCCCGGCCCACCCCGCGCGGTCGGGTGTACTCCAGGGCCTCGCCGGCCAGCGCCCTGACCTGCTCCTCCTCTCCGCGGACGCCCGCCAGCACGGCCAGCGCGGTCCGCAGATGGGCGGCCCGGTGGGCCAGGTCGTAGTACTCGGCGAGCTGCAGGCCCTCGGTGGCGTGCGCGAACGCCTCGTCGTGGCGGCCGAGCGCCAGTTCCGTCTGGGCCAGCAGGTGGAGCGTGGTGGGCAGCCAGCCGCTGATGCCCTGCTCACGGCAGTGGGCGACGGCTCCGGCGGCCACCTCCCGGGCGGCCGCGTGGTCGCCGGTCAGCTGGCAGTAGATCCCGGTCATCAGCCGGTCCATCACATCGCAGGCCGGGTCCTGGGTGCTGTCCACGAGGGCGCGCAGTGCGTCGAGTGCGCCGGGTATGTCGGGTGCGCCGGGCACGTTGGGTGCGTCGGGTGCGCCGGGCACGTTGGGTGCGTCGGGCGCGCCGGGCACGTCACCGCCGAACAGTCGGGCGGGCACGGCCAGTACCGGCAGCTCCGGGGCGCGGGACGCGACCTCCGCGATCAGCGTGGCGTCCCCCGCGGAGAAGGCCGCGTGGACGGCGTCGGCCAGCAGGGAGGCCATCGTGTCCGGACGGTCGGCGCCGGTCAGGTCCGCGCTGTCGACCAGGATCCGGGCGGCCGTCTCCGGCCTGCGGTAGCCCAGCTCGACCACCGCCCGGGCGCGGGCGAAGTTCGCCGCCACGCCCGGGTCCTCCAGCGGCAGCGGCACCTGGTCGGCCAGTACGGCGCACCGCTCGTCCTGCCCGGCGTCGGCGGCCCGCCGGGCCGCCCGGACCAGTCGGCGCGCACGCTGCTGCGGATCCGCGGTGAGCTGGGCGGCCCGCTCGTAGGCGGCGGACGCGGACGCCATCGCCTGCCGGCTGCCGGCCCACTCGGCGACCCGTTCCAGCTCCTCGGCGACCTGCTCGTCCGGTCCGGTCGACGCCGCCGCCAGATGCCAGGCCCGCCGGTGCACCTGGCCGGCGGCACCGAGCGCCTGCGCGAGCGCCCGGTGCGCGGCGATGCGCCGGGCGAGCGGGGCGCCCTGGTAGGCGGCGTACCGCACCAGCGGATGCCGGAAGCGCACCGTCGCCCCGGACAGCAGCACGAACCCGGAGCGTTCCGCGGGTTCGAGGTCCTCGACGGCCCCGCCTAGCGGCTCCGCGGCCCGCAGCACCACGGCGAGCTCGCCGGTGTCGTCGGCGGCGGCCACCAGCAGTACCGCCTGGGCGGCCTCGGGAAGCCGCCGGATCTGCTCCAGGAAGCCGTCCCGGATCCGGCTCGGCAGCCCGGCGGCCGCCTCGGGGAGCGCCAGCTGGCCCAGCCGCCCGGCGCGCTGGGCCGGGGTCAGCGCGGCCGACAGCTCGATCAGGGCCAGCGGGTTGCCGCAGGCCTCCTCGATGACCCGGTCCGCGACGTACGGCGGCAGACCGGGCAGCAGCTCGGCGGCGGCCGTCTGGTCGAGGCCCTCGACGAGCAGCCGGGGCAGCCCCTTCACGGCGGCGCCCGGCGCCCCGTCGCGGACGGCGAAGAGCATCACGACGCCCTCCGCCCGAAGTCGGCGCGCGGCGAACGTCAGCATGTCCACCGACGGCTGGTCGAGCCACTGCGCGTCGTCGACCAGGCACAGCAGCGGGCCGTCGGCCGCGGCCTCCGACAGCAGCGTGAGGACGGCGAGGCCGACGGTGAAGCGGTCGCGCACGCCGTCGCCGGTCAGGCCGAAGACCGCCCGGATGGCCGCGGCCTGCGGCTCCGGCAGGGTGTCGACGAGGTCCAGGACGGGCAGGAACAGCTGGTGGAGGCCGCCGAAGGCCAGCTCCATCTCCGACTCGATGCCCTCGACGCGCAGGACGCGTACGCCCTCGGCCCGTGCGGCGGCGTGGTCGAGCAGCGCGGTCTTGCCGATTCCGGCCTCGCCGTGCACCAGCAGGACCCCGCTCGTCCCCTGGCGGGCGTCGGCGAGCAACTGCTCGATCCGGTCCTGTTCCGCCTTCCGCCCCCGCACGCCCTACCCCTGTTCCCGTGTACCGATTGTTCCCGTGTACCGATCGCCCCGTCCGGGCCCGGCGAGACCGTGCGGCAGCAGCCGCCAGGCCGCTCCGAGGATCCTCCCGCCGGGCGTGTTCGATTCATTATCACTGGTCAGACGGGGTCGGTCGGTGCGGGGTGGACGGGGTCGGTCGGCTCAGGTGGACGGGGTATCCGGCCGCCGTCAGGCGCGGTCGGCGGTGACGAGGTGGTAGTCGAGCAGGCCGTTCCTCCAGGCGGGGAGGAAGTTGCGGGTCCAGTGGCCGGGCGGGACGGTGTCCTCCAGGTAGCGGTCCAGGCCCGGCCAGACGTCGGCGCCGATCGACGCGCTGCGGACGCCCGTGAAGCCGGCGTCCCTGAGGTCGGCGGTGAAGGCGTCGAGCGGATGGGCGACGTCCAGGCCGTCGGCGAAGCTGCCCAGCAGGATGCTCAGCCGCTCGGCGACCTCCGGGCCGGAGCTGAAGAAGGTCGTCACCACCAGCCGCCCGCCCGGACGCAGCACCCGCGCCGCCTCGCGGGCGAAGCCGGTCAGCTCGCGGAAGTGCTGGGCCGCCTCCACCGAGTAGACGCCGTCCAGCGAACCGCCCTGGAAGGGCAGCTCGTCGGCCGCACCGAGGACGTAGGCCAGCCGGTCCGGGAACGTCGCCAGCGCCTTGGAGTTGACCGTTCGGGCGCGCTCGACCTGGTCCGGGTGGATGTCCACCCCGGTCACCGCGGCGAACCGGAACTCCCGCAGCGCGAGCGCCGCACCCAGCCCGCGCCCGCAGCCCACCTCGGCCAGCCGAAGCCGCTCGGCCGGCCCGGGAAAGGCGCTCAGCACCCGGCGGTACAGCTGCTCCTGGCTGTGGACCCGGTCCTCGGCGCTCGGAGAGGTGGTGTCGATCCCGCGCCAGTCGCCGAAGTTGATGAAGCCGCCGGCGAAGCTGGCCGCCATCGCGAGGTCGCCCACGCCGTACGTCTGGCGCACGGTTGCGGGGATGCGGTCGTGGTTCATGGATTGCTCGGTCTCCTCTCGGGTCGCCGCCCGGGGCTTCGGGTGCGTGCCCAGACTCGCTCGGTTCGGAAGGCGCCGTGGGACGGAAGGGCCGGGGTGGCCAGGGGCTGCGGTCGTGCCCGCCGCTCGGGGCGCGCCGCAGTACGTACCCAAACCTGATGGCGGGCGAACGCCGGAAATCGACCGGATGACGTGGGGGGCAAGTGAGTTGACGGTCATACCGAATGACGAATCCGCCGTTGGTGGGCGTGCGGTACGCGTGCGGTGCACGAGGCCGGGAACGGGTCGGGAGTAAAAGGAGTGGACAGTGCGGGCCGGAAGCACCTAGATGGTGAACCGGGACAGCAGGTCCGAACCGTCGTGAAGGGGAACAGGATGACCACCGAACGCATCGCGCCGCCGCTGACCGGGGGCGAGCGCGAGATGCTGCGCGCCTTTCTGGACTACCACCGGGCGACGCTCGCCCTGAAGTGCGACGGGCTCACCGACGAACAGCTGCGGCTCAAGTCGAGCCCGCCGTCCACGCTCAGCCTGCTCGGGCTGGTGCGGCACATGGCGGAGGTGGAGCGGGCCTGGTTCCGACGGGTGATCAACAAGGAGGACATCCCGTGGGTCTGGTCCCCGGAGGGGGACTTCCAGGTGGCCTACGACGCGACCGACTCCTCCCGGGCCGAGGCCTTCGAGGCCTGGCAGGCCGAGGTCGAGCACGCCCGGCGGATCGAGCGGGAGGCGGAGTCGCTGGACGTCACGGGCTACTTCGACCGCTGGGGCGAGGACGTCTCGCTGCGGCTGGTGATGCTGCACCTGATCCACGAGTACGCCCGCCACAACGGGCACGCCGACTTCCTGCGCGAGAGCATCGACGGGGTGGTGGGGGCGTAGGGCTTTGTCTGAGGCGGCCCGGTCAGGCCGGCGTGGGGCGCTGGCAGCATGCTGCCATTTCGCGGAGGAGCCCCGGCGGGCGGCTGACAGACTCCCGTCATGACCTCAGAGACCATCACCGCGGCGGCCGCGGGCACCTGGAAGCTCGGCGACCTGACCGTCAACCGGATCGGGTTCGGCGCGATGCGCCTGGCGCAGTACGGCGAGGCGCTCGGCAACGGCGTGCCGCGCGATCGCGAACAGGCGATCACCGTGCTGCGCCGGGCCGTCGAGCTCGGGGTGAACCACATCGACACCGCCGCGTTCTACTTCTCCTCGCTGCGCTCCGCCAACGAGCTGATCAACCGGGCCCTGGCGCCCTACGCGGACGAGCTGGTCATCACCACCAAGGTCGGCCCGTCCCGGGGCCCGTCGGGGGACTGGGTGCCCCACGCCCGCACTCCGGAGGAGCTGCGCGGCCAGGTCGAGGAGAACCTGCGCCAGCTCGGCCGCGACCACCTGGACGTGGTGAACCTGCGGATCGTCGGCGCGGACTCGATCGCCGAGCGCTTCGGCGCGCTGGCCCGCCTGCGGGAGGCCGGGCTCATCCGGCACCTGGGCATCTCCAACGTCAACGCAGGGCACCTCGCCGAGGCCCAGGCCATCGCGCCGGTGGTCTGCGTGCAGAACCGGTACGGGATCGGCGCCTCGCCCGAGCAGGAGGAGGTGCTGCGGATCTGCGGTGAGCAGGGCATCGCGTTCGTGCCGTTCTACGCGATCGCCGGTGCGGGCGGCCAGGGGGGTGCGATCGGCAAGGACAGCGACGAGGTGCTCGCGATCGCCCGTGAGCGCGGGATCAGCGTCGCGCAGGTCCGGTTGGCGTGGACCCTGCACCGCGGCCCGCACGTGCTGGCCATCCCCGGCACCGGTGACCCGGACCACCTGGTCGAGAACGTGGCGGCCGGTGCGCTGCGGCTCTCCGAGGAGGAGCTGGCCCGGCTCGACGCGGTCCACGCGGCGGGCGTGTAGGGGCTGTCAGCGCGGGCGGTGCGCAGGTGCGGGCCTTCGCCGTGGCCACGGCCGTAGCCATGGCGGAGCGGCCCCGGCCCGCCGGGGAGAGGGCGGGCCGGGACGGCCGGGGCGGGCCGCCGCGACAGGGCGAGCGGTGGCCCACCGGGGCCGGTGGCCGACCAGGCCGGGGGCCGACCCGGTTCACGGCGGGCGGGCCTCCGCTCTGGTCAACGGCGCCCGGGCCGTCCCGGGTTCACCAGGACCGGGCCCATCTCGGAGCGGCGCTACCAACCCAGCAGGTACGCGCCCCGGAGCAGCCCCTCCAGTACGGTCTTCGCCGTGGCCGCCGCGTCGCCCGCCGGGTCCACCGGGAGCTCGTGCCGCTCCAGCGCGCCGAGGCCGCCGAAGGGCCTCTCGCCCGTCGGCCGGGAGTCCTCCTGGGCCGGTTCGGGGCACAGCAGCACATAGTGCAGGGGCGCGCCGGTGGCCCGGCTCTCCCGGCGGAAGGCGGCCAGGTCCGACGGGGCGATCGGGCCCTCGACCACCACCTGGTAGCCGCCGCTCGCATAGGCGAAGGCGGCCTGGGCCGTGGCCGTCAGCACCGTCTCGTTCTGCCGCCGGGCCTCCGGCAGGTGCGGCTCGACGTGCCCCCGCCGGATCGCCTGCCGGAAGTCCTCCGCGCGCAGGTGCGCGCCCGGGTGCAGCGCCTCCGCGAGCAGCGGTGCGACCGCGTCCTCCCCGGCCCCGGGTCGGCCGGAGAGCACGACGACGCCGCCGGATCCCCGGCCGCCCCCGAGTTCCGGTCCACCTACGGTCGTACGGTTCACAGCTGCTGATCCCTTCGCGAGCCGGCGATGGACGGGCGGGCCGGGGCGGGCGCCCGGCGCCGAGATCAACCTAGTCCACGCCGCCGCCCCGACGCCTCCCCTACCGTCGCTACCGCTCCCCGCTGCGCAGCACGATCGGGTTGGTGAGCGCCGCCATCGGACCCCAGGGGAGGTCGGCGCCCATCGAGTTGCCCTTGCCGGGGGTGCCGTCGGCCTTCGGGTGGCGGACCTCCGCGCGGACGTAGGCGGCGAGCGAGGCCGTCGTCCGCCAGACCACCGTGCCCGCGCCCTCGGCGGGCAGGGACTCCTGGTGCAGTTGGCCCTCGTCGGTCAGCAGCCGGACCGTCCCGCCCGGCACCCCGGACACCGCCAGCCGGACGTCCACCGGCGCGTCCGCCGGGACGGTCAGCTGCTCGCCGATGCCCGCCTGGCGGCCGCCGCCGGTGGCGGTGAAGTCCAGCTGCACGGAGGCGGATTCGGCCAGCCAGCTGTGTCCGGAGCGCAGGCCGTCGAGGACCGCGTCCCGGGTGAGGTCCTCGGCCCGGACGACGGTGTGCGGCGAGCCGATCACCTGCGGGGCGCTGTGCGCGTCGCTGTTGCCGACGGCGGGCAGCCAGGGCCGGTCCTCCCGCAGGGCGACGGCGAGTTGGGCGTCCCAGGTGTCCACCGCCGACTCGTCGTCGTATGTCCACGGGCCGTTCCAGATCTCCACCGCGTCGGCGTCCTGGTAGCCGAACTTCCACTGGCAGGCGACGTACGGGCAGTACGGGTGCGCGGGCACCACCAGGCCTCCCTGGCGGCGTACTTGGCGGGCGAGCCGGGGGAAGGCCTCGTCCCGCGAGCGGTACCGCCAGTCGACGAACCGGCCCGGCTGGAGACCGAGCGCCAGCCAGTGGCCGTTGCGGGTGGTGACCTCCTCGCCCAGCACGATCAGCAGGTCCGGTCCGGCCAGCGGGCCCCAGACGGCGTGCGAGGAGGTGGTGTTGTGGTCGGTCGAGACGATGAAGTCCAGCCCGGCCGCCCGGGCGCCCTCCGCGACCTCGGCCGGCAGCCGCCGCCCGTCGGAGTGCACGGTGTGCAGATGGCAGTCGCCCCGGTACCAGGCGCGGCCGCGTCCGCGGGCCCGCTCGGAGGGGTAGGACGGGGTGAACTCGGGCCCGGGGGCGCCGAATCGGAGTGTGACGCGGACGGTGTAGTCGAGCCCCTGCGGGGCCACCTGGTAGGGGCCGAGTACCACGTGCCAGGTGCCGGGCCGGATCGGGCCCGGCAGGTAGCCGGGGGTCGCCTGGTCGCGGGCGACGGCGAACTCGGTGCGGAACCCGCCCGACCAGCCCCGGAAGCCGCGGCCGCCGAGGTCCGTCCCGCGCTCGTCGAACAGGCCGATGTCGCAGGAGTTTCCGGGGGTGCCGGCCGGTACGGGTGGCTTGTCGTAGCTGTAGGAGACGGCGATCTCCCGTACCCCGGCCGGTACTTCGAACGGTAGGTAGACGAAGTCCGGTGCGCCGGTGGGGAGGTGGCCGGTGAGGGTGAGTACGGTGTCGGCCGGGGCGGCCTCGGCGGAGCCGGCGGCGGCGAGGCCGAACGCGGTGGCCGTGCCGGTGGCCAGGCCCGCCTGGAGCAGGTGGCGGCGGGCGAGCGGGGGACGGTCGGCGTTCTCGGGCGTGGGCATACGGGAGGCCTCCGGTCGCGGGCGGGCACCGGCGGCAGGGGTTGCCGGACCGGCTCGCCCGCCTCCCTACCCCGGCCGGTGAGCCCGGGGTGAACCCGGGGTGAGCCCCGCCCCACCGCGGTGGGGCGGGTCGGTGAAGGCGGCCCGGCAGCAGGCCGCCCCGACCGCCGAGGGGCCCGTCCGTCGGGAAGGAGGGGCCTCTGGGTGCTCGGTGCCACCCCGACCAGGCCCGGCGGGTTCAGACGGGCAGGTTCCAGGTCGGACCGTCCTCGGAGCCGAGCCGGACCCGTTGCCCGTCTGCGGTCACCGTGATTCCGAAACGGACACCCGCGACCAGGACAGATGCAAGATCATCAGGACTTTGGCCTGGAGCATCCCGACGTCGCCGACTACCCGGAGATCGCGTCGGGGGGACGGGCGACGCCCGGTCGCACTACTTGTCGTAGGCGGACGGCGATGACCCTGCGTTGTTTCCGGATGTCGCCATCGACTGCCACCAGTCGGCGCCGGCCATCATCTCCCTGAGCTGGGTGTCGGTGAGGTCGGGATGAGCCTCGGCGGCGTGCGCCTTGATATGTCCGAACAGCTCCTCGTCATCCGCGCCGGTGAAATCGATCCTGCCGTGCGACGGATCTGTGCAGTGGAATCCGCGCATTGCTCCTCCTTCGCGAAGCGTCATTTTATTCTAGGCCGCGAGGGCGTTAACGCGCGCGCCCAGGGACGTTCCCGCGCGCTCGCCCGTGCATTGCGTCTCCCTTCCTCCGTCCCGGGCCCATTACCCAGGGCTGATTCTCCTAATGATCTTGCATCTGTCCTGGTCGCGGGATGTCGATGAGGTCGAGGGGGCGAGTGAAGGGCTCGGAAGAGATGTGGCGTGACTTCCGGAACGGCACAATCGAGTGGTCTCCGCGGACTGGGGTGCGCGAAGATCGCGGTGCAATCCGCGATCACTGCGCTTAATTCCGCGGCTTCGGAGGATTTTTGGGATATCCGCTCACGGATGAAACGGGAACCCCGGACGCGGTCGTCCGTTTTAGCCACTTCGAGACCGGATCGATCTACTGGACACTGGAAACGGGAGCGTCCCGCCGTCGGGCGTTACCGCCATGCCGTTGGGGAAGGCCAGGCCCTCGGCCACCCGGCGTACCGGGTCGTCTGGGCCGGCCGGCGCGATCAGGCCGGGGCCGATGCGGTGGACGTGGCCGCGGCCGTCCACCGCGACCTCGTTCCACGGGCGGTCGCAGACCGGTCGCAGGTCGGGGTACGGGGTGAGGGTGCCGTCCGCCTCGCGCTGCAGCAGTCGGCGGTTGGGCCGTCCGGAGCAGGGGACCGGACCGGCCGGTGTCCTGGTTCGTGCCAGTGCCCGTAGGGCGGGGTGCCGGAACGGCGGGGTGTGAGGTTGCGGGCGGCGATCGATCAGTGTTCATAGAAGCAGACAGTCGGATCGTCCGACGATACTGACGGCTGTGGAGGTGGGCATGTCGCTGAGTCGGCGGAGGCTGCTGGTGCTGGCGGCGGGTGGTGCGCTGGCGGGGTGTCAGCCCACGGCCGGGGCCGGCGGGGGGTCCGTAACCGCTGAGGGGGCCGGGGTGCCGGCCGTCTCGGGTGTGGCTCCGCCGGAGGCTTCCACCGCGGCTCCGTCGGCCGAGGCCGATCCTCCCGCGCCGCCGGTCCCGGCCCCGGCGGCCCCCGCGCCCGCGCTGACCGTGACCAGGGCCGAGGCGGTCGCCCGGTACGGGGACGTCGAGCCCACGGCGTGGGGGCTGGACGGGCCGGGGGTGATCAACGGCCTGCCGGAGGGCGAGCGCGCGGTGGCGCTCACCTTCGACGCCTGTGGCGGCCCCGGCGGGAACGGCTACGACGGGGACCTGATCGACTTCCTCCGGACGAACGGCGTGCCCGCCACGCTCTTCCTCAACGCGCGCTGGATCGACGCCAACCGGGAGGAGTTCGACGGCCTCGCCGCCGACCCGCTGTTCGAGATCGCCAACCACGGCACCGCCCACCGCCCGCTCTCGGTGACCGGCCGCTCCGCGTACGGCATCGCGGGCACCCGGGACATCGGCGGGGTGTACGACGAGGTCGCGGGCAACGCCGAGAAGCTCACCGGTCTGCTCGGACACCCGCCCCGGTTCTTCCGCTCCGGCACCGCCCACTACGACGACGTCGCCACCCGGATCGTCTCGGACCTCGGGCAGCGGGTCGCGGGCTTCACCGTCAACGGCGACGGCGGCGCGACGCTGACTGCGGGCCAGGTCCACCGGGAGGTGGCCGCCGCGCCGCCCGGCGCCATCGTGCTCGCCCATATGAACCACCCCGGCGGCGGCACCGCCCCCGGCATCGCGGCGGCCGTCCCGGCGCTGCTCGCGGCGGGGACGCGCTTCGTCCGGCTCTCGGACGTCCTCGCGTAGGGCCGGCGGTAAGGGAGGCCGGACCGGGCCTACCCGGCGGTCGGGACGGCGATCGCCGTGGCGAGCAGGCCGTCGCGGACCATCCAGCGGCCGTCGAAGGCGCCGACCGTCCGGCCGCCGACGACCGGGCCCGGCACCAGCAGCACGGCGTGGAAGGTGCCGTCCGGGCGCAGCGTGATGTCGGCCTCGGCGAACTCCAGGAACAGCCCGGTGAGCGGGAACCAGGCCTTGTAGACGGCCTCCTTGGCACTGAACAGCAGCCGGTCCCAGGGCAGGTCCGGGAGCTCGGCGAGCAGCTTGCCGATCCGCTCCTGCTCGGCGGGCAGCGCGATGGCCTCCAGCACGCCCTCCGGGAGCGCCAGCGCCGGCTCGGCGTCGACGCCCAGCGAGGCGAGGTCGCCGGGCCGGGCGACGACGGCGGCCCGGTAGCCGGCGCAGTGCGTCATGCTGCCGATCACCCCGTCGGGCCAGCTGGGTGCGCCGCGCCGACCGGGCACCAGCGGCTGGTACGGGACGCCGAGCCGGCCGAGCGCGAGGCGGGCGCAGTGCCGGACGGTGGTGAACTCCCGGCGGCGGGTCTCCACGGCCTTGGCGATGACGGCCTCCTCGGCCGGCTCCAGCCGGGCCTGCGGCGGGTCGTCGTACGCGGCCTCGACCACCACGGACGCGGGCAGAATCTCGGCGATCACGCTTCCCCCTCGTGCAGGTGTGCGGGCCTGCGCCGCACCCGGACGAGGGTAACCCAGCGGTCCCCGGCCCGTCCGGGGCCGGGGACCGCCGGTCCGCGGGCTACTCGAAGGCCGCCGCGGCCTCCCGCAGCGCCTGGGCGACCGTCTCCGGGTCGTAGGGGGCGGGCTCGCCCGGCACGTAGGTGACCGAGCGCAGTCCGCCGCTGTAGCGGAAGGAGCGGTGCCGCTCGTACACCGGCCAGGAGACCGGGGACTTGCGGTCCACGCCGACGCTGATGCCCTGGAACGGCGCCATGCCGATCAGTTGGTGGACCGGCCCGAGCCGGCCGCCCTCGACGCCGTCGACCAGCAGCCGGAACTCCCACTTGAGGTCCGCCACGGCCGTCGCCTCGACGGTGACCCGCCGGGCGCCAGGGGTGAGCGGGCCGCCGTCGGCCTCGTACAGCTCGCCGTACTGGTTGTAGGCGAACCGCAGCCGCCCGTCCTCGACGTACAGGCTGTAGCCGCCGCCCTGGTCGCCGTGGGAGACCAGGACGCCCTGGTCGGTGCTCCCGTGCCGGTCGAGATCGACCTCGATGGCGAAGGACCGGAAGGAGACCAGCCTGGAGGAGCGGTACCGCTCCAGCTCGGGCGTGCCCGCGAGCAGGGTCACCGGCCGCCGCAGCCGGGCGTCCTCGGGGTTGCGCAGGGCGAGCGCGCCGCTGCCGTCGGCGAGCGGGAAGACGCCGTCGCGCCAGGCCGCCGCCTCCCAGGCCGCCGCCAACTCCTTGACGATGCCGGGGTGTTCGGCGGAGACGTCGTGGATCTCGGTGGGGTCGGTGCGCAGGTCGTAGAGCGCCCACTCGCCGTCGTCGTAGGGCGTGCCGAAGCGGTGCAGGGTGACCAGCTTCCAGCCGTCGCGGTAGTAGCTGCGGTTGCCGGTCATCTCGCAGTACTGCTCGTGGTGCGTACTGGGCGCCTGCGGTTCGCGCAGGACGGGCGCGAAGCCGATCCCGTCGAGCTCCTGCACCGGCTGCCCGGCGCGCTCCGACGGCCGCTGTACTCCGGCGAGTTCCAGCAGGGTGGGGAGGATGTCCGTGACGTACTGGTACTGCGGGCGGACGCCGTTGTCGCCCGCGGCGCGGGGCAGGCCGGCCGGCCAGGAGAGCACGAACGGCACCCGGACGCCGCCCGCGTGGGTCTGCCCCTTGTAGAGGCGGAACGGCGTGTTGGAGGCCATGCCCCAGCCGCGCGGGTAGTGCACCAGGCTCTGCGGGCCGCCGATCAGCTCGATCTCCCGCTCGACGTCCGGGTCCCAGTCGGCGGGCAGGCGCGGGTGGTGGACGAAGCGGCTGAAGTAGCTGCGGGTGCCCTCGGCGCCGCCCTCGCCGGTGCCGCCGTTGTCGGAGGTGAAGACGACGATGGTGTTGTCGAGTTCGCCGAGTGCGGCCAGGGTGTCGGTGAGCCGGCCGAGGTTCTGGTCGACGTTGTCGACCATCGCCGCGTACACCTCCATGTACCGGGCGTACAACTTCTTCTGTACGTCGGTGAGTTCGCTCCAGGGGCCGACCTCGTGGCCGGGCTCGGAGTTGCGTTCGGGCAGCTCGGTGCCCGCGGGGAAGTGTCCGGCGGCCGACTGGCGGGCGAAGCGGGCGGCGCGCAGCTCGTCCCAGCCGCCGTCGTAGCGGCCCCGGTGCCGGGCCAGGTCCTCGGGCTTCGCCTGGAGCGGGCCGTGCACGGCGTTGTGCGCGAGGTAGAGGAAGAACGGCTTCTCGGCGTCGTGTGCGCGCAGCGACTTGACCATCGCGATGGCCTGGTCGGTGATGTCGTCGGTGTAGTAGTAGCCCTCGGGGAGCTCGTCGATGTCCAGCGGGCTGTTGTCGCGCACGAGTTGGTGCGGGTGGAAGAGGCTGGTCAGGCCCTCCAGCACGCCGTAGTACTGGTCGAAGCCCTTCTGCAGCGGCCAGTTGGCGCGGTTGTCGGCGGCGTTGGAGGCGGAGTCGCGGGTCAGGTGCCACTTGCCGACGGCGTAGGTGGCGTAGCCCTCGTCGTGCAGGGTCTCGGCGAGCGTGGGGATGTCCCCGGCGACCTCCATGCCGTAGCCGGGGAACCCGGGGTCGGCGTTGGCGACGAAGGAGTAGCCGACGCGGTGCGGGTTGAGGCCGGTGAGCAGGGCCGCCCGGGCGGGGGAGCAGAGCGGCATGGTGTGGTAGTTGGCCAGCTTGACGCCGCGGGCGGCGAGCCGGTCCAGGGTGGGGGTGGGGATCTCGGCGCCGAACGGGCCGATGTCGCTGTAGCCCAGGTCGTCGACGAGGACGACCACGATGTTGGGTGCGCCCTCGCGCGGGCGCACCCGCTGCGGCCAGGCGGGTACCGACTCGCCGAAGGTGCGGCCGACGGTCCCGGCGAAGCCGGCGTACGGGTCGCGGCGGCCGGGGCGCTGCGCGGGCTGGGACGCGGGCTCGGGGGCGGTGCTCATACGGCGCTCCTGACGGCGGGTCCGACGGCGTCCAGGCGCGGCACGGCGGCCAGGAGCTCGGCGGTGTACGGGTGTTCGGGCGCGGTGACGACGCGGTCGGCCGGGCCGGTCTCGACGATCCGGCCGCGGTGCATCACCGCGATCCGGTGGCTGACCTGGCGGACCACCGCGAGGTCGTGCGCGATGAAGAGGATGGCGAGCCCGAGCTCGCGCTGCAGCCGGGCGAGCAGCTCGATCACCTGGGCCTGGACCGAGACGTCCAGGGCCGAGACCGGCTCGTCGCAGACCAGCACGCTCGGCTCGGGCGCCAGCGCGCGGGCGATGCCGATCCGCTGGCGCTGCCCGCCGGAGAAGGCGCGCGGGTGCCGGTCGGCCATCTCCGGCTCCAGGCCGACCTGTTGGAGCAGTTCGGCGACCCGGTCGGCCCGCTCGGCGGCGGTGCCGAGCCCGTGCGCGATGAGCGGCTCCTCGATGTTCCGGCCGGCCGTCATCCGGGGGTTGAGCGAGGAGTACGGGTCCTGGAAGACCATCTGCAGCTCCCGCCGGGCGGCGCGGCCGCCGCCGCGGCCGAGCTCCTCGCCCCGGAACCGGATGCTGCCCGCCGAGGGCGCGTGTACCTGGACGAGGGCCCGGGCCAGCGTGGACTTGCCCGAACCGGACTCGCCGACCAGCCCGAGGGTCTCGCCCGGGTGCAGCTCCAGGTCGACGCCGTCCAGTGCGGTGACCGGCCGCCGGCGCGGGCCGTACGTCTTGCGCACCCCGTGCACGGTCAGCAGCGGTTCGGGGCCCGGGAGGCTGTTGGCGGCGGCCTCGGAGGGCGCCTCCAGCCGCGGGACGGCGGCCAGCAGCCGCTTGGTGTACGGGTGCCGGGGTGCGGCGAGCACCTCACCGGTGGCACCCTGCTCGACCACCCGGCCGTCGCGCATCACCAGGATCCGGCGGCAGGTCTGCGCGATCACGCCGAGGTCGTGGCTGATCACCACCAGGGCGGTGCCGGTCTCCCGGTTGATCCGGGAGAGCAGTTGGAGGATCTGCTGCTGGACGGTCGGGTCGAGCGCGGTGGTCGGCTCGTCGGCGACCAGCACCTCGGCCTCGTTGGCGAGCGCGAGCGCGATCATGATGCGCTGGCGCTGGCCGCCGGAGAACTGATGCGGGTGGTCGCCCAGCCGGCCGCCGCCGCCGGGGATGCCGACCAGGTCGAGCAGCTCGGCCGCCCGGGTGGCCCGCTCGGAGCGGGCGGCCGAGCCGTGCGCCCGCAGGGCCTCGTCGAGCTGCTTGCCGACGGTGAGCACCGGGTTGAGCGAGGACATCGGGTCCTGGAAGACCATCGCGATCCGCCGCCCGCGCAGGCCGCGCAGGGCGGTCTCGGGCAGCGCGGCGAGGTCCTGTCCGTCCAACTCGACCGAGCCGCCGGTGATCCGGCCGCCGGCCGGCAGCATGCGCAGCAGCGCCAGCGCGGTGGTCGACTTCCCGGAGCCGGACTCGCCGACCAGCCCGAGGGTGTCGCCGGCGGCCAGCTCGAAGCCGACCCCGTCGACGGCCGTCACCCCGTCGAAGGCGACGGAGAGGTCGCGGACCTGCAGGACTGGGCGGCTCATCGGCGGATCCCCCTGTTCAGGGCCTCGGCGATCAGCGTGAAGCCGAGCACCAGGGCGGTGGTCGCGGCGAGCGGGACGGCCGCGAAGGCGGGGTGGGTGTCGAGGTAGGCGACGGACTGGCTGAGGATCGAGCCGAGGGTGGGCTCCGGCGGGCGGACACCCAGGCCCAGGAAGCTCATCGCGCCTTCGATGAAGACGCCGATGGAGAGTGCGACGGCGCTCTGCACGATCAGCGGGTCGGCGGAGTTGGGCACGACGTGGCGCAGCAGTACCCGCAGCCGGGACGCCCCGCCGACCCGGGCGGCCAGCGCGTACTCGCGCTCGCGCTGGACCAGGATGCCGGCCCGCAGCTGTCGCCCGAAGCCGGGGATCTCGGCGAGCGCGATGACGATGAGCACCGGCCAGCGGCCGGGGCCCAGCACGGCGGTCACGGCGAGCGCCAGGATGATGCCGGGGAAGGCGAGCAGCAGGTCGAAGCCGCGCTGGACGGCGACGTCCGCCCAGCGGGAGGAGGCCGCGAGCAGGGCGAGGGAGCAGCCGAGCAGGGCGCCGACCGGGACGGCGCTGAGGGTGATCGCGAGGTCGGTGCCGATGCCGTGCAGCACCCGGCTGTAGAGGTCGCGGCCCAGGTCGTCGGTGCCGAAGGGGTGGTCGGTGCTGGGGCCGGCGAGCGCGAGGGCGCTCTGGGCGTTCGGGTCGAGGTCGGTCAGCAGCGGCGCGAACAGGCCGGCCAGCGCGATCACGCCGACCAGGGCCAGGCCGGTGAGGCCGCGCCCGGTGAGCAGGCCGGCCAGGTACCGGTTGCGGGGTACGCGGGCGGTGCGCGGCGGCGCCTTGGCGGTCAGGACGGTCATCGGTCACTCCCACCGGATCCGGGGGTCCAGCCACGCGTACACCAGGTCGGTGAGCAGCTGGACGGCGACATAGACGGCGACGATCAGCAGCAGGAGGTCCTGCACGACCGGGTAGTCGCGGCGGATCACGCCCTGCTCGATCAGCTGGCCGAGGCCCGGCCAGGCGAAGATCCGCTCCACCAGTACGGCCCCGGCGATGAGTTGGCCGATCTGCAGGCCGAGCACGGTGATCGCGGACGGCAGTGCGTTGGGCAGCGCGTGCTGCCAGACGATCCGCCGGCGGGAGACGCCGAGGGCGGTGGCGGTCCGGACGTAGTCCTCGGCGAGGGCGCGCTCCATGCCGTCCTTGAGGTACCGGGCGAGCACGGCGGCGCTCGGCAGTGCCAGGCAGACGGCGGGCATCAGCAGGTACTGCACGGCGAGGTCGGGCTGGTCGAGCAGGGACTCGTGGCCGCCGGCCGGCAGCAGTCCGAGGGTGACCGCGAAGAGCAGCACCAGCAGGACGCCGGTGACGAACGGCGGCACCGCGAGGACGGCCGTGGTGAAGGCGCGGACGGCGGCGGCGACCGGCCGGCGCCGGGTGGTGGCGCCGAGCACGCCGAGCGGCAGCGCGATCACCACCACCAGCAGCAGGGCGCCGAGGGTGAGTTGGACGGTGGCACCGAGCCCGTTGCCGATCAGGTCGGCGACCTGGCCGCCGATCGCGTAGCTGGGGCCGAGGTCCCCGGTGAGGAGGTCGCTGAGCCAGCCGGCGTACTGCGAGAGCAGCGGCTGGTCGAGGCCGAGCCGGCCGCGGATGGCGGCGACGGCCTCCGGTCCGGCGTCGGGCCCGGCGAGCGAGGTGGCCGGGTCGCCGGGGATCAGCCGCAGGATGAGGAAGACCAGGAAGGAGGCGAGGACGAGGACGAGCAGCCCGGAGGGCAGCCGTTTGAACAGGAAGGTTCGCATCGGTCAGGCCGTCAGGTAGGCGTCGTCGAGGATCAGGTAGCCGAACTTGTTGAGGTCGGCGCCCGCCGTCTTGCTGCCGGCCACCTCCACCAGGCCGCCGATGGCGAGGTCGATCACGAACTCCTCGTCCAGCAGCACGTCGGTGATCTGCTGGTAGAGGGCCTTGGCCTCGGGGCCGGAGCCGTCCGAGCGGTTCCAGGCCTGCTGGACGACGTCGGTGTAGGCGGGTGAGCTGAAGCGCGAGCTGTTCTTGGCCTCGTTGAACGGGTAGGCGCTCACCGCGAGGGTGGCGGGCTGGAGTTGGGCGAAGCCGTGGCTGAGCGTCCACAGGGCCGGCATGGACTGGGCGATCAACTGCTTCTGCATGGTGGGGGAGTCGGTGGGCTGGAGCACCGTCTCGATGCCGACCTGCTTGAGGTCGTACTGCAGGATCTGGGCGATCGCGGTGTTGCCCGGGTCGTTGGAGTGCGCGAACGGGAGGGTGATGGTGTCGAGTCCGGCCTCCCTGAGCAGCGCCCGGGCCCGGTCGGGGTTGTGGGTGTAGCGGGTGGCGTTGGCCTCGCTGTACGCGGGCGAGGACTTGGGCCAGGGCGCGGCCGAGACGGTGCCGTACCCGCCGAGCGCCTGCTGCACCAGCCGGTCGCGGTCCACGGCCCAGGCGATGGCCTGCCGGACCCGCTTGTCGCCCACGTGCTCGGCGGTGAGGTTGGCGCCGATGTAGTAGGCGCCGGATCCGGTGTCGTACTGCTTGATCCGGAACTGCGGGTCGTTCTTGAGGGTGGCCGCGTCCTTGCCGCGGACGCCGTAGGAGAGGTGGGTCTGGCCGGTCTTGAGCGAGGACAGCAGGGACTCCGCCTGCGGGACGATCCGTATCTCGACCCCGTCCAGGTAGGGGCGGCCCGGGTTCCAGTACCTGTCGTTGCGGGCGAAGGTGATCGAGCTGCCGGGCTTGCGCTCGGTGAAGGTGAACGGGCCGGTGCCGATCAGCCTCGTCCCGGCGACGGCGTCCTCGACGCTGGCCGAGTCGGGGATGATCATGAACTCGAAGAGGTCGAAGAGGTTGCTGACCGGGTGGGCGAGGACGAGGGTCAGCTCGAAGTCGCCGTTCTTGCGGAAGTCGGTGACCGCCGCCGCGGTGGAGCGCAACTGGGCCGAACGGGACGGGTTCTGCAGGTTCTTGACGGCGAACACCACGTCGTCCGCGGTGAACCTGCGGCCGCTGTGGAAGAGCACGTCCTCGCGCAGCTTGAGCGTGACGCTGGTGCCGTCCGCGCCGAGCTGCCAGGAGGTGGCCAGTTCGGGCTGCGGCCGGAGCTTGTCGTCGTACCTGGTCAGGGTGTTGAAGACGAGGCGCTGGACGAGGGTGTTGGCGCTCTGGGCGAACAGCAGGCTCGGGGTGAAGTCGATCCCGGTGCCCACCGTGAGGACGCCGCCCCGGCGCGGGCCCGCCGAGCCGCCCGCGGGGGAGGAGGCGGTGTCCGCGGCCGAGCGGCAGGCCGCCAGCGCCAGCAGACCGGCTCCGGCGACACCCCCGCGCAGCAGGGCGCGCCGGGAGAGGCCGGAGGCGGACGGGGAGGTGAACGCGGTCATGGCGGGTCCTTCACGGGGGGCGATCGGGTGCGATCGGGGGGAACGACGGGACGGGAAGGCGGGCCTTACGCCTGGAGGGTGGCCTCGAGCTCCTCGGCGGGGACCAGGCCGGGCACCTTCGGCGGCTCGGTCGGCTCCAGCAGGCGGCTCGGGGTGCCGTCGACGCCCACCGGCAGGTCCCCGTCCAGGGTGATCCGGCGGACCAGGCGCGGCTCGTCGCCGTAGTCGTTGACCGCGTAGTGCTGGGTCGCCCGGTTGTCCCAGATCGCCACGTCGCCGACCTGCCAGTCCCAGCGCACGGTGTTCTCCAGCCGCTCCACGTAGCGCTGGAACAGCTCCAGCAGTGCGCGGCTGTCCGCACCCGAGACGCCCTGGATGCGCTGCGCGAAGGCGCCGAGCAGCAGCGTCTTCTCCCCGGTCACGGGGTGCACGCGGACCACCGGGTGCTCGGTCTTGAACGCGGTCGAGACGAACACCTGGCGGAACAGCCGGGCGATGTCGGCGTTGTCCGCCAGCTCGGGGCGCAGCGCCAGGCTCGCCGCGTAGTCGTAGTCGTTGGTGTGCACCGCCCGCAGGCTCTCGGCCAGCACCTTCAGCGGCTGCGGCAGGTCCTGGTAGGCGGCGACGGTGTTGGCCCACACGGTGCTGCCGCCGGCCGGCGGGAGCTCCAGCGACCGGAGGATGGACGCCTTCGGGTAGGACGGGACGAAGGTGACGTCGGTGTGCCAGTTGTTGGCGCGGACACCCTTGGTGGCGTCCAGTTCGAAGATGTACCGGCCGTCGGCGCTGGGGACGGTCGGGTGGCCGACGGGGTGGCCCAACAGCCGGGCGAACGCCTCGTGTTCGGCGTCGTCCAGGTGGTCCTGGCCACGGAAGAAGAGCACCTTGTGCTCGTACAGCGCGGCCTCGACGGCGGCGACGGTCTCGGCGGGCAGGCCGCCGCCGAGGCGGACGTCGTGGACGATCGCGCCGATCCGGCCGGCGGCCGGGGTGAGGCGAAGTTCGGTGCGGGCAGCGGTGGTCATGGCGGTTCCTCGGCTTTCACGTGGAGCGAAGGGAAGGGGGAGGGCGGGCGCCGGGCATGCGGGGGTGCGGCATGGCGGCGGCGCGGCGCGGCGCGGCGCAGGGTATGCGGGGAGAAGCGGGTGGCACCGGACGTGCGGGCACGGCCGTGCCGTGCGGGACGCCGATCCGAGCGAGCGGATCAGCGGGTGAGCGCTCCGCGGCGACAACAGCGGCGCAGGACGCAGCAGGGGCGCAGGGCGCAGCAGGAGCGGGGACAGGCAGGGCTCTGGACACGGCGAGCGGTGGTCATCGGCCCTCCTTCCGGCTGTGCTGCGAGTGGGCTCGGCGCTCATCGTGCTGAAGGCCGGGGCCTGCTGTCAATCGCTGTTTTGCCTGGTGGACACGGGTGTTGCCGCCGTGTGTCGCCCTGTTTCGGGGGGTGGCCGGCGGGTGGCGGGAGCGCTTCGCGGCAGTGTTCGACCCGGTGGCGGGCCCGTGCGGATCGTCGACTCCCGGCGCGGGGAGACGCACGCAGGCGCCCCCGGCGGATCCCCGCCGGGGGGCGTGGCGGGGATCCGGCGCTCTCGGCGGGGATCCGCCCGCGGTCGCCGCGTGCGCGCCTCCCGCGGCGGGTGTGCCGGCCTCCCGCTACTGGCCGAGCAGTCGGGCGAAGTCGTTCCCGAGGGAGCCGAGCACGGGCAGCGCGCCGAGGTCGGTGATCCCGCCGACGGGGATGCTGTAGCCCTGGTTCGCGGCCCTGGGCGCCGATTGGGCGGTGGCGCCGGTGGCGGGCAGCAGGGCGGCGCCGAGGACCGCGGCGGTGAGGGCGGTGCGGAGCATGGTGCGCATGGGGCCTCCGGGAGGGTGTGGGACGTGCCCTGTCAACGCCCCGCCGCCCGGCGCGGTCACGTGTGGTCCAACCTTTGGCGGCATTTGCGGCTCCGGGTGGATCCGGTCCCCATCGAACCGCTCTGCACGAGCCGCTACTTGGCGTCGGTACCGGCCGAGTGCCGGCGGGTGCGGGGTGGGGTCGGGGGCGGGGCCGGGGCGGGTGCGGGCCGGGGCCGGGCGCCCTGACAGGGTGCAGCGGGCGGTGGGCGGTTCCTGGCACTGTGTCCGTGGTCGGCCGCTCGGGACGGCGGGTAGCGTCCTGGCAGATCATGGAGCGAGAGGAGATTCCGGTGAGCCGCAGCGAGCTTCCGGCCGTCAACGGTGGGGTCTCCTTCTGGTACGCCCGGACCGGGCTGCCGGAGCCCCGACCGGCACCGACGGGGGATCTGGACGTCGACGTCTGCATCGTCGGCGGCGGGTACACCGGGCTCTGGACCGCCTACCACCTGAAGAAGGCCGACCCCGGGCTGCGGGTGGCCCTGCTGGAGGCGCGGTTCTGCGGGTACGGGGCGTCGGGGCGCAACGGCGGCTGGCTGTACAACGGGTTCGCCGGGCGGAGCGCCTTCGCCCGCCGGTACGGGCGCGAGCGGGCCGCCGCGATGCAGCGGGTGATGGACGAGGCGGTCGGCGAGGTGGCCGGCACCGCCGCCGCCGAGGGCATCGACGCGGACCTCGTCCAGGGCGGGGTGCTGGAGGTGGCCCGGACGCCGGCGCAGCTGCTGCGGCTGCGGGAGTTCGCGGAGACGGAGCAGGGCTTCGGGGCGGGCAGGGTCGAGCTGCTGTCGGCCGCGCAGACCGCCGACCGGATCCGCGTCGCCGGGGCGCTCGGCGGCACCTGGACCTCGTACGGCGCCCGGATCCAGCCCGCCAAGCTGGCCCAGGGCCTGGCCCGGGTGGCGGCGGCGCTCGGGGTGCGGATCCACGAGGGGACTCCGGTCACCGAGATCCTCCCCGGCGCGCCCGGCCGGCGCCCCCGGGCCGTCACTCCGTACGGGACCGTCACCGCGGACCACGTGCTGCGGGCGACCGAGGGCTTCACCGCGGGGCTGCGCGGCGAGAAGCGGACCTGGCTGCCGATGAACTCGGCCATGATCGCCACCGAGCCGCTGCCGGCCTCGTTCTGGGCGGAGGCCGGCTGGGAGGGCCGTGAGGTGCTGGGCGACTTCGCGCACGCCTACATGTACGCCCAGCGCACCGCCGACGACCGGATCGCGCTCGGGGGGCGCGGGGTCCCGTACCGCTACGGTTCGCGCACCGACTCCGACGGCACCACCCAGCAGGCCACCGTCCGCCAGCTGCGCGAGATCCTGGACCGCTTCTTCCCGGGCGCAGCCGGGGCGCGGATCGACCACGCCTGGGCCGGCGTCCTCGGGGTGCCCCGGGACTGGTGCGCCACCGTGGAGCTCGACCGGGCCACCGGCCTCGGCTGGGCGGGCGGCTACGTCGGCAGCGGGGTCACCACCGCCAACCTGGCCGGCCGCACCCTGCGCGACCTCGTCCTCGGCCGGGACACCGAGCTCACCCGGCTGCCCTGGGTCGGCCACACCGTCCGCCGCTGGGAGCCGGAGCCGCTGCGCTGGCTCGGCGTGCACGCCCTGTACGCCGTCTACCACGCGGCCGACCGCCAGGAGGCGGGCGGCCGGGCCACCACCTCGCCGCTCGCCCGCCTCGCGGACCGGATCTCCGGGCGCTGACCCCGGCCGCCCCTCGCGGTGCCGGGGCGGGCGCAGCCGCCGCCCTGGTACGGGTGCTGACGCAGGGACGGACGGGACCCGCGACCGCGGGCGCCCCTCGACCGTCCGGCCCCTCCCCACTGGCACGACCGCCCGCCACGCCGCACGGTGGAGCGGGCGGCCGTGCCGACGGGCGCGGCCGGAGGGCAGAGGGGTGGTCGTGGTGCGAACGCGGCGAGCCGTACTGGTGGGTCTGGCCGGGCTCGCGCTCTGCGGAGCGGCCGGTACGACGGGTGTGACCGGCGTGACGGGCACGGCCCTGGCCGCCCGGCCCGGGGGACCGGTCGTGGTGGTCGACCAGGCCTCCCGCCGGATCCTCGTGCTGCAGAGCGCGGGGGAGCTGATGCGCTACCAGGGGCCGGACCGCCTCCCGGTGGTGTGGTCCTGGAGCGCGGACCGGGAGCCCGGGCTGGCGGACCTCGAACCCGCCCGGACCTGGTCGATGCCGGACGAGGCCAAGAGCCGGGTCCACCAGGGCCGCCGCTACCTGCTGACCACCGCATCCGGCGGCCTGGCGGCCGTCGTCGACACCGCGACGGGCTCGCCGTACTGGGCCGCCGACACCGGGAGCGGCGCCAACCCGCACAGCCTGGAGCTGCTCCCGGACGGCAACGTGGCCGTCGCCGCCAGCGGCGGGGGCTGGGTCCGGCTCTACACCGCCTCGCAGGGGCCGCGAAGCACCGCCTACGCGGCCTATCCGCTCCCCGGCGCCCACGGGGTGCACTGGGACCGGCGCACCGGGCTGCTCTGGGCCCTCGGCGACCGGGTGCTGGCCGCCCTGCGGGTGGACGGCACGGCGGCCGTGCCGGTGCTCACGCCCGTCCGGACCGTCCCGCTGCCGGAGGCCGAGGGGCACGACCTGGCGCCCGTGCTGGCCGAACCCGGCCGGTTCTGGGTGAGCACGGCCGCGCACCTGTGGCGGTTCGACCCGGCGGCGGACCGGTTCGACCCCGTCCGGTTCGCCACCGAGGGCGCCGCGCGGGGCATCAAGAGCATCGGCGACGAGCCCGGCACCGGCCGCCTGCTCACCACCGCCCCCGACCACGCCGGGCCCTGCAGCTGGTGCACCTCGGTGCTCACCCTCCACCGCCCGGAGGGCACCCGCCTGCTGACCGGGGCGCACCTCTACAAGGCGCGCTGGTGGACGGGCCGCCCGGGCTGACCGGGGCCTCCCCAGGGCCCCGCGCGAAAGGCATTCGGATGATGCGGCAGATTTTATGCCCCGGCAAACTACTCCAATGGTGGTCAGTTTCCCGCTGGCTTCCCCAAACATTCGGCCCGCCGCCCGCGCTGGGATAGCGTCCATAGCGCCGGGGGGTAGCGAACCGCTCTGGTCAATTCGAACACACCTGACCGGGCCGTATCTGTTTCGGGAGAAAAAACGTGCGAAATTGCCTTTCGGAAATCCGGCCGGGTACCGCGGACGATCTGCAGCTCGCTGTGGACTCGCTCGCGGCATTCCCGGCCCGGGGCGGGACGCGGGGTGCCGACGTCCCCGAGCGCCTGGCGGCGGTCGCCGAGCTCTGCCGGGCCGTCGACGGCGTGCTCGACAGCCTGGTCGTGCAGGCCGCCGCCGAGGCCGCCGAGGAGGGCTGGACGGCGGCCCGGATGGCGTCCGAACACGCCGTCTACTACGCCCGGTTGCAGCGGGCGCTGCTGCCCGTTGCGGCAGCCGCCGGGATGGGCGACTCCGGGCTGAAGAAGCGGTGAGCGCGCCGCACTCGAACGCGCACGTCCTGGCCTGCCCCACTCGCTGGAGCGACGTCGACGAGAACGGGCACATCAACAACGCCCGGCTGGTCTCCTACGTCCAGGAGGGGATTTACGACCTGTTCTGCCACCATGCGGAGGCCGTCCGGGAATCCCTTTTTCCGTCCGGATTCCTGATCGCCCGTCATGAGATCGATTACCTGGAGCAGTTGCACCACCAGCCGGAGCCGCTGCTGGTGCGGCTGACGGTGGAGCAGCTGGGGCGCAGTTCGGCCCATGTCGTGGTGAATGTCTGCCGTGATCCGCTGACCTATATGCGGGCGCGCACCGTGGTGGTCGCCCGGGATCGCGAATCCGGGCGCTCCCGCAAACTCAGCCAGACCGAGCGGCGGTTTCTCTCCTCGTTCCTGCCGAGAGAGGGGTCGGTCGAGCCGTTGTCCTCGGCCCCGCCGCAGCGGGTGCCGGTGAAGGCCGCGCGCGGCAAGGCGCCGGTCCCGTCCTACCGTGCGCGCAGACGCTGCCGCGCCTCGGCGCGCTGACCGGACGGATTCCGGTGCCGACGCCCCGGCCGCGGCCGGATGCCGCAGTCGGGTGAAGGAGAGTGGGGCGGGACCGGTGGGCCGTGACAGACACGATCCAGACCGGTCCCGCCCCGAGCCAGGAGCCGCCTCCGCGCCGGGCCCGCTCCGCTCGGACAGGACCTGGCCAGTGGTCGTCGGGGAAGTCGGCATGGACACCGCGCCGGCACCGGGCGCGGCCATCAACGCCTGCATCGACGACGCCGGCGGCAGGCCGTGCGTCCTCGATCTGACTAGCATCGCGGCGGAGGGCCGGCTGGAGGCTTCGGGGAGGCGGGTGAACTCCTCGATGAGGCGGCGGGTGACGCCCGGGGCGATCTCCGGAGCCCGGGTTCGGTTGGCCGGGACCTGCGAGGACCTGATCGCCGAGCACTACCGCATCGTCGGTCCACGCCGTGCAGCGTCCTCGCTCCCCCCACACCTGTCGGTCGTGCAGGAGGACCACACCGACTACCAGAGCGCATTCCTCGTCAGGACCACCGAGCCACTGCCGGAGGGGGACTGGCAGGCCGAGCACCCCGACCTCGAAGACCTGGTCCTCGCCTACCTGGACCGCGACCGGCAGGCGCACAACCCGCATGACCTGGAGGGCCTCCGGTGATCTGGGTGACCTGGCGTCAGTTCCGTACGCAGGCGATCGCCGGCGCCCCTGCTCTTGCCGCCGCCGCGGTCTACCTCCTGGTGCTCGGCCTGAGCATCCACAGTGACTACGACCGCAGCCTGGCGGGTTGCATCGCCACAGGCTGCGCGCCCGGCCTCGTCTCGGGCTTCGCGGACAAGTACTCCACTGTCGTCATGCTCACGGATCTGGCCCTGATGACCGTCCCTGGCCTGCTCGGTGCCTTCTGGGGAGCACCATTGATCAGCGGGGAGCTGGCAGCCGGAACGCACCGGCTGGCCTGGCACCAGAGCGTCACCCGAAGCCGGTGGCTGACGGTGAAGCTGCTGACCATCGGCCTCGGCGCGGTGGCCCTGACAGGACTGCTCGATCTGCTGATGTCCTGGGGCGCGAGCCAGTACGACACGGTCAAGGCCGCCAAGTTCTCCGCGCTGGTCCGGAAGGCACGACTCACGCCCACCGAAAGGCGCACGGGCGGTCGGGGCCGTTGTGCCGCTACCACTCAGGCCCGAAGCAGGTCGGCGGCGTGCTCTGCCAGCAGCGGCAGGAGGACAGAGTAGGGCGAGCGGGGCTTGTCTCGTCGGAGCCGGTTGGCGAGGTGGATGGCCGCGGGGATGACGGCGAGGTAGCGGGTTCCACCTGTCCAACCATTCTGCGTGTGCAGGAGTCGGGTGCGGGGATGATGATCCGCGTGATGCCCTGTTAGGGCAGCGGCACGGCGTGAAGGCAGGCGTGCTGGCCGGGCCCCGGTAGTGCGGTGAGCGGCCTCGCCGCCTCTCCTTCGATCGCGACGCGGAAGGTGCCCTCCTCATCCGCGTATACCGGCACACCGGCAGCGGTGGACTCGCCGGTGGGGTGGACGACGACGACCTCGGTCGGCCCGTGTCGGCCGGGCGGGCCGGGCAGGGTGACCGCGTAGCGCCGGGGTCGGTCCATCGGTCGCCTCACCTCATCCGGCGTCGGCCAACGCGGCGTGGACGCTGTCGTGGATGGTCAGTACCTCGTTGGCGCCGGTGATCTCCAGTAGTCGTCTGGTCTGGGAGGTGGGTGCGGCCAGCACGAGGGGAATGCCGGCGGCGCGGGCGGCGATCCGGGTCTTGAGGAGCGCGTTGAGACAGGTGGAGTCGCAGAAGCTCAGGCCGACGAGGTCGACGACCAGCCGGGGCGGTCGCTCGGCCACGGCACGCTCGAGCGCGCTCTCCAGCCGCTGACGCTGGTCGTGGTCGACTTCGCCGTGCAGGCGGAGGACCTGGGCGGTGCCTCGAATGGTCGTGGTGGTGATCCGCAGCAGCGGCGCGGGGACACCGGTGTTCTCGAAGCGTGTGCCGTGCCGGGGGGACATGGGGGGCTCCCTTCCAGCCCGGGAAAGGCGTCTGCACACGAGCCTGTCCCAGGTCGGCGCCCTCGTCCAAGAGGCTGCGTCGCCGAAAGCGAAGGCCCGGCCCGGGCAGTGCTCCCCCCGGGAGGGGCCCGCCGCTTCAGGCGGCGGCGGCCAGGTCGGCGCGGCCGAACAGCAGAGCGTAGCCGCGGGGCAGGTGGGCGAGGAGGCGGTCGGTGAGGTTGTCGTCGGTGAGGGTGGTGAGGGCGGCCAGGACGGAGGAGGCGTCCCAGCGGGCGGCGGTGAGGCTGGTGCCCAGGGTGTGGGCGAGGGTGTCGACGAAGGCGGGGGCGGCGACGGGACGTGGCAGGGGGATCTGGGCGGCGAGGACGGCGCGCGCCCGTTCGGGCAGGACTGCGGCGAGGTCGCAGCGTTCGTCGCCGGTGAGCTGGGCGCCGAGGAGGGCCAGGACGGCGTCAAGGACTCGTTCGGCGTCCTCGTCGGCGGTGTAGCGGCCGAGGTTGCGGACCTGCTGGAGAAGGTGGCGGTAGCGGGTCATGACCGTGGGGCCTTCCAGGAGCTGGCCGCCGGTGGTCCAGCGGCGGCGTGAGGTGGGTGGTCAGGGGCGTGTCCCTGCGGTCGGCCGGCCGAACAGCAGGTCGTAGCCGGGCGGCAGCTGGAGCAGGACGCGCCCGGTGAGATCGTCGCCCGCGGCGTCGGCCACCGTGGACAGGACGGCGCCGATGTCCCACAGGGCCGTGGCTTCGGTGGCGCCCTCGATCCAGGCCGCGGTCGCGCGCACGAACCGTTCCGGACTGAGTGGCTCGGCGGCCTGCAAGGGGTTGAGCAGGATCAGGGCCACGGTCTCCGGCAAGCGGGCGGCCAGTTCCGCGCGCACGTCGCCGACCAGGTGGGCGCCGAGCAGGGCCAGGACGACCCGGGCGGTCCGCTCGGCCTCCTGTGGGGTGTCGTACTCACCGCGCTCCCGGACCTCTTCCAGGAACGCCTCCCATCGAAGAGTCACTGCGGTTCTCCCTCCGTCCCCAGGTCCGGCGCGACCGTGCCCGGTCAGGGCTCGACGGCCAAGCGCCGGTGCAGACCGGTGAGCTCAAGCAGCCGCACGACGGCGTCTGCGCGTCGCCGCCGCGGGTGGGCCGGCCTGGGCGGAGGCGGCCGGCGGTCGGGGGTGTTCCGGCCGCCCCTTTCGATCGAGGGGGGAGAGATCAGGGGCGGCCGGAACGGCATCGGGGGTTGGTCAGGCCCGGATCTGCTTGCGGTCGCCGCTGCGGCTGATCGCGATCTTGCGGGGCTTGGCCTTCTCCGCGACCGGGATGCGCAGGGTCAGCACGCCGGCGTCGTAGTCGGCGCTGATCCCGGCGGGGTCGAGGGTGTCGGAGAGCATCACCTGCCGGGAGAACACACCCAGCGGGCGCTCGGACAGCTCCCACTTCACGTCGTCGCCCTGGTGGCGGGGGCGGCGTTCGGCCTTGACGGTCAGCATGTTCCGTTCGACGTCGATGTCGATCGCGTCCGGGTCCACCCCGGGCAGGTCGAAGCAGATCACGTACTCGTCGCCCACCCGGCAGGCATCCAGTGGCATCGGGGCCGGCCGGGACCAGGTGCCGTTCGTGCCCAGGAACTGCTGGGTCAGACGGTCCAGCTCGCGGAACGGGTCAGTGCGCATCAGCATCGCGAAACACCTCCACAGATCGATGGGAGCCAGTGCGCTTCACCTGACACCTTTGTAGCGCGTCATCCATCCGATGACAAGTCGCTGTGTCGCCTATAGAGTGACTTCATGAGTGAAGAGCCCCGCAGCTCCGCCGCCGGCCCTCCCCAGCCGGTCGAGCCCGCCTCGTTCCTGGCGGCCGCAGCAGCACTGGCCGCCATCGACGACGCCGTCCGCACCGCCCAGAACCCCGCGTCCCAGCCCCCGACCGCCCCTGACCAGGAAGGCCCCGAGCAAGCCCTGGCCGCCCTGATTCTGCTGCGTGAACTGCGAACGCGGCTCGCCGGGTGGGAAGCCTGCCTGGTGGAGAGCGCCCGGGACGCCGGCGCCACCTGGGCCGACCTCGCCCGGCCCATGGGCGTCGCCAGCCGCCAGGCCGCCGAGAACCGCTACCTGCGCCTCAAGCCCGCCGCCGGCAAGACACGGGCCGGTACCGGTGCGGAACGCGTCAAGGCCGTCCGAGACCGGCGGGCCGCCGACCGAACGGTCACCACCTGGGCCCGCGACAACGCCGCCGAGCTACGGGTCCTCGCCGCCCAGATCACCATGACCGCACTCGCCCCCGGCGCCCGCCCCGCCCAGGTCGCCCTGACCGCCGCGCTCGGCGCCACCGACCCCGCCGACCTCATAGCGCCCCTCGCCGCCATCCGCCCCCACCTCGCCACCGGCCAGGGCGACCTCGCCACCCGCCTCGACGCCCTCACCCACCACACCACCCAGCTCCGCGATGACAGCGACCGACGCCGCGCCTGACCCTGTCGCCGAGGCCGAAAGGCGCTGGCAGGACCTCCTGGACCGGATCCACGACCTCGAAGCACGAGTTGTTGCCACCACGAGCACCGTCACCACCGCCCTCGACCACCACCTCGCTCGACTCGACGCCCTGCGCCACCAGCTCGCCCACCCCGACTGGCCACTGTCCGCCCCCGATCCGGGCAGCCCTCAGACCACACCCGCGAACAACCGGTCGACCTGACAGGGCCGGGAGCCGCCTGGCGCCGGGCCGGACACCGCATCGAGCTGCTGGTCATGGACGTCCGCGCGGCCGACAGCCGCCAGGGCACCGCCCTGCGCTACGCCGAGGCCAGCCGGAGCGGAACCCCTGCCGGGCCGGTTCACCACCGCCGACGGGCACGACCGCTGCCTGGCCGCGGTGCTGGACTGCGTCCAGGCCGTGGAAGAGCAGCGCCTGGTGGACCACCTCAGTGTGGTGCGGCGCGACGGCGCCGCCGTCTTCCGCAACACACTCGGCCCCGACGGCCGGTGGACCGGGCCGGCCGGTGCCGCGGCTGCTGCCGATGCGCATCGACCTCGCCGCCCAGCTGCTCACCGGCCTCGACCCGCGCGCCACGACCCTCACCACCCGCATCGCCGCGCTGGTCCGCGATGCCGGCACCGCAGGTTTCCCGGACCGCGCGAGCGTCCTCGGCGCGGAGATCCGCACCGCCGGCGTGCGCGCCGCCCAGGCCACCCCGGCCCTCGCCAGGTGCTTCCAGCACGCCGTCCTCGGCGACGACGACGAGGGCCTAGCCGCCGAGGGCCGTGGCGGCGACGGCCGCCGCGCCGATCAGGCCCGCGTCCGTGCCGAGTTCGGCGCGCCGGACGTCCAGGCCGCGGACGTACGGCAGCGCCGCGTACCGGTCGAGGTGGCGGGCGAGCGGGGTGAACAGCACCTCGCCCGACTCGGCGACGCCGCCGCCGATAACGACCCGGCCGAGGTCGACCAGGGCGGCGGTGGCGGCGATCCCGGCGGCCAGGGCCTGGGCCGCCCGGTCGTACGCCGCGAGTGCGACCTGGTCGCCGGCCACCGCGTCCGCCGCGACGGCCCGGGCCGAGGCGTCGGCGCCCGCGGGCCGCCAGCCCCGGTCCAGGGCGTACCGGGCGATCGCCGTCCCGCTGGCGATGCCCTCCAGGCAGCCGCGCGAGCCGCACGGGCAGGGCTCGCCGTCCAGCTCCACGCAGATGTGGCCGAGGTGGCCGGCGTTGCCGCTCGGGCCGGGCCGTACCGCGCCGTCCAGGACCAGCCCGGCGCCGACCCCGGTGGAGACGACCAGGCAGAGCGCGTTCTCGGCGCCGCGCGCCGCACCGCGCCAGTGCTCGGCGGCCGCCATGGCGACCCCGTCCCCGGCTAGTGCGACCGGTATCCGGTGCGCCAGGGCCGGGTGCGCGGCGACCGAGGCGGTCAGCGGGAAGGCCCGCCACGCGGGGATGTTCACCGGGCTGACGGTGCCGTGCACCAGGTCCACCGGACCGGCGCTGCCGATGCCGACCGCGCCCACCTCCGCCCAGTCCGGGTGCGCCGAGAGCCGGTCGAGCACCTGGTGCACCACGCCGACCACCACCTCCGCCGACTCCCGGGCCGGGGTGGGCAGCTGGAGGCGGTGCCGGAGCTCCCCGCGGTCGTCGACCAGCGCGCCGGCGATCTTGGTGCCGCCGATGTCGACGGCGGCGAACAGCGGGGAGGCGGACACGGTCATCGCGGGGGCTCCAGAGGGGGAGGGAGGGACGGGATGCGGCGCCCCGGGGATCCCGGGGCGCCGCACGGTGAGCATGAGCGTCAGACGGTCGCGCCACCGGGGGTCAGCCGCAGGGTGACCAGCTCGAACGGCCGAAGTCCGAGCTCGACGCCGTCCTCGGCCGCCACGACCTCGCCGCGCGTGCCGTCCCACGGCCGCTCCAGCAGGTCGCACGGTACCGCGCCGGCCAGCGGGAAGGACGGAACGAGCCGGCCCCGGGCGCGGCCGCCGTGCGCCTCGTACACGCGCACGACCACGTCCCCGCTGCCGTCGTCGGCCAGCTTGACGGCGCTGACCACCAGCGCGTCGTTGTCCACCGCCACCAGCGGCGGCACCGACTCGGCGCTGCCGGTGACCCGCCGCTCGGGCAGGCTGATCCGGTAGCCCTCGCGGACGGCGTCGCCGATCGCCGCCCCCGGCACCAGCGCGTGCCGGAACCGGTGCAGCCCCTGGTCGGTCTGCGGGTCGGGGAAGCGCGGCGCGCGCAGCAGCGAGAACCGGACCGTCGTGGTCGTCCCGCCGTCCTGCTCCCGCACCGCGCGCGTCACGTCGTGCCCGTACGTGGAGGCGGTGACCAGCGCGACGCCCCAGCCGGGTTCCTCCAGGTGCACGAAGCGGTGGTTGCACGCCTCGAACTTGGCCGCCTCCCAACTGGTGTTGGTGTGGGTCGGCCGGTACAGGTGGCCGAACTGGGTCTCGGCGGCGTACCGCTCGGTGTGCACGTCCAGCGGGAACGCGGCCTTGAGGAACTTCTCCGTCTCGTGCCAGTCCACCTCGGTGTCGATGTCGAGGCGCTTGGCGCCCGCGCGCAGCGTCAGCGTCTGGACGACCGTGGACGAGCCGAAGGAGCGCGCCACCCGCACCGCCACCTCGTCCACCGAGGAGGCCGCCACCGCGACCTCGTCCGCCGCGGTCAGATCGGTGACGGTGTTGCGGTAGAACTGGTCGACGTCCCAGGCGTCCCACATGTTCGGGAAGTCGGGATGCAGTTGGAGCAGGTTGGCCCGGGTACCGGGCGCGACGGTCTCCCGGCCGTCCGCCAGGTCGACCACCGAGACCACCAGGCCGTCGCCGTCCACGGTGACGTCCAGCAGCCCGTTGCCGAGCACGAACCCGCCCTGCGGCCGCGCCGTCACCGCACAGCCCGCCACCGCGGGGCCGGCCGGCCCCGCCCCGCCCGCGGGCACCGTCGAGCGGCTGTGCGGCGCCGCGTTGAACAGCAGCTCGCGCCCGCCCGCCGCGTCCCCCGCCAGGGCCTGCTGCGCCCGGTCGATCAGCGCGTCCAGCTCCGCGGCGACGCCCGCGTAGGTCTGCTCCGCCTCCCGGTGCACCCAGGCGATCGACGAGCCCGGCAGGATGTCGTGGAACTGGTGCAGCAGCACCGTCTTCCAGATCCGGTCGAGCTCCTCGTACGGGTAGGCCAGCCCGGTGCGCAACGCGGCGGTGGCACACCACAGTTCGGCCTCGCGCAGCAGGTTCTCGCTGCGGCGGTTGCCCTGCTTGGTCCTGGCCTGGCTGGTCAGCGTGGCCCGGTGCAGCTCCAGGTACAACTCGCCGACCCAGACCGGCGGCTGCGGGTACTCGGCCTGCGCCTTCTCGAAGAACTCGGCGGGCCGCTCCCACACCACGGTGGCCGAGCCCTCCAGGTTGCGCAGCCGGGCCGCCTTGGCGACCATCTCGCGGGTCGTGCCGCCGCCGCCGTCGCCCCAGCCGGTCGGTGCGATGGAGTGCCGGGCGACGCCCTTGTCCTTGAAGTTCCGCGCGGCGTGCGCGATCTCGCTGCCCTTCATCGAGCAGTTGTAGGTGTCGATCGGCGGGAAGTGCGTGAAGATCCGGGTGCCGTCGATGCCCTCCCACAGGAAGGTGTGGTGCGGGAACCTGTTCACCTGGCTCCACGAGATCTTCTGCGTCAGCAGCCACTTGGAGCCGGCGTTGCGGATGATCTGCGGCAGCCCGCCGGTGAAGCCGAAGGTGTCCGGCAGCCAGGCCTCCTGGTTCTCGACGCCGAACTCCTCCAGGAAGAACCGCTTTCCGTGGACGAACTGGCGGGCCATCGCCTCCGAGCCCGGCATGTTGGTGTCGGACTCCACCCACATGCCGCCGGCCGGCACGAACCGGCCCTCGGCGACGGCCTTCTTCACCCGGGCGTACACCTCCGGCCGGTGCTCCTTGATCCAGGCGTACTGCTGCGCCTGGGACATGGTGTAGACGAAGTCCGGCTCGTCCTCCAGCAGCGCCGTCATGTTGGCGGTGGTCCGGGCGACCTTGCGGACCGTCTCGCGCAGCGGCCACAGCCAGGCCGAGTCGATGTGCGCGTGGCCGACCGCGCTGATCCGGTGCGCGGACGGCGCGGCGGGCGCCGCCAGCACCTCGGCGAGCTGCGAACGGGCCGCGGCGGCGGTGCCGTTGACGTCCTGCAGGTCGACCGCGTCCAGCGCCCGCTCGACGGCGCGCAGCACGTCCCAGCGGCGGGCGCCGTCGACCGGCAGCTCCGCCATCAGCTCGCCGAGCACCTCCAGGTCCATGACGAGCTGCCAGACCGTCTCGTCGAAGACCGCGAGGTCCATTCGCTCCAGCTTGTACTGCGGCTGGTCGCCGGCGGTCTCCCGGTCGCCCAGGGTGGTCGGCAGGAAGGGGTGGTAGTCCAGGATGACCGGGTTGGACGCCGCCTCGACGTGCAGCTCGACCCGCTCGCCGCCGGCCGCCGGGGCGGCGATCCGCACCCACTGGTTCTGCGGGTTGAGGCCCTTCACCGGGGTGCCGTCCGGGCGGTAGACCAGGCCCTCGCACTGGAAGCCGGGCATGTTGGCGTCGAAGCCGAGGTCGATCAGCGCCTCGACCGTCCGCCCGGCCCAGGCCTCGGGCACGGTGCCGGTCACGGTGATCCAGCTGGTGCCCCACGGCGCGCCCCAGGCCTCGCCGACGGCGATCGGGGTGCGGGGGGCGGCCAGGCCCTCGGCGACCGGGACGGGCTCGCCGGGCGCCGTCCAGATGCCGACCTCCAGAGGGACGGACTCGGGGTGGATCGCCGGGCGGATGCGCTCGTCGAGGACGCGCTTGAGACGGGACTCGACGAGGGTGCGGTCATCGTGCATGTCGGCAGGCTCCGTTGCATGGCTGAGGGTGTGTGACTGGCGGTGCGTGACACGGGTTGGGCCCTGCGGGGCGGGACGACGGCGGACGGAGGCAGTGGTCAGCGTACGTCGTCCGGGTGGGCGGGTCGCGGCCGGAGGCGGTGGTCAGGGTACGTCGTCGGGGTGGACGACCTCGGTGATGCCCCGGGCCGCCAGCCGGGCCGGATCGGCGGCGTGCTCGGCGAGCACCGCGGTCGGCCGGGCGCCGGCCTCGGTGAGCCGCATGAACGCCTCGAACACGGCGCCGCCCGGGCCGCAGACCGAGCGCTTGGGCGAGGCGACGGCGTCACCGGTGTCGACCACCAGCGCCGTGGTGCGCGGGCGCGGCGCCCGCCAACCGGTGCGCAGCTCCTCGACGGCGGCGGCGATCCGGGCGCCGGCGGGCTTGACCCGGCGGTCGGTGGTGAGCAGGCCGAGGCTGTACTCCAGCTCGGGGAAGTCCGCCAGCGAGCGGTCCACGTCGTGCGAGCACCACCAGGTGACGCCCCACAGGTCGGGGCAGTCCAGCACGGCGGCGACCGTGTCGCCGGTGAACCGGGCGGCGTCCTCGGCGGTGATGTGCGGGGCCGGCGCGCCGACCTCCTGCAGCCAGACCGGGCGGTGCGGCTCGGCCGCCCAGGCCTTGGACAGCTCGACCAGGTAGGCGGCGTGCTGCGCCGTCGCGGTGGAGTGGGCGCCGTAGCGCTGGGCGGTGCCGTTGAACACCCAGGAGTGGACGGCGGTGGCGGCGCCGATCCGGGCCGAGTGCCAGGGGGTGAACGGGTGCTCGTCCAGGTACCAGGCGGCGTCGTAGGAGGCGTGCAGGTTGAGCCGGCCGGGCGCGCCCTCCTCGCAGGCGGCGAGCATCCGGCGCAGCCAGGCCTCGGCCTGCTCGGGGGTGACCCGGTCCGGGTCGGGGTGCGGGTCGCCGGAGAACTGGTTGATCTCGTTGCCGACCGTCATCCCGAGGAAGTTGGGCCGGCCGTCCAGCGCGGCGGCCAGGGTGCGCAGGTAGGCGGCCTGGCCGTCGACCACGTCCGGGTCGGTGAAGATGTTGCGCCGGTGCCAGGTCTGCGTCCACGAGGGCTGGAAGTCGAAGCTCGACAGGTGGCCCTGGAGGCCGTCCACCGAGACGTCCAGCCCGCGCTCGCCGGCCGCGTCCACCAGTGCGGCCAGCTGTTCGACGGCGCGCGGGCGGATCAGGGTGCGGTTGGGCTGGAACAGCGGCCAGAGCGGGAAGACCCGGACGTGGTCCAGGCCGAGCGCCGCGACCGAGTCCAGATCGGCCCGGACGGCGTCCAGGTCGAAGTCGAGCCAGTGGTGGAACCAGCCGGCGGTGGGCGTGTAGTTGACGCCGAAGCGCGGGGCGGGGGCGTCCGGGGTGCGGTCCTGGTCGGCGGTCATGCTCGGTCGGCTTCCTCGGTGAGAGCGGCCGTCGCGGGGTTCGGCGACGGGTCGGGCTGGTCCGGCGGTCACCCCTTGACGGCCCCCTCCTCCACGCCCCGGAAGAAGAACCGCTGGCAGACGCCGAACACCACGACGATCGGCAGGAAGGCGATCATGGTGCCGGCCGCGATCAGCCGGGGGTTGGCGGAGAAGGTGCCGTTGAGGTACTGGAGCCCGACGGTGAGGGTGTACTTCTGCGGGTCGTTGAGCACGATCAGCGGCCAGAGGAAGTCGTCCCAGGCGCCGATGAAGGTGAAGATCACGATCACGCTGAGCATGCCGCGCACGTTCGGCAGGCCGACGTGCCACAGCCGCTGCCAGACGTTGGCGCCGTCCACCAGGGCGGCCTGGTCGAGCTCGGGCGGCACCGCCGCGAAGGCGGTGCGCATCAGCAGCACGTTCAGCATGGCGATCGCGCCGGGCAGGGCGACGCCGGTCAGCGTGTCGGCCAGGCCCAGGCTGCGCACGGTCACGTACTGGGAGACGATCGTGACCTCGCCGGGCAGTACCAGGGTCGCCAGGAAGAGACCGAACACCAGCCGGGCGCCGCGGAATCGCAGCTTGGCGAGGGCGTAGCCGGCCAGGGTGGTGCCGACCACGTTGCCGAAGATCGCGATCGCGGCCACCACCAGCGAGTTGCCGGCGTAGGCCCAGACCGGGATGGTGTCGGCGACCTTGCCGTAGTTGGCGAAGGTCGGGTCCTCGGGGACGAAGCTCGGGCTGAGGGTGAAGACGTCCTCGTCCGGGCCCTTCAGCGAGGTGGAGAGCTGCCAGAGGAACGGGCCGATCACCAGCAGCAGCACGACCAGCAACAGCAGGTAGCGCAGTGCGACCTGGGCGGGGGAGGGGGAGTTGAAGCTCCGGGTACGGCGGGTGGACCGGGCCGGTGCGGCCCGGTCGGGCGGTGCGGGCGGGCCGGGCTGCGGTGCGGTGGCGGTGGCGGTGGGGCCGGTCGGGGCGGCGGGTCGGGTCACGGGGTCAGTCCGCCTTCCGGTTCAGGCGCATCAGCAGCAGCATCGGGCCGAGGGTGATGACGAACAGCAGCAGGCTGAGCGCGGAGGCGTAGCCGAGGTGGCCGGTGAAGCCGCGGCTGTACATCTGGATCAGCATCACCACCGACATGTCCCGGCCGCCGGGCCCGCCGGTGCCGTTGGAGAGCACGTACAGCTCGGCGAAGACGCGCAGCGAGGAGACCGAGATCAGCACCGAGATCAGCGCCATGGTGGGCCGCACCCCGGGCAGGGTGACGTGCCGGAACCGGCGCCAGGCGCTCGCGCCGTCCACGGCGGCGGCCTCGTGCAGTTCGCGGCCGACGTTGGCCAGGGCGGACAGGTAGATCACCATGTAGTAGCCGAGGCCCTTCCAGGTGGTCAGGGCGATCGAGCTGAGCAGCAGCAGCCAGCGGTCGGTCAGGAAGGCGACCGGGGAGTCGGCCAGTCCGGTCTGCTGGAGCAGGCCGTTGACCAGGCCGCGGTCGTCCAGGACCCAGCCCCAGATCAGCGCCACCACCACGGCGGAGGCGATCACCGGGGTGTAGAAGGCGGTGCGGAAGAAGGTGATGCCGGGCAGCTTGCGCTGGACCAGCAGGGCGAGCAGCAGCGGCAGGACGGTCAGCAGGGGCAGGCAGATCAGCAGGTAGACGACGCTGTTGAGCAGGGCGTCGGCCAACTGCTCGTCGCTGAACACGCGTTCGTAGTTGTCGAGGCCGGTGAACCGCCCGCCGCCCAGCGGCTTGGCGTTGGTGAACGACAGGATCACCGTGTTGAGCGTCGGCCAGAGGTTGAAGACGACCAGCCAGATGATCGCGGGCCCGGCGAGCAGCCAGGGGGTGAACCAACGCCGGTGGGTCATGCCGTTGCCTTCCTGGGGGCGGTGCGGGTCGTTCCCGGTGGGCGGCGGCCCCTGGGTCCGGACAGGGCCTAGGGGTCCCGGGGGCCCGGGGACGCCTGAGGGTCCCCGGGTTCGGGAGGTGCCGCCGCTCCACCGGTGCGAGGCCGTGCGGGGGCCGGGTCAGCCCTTGAGCAGCTGGTTGCACCGCTCGACGGCGGTGTCCAGGGCCTGCTTGGAGCTCGCGTCGCCGCTGATCGCCAGGGCGATCTGCTGGTTGACGACGGTGCTCATCGCGTCGTCGACCTGGACGGGCTGGAGGATCTTCGCCTTGGCCAGCGAGGTGAACGCGATCACCTTGGCGTCGCCGGCGTTGGTGCCGTCGCCCTTGCTGAAGAACGGGTCGCCCGCGGACGCCTTGGTGGACGGGAACACGCTGGTCAGGTGGGCGAAGGCGGCCTGGTTCCCGGGGCTGGTGACCCAGCGGGCCAGAGCGACCGCGGCGGCCGGGTTCTTGCTGCCCTTGGAGATCGACAGGCCCTGCACGTACAGCGGCGGGGTGCCCATCGCGGGGGAGGGGACGATCTTCGGGGCGAGCGTGGGGTTGTCGGTGGCCAGGCTGGTGATGAAGTTCCCGCCTCCGGTGGTCCAGGCCGCGGCACCGGAGTTGAACAGCTTGGAGTTGCCGGCGTAGGTGTTGGTCAGGACGTCCTTCGGCAGCAGGCCCTCCTTGAAGGCGTCGCGGTACTTGTCGAGCAGCGCGGCGGCCTCCGGGGTGTTGAAGGTGAAGGACCTGCCGTCGTCGGACATCACCTTGACACCGGCGTTGACCAGGTCGCCGAGGCCGGGCTTGCGGCTCATCAGATAGGTCTGGCCGCCGGACTTCTCCTTCATCACCCGGGCCTGGGCGATGAGTTCGTCCAGGGTGGTGGGGAGGGTCTTCGGGTCCAGGCCGTTCTTGCCGAGCAGCTCCGAACTCCAGTAGTTGACATCGGTGTTGAGGTACCAGGGGTAGCCGTAGGTGCCGTCCTGGCCGGCGAAGCGGTAGGCGTCGACGCCGCCGGCGACGTACTCGTCGGCGAGCTTCGGATCGGCCTTGGCCACGTCGAGCAGCATGTTCTGCCTGGCCAGCGGGAGGGCGAAGTCCGGCGGGAGGTTGACCACGTCCGGCAGACCGCCGGCCGCGGCCTGGCTGAGCACCTTCTGCGAGTAGCCCTCACCCGGCTGGTCCAGCCACTCGACCTCGACGCCCGGGTACTGCTTCTTGAAGCCGTCGATCACGCCCTGCACGTAGTCGGTGAACTTCGGCTTCAGCGCCCAGGTCTGGAGCGAGACCTTGCCCTTGACCTCACCGGTGGCGGCCGCACTCGCCGCGGTGTCGTCGCTCTTGGTGTCGGAGCTCAGCCCGCAGCCGCTGAGCAGGGCGGTGGTGACCGCCGCCGTCGTCAGTGCCGCCCAGATTCTTCGCATGAGGGTCTCCCGGTCCTGAGGGTGGGTGGGGGATTGTGCCGGCGTGCAGAACCTGACTTACTAAACCGGTCTAGCTGTTGCAGGGACTATGCTCCCGCCTAAACTTGGATGTCAAGAGAGGGGTCGGATCCTGTGGGCAGACCGACGATCGCCGACATCGCGCGCCAGGCCGGTGTCTCCAAGGGCGCGGTGTCCTTCGCGCTGAACGGGCGACCCGGGGTGAGCGAGGCGACCAGGGCCCGCATCCTGCGGGTCGCCGAGGACATGAACTGGCGGCCGCACAGTGCGGCCCGCGCCCTCGGTGGCGCCCGCTCCGACGCGGTCGGACTGGTGATCGCGCGCCCGGCCCGCACCATCGGCGTCGAGCCGTTCTTCAGCCAGCTGCTGTCCGGCCTCCAGGCGGTGCTCTCGGCCCGCTCGGTCGCGCTGCACCTGATGGTGGTCGAGGACACCGCCGCCGAGATCGAGGTCTACCGGCGCTGGGCCTCCGAGCACCGGGTCGACGGGTTCATCGTGGTCGACCTGCAGGTCCGCGACCCGCGGCCGGAGGTGCTGGAGGAACTCGCCCTGCCCGCCGTCGTCCTGGGCGGCCCCGGCAAGGGCGGCGGCCCGCTGCGGGTCTGGGCGGACGACCGGGAGGCGATGCTCTCGATCGTCGACTACCTGGCCGCGATCGGCCACCGGCGGATCGCGCACCTGGCCGGCCTGCCGCACTTCCAGCACACCCAGCGGCGGATCCGCGCGCTGCGGGACGCCTCCCGGCGGCTGGGCCTGGAGGAGGCGGTCTCGGTGCCCACCGACTTCAGCGACGCCGAGGGCGCGGCGGCCACCCGGACGCTGCTCTCCCGGCCGCGGCGGCCCAGCGCGATCGTCTACGACAGCGACGTGATGGCGGTGGCGGGGCTCGGGGTGGCCGGCGAGATGGGCGTCTCGGTACCCGGCGAGCTGTCGATCGTCTCCTTCGACGACTCGGTGCTCGCCCGGATCGTGCACCCCCCGCTGACCGCGCTCAGCCGGGACACCTTCGCGCTCGGCGAGCAGGTGGCCCGCAGTCTGCTCGAGGTGCTCGACGAGGCCGGACCGGGCCGTGACCTGCAGATGCCCACGCCCCGGCTGACCGTTCGGGAGTCCACCTCGCCGCCGCCCGGCCTGTCGGGCGCTGCGCGGAACGTTGACAGCGGATCTGAACCGGTTTAGCCTCGCTGCGCCGAGCGGGCCACGCTCGGCGCGTCCCCGCGGGCGGGGCGCCGCCCCGCTCCCGCCGCCGTCGCTCCCGGCGGTGGCGGTTGTCCGGTGTACCGCCGCGCCCTCGCGCGGCCGCAGGTCCGCACCTCGCACCGCTGCACGTTCGTACTGCCGCACTCGCGCCGCTGCACCTCTGCACCTTCGCACTGCTGCACCCTCGTACCGCCGGTCCCGCACCGCCGTGCCGGGCCAGGCCGGGACCGGCCCGCCTGAGCACTCCGCGCCACCCGGCACCCCGCCGCGACCAGCACCGCCACGCTCGCATGCACCCGGACCGCCCCCGGGCGGGCCCCACCCCCACCCTCCTCCGCTCGATCGGAGCCACCGCATGTCCCGACGCCTCCCCCTTCTGCTGAGCGCCGCCCTCGGGGCCGCCGTGCTGGGCGCCGCACCCGCCGCCCACGCGGAGCCCCTACCGGCCGCCCCGGGCCCCGCCCCGGCCCCCGTCTCGGCCGCTTTGGGCAGCCAGCCGTACGCCTCGTACTGGTACCCGAACACCATCCTGAACTGGGACCCGGCCACCGACCCGGACGCCCGGTTCAACCGCTCCCGCGTCCCGCTGCAGCCGCGCACCACCGACCCGGCGCTCAAGGCCAACCCCAACGCCCGGGCCGGCGAGGGCAAGGTGGCGTCCCTGGTCTCCTTCGGCCCGACCTCCAACAACCCCTCGCAGGGCTCCGCCGACCCGAACTACTACGCCTTCGGCTACTGGCAGTACGTCGACAAGCTCGTCTTCTGGGGCGGCTCCGCGGGCGAGGGCCTGATCCTCGCACCCAACCCGACCGTCATCGACGCCGCCCACCGCAACGGCGTCAAGGTCTACGGCACGGTCTTCTTCCCGCCCGCCGCCTACGGCGGCCAGCTCCAGTGGGTCCGCGACTTCGTCCAGAAGTCCGGCGGCGGCTACCCCGTCGCGGACAAGCTCGCCCAGGCCGCCCAGTACTACGGCTTCGACGGCTGGTTCATCAACCAGGAGACCGGCGGCGGCGATTCGGCCCTCGCCACCGAGGTCCGCAACCTCATGCAGTACACCAAGGCGAAGAGCTCCACCGAGTTCATGTGGTACGACGCGATGACCGAGTCCGGATCGGTCTCCTGGCAGAACGCGTTCACCACCGCCAACGACTCCTTCCTCCAGGAGGGCACCCGCCGCACCTCCGACTCCATGTTCCTCAACTTCAACTGGAGTTCCGGCGGCCTCGACTCCTCCCGCAGCCTCGCCCGCGGCCTCGGGCGCAGCGAGTACGACCTCTACTCCGGCATCGACACCGAGGCCAACGGCTACAACAGCGGCGTCGACTGGAACACGCTCTTCCCGGCCGGAAAGCCGCACACCACCTCGCTCGGCCTCTACCGGCCCGAGTGGACCTGGAAGTCCGCCAGCGACCGCGCCGACTTCTACGCCAAGGACGCCCGTTACTGGGTCGGTGCCAACAACGACCCGTCCAACACGACGACTTCGTCCAGCTGGAAGGGCCTCTCCACGTACATCGCGGAGTCCTCGCCGATCACCGCCAAGCCCTTCGTCACCAACTTCGACTCCGGCCAGGGCGACTTCTACAACTCCGGCGGCACCCGGGTCGCCACCGGCGGCTGGAACAACCTGTCGCTCCAGGACGTCCCGCCCACCTACCGCTGGCTGGTCGGCTCCACCGGCAGCAGGCTGACGCCCTCGATCGACTTCACCGACGCCTACGAGGGCGGCTCCACGCTGCGCCTCACCGGTCGGCTCGACGCGGCCAACACCATCCGCCTCTACGAGACCAGGCTCCCGGTCGCGGCGGACAGCAGGCTCTCGGTGGTCCTGAAGACCCCGGCCGCCGGGGCGACCAACCTCAAGGCCGCGATCTCCTTCACCGACGCGCCGACCAGCTTCACCACCCTCGACCTCGGCTCGACCGGCGGCAACGGCTGGGAGCGCAGGACCCTCGACCTCTCCGCCTACGCCGGCCGCACCATCGCCCAGATCGGCCTGCAGGCCGAGGGGTCCAACCCCGCCTACGATGTGAAGGTGGGGCAACTGGCGGTCTACGACGGCGCGGTGGACGCTCCGGCCGCGCCGAGCGGACTCACGGTGCTCGGTGCCGCCGACACCGTGCCCGGCACCAGCCAGTCGCTGCGGCTGTCCTGGACCGGGTCCACGGGCGGGGCCGTCCACCACTACGAGCTCTACCGGCGCAACCCGGACGGCACCCGCTCCTACCTCGGCGCGACCCCGTCCGACGCCTACTTCGTGAACCGGCTCGACCGGGTGGGCACCGAGAGCGCCACCACCATCGAGGTCGAGGCCGTCTCCACCGAGTACGGCCGCTCGTCCGCCGCCAGCGCCACCGTCTCCTGGACGGGCACCCCGCCGGCCGGCGGCAACCTGGCGCTGAACCGCCCGGCCACCGGCTCCGGCCAGTGCAACGCCAACGAGACCCCGGCGAAGGCGGTCAACGGTACCGTCAACGGTGGCAACGGCGACAAGTGGTGCACCACCACCTCGGCCAAGTGGCTTGAGGTGGACCTCGGTTCGGCGCAGCCGCTGTCGAAGTTCGTGGTCAAGCACGCCTCGGCCGGCGGTGAGAGCGCCTCCTACAACACCCGTGACTTCTCCGTGCAGGTCCGCAACTCCGCCACCGACCCGTGGACCACCGTCGCCAACGTCACCGGCAACACCGCCGGGACGACCACCCACCCGGTCTCCACCACGGCCCGCTACGTCCGCCTGGTCGTGACCAGGCCCACCCAGACCTCCGACCCCGCCGCCCGCGTCTACGAGTTCGAGGCCTGGGGCGCGTAGCCACCCGGCCGAGCCCGCTCCACTTCCTGAAAGGACCCTCCCCGTGCCGGTCACCATCACCGCCGTCGAGAGCACGGACCTGTTCACCGGCCCCGAGGACGCGCCGCGCCAACTGCTGCGGGTGACCCTCGACGGCCCGCCCGCCCGGATCACCGTCAGCGGCCCGGGCGTACGCGGCGAGGCGGCCGGCACGGGGCTGGTCGAAGTCCCCCTGGAGATCACCGGCGCCGGGCCCGGCGCGCGGCTGCCCGTCACGGTCGTGGTCGAGGGCGCCGCCGCCGAGGGCGTGGTCGAGGTCGCCGAACCCGGCTGGACCATGTACCTCGTCTCGCACTTCCACTACGACCCGGTCTGGTGGAACACCCAGGCCGCGTACACCTCCCCGTGGGAGCTGCTCTCCGCCGACGCCACCACCCGCCCGCTCTGGGAGCGCAACGGCTTCGCCCTGGTCGACGCCCACCTGGACCTGGCCCTGCGGGACCCGGTCTACAGCTTCGTGCTCGCCGAAGTCGACTACCTGAAGCCGTACTTCGACCAGCACCCCGAGCGCCGCGAGACCCTGCGGCTGCTGCTGGAGCGCGGGCAGGTCGAGCTGGTCGGCGGCACCTACAACGAGCCCAACACCAACCTCACCGGCGCCGAGACGACCATCCGCAACATCGTCTACGGCATCGGCTACCAGCGGGACATCCTCGGCGGCGACCCGCAGACCGCCTGGCAGCTCGACGTCTTCGGCCACGACCCGCAGTTCCCCGGCCACCTCGCCGCCGCCGGCCTGACCGGCAGCGCCTGGGCGCGCGGCCCGTTCCACCAGTGGGGGCCGATCCAGAAGAACTTCCGCGAGGCCAAGGACGACGCCCGGGTGATGCAGTTCCCGAGCGAGTTCGAGTGGATCGCCCCCTCGGGCGAGGGCGTGCTCACCCACTACATGCCGCACCACTACTCGGCCGGCTGGTGGATGGACTCCTCCCCGGACCTCGCCACCGCCGAGCAGGCCGTCTACGAGCTGTACCGCAAGCTCAAGCCGGTCGGGGCGACCAGGAACCTGCTGCTGCCCGTCGGCACCGACTACACCCCGCCGAACAAGTGGGTCACCGCGATCCACCGCTCCTGGGCCGCCAAGTACCTCTGGCCGCGCTTCGTCTGCGGCACCCCGCGCGACTTCCTGGCCGCCGTCCGCGCCGAACTCGCCGCCACCGGCCGCCGGCCCAGCCCGCAGACCCGGGACATGAACCCGGTGTACACCGGCAAGGACGTCTCCTACATCGACACCAAGCAGGCCCAGCGGGCCGCCGAGGTCGCCGCCGTCGACGCCGAGAAGCTCGCGACCCTCGCCACCGTGCAGGGCCTGGGGCGCTACCCCGAGGCCGCGCTCGACAAGGTGTGGCGCCAACTCGCCTACGGCGCCCACCACGACGCGATCACCGGCTCCGAGTCCGACCAGGTGTACCTGGACCTGCTCGGCGGCTGGCGCGAGGCCCACGACCTGGCCGCCGCCGTCCGCGACACCGCGCTGGACGCCCTGACCGCCCGGATCGACACCCGGGGCACGGGCACGGCCGTGGTGGTCACCAACACGCTCTCCTTCGACCGGACCGACCTGGCCGCCGTCCGGCTCCCCGAGGGCGACCGGGCCGTCCGGGTGCTGGACGACACGGGCGCCGAGGTGCCCAGCAGCGTCGACCGGGGCACCCTGCGCTTCCTCGCCGCCGAGGTGCCCGCCCTCGGCTGGCGCACCTGGCGCCTGGTCGCGGGCCGGGCCGCCCCCGCCTGGTCGCCAGCCGAGGGCTGCACCGCCGCCAACGACCGGTACCGCGTGACCGCCGACCCGGCCCGCGGCGGCGGCCTGACCAGCGTCCACGATCTGCTGCACGACCGGGAGTTGATCCAGGACGGCCGGATCGGCAACGAACTGCGGGTCTACGAGGAGTACCCGCAGCACCCCGACTTCGGCGAGGGCCCCTGGCACCTCGTCCCCAAGGGCCCGGTACTCGGCTCCGGTGAGCGGCCCGCCGCCGTCCGCCGCGAGTGCGGCCCGCTCGGCGAGCGCCTGGTGATCGCCGGCACCGTCGACGCCGTCCGCTACGAGCAGACCGTCACCCTCTGGCACGGACTGGACCGGGTCGACTGCCGGACCAGGGTGGTCGACTACTCCGGCGCCGACCGCCTGCTGCGGCTGCGCTTCCCGGTGGACGTCCCCGGAGCGCTGCCGGTCAGCGAGGTCGCCGGCGCGGTCGTCGGCCGCGGCTTCGCGCTGCCCGACGTCGACTCCGCCGAGGCGCCCTGGACCCTCGACAACCCCGCCAACACCTGGTTCGGCCTCGGCGCCACGGCCCGGGCCGTCCTCACCGACCCGGCCGGCAACCCGCTCGGCGAGCGGGCCCTCGGCGTCGCCGAGGTGGTGGTACCCGACCTCGACGCCGCCGCCGACGCCCGCGACCTGGTCGTCGCCCTCGCCCGGGTCGGCGTCACCGCCACCGCCTCCGGCGCCGACTGGGCCCGGTACGGCTGGCTGGACGTCGACTCCAACCTGCCGGACTTCCGGATCGTCCTCGGCGGCCCCGAGGAGAACGACGCCGCAAGGGAGTTGATCGAGCGCGCGGGCGAGGAGTACGCCGCCGTGCTCAAGGCGAACGGCGCCGTCTGGGTGCCAGCGCTCACCCCGCTCGCCGAGGTCTGGCAGCCCGGCGCCGACCTGCGCGACCTGCGCGCGCTGCCCGCCCTGGTGACCACCGACCCGGCGGCGCTCACCCGCGACCTCGCCGACGCCCGGATCGGCGCCGTCTGCCCCGGCGCCGTCCACGGGCAACTCGCCGACCACACCGTGGCCCTGCTCACCTACGGCCTGCCCGGCTTCGCCGTGGACGCCACCGGCGCGCTGCACCTCTCGCTGCTGCGCTCCTGCACCGGCTGGCCCTCCGGGGTCTGGATCGACCCGCCCCGGCGTACCGTGCCCGACGGATCCTCCTTCCAACTCCAGCACTGGACACATGAGTTCAGCTACGCCCTGACCGGCGGTGCGGGCGACTGGCGCGCCCAGGCACTGCCCGCACAGGGCCAGGAGTTCAACCACCCGCTGTACACCCGGCTCTCAGGCGGTCCGGTCGGCCGGGGCGGCCCGGTGGACCAGGACGGCTCCGTCGGTCAGGACGGCCAGGGAGGTCAGGACGGCCCGCTGCCCGCCGTGCTCTCCTGGCTGCGCGTCGAACCGCAGCGCGAGGTCCTGCTCGGCACCCTCAAGCCGGCCGGGAACCCGATCGCCCACGGCTCGGCCGCGCCGACCGGCGTCGACCTCGCCCTCAGGCTGGTCGAGTCCACCGGCCTCGGCCGCACCGCCGTCCTCGGCGGAGCCCTCGGCCTGACCGGGCTGCACCGCGCCGACCTGCTGGAGCGCCCGACGGCCGCACTCCCCGGCCCGGTCGAGCTGACCGGCTCGCAGATCGCGACCCTGCTCGCCCGGCCGACCCTGGCCGCCGCCGACAGGCCGGACGCGCCCGTGCTCGGCCCGGTCGCCGAGGCCGCGCAGCCCGTGCACGCCCGCTACTGGCTGCACAACCGGGGCCCGGCCCCGCTCGGCTACCTCCCCGTCTCGGTCGGCGTCTCGCCCGGCCTGCTGCGCACCGGGGGCGAGCCGGTCGAGCTGTCCGTCGCGCTCTCCTCCCACCTGCGGGACGCCGCCGTCGAGGGCACGGCCACGGTGCTGCCGCCCGATGGCTGGCAGGCCGGACCAGGCGCCCGCCCCTACCGGCTGGCGCCCGGTGGCCACCTGCGTTTCCCCGTCACCCTCACCCCGCCCACCGGCGTCGAACCCGGGCTGTACTTCGCCGCCGTCCGGATCGCCCACGACGGCCAGCGGATCGAGGACGTGGTGACCATCGCGGTCGGCGCGCCGCCCGAGCTGCTCCCGGCACCCGGCGACGCCCCGGAGGACTGGGCCGCCGCCCAGGGCACCAAGGCCGCCACCGGCCGGGACACCGGCCTGACGGTGGCGGTCGGCCAGGAGTCGCTGCACGTCGCCCCCGGCGGCCGCGCCACCCTCGACGTGCTGCTGGCCAACCGCACCCGCGGCGGGATCCGCGGCGAACTGCAGCTGGTCTCGCCCTGGGGCAGCTGGGAGGCGGTGGCCGCGCCCGTCCGCGGGTTCACGCTCGCGGCCGGCGCCGAGGAGACGCTCGCCTTCGAGGTCGCCGTCCCCGAGGACACCGATCCCGGGGCCTACTGGGCGCTCACCAAGGTGATGTGGTTCGGCCGCTGCCAGTACTCGCCGACCGTCGCCCTGGTGGTGGAGCCGTGACCGCGCCCGCCGAGGCCCCCGTGCTGGGCCTGCTCGACGGCCGCCCGCTGCCGCGGACCGAGCTGGACCGCCGGCTCGCCGCCCTGCGTCGGGGCCCGCGCTCCGCGGCGCTGCCCCGGCCCGGCAGCGCGGAGGACCGGCAACTGGCGCGCTGGGTGGCCCAGGTGCTGCTGACCGAGGCGCTGTGCGCGGCGGTCGCCGCCGAGCGGGGGCTCGGCCACCCCGCCGGGCCGGCCCCCGCCCGGCTCGACCAGCGGGCCGCAGTCGAGCTCGGCTCCATCACCGCGGCCGCCTACGAGGGCAGCGCCGCCGTCCGGGCGGTGTACGCGGCGGTCACGGCGCAGGTCGCCCCGGCACCGGGGGAGGTGGAGCGGTACCGGTCGCTGACCGACCGCCGGCCACCCGGCACCGTGTGGCGGGTGGCCACCCCCGACGGTGAGTTCGAGGCCGACCCCGAGACCCTCCCGACCGCCCTGGCCGACGCCCTGCGGCAGGCGGCGCCGGGGGAGTGGGTCACCGCGGGGGCCTGGACGGCGGCCCGGGCGGCTGAACCCTGCGCCGATACGGCCGCCTCCTCCGGTGCCGCGGGGGAGGTCACGGCCGCCGCCCGGCGCGCGGCCTTCGTCCGCTGGCTCGACCAGGCCCGCGCCGAACGCCTCACCCTCGTCCCGGGCCTGGAGCACCCGGGCGACCCGGCCCAACCGGACAACCACCACCGGCACTGAACCCGGCATGGTGGTGAGGGCCGCGCGACGCGACCTCCGGGAAGCCCCGGTGCCCTTTTGGGTAGAGTCGAGTGCTGCGCCGATGTTCCGGAAGCGCATCGCCGCAGGTGGGACGCGAGCCGGAGACCATCCGCCCGACGGATTGCGCGGCTGCGGGTTCCGGAGGCCACGCGACGCCCTTAGGTTCGGATCCTCAGAGCTTCAGCCGAGGAGGCCGGATGCACTCGCATGACAGGACGTCCCGATCCGCTGCTCCGCGGGCCCGTGACAGGACGGCACGCTCGGGCCCGCCCGGCGGGTTGACGGGACTCCAGGCGAGTGTCGGCAACCAGACGGTGCTGCGGATGATGCAGCGTGCGCGCGAGGAGGAGGAGCACCAGCACGGTGAGGGCTGCGGGCATGAACAGCCCGTTCAGCGCTCCGACGTCGAGGCCGGCCTGCGGACGCACGGCCGCCCGCTGGACCGGGCCGTCCTGGCCCGCAAGGAAGACCAGTTCCAGGCCGACCTGTCCGGGGTGCGGGTGCACACGGGTGCCGTCGCCCGGCAGGCGGCCGCCGCCGTCCAGGCACGGGCGTTCACGGTGAACCAGGACATCGTGATCGGGGAGCACGGTCGCGATGCGCAGACGCTGGACCACGAACTCACCCACGTGGTCCGGAACCAGCAGAGGACCTCGACGGGGCATCCGACGGGCGGCGGGTTCAACATGACCCATCCGCACGACGGTGAGGAACGCGAGGCGGCGTCGAACGCGGCGCGGATGCGTTCGGGCGGGACCAGCGCGGTACAGGGCCAGGGCGCGGGCGCCGCCGGCGCTCCTGTCACCGCCTCGGCGCCGGTCCAGCGCTGGTACGACGACCAGGCGGATCCGCTGCTGTACAACGGGCCGAGGGAGATCCCCGTCAAGCAGCCGCGCAACGCCCAGACGCAGGCCCAGGTGGATGCCTTCGTCAACGGCCTGGACCGGCTGGACTGGTACGCGCGTACCCGCGAGTCCCTGATCGACAACTCCGAGAGCCGCAGCGTCGTCGACCCGTTCTCGGAGACGGGCCAGCCCGTCCTGATGTGGCAGTGCGCGTCCTGTCGGCGCGGCGTCACCTACCCCGGCATCGACATCGGCCACCGCGTGCCGTGGCAGCAGTACCTGCGGGCCAAGGGCGTCACCACCATGGACGAGGCGAAGGTCGCCTACAACGACCTGAACAACCTGCAGATCGAGTGCGCCACCTGCAACCGCAGCCACGACTTCGAGCGCAACGCCGCCGGCGAGTACCTCAGCGGCGACGACGACTCGGAACACACCAGCGATCGGGACTTCATCGCCTCGGACAGCGACTCCGGCAACGCGATGTCCACCTCGCCCTGACGGTGCCGTGCCGTCCCCGGCCGCCGCCCTCCCCGGGCGGTTCGGGGCGCCGGACCGGTCGGCGGTACGCTGAGCTGCGGTTTCGGCGAGGTCTCGAACGCCGGAGCGGGACGAGGGGATGCTGGCCATGGGTGCGGAGACCGACGAGTTCGCGGCGATGCTGCGTGAGCTGAAGGACCGTTCGGGCCGCAGCTACGGGACGCTCGCCGCCCGGTTGCACGTCAGCACCTCCACCCTGCACCGCTACTGCAACGGGGCCGCGGTGCCCACCGACTACGCGCCGGTGGAGCGGCTCGCCCGGGTCTGCGGGGCGGGCGCCGACGAGCTCGTCGAGCTGCACCGGCGCTGGATCCTGGCGGACGCGGCCCGGCGCAGGGAGCCGGGCGGGGCGGCGGCGGCCCGGGCCGGTGCGGCGGAGCCGGCGCCCGAACCGCAGCCGGTGCCCGAACCGGGCCAGGTGGACCAGCTGGAGCCGGTGGCTCAGGTCGGGCAGGCCGGCCCCGAGCGCCGTCGGCGGCGGCTGCCGTACCCCCGGGTCCTGCTGAGTGCGGCGGCCGTGGTCGTCCTCGCCTCGGCGATCCCGTTCCTCGGGCTGGGCGACCCGACCCCGGCCGCCGCCCCGCCCCCGACCCCGCTCGCGGCTCCGCAGCCCTCGGGGACGGGCGGTACCGCCCCGATGGCCTCGGCCGCCCCGACGTCCCCGGCGGCGTCGGCACCCGCGCCCGCGTCCACGTCCACCACCCCGGCCGCGGGCGCCGACGCCGAGCCGCCGCCCTTCCACGTGAACGTCCTGACGGACAACTGGGGCAGCACCTGCGACCAGTGGTTCCTGTCGGCCAAGGCCCCGGGCGCGGTGCCCGCGCCGCCGGCCACCCAGCGGACGGACAGCTGGGCGGCCGCCCAGCACGCCCTCCCCGGAGGGCATCTGCGGCTGCAGCTGACCGCGCAGGGCGCGAACGCGAAGCCGGTCGTCCTGCACGCCCTCTACGTGCACGTGGTGAGCGCCGGGCCCGCGCCCAAGGGGAACGCCTACCTCATGGGCTCGGGCTGCGGCGGCGGCCTCACCCCGGCGGCCTTCTCGGTGGACCTCGACGCCTCGGCCCCCCGCCCGGTACCCGTCGCGGGGGCGGAGGGCGCCGCGAAGTCCCGTACCTCGGACTTCCCCTACCAGGTCTCGGCCACCGATCCGCAGGTGCTGAACATCGACGCCGGCACCGCCGCACAGGACGTCAGCTGGTACCTGGACGTGCTGTGGAGCAGCGGCGACCGCCAGGGGACGCTGAAGGTCGACGACCACGGCCGCCCGTTCCGGACCGCGGGTCTGAAGGGCGCGCCGAGCTACTTCTACCAGGACGAGCGCACGGGCTGGGTCCCCGTCCCGCCCGGCGGCTGACCGGCCGAGGGGCGTTGCTAGCCTGTTTGGCATGATCAGGAAAAGCTCCGGGTTACAGACGAACGACGTGCCGACGCAGAGCGGTCCGCAGCGTGCCCTCATCGCCGCGAGCTTCGTCAGCCGGGTGGGCAACGGGCTGTTCAACACCGCTTCGGTGCTCTACTTCACGCTGGTGGTGCACCTGCCCGCCACCCGGGTCGGGGTCGGCCTGACGGTCGCCGGGCTGGTCGGGCTGCTGGCCGGGATCCCGGCCGGGAACCTGGCCGACCGGTACGGGCCGCGCACGGTCTGGCTGACGGCCGTCGCGCTGCAGGCCGCGACGATGGCCTCCTTCGTCCTGATCCACGACTGGGTCACGTTCACGCTGATCGCCACCCTGGACCGGCTGGCGGCGACGGCGGGCGGCGCCGCGGGCGGTGCGATCGTCGCGCGGACCGGCGGTGAGCGCCCGGCCGCCTTCAGGGCGAGGCTGCGCACGTTCGTCAACCTCGGTGTGGTGCTGGGCACCGTCGGCGCCGCCTTCGCCGTCTCGGCCGACACCCGCTGGGCGTACACCGTGCTGATCCTCGCCAACGCCGCCAGCTTCGCCTGCGCCGGCCTGATCGCGCTGCTCTGGGTGCCGAACTACCGGCCCCTGCCCCGGCCCGAGGAGCACCACCGCTGGGCCGTGCTGTCCGACCGGCCGTACACGTTGTTCGCCGCGATCTACGGCGCCATGGGCCTGCAGTACCAGACCGTCTCCCTGCTCCTGCCGATCTGGCTCTCCGCCCACACCGACGCGCCGCGCTGGACGGTGGCGGTGGTCTACGCGGTCAACAGCGGGGTGTGCGTGCTGCTCCAGAGCAGGATCGGCTCCCGGGTGGAGACGCCGAGCCAGGGCGGCCGGGCGTTCCGCCTCGCCGGGCTGCTCTTCCTGGTCAGCTGCCCCCTGATGGCGCTGACCGCGGACGTTCCGGCCTGGGTCGCGCCGGGGCTCGCCATCCTCGCCATCTGCGTGCACAGCCTCGGCGAGGTGTGGGAGTCCTCGGGCGGGTTCGCGCTCGGGTACGGTCTCGCCCCCGACCACGCCCAGGGGCAGTACCAGGGCTTCTTCGGCATCGCCTTCGCCGCCGGGCAGGCGCTCGCTCCGCTGGTCCTCACCACGGCGGTGCTCGGACTCGGACACGCGGGCTGGCTGCTGCTCGGCGTGTTCTTCGCGGCGCTGGGCGCGGCGGGCCCGCCGGTGGCCGCCTGGGCGGAGCGCACCCGCCGCCCGAGCCCCGAAGCGGCGGATGTCCGGTCGGAGGAGGATCCGGTCCCCGACCCCGCCTAGGCCCCGGCCGGGTGCGCAGGGTTGCGGGTAGCATGCGCAGCGTCCTTGACGCTCCGTCAGGCGGCGCGGGGTGCGGGTGCGCACCCCGGGCCCGGTCGGAGCCACCCGCTCTCGGCGTCGCGCAGGAGTAGCCCGTGGCCACCCACACCCCGCCCACCGCCCCGTCCGTCCCGCAGCCGCCCGGTGCCGGCGGTCCGCCCCCGCCGGAGCTGCCGGCCGCCGACGTGGACCGCTGGCGCGCCGAGGGCGGCGGGATGGTCGACCTGCTGCGCCTGGTCCAGCGGCTCGGCCCGGTCGCCGCCGTCCGGCTGGGCCCGCAGCCGACCGTCCTGGTCACCGGCCCGGAGGCGGTCCAGCACGTCCTGGCCCGGCACCCGGACCGCTACGTCAAGCGCTCGCACCGCGCCCGGATCCTGGTCGGCGACGGCGTGCTGTCCGCCTCGGGGGACGCCTGGAAGAGCCAGCGGAAGCTGCTGCAGAGCCAGTTCACCGGCCCCGGCATGCGCCGCTTCGAGCAGCGGATCGACCTGGCCGCGGACCGCTGCGCCGATCGCTGGGCGGGGTACGCCCGGACCGGGCAGGAGGTCGACCTCGCCGCCGAAATGCGGCACTTCGCCCTGGACACCATCTGGCGCGCCCTCACCGGCCACCCCCTCGACGACCGGTCGGCCGACGAACTCGCCACCATCGGGCGGGTGGTGACCGCCCTGCCGGTGCTGCCCGCCGACGCCGTCGACGCCCAGGCCGCGGTGGCCGAGGAGCTCGCCCGGATCGACGCCGTCGCACTCCGGGCGATCGACGCCGCCCGCACCGGCGGCCCCGGACCGCACGGCCCGGGCCTGCTGCACGTCCTGCTCGACGCCGCCGCCGACCGCGCCGAGTACACCGACCGGCTGATCCGGGACGAGCTGGTCACCCTGATGGTGGCCGGCCACGAGACCACGGCCACCACGCTGACCTGGCTGTACCTCTTCCTGGACCGCCACCCCGAGGCCCTGGAAGGGGCGTTGGCCGCCGGCGGGCCCGAGTCGCCCGAGCGGCGGGCCGCGATCCAGGCCCTGGTCAGCGAGACCCTCCGGCTCTACCCCGTCGCCTGGCTGCTCCCGCGGCACGCCGTCGAGGGCGACCTGATCACCGGCTACCGGGTCGAGGCGGGCACCGACGTGCTGGTGTCTCCCTATCTGACCCACCGGGACGGGCGGTTGTGGCCGGAGCCCGACCGCTTCGACCCCGGGCGCTTCACCGCCCCGGGCCGGCGGCCCGCGCACCCGGGCGGCTATCTCCCGTTCGGGATCGGCGCCCGCGCCTGCCTCGGCCTGCAGTTCGCCGTGCGGGAGACGACCGCCCTGCTGGAGCGGCTGCTGCCCGCGTACCTGCCCCGGCTGCGGGCCGTCCCGCCGGGCCCGGTCTTCGACTTCACCGTCCGCCCCGACGGCCCGGTCCCCGCGGTGATCACGAAGCGGTGATCACGAAGCGTTGACCACCCGGCGGTGGTCGCACAGCGCTGATCAGTCGCCGGTGACCAGCCGCGGGCGCGCCGACGGCCCGGCCCGAAGCCCCCGGGCCGGGCCGCCTTCAACGGCTGTGCCGCGGCTCGCCCCTCAACGGGCCGCGGCACACCCTGGTCCCATCAGACGGGTCAGAGGCGCTGCCAGAGGGCGGGGACGATCGGCGGCTCCCAGCCGACCTGGGCCTGGTGGCCCTGGATGCAGCGGTAGCTCACCCCGTTGTAGGTGACGGTGTCACCCGCCTTGTAGACCGTCCCGGCCGCCCAGGTGCCGCCCGGGTTGCCCGGGTCGGTGCCGACGACCAGCGTGTAGGAGGTGCTGTGGGTGGCGCTTCCGGTCCCGGTCACCGTGATGGTGTACGTGCCGGGGGCGGTCGAGGAGCCGACCGACACCGTCAGCGTCGAGGACGAACCGGCCTGCACCGAGGACGGGTTGAAGGAGACGGTGGTGCCGCTCGGCGCGCCGGAGGCGGTGAGGTTCACCGTCTTCGAACTGCCGGAGACGACGGAGGTGTTGACCGTCGCGGTGGTGGTGCCGCCGGGGAGGGCGTTGCCGGTCGCGGGGCTCACCGCGAGGGCGTAGTCGTCGGTCGGCGTGGTGCCGCCGCCGACCGAGGTCTTCCACAGGGTGTACGCGACGCCGTCGGCGCTGCGGTCCAGCGCGATGCTGCTGATGTTGGCGGTGGTGTCGCAGGACTGGTGGTAGCAGGAGTCGTACGCCCGGTTGGCCGTACCGCCCCACTTCGCGGCCTGCGTCGAGGACTTGGTGTCGCTGGCGCCCGCCGCGTACCCGGAGGTGGGGATGCCGCCCTGCTGGAAGGAGTAGTCGTCGGAGCGGCCCTGGCCCTCCACGTTCTCCTCCGGCTGCAGGCTCAGCGAGTCCCAGTACGCCTTCATCGGCGCGGCGGCGGCGGAGTTGATGTTGTTGATGAAGTAGCCGGCGTTGGGCGAGCCGACCATGTCGAAGTTGTAGTAGGCCTTGATGGCGGAGCGCTGCGTGGAGCCCAGCTGGCCGACGTAGTACTGGGAGCCCTGGAGGCCCTGCTCCTCACCGGTCCACCAGGCGAACCGGACGTGCCGGGTCAGGTTGGGGTTCTGCTGCGCCAGCACCAGGGCGGTCTCCAGCAGGACGGCCGAGCCGGAGCCGTTGTCGTTGATGCCGGGACCGGCGGCGACGCTGTCCAGGTGGGCGCCGAACATCGTGACCTGGTCGGCGGGGCCGCCCGGCCAGTCGGCGACCAGGTTGTTGGAGGAGTAGGTGCAGGAGGTGCAGGTCTGCTCGGAGACGGTGTAGCCGGCCGCCTGCAGCTTGGCCTTGATGTACGCGACGGACTGTGAGTGCCCGGCGCTGCCGGCCCGGCGGTTTCCGCCGTTCTGCGAGGCGATGGTGTTCAGCTGGGTCAGGTGCGCCTGCACCTTGGCCACGTCGATGTCGGGCGGGGTGCCGCCCGGGGTGCCGCCGTTCACCGTCAGCGTGTACTGCGCGGTGTGGGTGATCGTGCCGGCGGCGGTGACGGTGATCGGGTAGGTGCCGGGGGCCGTCGTGGCGGAGGTCGACACCGTCAGCGTCGAGGACGAACCGGCCTGCACCGAGGACGGGTTGAAGGTGACGGTGGCGCCGCTCGGCGCACCGGAGGCGCTCAGGTTGACGGTCTGTGCGGAGCCGGACACCACGGCGGTGTTGACCGTCGCGGTGGTCGAGGCGCCGGGCTGGACCGAACCGGAGCCCGGCAGGAGCGACAGCGAGAAGTCGTTGCCGCCCTGCGGCGTGCAGGTGGGCTCACCGCTCTGCGCGGGCACGCTGATCGCGTCCCAGGCCGCCTTGGTGCGGTTGAAGGCGGTGCAGCTGGTGTCGATGCTCTTGGCGGCGGTCAGGGTGGTGACCCGGTACTTCTTGTAGGTCATGCCGCTGGTCTTCAGCAGCATGCCGCCGTAGAAGATCCGCCCGGCGTCCTTGATGCCCACACCGGTGACCGTGGAGTTGTTGCAGGTCGGGCTGGAGGGCTTGCCGCCGCCCGGGGCGGAACCCTCGGCGAGCAGGTAGAACCAGTGGTTCAGCGGGCCCGCCGCGGCGTGCACCTCGGTGCTCGGGATCGAGGAGGAGTAGCAGTTGGGGTTGTTGCTCACCAGCGAGGGGTTGTACATGTTGCGGATCGGGCCGCTGCCGACCAGGTTGATCATCTCGCCGACGAGGTAGTCGGGGTTGTCGTACGGGGCCGGCTCGTTGGCGTACGCCTCGGTGAGCGCGCCGAAGATGTCGCCGGTGCCCTCGCCGAGGCCGTTCTCGTTGTTGGCGCCGCCGGGCGTGTACTGGTCGATGCCGTGGCCGAACTCGTGGCCGACGACGTCGATCGAGGCGATCCACTCGTTGGCGTTGTTGTGGCCGATCGAGACGGACGTGCCGTCCCAGTAGGCGTTGACGTCGTTCAGACCGACCTTGACCGGCCAGCTGCCGCCGTTGCCGTTGTGCCCGTTGCGGCCCAGCCAGTCGCGGAGCATGTCCCATTCCTTCTGCGCCGCGAACATCACGTCGGCGCAGCCGGTCTCCTTGCTGGTCGGGTTGCCGGTGCCCCAGGAGTCCGAGGACTTGGAGAACACCTGGCCGCTGCTGTAGTCGGCACAGGTGAGCCCGGGCCGGTTGGGGTCGCGCAGCGAGTACGAGCCGCCGGAGGCCGTGGTGCTGATGGTGACCGGGGCGGGTCCGTTCCACTTGCTGTTGGCGGTGCCGGCCTGGACGTCGTCGTAGCTGTCGACGACCTCGCCGGTGCGGGCGTCCACGAAGACGTGCAGCCGGCTGGGCGCGCTGTCGGTGCGGCCGTTCAGCACGGTCTCCCAGGCGAGCCGGCTGGTGCCGTCCTTGACCCGGACCACCAGGCGGCGGCTGTCGACGCCGGTGACGGCGGCCAGCTTGGCGCGGGAGGTCTTCTCGGCCTGGGCGGCGCTGACGGTGGCCTTGGTGGAGACGCCGATCGGTCCGGTGGAGGCGGACTGGAGGCCGCGGATCCGGCCCTGGCCGTCGGCCAGCACGACGGCGTCGCCGCCGACCACCGGCAGACCGCGGTAGCTGCGCTCGTAGGCGACCGAGTAGATCCCGTCGATCCACGGGGTCACCGTCTGCCGCTCGTAGCTCTCGTCCGGGCCCTTGGCGAGGGCGTCCAGACCGGCGGCGGTCGCCTGGTCGGCGGCGGAGACGGCGGCGGCCAGTGCGCTCGGCGGGGCCGGTGACGGGAGTGGCGCGGCGGTGGCCGCCCCGCCGGTGGTGGTGGCGAGCAGACCGGCCAGGACGGTCAGGGTCGTTCCGGCCGTCAGCAATCTGCCCTTGGTTATCTTGCGTTGCATCGAGGCTCCTCGGAGGTGGGGGTCCTCGACCGCGGACGTCGCGCTTGTGGCGCTCTCTACGGGGCCGCCCGGCGGACGGCCGTGCGGGGGGTGTGTCCGCGCTCGGGTGCCGGAACCCTCACACGCCGTCATGCCCCGGTCAACGCCTTGGTCTTGGTGACGGCGGCTTCGGCAAGTTCTGTCAAACCCGGCGCTCCGACGAGCGGCCGGTCCGAAAATTGGTTGAGACCACCTCATGTACGGACCGGGTCCGCGTCGAGTACCGTCCAGACAGCGGCGGCCCACCCGAAGGCCCGCCGACGGGGGGAGACCGAGGGGATCGGGGAGGGTTGCCCGTGCACCGCAACCGCAACCGCGCCGACGCGCCCACCGACGCCCCGCCCGGGCCCGCCTCCGCCGACGCCTGGCGGACCTTCGGCACCCGGCTGCGCCACTGGCGCCGCCGCGCGGGCTTCACCCAGGCCCAGCTCGGCGCCGCCGTCGGCTACGACCACACCGCCATCAGCAGGTTCGAGCACGGCACCCGCCGGGCCGGCCCGCGGCTGGCCGCCCGGTTCGACGAACTGCTCGCGGCCGACGGCGACCTGCTCACCGCCTGCCGCCGGGCCGAGGAGCAGGACGAGGACGGCCGCCCGCCCGCCCCCACCGGACTCGCCCGCCCGCCGCTGCCCGGCGGCCCCGCCCCCGACGAGGGCCTCGCACCGCTGCCGCCGCTCGCCGCCCTGCTGCCCGCCCGCCTCCCCGACTACGGGCTGCTCTGCCCGCTGCACGGCGCCGCCGGGTGCGCCGTCCCCTCGCCCGCCGACATCGCCGGCCTGCACGCCGCCTTCTGCGCCGCCCGCCCGGCCGGCCCGCCGCCCCTGGACGCCGACACCGCGCACGCCCTCACCGGCCTCCTCGCCGTCCACCTGCGGGCCGGCGAGGAGAGCCTGCGCCCGGGGCTGCCCACCGTCGAGCACACCCTGCGGGCCATCCTGCGGCGGCTCGCGCTGACCGCGGACGCCCGCGCCCGCCGCCCGCTCGCCCGGCTCGCCGCCGAGTACGCCCACGCCGCCGGGGGCCTGCGGATGCAGACCGGTCGCAACGCCACCGCGATGGCCTGCTTCGACCGGGCGCTCACCTGGTCCGAACTCGCCGACGACCCGGGCACCCAGGTCGCCGCGCTCAGCGACATGAGCACCCTCGCCCGGCTGGAGGGCGACGCCGCCTCGGCCCTCGGCTACGCCCGCGAGATCGGTCGCGCCGCCCCCGGCACACACTGGGCGGGCGCGATGGCGCAGGTCTCCCAGGCCCGCGCGCACGGCCTGGCCGGCGACGTCCGCGAGACCGTCCGGCACATCGGCCGCGCCCGGCTGCACCTCGACCACATCGGCGCGGGGGACGAGTTCGACGCGCCCTGGCTCTCCATCGCCTCGATGCGCCTGCGGGTCGAGGCCGGCGCCGCGGCCGCCCTGCGGGACGCCGCCGCGACGGTCGGCGACCCCCGGCTCGCGCTGCGCGCCGCCGAGGCCGCCTACACCGCGTTACGACTCCTGGCGCCAAACCAACTCCCCAGCTCCAGATTGCTGTTCACCATCCGCATCGCCGACTGCCACCTCTGCGCCCACGACCCGCAGGCCGCCGTCGAACTTCTCGACCCGCTCCTGGCCGACGCCCGGACCGACGCCGACGAAGCCGCGCTCCCCGCCCTGGTCCGCCATGAACTGCGCGGTCTGCGCGGCCGGTTGGCCGCCCACCCGACCCGGCACCCGGGCGTCACCGCCACCACCCGCCGACTGGCCGAACTCACCCGCTGAGCCCACCCGCAGAACCCGGCGGTGGAGCCTGTGAGCAGGGGTCACAGGATGATCGCCTGTCTGGCTGCCCGCCCCGGCCGACCCGACGATGGCGGCATCGGACGCCCTGCCACCCGCCGCGGCCGCCATCCGCCCGTCGTCCGAGGGCGCGGCCGCGCCCGAACGACAAGGTGGTGATCGCTGTGAGCAGCATCTCCGACCCGCCCCTGCCCGAGCGGACGAGGACCGGGCCGGCGGTGGCCGAGGAACCGTCGGCAGCCGCACCCGCACCCGCAGCCGACCCCGCCCCGGGCTTCGACCGGTGGCGCTACGCCGGGGTGTTCGTGCTGCTGTTCCTGTTCGGCACCGAGACCTTCCTGGTGTCGCCGCTGCTCCCGACCATCGCCGAGTCGATCCGCACGAGCGAGTCGGCCGCCGCGGCCAGCGTCACCGCCTACGTCCTGGTGTACGCGGTCTCCGCGCCCTTCCTCGGCCTGCTGAGCGACCGCTTCGGGCGCCGCCGCACCCTGCTGGCCGGCACCCTGCTCTTCGTGGCGTCGAACGCGGCCGCCGCGCTCTCCACCGGCCTGACCCTGCTGGTGCTCTCCCGCGCGGTGGCCGGACTGGCCGCGGCCGCGGCCGGCCCGGCGATCTGGGCGCACATCGCGGAGACCGCGCCGGACGCGGTCCGCGGCCGGGCCCTCGGCCTGGGCATGGCGCTGTTCTCCTCCGGCCAGGTGATCGGCGTGCCGCTGGGCGGCTTCCTGGCCGGGCTGGCCGGCTGGCGCTCGGCGTTCTGGGCGCTGGCCGTCGGCACCGCGGCGGCCGTCCCGCTGCTGCTGCGCCAGGTGAAGGGGAGCACCGCGCCGGCCGGCCCGCAGGTGGGGGCGGTCCGGGCGGTCCTGGCCGGCTGGGGCGATCCGGCGCTGCGCCGGGCCCTGCTGGTGAACACCGTCTTCCACGCGGCGAACCTGGGCGGGTACACCTTCCTCGGCGCGGTGCTCGTCCAGCGCTTCGACCTGTCGGTGGAGGCGCTCGGCCTGGTGGGCGTGCTGGTCGGCGCGGGCAGCGTGGCGGGCTCTCTGCTGGGCGGCCGGCTCGGCGACCGCGCGCGGGCGGCCGGGCGCAGCGACCTGCCGCTGCTGCCGCTCTGGGGCGTGCTGCTGGCGGTCGGCATCGCGGTCTTCGCGCAGGGCCCGGTCCTGGTGGTCGCGCTCGCGGGGGTGGTGGTCTGGTTCCTGGCCTCCGGGAGCTTCGTGACGGACCAGCAGACGCTGGCCGGCACCCTCGCCCCCGAGCTGCGCGCCACCTCCAGCGCCTGGCTGACCTCGACGATGTACGCGGGCACCGGCCTGGGCGCCTGGGCGGTGGGCGCGTTCGACGACGTGGCGGACGGCACCCTGCTGGTCGGCGGGGGGCTGGCGCTGCTCGCCGCGCTCGGCGGCCTGGCGGTCAACCTCCGCCTGCGCCGGGCCGCCGCCTGACGTGCCCGAGAACGCCTGACGGAGCCAGCGAGGCTTCAGCCGGCCCGGCGGTCCTCCGCCGGGCCGCCGGCGACGGCGCGCAGCGGGTGCGCCACCAGGTCGGTCATCCGGGCCCGGTCGGCGGCGCCCGCCGGAGTGAACAGCAGCACCAGCGCCGACGGGTCGTCGACCGGGTGGAACGAGGACAGCGCGAGCCGGACCGGGCCGATCCCGGCCGGTTCGACGGTGACGGTCCGGGCGGTCAGCTCCGCCACCGAGTGGCAGCCCCACCAGTGGCGGAGCTCCGGCGCGTCGGCGTCCAGGCGGCGGTAGACCTCGCCGGTGCGGGAGTCGCCCAGGGCGGGCCCGGCCTGCGCGCGGAAGTGCTGGAAGACGTTCATCGCGAGCGGCTCCCAGTCGTGCAGCACGGCGCGCAGCCGGTTGTCGGCGGCCATCAGCCACATCAGGTTGCGCCGGTCGGCGGGGACGGCCTCGGGCGCGCCCCAGAGCGCGGCCCAGGCGGGGTTCCAGCCCAGCAGGTCGAAGTACCGGTCGAGCAGCACGGCCGGGCTGGTCGGCCAGGAGTCCAGGACGGGCTGGACGGCCTCGGCCAGTCGGCCGGGACCCTGCTCCCCGCCGGCCGGCGACGGCTCGTGGTACCCGGCGAGCCGCATGGCGTGCCGCAGCCCGGCCGCGTCCAGCCGCAGGGCCCGGGCGACGGCCTCCAGGACCTGCCGGGAGGCGGTGACCCGGCCCTGCTCCAGCCAGGTGTACCAGGCCAGGCCGACGCCGGACAGCGAGGCGACCTCCTCGCGGCGCAGGCCGGGGGTGCGGCGCCGGGCGGTGGCGGTGAGGCCGACGTCGGCGGGCTTGAGGAGTTCCCGGTGGGCGCGCAGGAAGGCGCCGAGTTCCTGTCCGGCGGCGGGAGTTGACACGGTGGTGCTCCTCGGCGGGAGGCGGTGCGGGCTGTTCCAGAGTAGGCGGTGCCCGCCGGTGGTGGGGCCCTGGAGAGGTCCCAACCGGCGGGCATCACACAGTGTTAACAATGGCGCGCGGTCAGCGGGGCGTCAGCTGCCAGAGCCGGACCGGCATGTGGCTGACGTGGCCGCGCTCGCGCTGTCGGCGCCAGGCGCTCTCGCCGACGGCGCGGAAGAACGCGGCCCGCCGCTCGGCCGGGACGAGCCGGCTGTAGTAGTCGCCGAAGGTCGCGGCATGGAAGTGCTCGTACTGCTCGGCGCTCTCGACGGTGACCACGGCGTCGCGCTCCAGGTGCCCGTCGACGGCGAGGTGCGGGCCCAGCACCCGGGCCAGGTCGTCGACGGTCCGGGTGCGGACGGCGATCGGCAGCACCCCGCCGCGCTCGAACACGCCGGGGACGGCGTCCTGCGGGGTGCCGAGGGCGACCAGGGCGTCGCGGACCAGTTCGTCCTCGCCGCCGAGGCCGTGCGCGTCCCGGGCCGGGTGGTAGGTGGTGAGCAGGAACCGGCCGCCGGGGGCGAGGTGTTCGGCGGCCCAGGCGAAGATCCGCTCCTCGTCCGGGTGGAGCCAGTGCAGTACCGAGGTCTGGGTGATCACCTCGGCCCGGTGCGGCAGCGGCTCGGGCGCGGTGAGGTCGGCCTGGTGCAGGGCGACCCGCGCGCCGTACGGCCGCAGCCGCTCGGCCGCCTCGGCCAGCCGGTGCTCGGAGCGCTCCAGGCCCACGGCGAGCCGCAGTTCGGGGAAGCGCTCCAGCGCCGCCTGGAGCAGCTGGCCGATGCCGCTGCCGAGGTCGATCAGGGTCTGCGGGGCGGTGGTGAGCTGGTCGAGGACCCAGTCGCGGTCCTGGACCTGGCGCAGCCGGCTGGCGTCGGCGTACCCGGCGAGGGTGCGGGCCTGGATCTCGACGGCGGACGCGGTCACGGTCGGGCCTCCGGAAGGGTGGTGGTGGGGTGGTCGGCGGCGGGTCGGTCGACGAGGTCCAGCAGCCGCTGTCGGGCGGCGCTCTGGTCGTACCGTCGGTAGAGGTTGATCCGGTTGCGGGCGAGGTCGCCGCGGTGCACGTACTCGTAGAGGTCCTGGCGCTGGCCGAAGCCGTCCCCGGTGAGCTCCCAGGCGAGCCGGAACAGCCGGGACTTGCGCTCGGCGTCGATGCCGCGCCCGCGCATGTAGCGGTCGAGGTGCGGGCGCAGCCGGGGGTTGGCGAGGTCGCCGGCGGTGGGCTGGATCAGCAGGCCGGACGCGCCGATCCGGCGGACGATCTCGACGGCGCTGCCGGCCACCTCGGCGGACCAGACGCGGGAGGCGGCGGTGTCGCCGGGGGCGAACAGGCCGCCGTCGGTGACGCTGCCGCGGGCCTCGGCGGCGTCGAGGAAGTACTCGGTGAGCTCGGCGTACCCGGCGAGCCGGCCCAGGTCCTCCTGGATGTTGCGGAAGCCGTCCACGCCGATCGACTCGGCGACCAGGGTGGCGGTGGCCAGCAGGGTGCGCAGCCGCTCGCGGTAGCGGATGTGGCCGACGTACGCGCTCCAGGCGTTGATCCGCCCGAGTCCGGTGCGGGCCAACTCGCCGTCGCGGAGCAGGAAGACGCGGTCCCAGGGGACGAGCACGTCGTCGAAGAAGAGCATCGCGTCCTGCTCGTCGAAGCGCGCGCCGAGCGGGTGGGCGTGGCCCCAGGGGGCGCTGCCGAGCGGCTCGCGGGCGAGCGTGACCAGGCCGGGGGTGTTCAGCGGCAGGGCGAACCAGACCACGAACTGCTCGCCGCGGCGCTGGGTGAACGAGGCCGACAGGTAGACCAGCACCTCGTTGGCGAGCGGGGCGAGCGTGGTGAGCTGCTTGGCGCCGCGCACCACGATGCCGCGCTCGTTCTCCTCCAGGACCCGCAGGGCCAGGTCCGGGTCGTCCACCGGATCGGCGGAGCGGTCGATCTGCGGATCGCCGAGGGCGTGCGAGAGCACCAGGTCGTTGGTGGCGCAGTGCCGGTACCAGGCCTCGGCGTTGGCGCCGAAGCGCGGGTCGGCGGCGGCCAGCCGGTGGCGGAAGTCGTAGACGCCGACGGCGATCGAGGCCATGAAGGCAGGGGAGCGGCCCTGCTGGCCGAGCGCCTCGGCGTGCCAGAACTCGGCGCTGCGGCGCTGCAGCCGGAGGTCCTCCAGGGTGCGCGGCGGCTGATAGGCGCGGGCGAGCCGCAGACCGCTCTCCGGGTCCTTCCAGGTGAGCAGTTCGTGGTGCTCGGGGTCGTGCTGGAGGTCGATCAGCCGGGCGAGTTCGTCGGCGGCCGGGCGGAAGGCGGGGTGCTCGGCCGGGTTGTCGATCCGCCGGCCGTCGAGGTACAGCTCGCGGCCGTCGTCGAGTTCGGCCCGGTACCGGTCGCCGGTGAGCAGGCCGCGGGCGGCGCCGGGGGTGCCCGGGCCGCGGTCCGTTTCCAGCAGGGTCATGTGCCGACTCCTGTCGAGGTGAGGGGGGCGGGGGCCAGCAGCCGGTACTGGCCGTCGTGGTAGAGCAGCGGCTCTTCGGCGTCGGTGCCGCTGTCGGTATCGATGTCGGAGCCGGCGGCGGCGACCCGGCCGACCAGGATGGTGTGGTCGCCGCCCGGCAGCAGGCCGTGCAGCCGGCAGTCGAACCAGGCCAGGGCGTCCTCCAGGACGGGGGCGCCGGTGGTCTCGGGCCGCATCGGCACGGCGGTGAACACGCCGAGTGCGCGGCCGGCGCCGGGTGCGGCGAAGCGCCGGGCGACCGCGATCTGACGACTCGTCAGGACGGAGACGGCGAACCGGCCGGAGCCGCGCACCGCGGCCGCCAGCGGGCTGTGCCGGCTGACCGCGACGGTGACCAGCAGCGGGTCGAGGGAGAGGGTGCAGAACGAGGACACCGTCTTGGCGAAGACCTCGTCCCCGGCCCGGGTGGTGACGACCGCGACCCCGGTGCTCCAGCCGCGGGCGGCGGCCCGGAAGGCGGCCTCGGTGGCGGATCCGGCCGACGCGGCAGGTGCGGTGGGTGCGGCGGCCTGCGGGCTCCGGGCGGGGGCGCTCATCGCAGCCCCACCTTGTACGCCCGCAGCCACTCGTCGACCTGGACGAGGTGGTCCAGCCCGCCGACCGGGTTCGGCGCGGTCCGCGGTCCGGGCAGCGGCCGGCCCGCGGCCAGCAGGCCGCGGACGGCCTCCCGGTCCACCAGGTCGAACACCGGCGCGTTCGGGTCGGCCAGCAGCTCCCGGGCCCGTTCCGTCAGCACCTCGGTGTAGCGGACGGCCGGGGTGGACGGGTAGCCGCTCTTCGGCCGGTCGGCCACCTGCGGGGGCAGCAGGTCCCGGACGGCGTCGCGCAGCAGGCCCTTGGAGCGCCCCTGCGGTGCCTTCAGCGCCCACGGGACGTTCCACAGGTACTCCACCAGGCGGTGGTCGCAGAACGGCACCCGCACCTCCAGGCCCACCGACATCGACACCCGGTCCACCCGGTCCAGCAGCGGGGGCAGCCAGCGCGTCAGCGCCAGGTGGAACACCTCGCGGATCCGGGCCTGTTCGGCCGGCTCCCCGGCCAGCCGCGGCACCTCGGCGATCGAGCGGTGGTAGGCGGCGGCCGTGTACTCCTCGGGGCGGACCTCGGCCGCCACCTCGGGGCGCAGCAGCGCCGCCGGGGTGGTCCGGCCGTGCAGCCAGGGGAAGGTCGGCGCGGCGAGGGCCGCCGGGTCGTGGAAGTACGGGTAGCCGCCGAAGATCTCGTCGGCGGCCTCGCCGGAGAGCGCCACCGTGGAGCGCCGCCGCACCTCGCGGAAGAGCAGGTGCAGCGAGGCGTCCATCTCGCCCCAGCCGGGCCGGTCGCGGGCGCGCAGCACGGCGTCCCGGGCGTCCAGCAGGTCGTCGTCGGGCACCAGCACGGAGGTGTGCAGGGTGCCGATGTGGTCGGCGGCGGCCTGCACGTAGGGGGCGTCGAGGGTGGTGCGCCAGGCGTCGGGGGTGCGGTCGGCGCTGCCGGGGAAGTCCACCGAGAAGCTGGAGATCTTGCCCTGGCCGGCCCGTTCGCGGGCGGCGGCGGCCAGCGCGGTGACGGCGCTGGAGTCCACGCCGCCGGAGAGCAGGGTGCAGAGCGGGACGTCGCTGATCAGCTGGCGCTCCACCGCGTCGGCGAGCAGGGCGCGGACGGTGTCGCGGGTGGTCGCCTCGTCGTCCGGGTGCTCGGCCGACTCCAGCCGCCAGTACCGCAGTTCGCGGGTGGCGCCGCGGGTGACGCTGACCAGGTGGCCGGGGCGGACCTCGTGCAGGCCGCGGAACAGCCCGTGCCCGGTGCTCGGCGCGGCCGGCAGGGCGAACAGTTCGGCGATGCCCTCGGCGTCCAGCTCGGCGCGGAACAGCGGGTTGGCGAGCACCGCCTTCGGCTCGGAGCCGAACAGCACCCCTCCCGGGTGGGCGTGCCAGTACAGCGGTTTGATGCCCAGGTGGTCGCGGACCAGCAGCAGTTCCTCGCGCCGGTCGTCCCAGAGGGCGTACGCGAAGATGCCGTTGAACCGGGTCGGCGCGTCCCGGCCCCACTGGAGGTGGGCGCGGAGCACCACCTCGGTGTCGGAGCGGGTCCGGAACGCGTGGCCCAGGGCCTCCAGCTCGGCCCGCAGCTCACGGTGGTTGTACAGCTCGCCGTTGTAGCCGAGGACCGTGCCGGGCGGCCCGGACGGGCGGTCCGGCAGCGGCTGGGCGCCGCCGTCCAGGTCGATCACGGACAGCCGGCGGTGGCCGATCGCGGCGTGCCGGGACAGCCAGACGCCGTCCGCGTCGGGGCCGCGGCAGAGCAGGGTGGCGGTCATCTCCCGCAGCACGCGCTCCTGGTGGCGCAGGTCGGTGTGCCAGTCGATCCAACCGGTGACTCCGCACATTCAGGACTCCCGGGACTCGTCGGTGGTGGCGGCCTCGGGTGCGCAGGCCTCCCAGCGGCAGCCGTGGCCGGTCGGGCCGTTGTGCAGGCGGTGGGAGGGGCGGTGGCCCTTGGCCCGGATGTTGGCGGAGAGCGCCTCGGTGCAGTAGGTGCACGGCGAGGCGAGCGTGATCCGGACACCGGAGCGGCGGGCCTGCTCGCGGTAGTCCCAGATCGCGCAGTGCGTGATGGTCAGCGCGGCCCGTTCGGCGGAGGGTGCCGGGTCGTCGTCGAACTCGTAGTCGGATCCGTACAGTTCGGCCTGCCGGGCGATCCGGTGGATCGGATCGGCGGCGCCCCGGCCGTAGTCCGGTTCGACCTCCCGGTGCACCTCGGCGTTGGAGCGCGCCCAGGCCGCCAGCACCTCCTCGCCGTACCGGGCCACCAGGAACCGCTCCATCAGCGCCTGGCCGCGGAAGAACACCCGCTGCCACTCGGCGGCGGGGGCGCCCGGGCCCGGCAGGTCGGCGAAGATCTCCGACTGGAGGGCGAACCAGTCGGTCAGGTGCAGTTCGTCACCCCGCGAGACCAGGTAGCGGGTGAGGCCCGCCTCGGCCTCGTGCAGCCGCCGGCGCCACAGCGCGGACCGGTCGGCGTCGGGCATCGCCCGGTACGGGGACCGGGTCTCGGGCCGGGGGCGGGCGCCGGTGCCCGCCGCGGCCAGCACGGCCGTCAGCCCCCCGGCCTCCGGCCCGTTCGGATCACCGGTTCCGTCGGTCACATCACCCATCGGGCCGTCTCCCTTCGGCTTCACGTGCAGCTCGGACCGCTTGTCGTCTGCCGCCACGCTACGGATCGGGGTGACGGCGCCAGTAGCCCCGAACGGAGCCGGCCGGGGCGCCGATGGTCGCCGTCGGGATGCTCCGAAGGTCGCCCGGACCGGTCGGAGGCGACCGGTCCGGCACACGGGTGAGGGCGGGCCCCGCACAAGGCGGGACCCGCCCTCGGGGCGGTTCGTCGGAGCGGTTCGTCGGAGCGGTTCGTCGGGGCGGTTCGTCGGGGCGCGCCCGGATCGGGCGGTCAGCCCGCCAGGCCGTGCCGGTGGGCGTAGAGGGCGGCGCGCAGCCGGTCGGACTGGCCGGTCTTGCGCATGGCCTGGGTCAGGTGCTTCTTCACGGTGGCCTCGGCCAGGGCGAGTTCGCGCCCGATCTCGGCATTGCTCAGGCCGAGCCCGAGTTTGGCGAGCACCTCGCGCTCCCGACCGGTCAACCCGGCCTGCTGGGGCGGCGGTTCGGCGGCATGCGGCGGTGGAACGGCCTGGTGGGTGCGGGCGGCCGGCGGCGCCGGCAGGAACACCGACCCGCCGGCCGCGGCGAGTTGGACCGCGCCGATGATCCGCTCCTCGGCGAGGTCGAGCGGGAAGCAGCCGCTGGCCCCGGCCAGCAGGATCCGGCTGGCCTCGGCGGTGGACTCGGCCCGGCGCAGCAGCAGGACCCGGGCGCCGGGTGCGCCGTCCGGCCCGCGCAGTGCGACCACGGCGGCCAGGTCGTCGCCGAGCCCGGCCCCCCGGCCGAGCAGGATCACATCGGGTCTGACCCGGTGCACGGCGGCCACCGCGCGCACCGGGTCCCCGGTGGACCCGACCACGCTCAGGCCCGGCACGGTGGCCAGCACGCTGCGCAGTCCGGCGCTGGCCACCGGGTGCCGTTCGACCAGGAACACCCGGGTGGCGGTGGGGTGGTGGCGGTCCTCGGCCGCGCACATCGGGTGGCCGCAGGCGCAGCCGCCGGTCGTCCGGGCGGGCGGCGCCGGTTCGGCCAGCAGCTGGTGGCCGGCGATCAGGTCGAGCGGGTTGTCGATCTCGGCGTGCAGCGAGTCGACCGGGGCGTCCGCGGCCGCGGACTGCTCCGGGGCGCCGAGGGCGGCGCCGCGCTGCGGTCGGCGGGCGGGGTGGCGGCGGCCCCGGTGGCCGGCCGGCGCGGAGAACTTGCTCAGTGCTGCCATCGCGGGCCTCCGGGTACGGAGGGCAGGTCGGTGTGGTGCGGCATCGCGGATGCGGTCCCCTCGGAAATGGCGGGCCGGCCCGGTGGGCACGGCGCTACGGCGGGGATCCGGGGCGGCGCCCGACGGGGCGCGCGGGACGGATCCCGGGGTGAGGAGGAGGGCGCCGACCGGCCGCGGGTGTGGTCTCGGGAGGGTCAGCGCGCGTCGCGCAGTGGACACAGCTCGTCGAAGCACCTGCGGTGCCAGGAGCCGCCGATCCCGACCAGGGTGAAGTCGGTCCGCCGATAAACCATGTGGGAACCCTAGTTCCGGCCGCTCTTGCAGGTCAAGGACAGGACCGGGCCCCAGCGGCCGGGGCAGCGCCTCACCGCCCACCGCCGATCCTGTGATCAGCGGTAACAGCATGAACTCCTGACTGGCTGTCCGGTCCGCACCTCCGCAACCCTCCTCACATCGGCCGGAGCCGTGGACCGCCCCGTGCGGACGTCCTCGCCGACCCGCCCCGAGGCCGCCGCAGGACCAGGCCGGAAGCCACCGCGGACCCGGCCCGGCCCGCTGCCCACCCCGTTCCGCCCACCCCGTTCTGTCCACCCTGCTCTCTCCACCCCGCCGCGTGACCCGAACCGCCCACCCCGGAAGGACACCCCGCCCCATGCCCGCCCCGCCCCACCGGCCCGCCGCCGGCCCGTCCGGCGCCCCGACCCGGAGGGCCGGCGGGTGACCGGCTTCCTGCTCCGCCGCCTGCTGCTGGCCGTCCCCACCCTGCTCGGTGTCACCGCCGTGGTCTACGCGACCGTCGCCCTCGTCCCCGGCGACCCGGTCGCGGCCTTCCTCGGCCCCGGCGCCCCGCCCGAGGCCCGCCGGGAGCTCACCGAACGGCTCGGCCTGGACCGGGCCCTGCCCGTCCGCTACGCGGAATGGCTGGGGCACGCCCTCACCGGCGACCTCGGCACCTCCGTCTCCAACCAGCGCCCGGTCTCCGCACTGCTGCTCCCCGCCCTCGGCCAGACCCTGACCCTGACCGCCGCCGCCTTCCTGCTGGTCCTGCTCGGCGGCACCGCCCTCGGCGCGCTCGGCGCACTGCGCCCGCACGGAGTCGGCGGCCGGCTCTCCGGCGCGCTGTCCACCCTGGCGGTCTCCGCCCCGCAGTACTCGGTGGCGCTGCTGCTGATCGCCGTGTTCTCGGTCCAGCTGCGCTGGCTGCCGGCCGGCGGCACCCACGACGTGTTCGGCTCCGGCGGCCCGGCCGACCTGGTCCGGCACCTGGTGCTCCCCGCCCTCGCCGCCGCGCTCGTCCCGCTCGGCCTCACCGCCCGGGTGTTCCGGGCCGCGCTCGGCTCGGTGCTCGCCGGCGACCTCGCCGACGGCCTGCGCGCCCGCGGACTGGGCCGGGCCGCCGTGCTGCGGCACTGCGTGCACAACGCCTCGCCCGCGCTGCTGACCATCGGCGGCCTGCAACTCGCCTACCTGCTGGAGGGGGTGGTCTTCGTGGAGACCCTGTTCGCCTGGCCCGGCATCGGCCGGCTGCTCTACGACGGGCTGACCGCCCGCGACCTGCCGCTGGTCCAGGGCGGGGTGCTGGTGGTCGCGGTGGCGTTCGTCGGCGTCAACATCCTGGTCGACGCGGCGCACGCGGCGATCGATCCCCGGGTGAGGAGCTGACATGGCGTCGAGAAGAGCGGGCGTCCTCGTCCCCGCCGCACTGGCCGTCCTGCTGGTCCTGGTCGCCGCCGCCGCGCCGCTGCTCGCCCCCGACGACCCGACGGCCGGCCGCCTCCAGGACCGGCTGCTCGACCCGGGCACCCCTGGCCACCTGCTCGGCACCGACGGCCAGGGCCGCGACCTGCTGAGCCGGCTGATCTGGGCCGCCCGGGCCTCGCTCACCGGCGGGCTCGTCCCGGTGGCCGTCGCCGCCGTCGCCGGAGCCCTGCTCGGCATCGCGGCCGCCCTCGGCAGCCGGTTCACCGAACAGGCCCTGCTGCGCTCGCTGGACGTGCTCTACGCCTTCCCCGGGGTGTTGCTGGCGATCGCCGTCGCCACCCTGCTGCGGCCCGGCCTCGGCGCGACCGTCCTCGCGCTGTCGGTGGTGCTCACCCCGGCGGTCGCCCGGGTGGCGTTCACCGAGACGCGGCGGATCCGCTCCGCCGAGTACCTGGAGGCCGCCCGGGTGAGCGGCGCCGGCTGGGGCGCGCTCGTCCTGCGCCAGGTCCTGCCGGTGGTGGCGCCCGTGGTGCTGGTGTACGCCTCCTCGTTGGTCGGGCTCTCCATCGTGTACGCCGCCGGCCTCTCCTTCCTCGGCCTAGGCGTCGCCCCGCCCACCGCCGAGTGGGGCGCGATGCTCGACGAGCTGCGGCCCGCCCTGCTCACCCACCCGTGGGTGGCCGTCCTGCCCGGCCTCGCCATCCTGGTGGTCTCGGTCGTCTTCAACACCCTCGGCGAGGCCCTGCGCACCCGCATCGGGGACGGCGCCGCGCGCCTTCCGGAGGCCGCCCGCCTTCCGGAGGCCGCGCACCTCCCAGAGGCCGCCCACCTCCCGGAGGCCGTCCGATGAGCGCGCTGCTGGAGGTCGAGGACCTCACCGTCGAGTACCCCGGCGGGGTGCGGGCGGTGGACGGGGTGTCGCTCACCCTCGGCGCGGGCGGCGCGCTGGTGCTGCTCGGCGAGTCCGGGAGCGGCAAGACCACCGTCGCCCGCACCCTGCTCGGCCTGCCCGGCCGCGGAGCCCTGGTCACCGGTTCGGTCCGGCTGGAGGGCGCCGACCTGGGGGCCCTCGGCGAGCGGGAGCTGTCCGCGATCCGCGGCCGGCGGATCGGGTACGTGCCGCAGGACCCGACGGCCTCGCTCGACCCGCTGCGCCGGATCGGCCCCCAGCTCGCCGAGGTGCTGCGCCGCCACCGGGTCGCCGACGGCCGTCGGGCGGCCCGCGAGGCCGTGCCGAAGCTGCTCGCCACCGCCGGCATCCCCGACCCGGAGCGGGTCGCCCGCGCCTACCCGCACGAGCTCTCCGGCGGGCTGCGCCAGCGGGCCGCGATCGCCCTCGCGGTCTGCTGCGGTCCCGGGCTGCTGATCGCCGACGAGCCGACCACCGCCCTGGACGCCCTGGTCCGCGGCCGCATCCTGGACCTCTTCGCCACCCTGCGCGCCGACTGCGGCATCGCGCTGCTGCTGGTCACCCACGACCTCGCGGCCGCCCGGCGGGTCGGCGGGACGGTCGCGGTGATGCGGGCCGGGCGGGTCGTCGAGCACGGCCCGGCCGAGCGGGTCCTCGCCGACCCGGACCACGCCTTCACCGCGGCCCTGGTCGCCGCCGAACCGGGAGCACGCCGATGACGGGCAGGCCGATGACGGGCACACCGCCGACGGGCGATCCGTCGACCCTCGGGGAACAGCCCGCGCTGCTCGCCGTCGACGGCGCGGTCAAGCGCTACCGCGACCGGAGCGCCCTGGACGGCGTCAGCCTGACCGTCGCACCGGGCGAGACCGTCGGCCTGGTCGGCGAGTCCGGCTCCGGCAAGTCCACCCTGGCCCGGCTCGCCCTCGGCCTGCTGACCCCCGACGCGGGCACCGTGCGCTTCGCCGGCCGCGACCCGTCCCGGCTGCGCGGACGCGCCGACCGTGCCGTCCGCGGCCGGCTCCAGTTCGTGCCGCAGCACCCGCGCGGCTCGCTCAACCCCGGCCTGCGGGCCGGCGAGGCGGTCGCCTTCGCGCTGCGCCTGCACGGCACCCCCCGCCGCGACCGGCCGGCGGCCGTCGCCCGCCTCTTCGAACAGGTCGGCCTCGCCCCGGGCCTGGCGGACCGCTACCCCCGCGAGCTGTCCGGCGGGCAGCTCCAGCGGGTGGCCGTGGCGCGGGCCCTGGCCACCGGCCCCGACCTGGTGGTCTGCGACGAACCGACCTCCGCGCTGGACCGCAGCGTCCAGGCCCGGCTGCTCGACCTGCTCACCGAACTCCAGCAACGCACCGGCCTGGCCTACCTGTTCATCTCCCACGACCTCGCCGTGGTCCGGCACCTGGCGCACCGGGTGCTGGTCCTGCGGCACGGCCGGGTGCTGGAGGAGGGCCCGGCCGCCGAGCTCTGGGACGCCCCCGCCCACCCGTACACCCGGGCGCTGCTCGAAGCCGCCACCGGCCGCCCCCCGGGCACCTGAACCACCCGCACCCTTCCCACCTGCACTCTCCAGCTCTCCAGATGAACGAGGACCCCATGAGGCACAACGCCCGCATCCGCTCCAGAGCCGCCGCGCTGTCGGCCGCCGCCGTCCTGCTCACGGTCGCCGGCTGCGCCTCCGGCACCGACGGCAGCGGCGCCGCGGGCGCGGGCGGCGACGAGCGCGGCGGCACCCTGGTGATCGGCGCCACCGGCAGGCTGCCCAACCCCGACACCGTGATCGGCGGCGCCGGCTTCGAGGGCAAGCGCCTGGTCGGCTTCCAGATCTACGAGGGCCTCACCCGCTACGAACTCCTCAAGGACACCGACCGGCCGCCGGTGGTCACCGGCGCCCTCGCCACCTCCTGGGAGGTCGCCGCCGACGCCAGGACCTGGACCTTCACCCTCCGCAAGGGCGTCACCTTCCAGGACGGCACCCCGTTCGACGCCGACGCCGTGCTCTTCAACCTGGCCCGCTACCTGGACCGGAACAGCCCCGAGTACACCGACGCGCTCGGCGCCGCCGCCAAGGAGTACGCGGGCGACATCGCCTCCTACCGCAAGACCGACGAGGACCACGTCGAACTGGTCACCAAGGAGCCCAACGGCCACTTCCCCGAGGACCTCGCCCACGTCCTGATCGCCAGCCCCACCGCGGTGCGCCGGACCGGCTCCGCCGACTTCTCCCAGCACCCGGTCGGCACCGGCCCGTTCGCCTTCGCCTCGCAGACCGAGGGCCAGGAGATCGACCTGGTCGCCAACAAGACCTACTGGCGGGGCGCCCCCAAGCTCGACAAGCTGGTGATCAAGGCGCTCCCGGACGCCGCCGCCCGCACCGCCGCGCTGCGCTCCGGCGGCGTGAACTGGATCGAGTACCCCAACCCCGACGACATCGACAGCCTCAAGGCCGACGGCGTCCGGATCGCCGGCAACAGCTACGACCACCTCTGGTACTGGATCCTGGACACCGCCAAGGCGCCCTGGAACAACCCGCTGGTCCGCCGGGCCGCCAACTACGCGATCGACCGCAAGGCCATCGCCGAGAAGCTGCTGCACGGCACCGCCGACCCCGCCTACCAGGCCGCACCGCGGGCCACCGCCGCCTACGACCCGGCCGGCGACGTCTACTCCTACGACCCGGCCAAGGCCAGGCAGTTGCTCGCCGAGGCCGGCCTCCCGAACGGCTTCGCCACCTCCGTCACGGTGCCCACCGGCGGCTCCGGCAACCTGCTGCCGGTACCGATCGCCGAGGCCCTCCAGCGCGACCTCGCCGCCGTCGGCATCAAGGTCGAGCTGCGCACCACCGACTGGACGACCCTGATCGGCGCCGAGGCCAAGGGCCAGGTCGCGCTCGGCTCGGACGCCATCGCCCAGTCCACCACGCTGTTCCAGTCCGAGGCGCTGCTGCCGCTGTTCATCGGCTCCAAGAGCCCGTTCTGGACCGGCCACTACGCCAACCCGCAGGTGGACGAGCTGCTCGACTCCTCCGCCGCCTCGGCCGACCAGGCCGGCCGGCAGGCGGGCTACCGCAAGGCGCTCTCCCTGGTCACCCAGGACGCGCCCTGGCTCTTCGTGGTCAACGACCGCAACCCGCGGGCCCTTTCGCCCAAGGTCCAGGGCCTGGTCCAGCCGCAGTCCTGGTTCCTCGACCTGACCACCGTCCGGGTCGGCAGGTAGCCCGCCCGCCGGCCGGCCCCGACCGGGCGGCGCACGCACCACACCCAAGGCACCACAGGAAGGACGGCCATTCCCATGACCGCCCCGCACCAGCCGCACCACCTCACCCAGGCCGTCCCGGCGACCGCGCCGCCCGCCGAACCGCCGAAGTGGGGCGTCACCCTCCCGCTGCCGGGCCTGACCATCGACCGGCACCGGTTCCTCGTCGAACGGCTCCCCGACCTCGGCTACACCGACGTCTGGAGCGCCGAGGGCGGCGGCACCGACGCCTTCACCCCGCTCGCCGCCACCGCCGCCTGGTCGCCGAGCCTGCGGATCGGCACCGGCATCGTCCCGGTGCACACCCGCGGCCCGGCCGTACTCGCCCAGACCGCCGCGACGCTGGCCCAACTCGCCCCAGGCAGGCTGCTGCTGGGCATCGGAGCCTCGGTGCCGGCGCACGTCACCGACATCAACGGGATCCCGTTCGACGAGCCGTTCAAACGCACCAGGGACGTGCTGCGCTTCGTCACCAGGGCGCTGCGCGGCGAACACGTCTCCGGCGACTTCGACACCTTCTCGATCAGCGGCTACCGGCTGCCGCACCCGCCCGCCGACCCGGTCAAGGTCATCCTCGGCGCCCTGCGCCCCAACATGCTGCGGCTCGGCTTCACCGAGGGCGACGGCGCCATCACCAACCTGCTGTTCCCGCAGGACGTACCGAAGATCCTGGACGCCGTCGGCCCGCAGCCGCCCGGCAAGGAACTGGTGGTCAAGGTGTTCGTCTGCCCGACCGAGGACACCGACTACGCGCACCGGGCCAGCCGGCCCTTCCTCGCCTGGATCCTGAACCGCGAGCCGTACCGGAAGTTCCACGAATGGCTGGGCCACGGCGACCTGCTCGCCGAGACCCACCAGCGCTGGGCGGCCGGCGATCCGGAGGGCGCCCAGAAGGCCCTGCCGGACGAGGTGGTCGACGGACTGTTCGTCAGCGGCTCCCCCGAGGAGTGCCGCGAGCGCATCCTCGCCTACCACCGGCCCGGCGTCACCACCATCCAGCTGTACATCTCCCTGCCGCCCGAGGTCTTCGTCAGCCGCTCCCGGCTGCTCGACACCCTGGCCCGGCTCGGCCCGGCCGCGCTCTAGGTCCTCTCCTTCGGATCACGCCGGGTGGTCGCCACCGACCCTCCACGTCACCTTGCGAGGCACCCATGGAACTCGAGATCCGCGGCGGGGTCCGCGCCGCCGCCGTGCCGGGCCGCACCCCGCAGGAACGCCAGGCGCTGCGCTGGGCCCCCGACCTGCGGGACCGCACCGCCGACCCCGCCCACGTGGCCCGCACCGCGCGGGAGAACGAGGAGGACGGACTGGACAGCGCCCTCGTGGTGCAGTCCAGCTCCTGGCCCGACCCGTGGCTGGTGGCCGGCTGGGCCCTGGCCGCCACCAGCCGGCTGCGGATCGCCGTCGCCCACCGGGTCGGCACCACCGCGCCCACCGTCGCCGCCCGCTCGCTCGCCACCCTGGACCGGCTCTCCGGCGGGCGGGCGGCGGCCCACGTCATCGTCGGCTCCAGCGACCTCGACACCGCCCGCGACGGCGACCGGCTCGACAAGGAGGAGCGCTACCGCCGGGCCGACGAGTACCTGGAGGTCTTCACCCGCTACCTGGCCACCGGCCAGGACATCGACCACAAGGGCGAGTTCTACACCGTGCACGCCGCCCGCCCCGGCCTGCGCCCGCGTCCCGGCGGTGAACTGCTCTCCTTCGGCGGCTCCTCCCCGCAGGGCCTCGACCTCGCCGCCCGCTACGCCGAGGTGTACGCCGTCGGAGCGCTGCCGCTGCCCGACACCCGCCGCCGGATCGCCGAGGTCAGGGCCGCCGCCGCGGCCCACGGCCGCACCCTGCGGATCTGGCGGCACGTCACCGTCGTCCTCGCCGACACCGACGAGGAGGCCCGCGAACGCGTCCGCCGGCTGCGGCACGACGCCCTGCGGCTCACCTCGGGCCCCGACGGCGACCGCTGGGCGGAGGCCGTCCAGCTCGACCGGGACCGCGAGCGCGGCCGCTCGGACCCGCGCCACGGGGCGGACCAGGTCGCCGCGTACATCCGCCGCTCGCTCACCGCCGCCTACGTCGGCTCGCCCGCCGGCGTGGCCGCCCGGATCGGACTGCTGCGCTCGGCGGGGGTGGACATCGTGCAGCTCGACCTCCCGGTGGAGACCGACCACGACCGCGAGCTGCGCCGGGCCCTGGTCACCCGGCTGCGCACCGGCCGCGGCACCCTCGCCGCCGCCCGCGGCTGGTGACCCGGCGCCGGGCCGGCCGCACGGGGGCGGCCGTGGAGAGCCCTCTGCGCTCCCTCCGGGCGCCCTGCCGTCGACCGCCCGTGCCGCCCGGTCACTCGTAAGGATTGATCTGCCCGGCACCGGGGTTGCCCGGGGCGCGATCCGCGCATCAGCTGTCTGTTCGTGCAGACACGGGGCGCAGGGGGCGAGCAGAGGTGGAGGCGCGCGTGGTCGAGTCCAGGTCCGCGACCGAGCCGGCGACGGAGGGCGGGCCGCCGCCCGGACGGTCCGAACGCCTTCAACTACGCCTGTTCGGCGGCTTCGAGCTGTGCTGCGGTCCGGAGCGGCTGGCCCTCCCGCTGAACAGCCAGCGCCTCGTCGCGCTGCTCGTCCAGGACCTCCGCAGGGGCTTTCGGCCCACCACCGTGTGACGGCCCGGCAGGCATGCGGCCCGGGCGGTCGGCCCGCAGCAGGCGGGCCGGCCGGGCCGGCTCGGTCAGGCCCGGCGCGGTCAGCCCCGGAGGTGCGGCTCGGGGGTCCTGGCGGCGGAGGCGGGCGGCGGGGTCTGCCGGTAGAACAGGTCGATGTCGACCTCCTCGCCGCCCACGGTCAGGGTGTCCCAGACCCCGCTCGCGAGCAGGGTGCGCACGGTCTCGCCCTTCAGGGTGCGCAGGTGGTCGCGGAGGACGGTGTCGTCGGGCAGGCCGGGCAGGCGCGGTGCCAGCCGCTCCCGGATCGCCCGCAGCCGGACCATCAGGGCCTCGATGTCCGCCTCGACGTCCGCCTCGGGGTCGGCGCTCTCGGGCGCGGGCTGCTCGATGCTCAGGGCGATCCGGTCCTTGATGGCACAGCTGCCGCCCTGCTCGTCGGTGGTCACCATGGCGTTCCAGGCCCGGCTCTTGTGCCGGTACTGCAGCATCGACATCGCCGCCTCGTGCCGGACGAAGTCCGCGTCGCGGAAGGCCCGCCCGCGCCAGGCGCCGGTGAGCGAGCGGGCGAGCGAGATGGCCGAGGCCAGCCCGCTGTTGAGCCCGCGTCCCGGCCAGAAGTGGATCGCGTTGGCGGCGTCGCCGAGCAGGAACCCGTACGTCCCCGGGGTGCCGGAGGTCGGCGGGTAGAGCCGGGCGGTGAAGCGCGGCCGCTGCACCATGTCCAGCCGGAACCCGGTCACGGCGCTCAGGTCCTCCTCGGCGACGCCGAACAGGGCCAGGCCCTCCAGCACCCGCCGCCACAGCGCCGAGCCCTTGACCAGGGCGGGCAGGAAGAGCGTCCCGTGGGTGGCGCAGCGGAAGTCGCCGTCCTCGTTGCGGCCCATCAGGCACGGCCGCGAGGCGACGCACTGCTCGAACACGTGCCGGACGGGGTCGACCCCGATCACCTCGGCGGCCTCGGCGTCCGTCAGGCGCATGTTGAGGAAGCCCTCGCCGCGCAGCGAGTTCAGCAGGAAGCGGTTCTGGGCCACGGTCAGCAGGACGGACATCGGGTCGGTCAGCCCGGACTTCACCCGCAGCCCCAGCACGACGTCCTGGAGGTGCCGGCCGTCCAGCGAGTAGATCGAGGTGTCGGGGGTGCCGAACTTGTCGGTGAAGTACTCCCGAGTGCGCGAGCGGCCGCCCTCGCAGATGGCGAGCACCTGGTCCTCGGCCAGCTCCGCCCGCTGCTCGGCCGGGTCGAGGTTGGCGGGGACGAGCCGGATCCGGTCGGACTTCTCGTTCGCCAACTCCAGCAGCACGTCCTCGATGTAGGCGATCCGGATGTTGCGCGGGGCGAAGCCGCGCACGGAGTCCGGACCGGCCGGCCACATCTCGGAGTACGAGTCGGCGCCGAACAGGCGCTCCTGGACCTCCTCGGGGAGGTTCAGGTACTGGCGGCTCTGGACGGTCACGACCTGCTGGCGCCGGACGTTGCCCTGCGCCTGGGTCTTCCAGAGGACCCGCGAGCCGTCCTGGATCCAGCGGCCGTCGTACACCGTGACGGCCACGCGCCGACCCAGCAGGTGCTCCAGCAGCAGGGCGAGGCCCAGCCCCACCGGACCGCCGCCCGAGACGGTGACGCGCAGGACGGGCTCGGCGGCCGCGGGGGCCACCAGCTCGGTGATCGTCTCCATCGCGTCGGTGACCTCGAAACGGAAGACCTCGCCGCCGATCGTGATCACATCGCCGGACACCAGGACGTGGGAGGTCACCCGACTCCCGTTGACCAGCGTCCCGTTGCGGCTGCCCCGGTCGTACAGCACGTAGCGGCCCGCCTCGCGCAGCACCTCCGCGTGCAGGCGGGAGGCGCTTGTGCTGGTGATCCCCACGCTGCTGTCGCTGCTGCGGCCGAAGGTGACCGGCCGTTCGCCGACCGGGAACCGCCGCCCGGTCAGGGGCCCCTCGCGTCCGATGATCGCAGCTGGCATGACCACTCCGCTCTCTGGGTCTGTCGGTACTCGTCCTCGACCGGCGGCCGGCCCGGGCGTCGTCGGCCACGGCCTGGGGCCGCCGGATCGGCTCTCGCCAACGTCGGCGCTGCGGACAGGGGTTCGGGGCGGGCGGTGGATCGGGCCGGTGCCCGGACGCGGGGGCGGTCGGCGGATCGGTCGGGGACGGGGGCGGTCGGGGCTGGGCAGCGCCCGGGCGTTGTGGGACGCCCGGCCCGAACCGGCGGCGCTGCTCCTCGAAGGGGTCGGCCGGACGGCCGTTCGATCCGCTCCGGCCGTACGGGCTCGCCCCGTCGGCGCGCACGGTCCCGGACATCGACAGACCGACCCAACCGGTCACGGCCCCCACGTCCGTCACTCCGTGTGTCAGTCGACGGGCTCCAGGTTGTCGTCACGGGCAGCCGCGCGCAAGGCCGTGACGCCGGAAGTTGCCGAGCAGTTGCACGGCGGTGTTCTGGCGGAGACGCCGGCCGACGGTTGCGCCGCCCGCTCGGCGCACGGGGACCCGGCGGCGTTCGGGAGTGCTCCCACGCGCCCCTCGGCACCCCGGCACACGCTCTCCAGCATTCGCACCCCGGCACGCGCACCCCGCCCGGCAAGGCGCGGACGGGGTGGGCGGGGCAGCGTGGGTCGGGGCAGCGCGGACGGGGCCGGTCAGGCCTTCTTGACCACGCTCGACTTGAGCTGCATCGGCCCGAAGCCGTCGATCCGGCAGTCGATGTCGTGGCCGTCGACCCCGTCGACCAGCCGGATGTTGCGCACCTTCGTCCCGGCCTTGATCCCCGAGGGGCTGCCCTTGACCTTGAGGGCCTTGACGACGGTCACCGTGTCGCCGTCGGTCAGCACGTTGCCGACGGCGTCCTTGACCACCCGCTCCCCGGAGGCGCCCGCGTCGTCCGCCGCACCCTCGGCGGCCACCCACTCGTTGCCGCACTCGGGGCAGACCATGAGGGCGTTCATCTCGTAGGTGTACTCGCTGGAGCACTTGGGGCAGGGGGGAAGGTTCTCACTCACCCGGGCAGAGTATCCGAATCCGGACACCGGCCCCGCCCCACCCGGCCCGGCTACCCGCGGCCGGCCTGACAGCTGTGCAGGAATCGGTGCAGCAGCGCGGGCGGGGTGGGGAACGGCGTATGGCCGGCCGGGAGGTGGTGCCAGCTGACCGGGTGGCCCCAGCCGAGCAGGGTGTCCCGGACGGCCGCGCCCGCCGAGGGCGGGATCACCCAGTCGTCGGCGCCGTGGGCGATCCAGACCGGGGTGGCCGCGTTGGCCGGGCTGCGGCGCTCCGCCAGGTGCGCGGCCAGGTCGGCCGGCAGATACGGGGCGCTGAGGGCCAGGCCGGCCAGCGGGGACGGGTGGAGCAGACAGGTCACCAGGGCCATCACCGCGCCCTGCGAGAACCCGGCCAGCAGGACCCGGCCCGCCCCGGTGCGGCTGGTCTCGGCGTCCACCACCTCGTGCAGCCGCTCGGCCATGGCGAGGACGTCCGGCAGCCCGATCCGGTCCAGGCTGAAGACGCTCTGCGGGAACCAGGCGCGCACCAGGCGGCCGCCGCCGAGCCCGCCCGGCTGCTGCGGCGCGCGCGGGAACAGCCCCCGCGGGGGCCGGCCGGGCGGGCCGAGCAGCCGGGCGGTCGGGATCAGGGCGGACGGCTCCTGGCCCATGCCGTGCAGCCAGATCACGCTGGCGGGCGGCTCGTCCGCGTAGTGCGGCGGTCCCAGGGAGAGCTCGACGACGTCCAGCACCCGCGCTCAGCCCCGGGCCGCCGCGGCGGGGCGGGGAGGGCGTGGATCCGCAGGCCGGTGGAAGACCATCGACGCGTACTGGCCGCCGAAGCCGAACGAGTTCTTCAGCACCGTGCGGACCGGCCGCTCCACCGGCCGCGGGTTGGTCCGCACCGCGCACTCCGGGTCCGGTTCGACACAGGTCACCACCGGCGGCACGATCCCCCGGCAGAGCGTCAGCGCGGCCACCACCGACTCGACGATGCCGGAGGCGGCGGAGCCGTGCCCGGTCAGCGACTTGACGGCGCAGACGTCCAGCTCCGCCATCCGCTCACCGAAGACCCGGTGCAGCGCGCGGGCCTCGGTCAGGTCGTTGAGCCTGGTCGACGTCCCGTGCGCGTTGACCGAGTCGATCCCGGCGGGGCCGGTGCCCGAGCGCTCCAGGGCGGTCCGGATGACCCGCTCCACCGTCTCCACCTGCGGTGCGGTGATGTGCGTGGTGTCCACGGCGAGCCCCCAGCCGCCCACCACCGCGTGCACCCCGTCCACCCCGCGCCGGGCCGCGTGCTCGGCGGTCTCCAGCACGAGGGCGCCGGCGGACTCGTTGATGACCATCCCGGAGCGCCGCCGGTCGAACGGCATCGACGCCTGCGCGGGATCGCCCTTCCACCGGGAGAGCGCCATCAGCTGGTTGTACTGCGACAGCACGTACGGGGTGCTGCGGGATACCGCGGCGGTCACCACGACCACGTCCACCGTGCCCAGCCGCAGCAGCCGGGCGGCCTCCGCGATCGCCCGCAGCCCGCCCGAACAGGTGGCCTCCAGCCGGGTGGTGACCAGCGGGACGCCCAGCCGCTCGGAGACCTCGCGGGGGAACGCGGACACGTCGGTCGGCTCGGGTGGCAGCGGCCGGCCGTCCAGATAGGCGGCCACCGCCGCCGGGTCGTCCCCGATGGCGGTCCGACAGGCCGCGACCTCCTTGAGGTGGACGGCGTAGTCCCGCGGGTCCGAGCCGCTCGGGCCCGGCCACACCCGGGACCAGACCAGACCGGCGGGCCGGGCGAGCGGCCCGGTGACCCCGGCGTCGGTCAGCGCCTGGTCGACCGCGCAGTGCATGATCGTGTCGCTCCACGACCGGCCCGGAGCGCCCCAGCGCGCCCGCACCCGCTGCTTGAGCGCCTCGGGGATGACCCCGGAGACCCGGCCGCACGGCAGGCCCGACACGTCGATCCGGTCCTCGGCGACGAGCCCCGACCGGCCGGCCAGGTTGGCCTCCCAGAAGGACTCCACCGTCGCGCCGATGGGCGTGACCACGCCCATCCCGGTGATGACGATCCGACTGTCCACGCTAGCTCCCCTTCACGATCACGGCGGCACCCGCCGTCACCGCGTCCCGGCCGTGGCCGAGCGCGGTGACCAGGGCACCGGTGGCGCCGGGGACGGCGCGCGGCTCCCCGACGACGAAGTCCACGGACCCGAGCGCCGGGTCCGGTTTCCGCAGCAGGCCGACGGGCGGCACCCGGCCCTGGCGCAGCGCCTCCACGGCGAGCACCGCGTCGACGAGCGCGGAGCACTCCAGGGCGTTGCCGACGGTGCCCTTGCTCGACGTGGTGGGCACCGCCGGGCCCAGCCGCGGGGCGACGGCCTCGCACTCCACCTGGTCCAGCGCGGGGGAGCCGGCGCCGTGCGCCCACCAGAGGTCGGCGCGGCCGCCCGGGTGCGCCAGCACCTGCTCGACCACGGCCGCGGCGGCCGTGGACCGGTCGGCGGCGCAGAGCGTCTCGCAGGCGGCCAGCCCGGCGAGCGGGGCGGCGCCCCGGGCGCGGGCGGTGTCGGCGTTCTCGATCAGCAGGGCGGCCGCACCCTGGCCGACGAAGGTGCCGGCCCGGTCGAGGTCGAAGGGGCCGGACCCGGGGCGGGGCTCGCGCCCGAAGCGCTCCTCCCGGTCGAAGGCCACGGCGGTGGTCAGCGGCAGCGGCGGGCTGACGCCCACCACCAGCACCCGGTCCAGCTCCCCGCTCGTGATCAGCCGGACGGCCAGCGCCAGCGCGCCCAGCCCGCCGGCCCCGGTCTCGCCGTAGACGGAGAGGTTGGAGCCCTCGAAGCCCGAGGCGAGTGCGACGAACTGGCCGAGCTGGGACGGGATGCTCCGGATGTAGGCGTAGTCGGGCACCTCGTCGTAGAGCAGCTCGGCGATCGGCCGCTCGTCGCTCTGCGCCAGCACCGCGAGCCGCGGCAGGATCTCCGCCAGCTCGTCGGAGCCGTTGCTGCTGACGGCGACCACCGTGCCGCCGCGGGCGCCGTCCTGCGCCCCGGGCTCCCGGGCGGCCTCCCCGGCGGCCTGTTCCAGCGCGGCGCGGGCGACCGCCAGGCCCCAGTGTGCGCCCGGGCTCGCGTACTTGCGGATGTTCTTCCAGCGGGCGCCGTCCGGCCAGGGGGCCAGGGCCGGGTCCACCGCGGCGACCGGCCAGGGCAGGCCGGCGTCGGCGGTGAAACGGGGCCGGCCGGCGTCCAGCGCCTCCCAGGTGCGGTGCACGCCCGCGCCGGCGGCGGTGAGCAGGCCGGTGCCGGTGATGGCGATGTCGGGCACGGCGGGCATCCTCCCGGTGCTCACAGGCTCTGGTGGTCGCCGAGGCTGTGGCCCCAGAGCCGGTAGCCGCCGTCCACGGTGATGGTCTGTCCGGCGATCCAGGAGGCCTCGTCCAGGCAGAGCATCGCGACGACGTCGGCGCTGTTCTCCGGGGTGGTCATCCGGTCGCCCGCCCAGGGCGTGACGGACTGCTCGTGGTGCACGCCCTTGTGGAGGTCGGGCCGCACCTTGAAGACGCCGGTCTGGACGAGGCCGGGCCGTACGCAGTTCGCGACGATCCCGTACGGCGCCAGCTCGTAGGACAGGTACTCGGTCAGCGACTCCAGGGCCGCCTTGGCCGCGCCGAACAGGGCGGCGCCCGGGACGATGCGGGTGGTGGTGGAGTTGGTGATGGAGATGAACCGCGCCCCCGGGCGGTCCCGCATCAGCGGGATGGCGTGCTTGGCGAGCAGCCAGGTCGAGCGGGCGTTGGTGTCCTGGACGAACTGCCACTGGCCGAGGGTGGCGTCCTCCAGGCGGGTGAACTTGGTGGCCGCGCCGTTGGCGACCAGGATGTGCAGGTCGCCGTGCTGCTCACCGATGCCGGCCATCAGGTCCTCGATCGCCTCCGGTTCGGCGAGGTCGGCCTGGTGAAGCGTCACCGTGCTTCCCTGGTCGGCTAGTTCGGCGGCGATCTCCTTGGCCGGTTTGGCCCGGTCCACGTAGTTGACGCAGACGGTGGCGCCCCAGGCGGCCAGTTTGCGGGTGATCCCGGCGCCGATGCCCCGCGAGCCGCCGGTGACCAGTGCCACCTTGCCCTGCAGCGGTTGGAAGCCAGTGCTGCTCATCGTGCTGTCCCCTCGTCGGAATGGGTGCCGGCTGCGGCGGTGCCGGTTGCGGCGGCGGCGGTGGGAGCGGCCGCGGCGGGGCGGCGCAGCACCACCAGGCTCATCCGCCCGATGGCGTGGGTGCGCCCCTCGGCGTCGAACACCTTGCGGACCGAGTCGATCGTGCCCCGCCGCTCGTCGATCTCGGCCGAGCGCTCGGTCTCGGTGGTGAACCAGAACGGCTGGTCCGGGTAGACCGGCCGCAGGAAGTCCCAGGTGAGCCGCCGCATCCCGATGATCGCGGCGGGCGAGCCGTGCTGGACGCTCCAGCCGGAGGTCACCGAGTGGAGGAAGCCGCCGGGAACGATCCGCTCCTGGCGGTCCAGCGTGCGGGCGAACGCGGCGTCGTCGTGGATCGGGTGCTTCTCGCCCATCAGGTCGAGCAGGTGGTCCATCAGCGCGCCCTCGACCACCAGCGGGCCGAACCGCCGCACGGGCGCGGCGACGAGGTCCTCCCAGTACTTGATGTCCGCGCTCCTGCTGCCTGCGTTCGCGGCGTCCGGGTTCGCGGCGTCCGGGTTCGCGTCCGCGCTCGCGGCGTCGGCCCCGGTCATGCGGACCGCCTCCCGCCCGGCCGGTTGCGCATCACCAGGCGCCCGCCGTCGACGGTGATGGTCTGGCCCTGGATGTAGTCGGCCTCGTCGCCGGCCAGGAAGGCCACCACGGAGCCGATGTCCTCCGGGACGCCCCAGCGGGTGCCCGCGCCCTCCTCGCCGAGCAGGTCGGCGACGGCGGTGGTCATGTCGGTGCGCACCTTGCCGGGGGCGACGGTGTTGATCCGGATCCCCTTGTGGCCGACCTCGGCGGCGAGGGCGCGGGTGAGCGCCTCCAGCCCGCCCTTGGAGGCCGCGTAGGCACTCTGGCCCGGCCCGGGGATGCGCACCGAGTTCGACGAGATGTTGACGATGCGCCCCCACCCCTGGTCCAGCATCACCGGCAGGGCCGCCCGGCTGGTCAGGAACGGCCCGGTGAGGTTGGTGCGCAGGACGTGCTCCCAGCCGGCCGTCCCGGTCAGCAGCAGCAACCGGTCGTCGATCACGGCGGCGTTGTTCACCAGGACGTGGACTGCGCCGTCCTGTTCGGCGATCTCGTCGACCAGGGCGTTCACCCGGGCCTCGTCCGCGACGTCGGCGCGGTGCGCCCGGGCGCTGCCCCCGGCCGCCTCGATCTCCTGGACCACCTTGGCGGCCTCGTCGGCGGCCTCGCGGTAGACCACGTGGACGCGGTGTCCGTCCCGCGCCAGGCGCAGGGAGACGGCCCGTCCGATGCCGCGCGAGCCGCCGGTGACGATGGCGACCCTGTGGTGCTCGGTCATCTGCGCTCCTCCTCGATCGGTGCCACCGCGTCAGACGGCGGCGGGTTCGATGGCGGCGAGCACGGAGCCGACGGACCGGCGGTGGGCGTCGGCCTCCTCGTTCCAGGCGTCGAGGTCGAACTCCCCGCCGAGCTTGCGGTTGACCTTGCGGGCGAGCTGGAGGAGGTCCAGGGAGTCGAGGCCGAGGTCGTCGACGAGCGACTGCTCGGGGGTGACGGCGAGGTCGCCGAGTCCGGGCTTGACCTCGATGATCAGCTCGACCAGTTGGGCGAAACGGGCATCACTGGATGCGGACATGACAGCTCCTGGGGTTCTGTGGGTCGGGACGGCGGTGCGGCGGGTGTGGCGGGTCCAGGCCCTAGGCCGGGTCCTGGTCGGACAGGGCCCGCAGGGCGGCCCGGTCGGGCTTGCCGGTGGGGCCCAGCGGGAGTTCGGCGTGGAAGGTGATCGCGGCCGGCACGTGCTCGGGGGTGAGCGCGGCGCGGATGTGCCGGGCCAGCCCGTCGGCGGTGACGCGGCCGCCGGGGCGCAGGACGACGGCGGCCCGGGCCCGTTCGGTGCGGTCCCCGGCGACCACGGCGAAGACCGCGGCCTGGGCGACGTCGGGGTGGGCCAGGACGGCCCGCTCCACCGCCTCGGGGTGGAGCTTGATCCCGTTGGTCTTGATCACGTCGGCGATCCGGCCGTGGACGCTCAGGTAGCCGAGCCGGTCCGTCCGGCCGAGGTCGCCGGTGTGCAGCCAGCCGTCGCGGACGGTCCGCGCGGTCAGGTCGGGGTCGGCCCAGTAGCCGAGCATCGCGTGCGGTGAGCGCACACAGATCTCGCCCACCTCGCCGGGCGGCAGCGGCCGGCCGTCCGGGTCGAGGATCCGGATCTCGGCGACGGTCGGCCGCCCGACGGTGGCCAGCAGGGCCGGGTCGAGGTGCTCCTCCGGGGTCAGCCGGGTGACCGTCCCCGCCTCGCTCGTCCCGTAGGTCTGCAGCAGGATCGGCCCGAACAGCCCGACCGCCCTGGTCAGCCGCTCCGGGGAGGCCGGGCAGCCGAGGTAGTTGACCACCTTGAGGCTGGAGAGGTCGGTCGCGGCGGCGTCCGGGTGGTCCAGCAGCCGGTACAGCTGGGGAGGGCTGAGCGTCATCCGGGTGACCCGGTGGGTCCGGACGGCGCGCAGCACCTCGCCCGGCTCGAAGCCCTGGTGGAGCAGCACGGTGCCGCCGGAGGCCAGGGCGCCGTCGGCCATCACCCCGGCCATGTGGCTGAGCGGCAGGGTGACCAGGCACACCGACCGGAACTCCGAGGCCAGCCCCGCGGCGACGGCCAGGCTGCGCAGCCGAAACGCGGACGCCACCCCCTTGGGCCGGCCGGTGGAGCCGCTGGTGTAGGTCACCACACCGGGCTCCTCGGCGAGTTCGGCGAGGTCTGCGAGGTCGGCCGGTTCCGAGGACTCGGCCGGGCCCCCGCCGTCGGCGGCCGGGTCGAGCAGGTCCAGCAGGTCGGGCCCGGTGGCGCCGATCGAGGCCAGCCGCGGCGGGTCGGGCAGCCGGCCGCGGAGCCGGCGCGCCGTGTCGGCGTGTTCGGCGTCCACCGCCAGGACGGCCACCCCGCTCGGGGCGATCAGCTCCAGCAGGTCGTCGTCGGTGAACCGGCTCTGCGGGTCCACCGCGTTCGCGGTGTGCAGGTGCAGCGCGGTGGCGCCGAGCAGGTTCGCCGCGTACCGCAGCACCAGGGTGGCCGGGCTGTTGGTGACGGTCAGCACGCCGACCACCGGCCGCTCGCCGCGGCCCGCGCCGCCCGCCCCGACCCCGTGGCGGTGCAGGACCCGCGCCGCCGACCTGATCGAGCGGGCCAGCTCCGCCGCCGTGACGGCGCCGCCCCGCCAGCGGACGGCGACCCGCCCGGGTGCGGCGTCGAACACCTCCAGCAGCCGCTGGACGTACCGGCCGTCGGCGGGCGGCGGGCCGTCCGCGGGCCCGGCGCCGCGGGCCCCGGCCGGGGCGGTGGCGCCGACCGTGCCGGTCTCGCTGGTCATCAGGGCCTCCACTTCGCTTCGCCTCGACGGATCGGGGGTGTCCCGAGGGGGTGGGGCCCGGCGGGCGGGCCGGTCGAGGACCTCCCCGACCCGCCCGCCGCGCCCCCCTCCACGGGGTCAGGCCGCGTGCATGACGTCGTACTTGGCCGCCTCGACGAACTGCGGCGCCCACTTGCGCTTCTGCCAGAGGCAGTACCGGTTGAGCAGGTCGGCGAACACGCCCATCGGACGCCGGAAGTCGACGATCACGATGATCCTCGGCTCCTCGCTCTCGTTGATCACCTCGTGCTCGTGCGAGACGTCGAGGACGGTGCCCTCGCCCTCCCGCCAGGTGTAGTAGTCCCGCTCCAGCCGGATCCGGGGCGGGTTGTCGGTGGGTATCCGCACGCCGAGGTGGTAGCGGAGGATCCCCGCGTACGGGTCCCGGTGCGGGGGCAGCGGCACCTTGGGGTCGAGGATGGAGACGAAGGCGTTGATCACGTTCGGCGTGGACTCCGCGAACGCGAGCAGCGACGGGAGTTCGGTGCGGGCCAGCTCGTTCGGCCGCCCGAACATGTACGCGTAGTACAGCTTCCAGTCCTCCGACACCTGGGCGGCCCGGACCGGGTCGAAGGTGCCGTACTTCGGGATGTTCCGGTTCCTGAGCAGCTCGTCGACCTCGGCCTGGAGGGTCGGGAAGACCGTCTCCAGCTTCCGCACCGCCGGGAAGACGGTGCGCGGGGGAATGATCCGCGGCCGGTCGTTCCCCGCCGCGCGCAGGAAGACCCAGTTGGTGATGGCCCGCAGTCGTGCACCGTTGACGCTGGGTGAACCCTTCATGGAATGCTCCCGGTTGTCGTGGTTGGGCGTCGGTGGTCCGATCAGTCGGTGGTCCGATCAGAGCGAGGGGGCCGGCCGGACCTCGCCGGCCCGGGCGGACGGCAGGACGCGGCCCGCGACGTACCGGCCGGTGCCGATCCCGCCCATCAGCAGCACCCAGCCGGCCACCGGCAGTGCGGTGAGCAGACTGCCGACGAGCAGCGGGCCGACGGCGCTCTGGGTGGCCTCGCCGACCACGCAGGCGCTCTGGTAGAAGCCGTGCTCGCCCTCGGCGGCGAGGGTCGCGGACAGCCCCCACTCGCCGGCGGCCTCCAGCAGCTCGCCGACGGTCAGCGCGATCGTCGCGGTGACCAGGACGGCCACCTGGACGCCGGTCGGCACATGGCTGACCAGGCCCAGCAGCACGCAGCAGGTCGCCGTCCAGACGGCCGAGCCCCGGAAGCACCGCAGCGCCCCCGCGGTGGTCGTGGCGAGCCGGCTCACCGGGATCTGGCCGCCGATCGTGATCAGGGTGTTGATCATGAACAGCCACCCCATCGCGGACACCGGGACGTCGGTGTGCTCGGTGATCCACAGCGGCAGCACGGTGGTGAGCAGGGTGGTGTGCACGGTGAGGATCGCCGTGGACAGCGCGAGCAGCCCGCCGCTGCGCCGGGCGCGCGGCCGGTCGGCGTCCTCCCCGCCCGGCCGCCCGGCCGCGGTGGCGGCCGCCGGTCCGGGCCGGGCGCCGAGCGGCGTCAGCAGGAAGCAGACCGCCATCAGCACGTAGACGCCGCCGATCACCCCGTAGGCCAGGGCGTACCCGGAGGCGGAGTTCGCCGACAGCAGCCGCACCGCCACCAGCGCACCCAGCGCGAAGCCGACGTTGGTGACGGTGCGCGCCCAGGCGAGCCCCTTCACCCCGCTGCCGGCCGCGCCCGCGATCAGGCCCCGGCGCACCACGTTGCCGGCGCTGTCGAAGCCGCCGGCCGCGCAGAGCACCAGCATCAGCAGCCACGGCGTGTGCACCTGACCGGTGAGCGGCACCAGGACGGCCGTGCAGACGGCGGAGAGCGCCCCCGCCTGCCGGCCCAGGCCGCGGTCGATCAGCGCCCCGACCGGGAACGCCACCGCGACCGACGCCGCGCCCCACAGGGAGAGCGCCGTCGACGCGGCCAGCGTGCCCAGCCCGGCCGTCTTCAGCAGGTAGACCATCACGGTGGCGAGGAAGGTGCCCTTGCCGACGGACAGCACCAGGGTGGCGGCCAGCAGCCCGCCGGTGCCCTCCGGCGGGCGCGCGCCGAGCAGGGCGGCTAGTCGACGGCGCACAGTCCGCCCCGGCCCGCCTGCCACACCCGGGTGACGCCGTCCGGCGCCTCGATGTGGAACCGCATCTGCGCCAGGCACTGGTCGATGGTCTTCAGCATGCCGGCGTGGTCCGGCGCGCTGCCGCGCAGCAGGTCCATCCAGAGCGTGCCGCCCTCCGGCGCCAGCGTGCTGCCCACCGGGAACCGGGCGAGGTGGTCGATCACCCCGGGCTCCCGGAGGACGGCGTCCACGCCCTCGACCCGGCGCAGCACCCCGCCCTCCAGCGGCGGGTTGTTGAAGAACTGGAACTCGACGGTGTCCGAGCGCGCGGGGGCGACCGTGCCGACCGGCTGGCCGCAGGCCACCGCGATGCCGAAGGCCAGCCAGTCCGCCCCCGTCACCCGGCCGTACAGCTCGCTCTTGTACCCGCCGATGCGGCCGTTGACCTCGATCAGCCGCGGGCCGTCGGCGGTCAGCTTGACCTCGCTGTGGACCAGCCCGCGCCGCACGCCCAGCGCCCGGACGGCGTCCGCGGCCAGCCGGGCGATCGCCTCCAGCTCCGCCTCGGGCAGGTGCGAGGGGAAGAACGCGCCCACCTCGCGGAACGGGGTGATCATCGGCAGCTTGCCGCTGATCCCGAGCGTCTGCACCCGGCCGTCCTCCACCAGCCCCTCGACCGACACGTAGTCGGCGAAGTCGCCCTCGCCGCGGCCGCGCAGGAACTCCTCGACCACGAAGGGGCGTTCGGGGGTGGGCGTCAGGCCGGCGGGCAGCGCGCCGGGCTCCGGCACGTAGTAGGTGTCGCGGCTGCCCTGGCTTCGCACCGGCTTGACCACCACCGGGCCGTTGTGGGCCGTGAGTTCGGCCAGCAGCTCGTCCCGGCCGGTCACCACGGTGCAGCGGACGGCGTCCACCCCGGCCTCGGCCAGCCGCCGCCGCTGGGCCCACTTGTCGGTGAGCAGGGTGACGGTGTCGGGGTCGTGGAAGGACAGGCCCAGCCCGTCGCCGAGCTCGGAGATCAGCGGGACCATCGCCTCGCTGAAGGTCGTGACGCCGGCCGGGTGGTGGCGCCGCAGCTGTTCGACCGTCCGGCCCGGATCCTGCGGGTCGCAGGCGAGGACGGGGCCGAGGGCCGCGCACTCCGCCAGCTCCGGCTCACCGAGGGCGCCGGCCAGGGCCACGAAGACCGGGGTCTGCCCGCAGGCGGCCGCGGCCGCGGCGATCTCGGCGGGCCTGACGGCCGCGCCCGGGACGATGGCAACTACCACACTGGTCATGACTCACTCACACTCGTCGGGACGGATCAGGTACACGCGGTCCTTGAGCTCCTCGATGCGCTGCCGGTCGCGCCGCACGGCGTCCGCGGTGGCGCCGTGCAGGAAGATCCTCATGGTGCTGGAGTAGAGGTCCACGGTCGGGCGTATCCGCCCGCCCGGCTCGATCTTGAGGTTGAGCCCGAACACCGTCTCCAGGCCGCCCAGTTCGGCCACCACCTGCTGGTCGACGGCCTCCACCACGCCGGACAGCGCGGTGGAGGTGGTGGAGCAGACGGCCTCGCCGCGCCGGGTGTAGCGGCGGCCCGCGTACTCCGTCAGGAAGCGCCCGGGGTCGAGGTAGGCGAGCGCGGTCAGGGTGGCCTGGTTGCCGCCCGCGCACGCGTCGTGGAACCCCGGGTGCATGTTCCCGGCGATCCGGGAGCCGACCTCCACCAGGGCGGGGCCGTCGGGGGTGAGGATGACCTCCGCGTGCGTCGGGCCGTAGTCCACGCCCAGTGCCGTCAGCGACCGGTCCACGTAGTCGATCAGGGCCGGCGCCGGGCCCTCGTCGGCGCCCAGCAGGTGCTCCCAGTCGTAGATGTTGCGGCCGTTGGGAAGCAGCCGCTTGTGGTACATCCACACCCCGCAGACGTAGCGGCGGCCGCCGTACGACACCATGTCGACGACGTACTCCGCGCCGTGCAGGTACGACTGGACCAGCGCCTCCCGGTTGGTCTCGCAGTAGATCGTGTCCGAGGAGAGGACGGCCTCGGCGGCCGCCCGCACCTCCTCGGCGTCGGCGCAGACGAACACGCCGTCGCCGGCGGCGGACTTGAGCGGCTTCACCACCACGGGGTAGGCCGCGGCGCGCTGCGCCCAGCCGACCAGGTCCGCCACCTCGGAGCCCTTGAACTGCTCGGCGCAGCGCAGCCCGGCCTCCCGCAGCGTCTCGATCATCAGGTACTTGTCCCGCCGGGCCTCGGAGAGCGGGGTTCCGTTGGTCGGCACACCGAGCCGCTCCGACAGCGTGTCGGCGAGCGTCACCCCGGGCTCCTGGCCGGCCAGCACCGCCACCGGCTCGTACTTGGAGAGCAGTTCGACGGTCGTCTCCACGTCCTCGTGGACGATGTTCGCCAGGTAGTCGCCCAGGTCGGGAGCCGGCATCGAGGGCATGAACTCGGGCGTGCTCTGCACGTGCACCGTCTCGGCGCCCAGGGCGATGAACTCGGGCGAGAGGTACCTGCCCGAGGTGTAGGCATCGACCAGTACCACCACCGGTTTGTTACGTGACAACGGAACTCCTCGTGCTCCTCGTGCGGTTGGTCCGACGGGCGGCTGGGGGGCCTACCGCTTCGCGGCTGTCAGGTGGAGGAGAAACCCCCGTCGACGAAGATGGTCTGGCCGGTCACGTAGGACGAGGCCGCGCTCGCCAGGAAGACCGCGACCCCGGTGAAGTCGCCCAGCTCGCTGTTGCGTCCGGCCATCGTGCGGCGCGCCATGGCCTCCGTCCGGACCGGGTCCCGGAAGACCGCCTCGTTCAGCGGGGTGTGGACGAAGCCCGGCGCGATGGCGTTGACGCAGACGCCGCGCGCCGACCAGGCCTCCGCCTGGGAGCGGGTCAGTGCGGTCAGCGCCGCCTTGGAGACCCCGTAGGCGCCGCTGTTGCCGAACGCCCGGACGGCCTGCTGAGAGGCGATGTTGATGATCCGCCCCCAGCCGTTCTCCGCCATCCGCGGGCCGAACCGCTGGCCGAGCACGAACGGCGCGTCCAGGTTGGTGCGCAGCGTGCGGTCCCAGTCCGCCTCGGTCAACTCCTCCAGCGGGGGGCGGATGTTGACCCCGGCCGAGTTGACCAGGATGTCCGGGGCGCCGTGCCGCTCCAGCAGGGTGTCGGCGAGCCGGTGGGTGGCGTCGCGGTCGCCCAGGTCGGCGTCGATCCAGTCGGCGGTGCCGCCCTCGGCGCGCAGCGTGCGGACCGCCTCCGCCAGCGGCTCGGCGCGGCGGGCGGCCAGCACCACCTCGGCGCCGGCCCGGCACAGGGCCGAGGCGATCGCCAGTCCGATTCCCGAACTGCCCCCGGTGACGAGGGCCTGACGGCCCTTCAGGGAGAACAGGTCGTCGATGAACGCGTCCAAGGGGGGCTCCTTCGAAGGTGGCGGGACTCGCGGGCGGGCGGGTACTGCGCCCGGCCGGGCCTGAGGCCGCCCCGCGCACCGACCGCCGGCCTCAGGCCCGCTGGCGGGTGGGGCGCAGGCGGATGTCGTCGAGGTGGACGTGCTTCGGGCGACCGATCGCGAACCCGATGACGTCGGCGACGTCCTCGGGCGTCAACAGCGGCCCGTTCTCCTCGGCGATGGCCTCGAACCACGCGGCATCGTACCCGGCGGCGGCCTGGAATCCGGAGCGGACGAAGCCCGGTTCGATCAGGGTCACCCGGATGTTGTGCGTGCACACCTCCTGGCGCAGCGCCTCGACCAGCGAGTGCACGGCGAACTTGGTCGAGCCGTACACCGGGTTGGCCGCCGAGACCTGCCGGCCGACGGTGGAGCCGACGACCACCAGGTCCCGCACCCGGGCGCCGCCGTCGGCCTCCGCCTGCTTGACGAACTCGGCTGCGCAGGCGCGCAGTTGACGCAGCACGGCGAGGTAGTTCGCCTGGACGAGCTCCTCCCACCTGGACGGGTCGGAGCCCAGGACCGTCCCGGGCAGGCCCAGCCCCGCGGAGGCGACGAAGACGTCGGCCGGCCCCCACTCCCGTTCGGCCGCGGCGAGCAGCTCCTCGGTGTGGCCGGGCGCGGTGATGTCGCCGGCGAACGGGACCGCGCTGCCCGGCTCTTCGGCCAGCTCCGCGGCGAGTTCGGCGAGTCGTTCGGCCCGCCGCCCGGCGGCCACCACGCGGGCGCCCCGGCGGACGAGGTGGCGGGTGACGGCGCGTCCGATCCCGGAGGAGGACCCGGTGACGACGGCGATGCGTCCCTCTGTCATGTCGTACCCCTACTTGTCTGCGGCGAGGGAGAACTCGCCCTGGTCGATCAGGCCGGTGAAGTACTTGTGCAGCCAGCCGCGTTCGGGCGCGGGGAACTCCACGTCGAGGTGGGCGAGCAGGCGCCTGGTGCGGGTGTGGTCGTACCGGACGTTGCGTTCGGGCCGGCTCGCCCAGAAGTGCGCAAGGGCGACCTGCTCGTCGCGCTCGCCGAGGTAGCGCCCGAACAGCGAGGCGAAGTCCGCGGCCTCGTCCTGCTCCAGGGTGCAGCCGAGCTCGCGCAGCACGGTGAAGACGTCCTCGTAGCCGACCTCGTGGTGGGTGTCGACGTGGAAGGTCCCGCCGCGCACCCGTTCGCTGCGGGAGATCTCCAGGATGCCCTCGGCCACCAGGTCCACCGGGCTGAGCGCCAGGGTGCGGGCGCCGACCCGGGGCACCCGCCCGATCCGCACGGCGGCGCGCAGCAGTTGGACCAGCCGGTTGTCACCGCCGTTGCGCTGGAAGCGGCCGGACACCGAGTGCCCGGAGACGTTGCCGGAGCGGTAGATGAACCCGGCGCCGCCGGCCGCGACGAACGCGTGGACCAGGCGCTCCGCGTCGAACTTGCTGCGCTCGTACTCGTTGAGGAACTGCTGGCCGACGTTCAGGCTCTCCTCGGAGAAGACCGCCGCCGCGCCCTGCGGGCCGCTGCCGGACACCGCCAGGGTGGAGGCGTAGTGCAGGTCCTTGGGCCGGCCGGTGGAGGCCAGCCGGATCAGCGCCTGCAGCGGCTCGATGTTCAGCCGGTCGAAGGTCTCGCGGTCGCCGAACAGCCGGGTGTCGGCGGCCAGGTGGTAGATCGCGCCGACCTCGCGGCGCAGCCGCTCCTGCTCCTCCTCGGCGAGGCCGAAGCCGGGCTCGGCGAGGTCCCCGGACAGTACCGTGACGCGGTCGGCGTACCGGTCCAGGTCCTCGCCCGGCAGGTGCCAGGCGTAGGCGTCCCGCAGCCGCTCGGCGGCGGGGTGGCCGTCCCGGCCGCGGACCAGGCACTGCACTCGGCCCGTGGTGCGGGTCAGCAGGAGGTGCAGCAGGTGCGCGCCGATGAAGCCGGTGGCGCCGGTCAGCAGGACGTTGTCGTACTCCCGGACCGCGCCGGCCGGGGGTTCGCAGTGCAGGGCGCGCGGCACCTGGGCGAGCAGCCCGGTGCTGGAACCCTGCTCCACCACGAACTGCCCCTCGGCCGGGGGGAGTCCGGCGACCTCCAGGAGGTGCGCGCGGGTGGCGCGGGCCAGGGCGAGCATCTGCTCGGGGTCGTGCCGCCGCGGCGGGTAGGACAGGTCGGCGACCAGCTGGCCGTCGTGGACGCGAGCGGTGAGCTTGAGGGCGTGGCCGCGGTCGTTGCGCGGTCCGCGCACCGGGCCGAGCTGCCGGCGCGACGGTGCCAGGCGCAGGTCGTCGCCGTGCGGCAGGGCCAGCGTCCCGAGGTAGTTGAAGCAGACGTCGGTGCGCTGCGGCAGGCCGTGCAGGCCGTACGCGACGCCGTGGCGCGGGATGTCGGCCAGGGCCGCCGCGGCGGCCTTGCCGGTGGCGGCCGCGTCGTCGGCCACGGTGTCGATCCGGACGGGGAAGGTGGAGGTGAACCAGCCCACCACCCGGGAGACCTCGACCGACTCGTCAAGGGAGACCCGGCCGTGGCTCTCCACGTCCACCACGACCTCGTCGGTGCCGCGTTGGCGGGAGAGCGCCTGGGCGAAGGCGCCGAGCAGGGCCGCCTGCGGGGGCATGCCGGTGCTGGCCGCGGCCGCGCGGGCCAGGGTGTCGGTCTCGGCGCGGGAGAGCCGGAACCAGACCGCCTGGGCGTCCTCCTCCCGGTTGTCGCCGGCGGGGGACGGGCTCGGCACCGCGGGGAACCGGCCGAGGCCCTCCCAGTGCGCCAGGTCGGGCCGCAGGGCGGGGGCCTGGGCGCGCAGATGGGTGGCCCAGGCGCCGAAGTCGGTCGGGGCCGCCGCGGTGCCGGGGGCGGCGCCGCGGATCCGCTCGCCGTAGCGGCGGCTGAGGTCGTTGACCACGATGCGCCAGGAGACGGCGTCGACGGACAGGTGGTGGCAGACGAGCAGCAGGTGGGCCCGGGTGGGGCCGAGGAAGAGGTGGGCCCGGAAGAGCGCGCCGTCGGCGATCCGGATCCGGGTCTGCAGCTCGGCGGCGGTGTCCCGGATGTGCCGGGCGGCCGGGGCCTCCGCCGCGGGCAGGGCGGAGGTGGTGAACACGGCCGGGGGGTCGACGGGCACCCGGCGGTGGCCGCCGCCGGGTTCGGGCCGGAAGGCGGTGTGCAGCAGGGGGTGCAGGGCGACCACGTCCGCCACGGCGGCGGCCAGTTCGGCGGGCCGCACGGACCGGTCGGTGTCCAGCAGCAGGGCCTGGTTCCACTGGTCGGGCTGGGCGAACCCCTGCCGGAAGAACCACTCCTGGGCCGGCGACAGCGCGGTGTCGTCCGTCGGGACGGGCTCGCGGCCGGCACCCGGGCCGGGTTCGGCGGCATCCCGGCCGGCCCGCAGCCGGTCGGCCAGCGCCGCCGCGGTGGGCTCGGCCAGGAAGCCGGCGGCCGAGACCCGGTGGCCCCTGGCCTGGAGGTCCGCGATGACCTGGATGGCGTCGATGGAGTTGCCGCCGACCAGGGTGAAGTCGTCGTGGACACCGAAGTCGTCGTGACCGAGCTGGCGCCGCCAGGCCTCGCACACCTCGGCGAGCAGCGGGTCGTCGGTGGCGCGGGCCTGCTCGGTGCGGTCGGCGAGTCGGCTCTCGATCAGGCTCCGCAGCGCGCGCTGGTCGGTCTTCCCGTTGCCGGTGCGCGGGAAGGCCTCGAACACCTCGATCCGGTAGGGGATCATGTAGGACGGCAGCAGCTCGCGCAACTGCGCCCGCAGGTCGGCGGACCGGCCGTCGGCGGCGTCGGCCCGCGCCGCGACCGCGGCGACCAGCCTGGTGCGCTCCCCGGGGAGCAGCAGGGCGAGGGCGTCGGCCACGGCCGGCAGCCGGCGCAGCCCGGCCTCGACATGGCCGAGCTCCACCCGGTAGCCGCCGACCTTGACCTGCCGGTCGCCGCGGCCGAGGAACTCCAGCACGCCCCGGGCGTCGGCGCGCACCCGGTCGCCCGTGCGGTAGGCGCGGCCGGCGCCGGGGGCGGCGTCGTCCAGCTCGTCGGTGAAGGCCGCCGCGGTGGCCTGCGGGTTCGCCCGGTAGCCGAGCGCCACCGAGGGGCCGGCGATGTACAGCTCGCCGGTGGCGTCCCGCTGGTGGAACGCGCCGTCCGGGGTGCGGACGTAGAGGCCGGTCGCCCCCAGCGGGCTGCCGATCGGGACGGAGGCGGCGTCGCCCAGGGCGTCGAGGTCGGCCTCGCCGGTGAGCAGGTGTGTTGCGACGCCGACCGTCGCCTCGGTGGGCCCGTAGTGGTTGACCAGGGTGCGGGTGACGCCGGAGGCGAGGATGCGGCGGGCGAGCGGCAGGGACAGCAGCTCGCCGCCGAGCAGCAGGTGGCGCAGGGCGGGCCGGGAGTGCTCGTCCAGCCCGTAGGCCTGGAAGAGGACGGTCCAGTGCGAGGGGGTGGTCTTGAGGACGTCGATCCGCTCGCTCTGCAGGTAGCGGAGCAGGCCGGCGGGGTCGCGCCGGGTCGCCTCGTCCACCAGGTGCAGGGTGCCGCCGGTCCACAGGGCGAGGAAGACGCTGGTGTTGCCGAGGTCGGCGGCGAGCGTGGTGACGTGCGCGTAGTGCAGCGGCTCGGTGACGTCGAGCCGGGCGAGCAGCGATTCGGTGTAGTGCCGGATGTTGCCGTGGGTGACCATCACGCCCTTGGGCACCCCGGTGGAGCCGGACGTGAACAGCACGTACGCGGTGTCGTCCTGCGCGGGCCCGGGCCGGTCGGCCCCGTCCTCGTGCGGCGGCCGGACGTCCACGGCGTCGAACACGCCCAAGACGTCCAGCACCTCCAGTCCGCGCCGGCGCAGGTCCTCCTGGTACCGGGGCGAGCTGAGCACGAGGTCGGGGCCGGCCGCCAGGCCTCCCGTGTCCTTCGAGGCCGGTTCGGCCGGGTCGACCACCGTGTAGGCGGCGCCCGCGCCGAGGACCGCCAGCATGGCCGCGACCGCGTCGGGCGTGCGGTCGAGGTAGACGCCGACCAGGTGGCCGCGGCCGATGCCCCGGTGGCGCAGGCGACGGATCAGCCGACAAACCCTGTCGTCGAGTTGAGCGTAGGTCAGGAGTTCGCGACCTGCGGTGACGGCTGTTCGGTTCGGATGAGCCTTCGCGTGCGCGTGAACCAGCGCCGGGAGCATCTGCCGTAGTCCTCTGCGTGTCGACTCTTGATCGGTTCTCGATCGATGGACGGGCGGGGATCGGTGGACGGGCGGGGAGCCGGGATCAGCTCCAGAAGAGCAGCGGCTCCTGCGGCCCCTTGGAGGCGATGAAGGCGGCCGCGCCGACCCGGTGCTCGCCCTGGCCCGAGGTCACCGCGTGCAGCATCCGGGGGCTGAAGATGATGAGGTCCCCGGCGTCCGGGTGGATCTCGACCACCGGGGGCTCCACGGAGTCCCGCTCCAGGCCCTCGACCTCCAGGATGACCTTGGTCTCCTCCTCGGTGGGCTCCCGCTGCCACAGCTGCAGGGTGCCGCCCTCCGCGGGGACCTGGAGGTAGACGTTGGCGACCAGCTGGTTGAGCACGCCCTCGATCTCGGGGGCGTCGCTCTCCTGGTCGATCGCGTCGTTGTGCGGGTAGAACTCCGAGGTCGTCGGCTGGAAGACCCGGAAGGCGCCGACGAAGCAGGCCCGGCCGCGCAGGCGCAGCAGGTTCGCCCCGGACGGCCACAGCTCCTGGAGCTGGAGGCGGACCCGGTCGATCGGCGAGAGGTAGGGGTGGAACATCGAGCGGACGTCCTCGATCGCCGGCAGGGCCGCGTCGTGGTACTTCCTGGTCAGCTCGTCGTCCCACTTGGTGTCGATGTGCGGCATGTAGACGCGGCCGACGCTGCTGGTGTGCTGCTTGTGGTAGTTGCCGAGGGCCTGGTGGTTGATCGCCTTCTGGGCGACCTCCTTGGCGATGTCGACGGGGTAGTAGCCCCGGACGTGGATCGCGCCGATCTCGCGGTTCGCCAGCTGGAGCAGGCTCTCGGTGGTGAGCTCGTCAGCGATCTTGTTGGTCGCCGACCTGACGACCTGGGAGGTGACGGTCACGGAATGCGCTCCTTTTGGTGGACGGAAAGGGTGTGCGGGGGTGGCGCGGTGCCTTCGCGGGACCGGCCCGGTGAACAGGTCGGGCCGGTTGGGCCGGGCTGGCCGGTCAGGCCGGGTAGCGGCACGGGCCGTCTGCGCGCGGGGCGTCGAGGTCGCGCCAGACGGTGTCGAGGGCGTCGGCGAGCCGGCGGACGTCGTCGGGCCGGTGCACGGCCGACGGCGCGATCCGGAGGATCTCCTCGCCGGCCCGGACGCTCGGTGCGTTGATCGGCTGGATGTAGACGCCGTGGCGCTGCAGCAGCAGGGCGGACATCTTGCGGCACAGCTCGTCCTCGCCCACGAGGACGGAGACGATGTGCGACATGTCGGAGAGGAACGGGATCCGACGCTCCGTCAGCAGCCGGTGGAGCAGCTGCGCGTTGGCCCGCAGGCTGTCCCGTTCGGACTCGGACCTCCTGAGGTGGCGCACCGCGGCGAGCGCGGCCGCGGCCACGGCGGGGGGCAGCGAGGTGGTGAAGATGAACGGGCGGGAGAGGCTGCGGACCGCGTCGACCAGGGCGGCCGGCCCGGCGATGTAGCCGCCGCACACCCCGTACCCCTTGGCCAGGGTGCCCATGACGACGGTGAACTCGTCCGCCAGCCCGGTCCGGGCGGCGATGCCGGCTCCCTGGGGGCCGTACATCCCGACGGCGTGCACCTCGTCGAGGTAGGTCGTCGCGCCGTGCCGCCGGGCGATCTCGGCGATCCTGGCGAGCGGCGCGACATCGCCGGACATCGAGTACACCGACTCCAGCACGACCAGCTTCGGCCGGTCCGGTCCGGCCTCGGCGAGCAGTTCGTCGAGATGGTCGGCGTCGTTGTGCCGGAATATCCGCTTGGCCGCTCCGCTGTGCCGGATCCCGTCGATGATGGACGCGTGGTTCAACTCGTCCGAGAATACCGTGCAGTCCCCGGAAAGACCGGCCAGGACGGCGAGCGCGCCGTCGTTGGCGGTGTATCCGGAGGTGAAGAGCAGGGCCTCCTCCTTGCCGTGGAGATCGGCCAGCTCCTTTTCCAGGAGTACGTGGTGGTGATTGGTCCCGGCGATGTTCCGGGAGCCGCCCGAACCGGCGCCGAACTCCTCGGCGGCCTGCCGCATGGCGGCCACCACGGAGGTGTGCTGGCCCATTCCGAGATAGTCGTTGCTGCACCAGACGCTGATCTCGGACAGGCTGCCGCCGGTCGGGTCCTGTGCGGTCGTCGCGGCGGGGTACCGGCCGGCGATCCGGCCGATCTCCAGGAATTCACGGCCCCGCCCGGACGGCTCCGCCAGGCGCTGCGAAAAGAAATCGAGATGCCGGTTCACGATATCGACCCCCTCCCCGAATTTCGTGTTCTGTACGAATCTTCGCCACCGGTCGACCACCCCGGCCCGGAACACGCTAGGTGACCTCCGTCCGGACTGTCCAGGGAGATCGCTCTCTCCATTTCCACTCCGCGGTAATCGGCGGTCCACTGGGTGTGCCACTGCCTGTCCGATTTCCCGGCGATTACCGGGCGATGGACGAACCGTCGGCGGCCGCGGACCGGTAGTGCCATGCTTTTCCGGGTGCGCCGCGCGCCCGAGGGGAGGCTGTGCCGCGCATGGATACCGCGAACGACACGGGCGCCGGGGATGCCACCGACCGCACCGACCGCACCGACCGCACCGACGCCACCGGGACCTCGGGGGGCGGTGCGACGCTCTCGGTCGCGGCGGTGCTCGCCGAGTCGGCCCTGCGGCGGCCGGACCACCCCGCGGTCGTCCACGAGGGGCGGGAGATCCGCTACGGCGAGCTGTGGGAGCGGGCCCGGCGCTACGCGGCCGTGCTGCGCGAGGCCGGGACGGGCCCGGGCGACCGGGTCGCCCTGCTGCTGACCAACACGCCGCACTTCCCGATGGCGTACTTCGGGGTGCTGGCCCTGGGCGCGGTGGTCGTCCCCGTCCACCCGCTGCTGCGCGCCGGGCAGATCGCCCACCTGCTGCGGGACAGCGGCGCCCGGACGCTGGTCTGCGCGGCCTCGGCGCTGCCGGAGGCCCTGCGGGCGGTCGAGGAGGCGGCGAAGGAGGCGGCCGGGGAGGCGGCCGGGGAGGCGCCCAAGGCGGACCCGGCGGCCGAACCGGGCCCGCCGATGGCCGTGTTCACCCTGGCGGACACCGAGGGCGCCAGGGGTGCCGAGGGCGTCCCGCGGATCGACCTGCTCGCCGAGCGGGCCGAGCCGATCGACGGCCACCTGCCGCGCGCGCCCGGGGACATCGCCGTCATCCTCTACACCTCGGGGACCACCGGCCGGCCCAAGGGGGCCGCGCTGACCCACCTCAACATCGTCATGAACCTCACCACGACGGCCCGTTCGCCGTTCGACATGCGTCCGGAGGACCGGCTGCTGGGCTGTCTGCCGCTCTCCCACACCTTCGGTCAGCTGTGCGGGATGGGCGTCTGCTTCCTGGTCGGCGCCACCCTGGTGCTGATGCCCCGGTTCGAGGGCCGGCGGGCGGTCGAGCTGATGGCGGCCCACGGCTGCACGGTGTTCATGGGCGTCCCGACGATGTACCTCGCCCTGCTGGACGCCGTCGCCGAGGACGGCGCCGCCCGGCCGCGGCTGGACCGCGCGTACTCGGGCGGCTCGGCCCTCCCGGTGAAGGTGCTGGAGGAGGTGCAGCGGGCGTTCGGCTGCACCGTCTACGAGGGCTACGGCCTGACCGAGACCTCGCCGGTGGTGGCGTACAACCAGAAGGCCTGGCCGACCAGGCCCGGGACGGTGGGCCGGCCGGTCTGGGGCGTCCGGGTGGGCATCGCCCGGGCGGACGTCGAGGGGCGGATCGAGCTGCTGCCCGACGGCGAGGTGGGCGAGGTGGTGATCCGGGGCCACAACGTGATGGCCGGCTACCACAACCGCCCCGACGCGACCGCCGAGGTCCTGGTGGACGGCTGGTTCCGCTCCGGGGACCTCGGCAGGCTGGACGCCGACGGCTGTCTGACGATCGTGGACCGGAAGAAGGACCTGGTGCTGCGGGCCGGCTACAACGTCTACCCGCGCGAGGTGGAGGAGGTGCTGGTGCACCACCCGGCCGTCGCGCAGGTGGCGGTGATCGGCGTGCCGGACCGGGTCCACGGCGAGGAGGTGTGCGCGGTCGTGGTGCCGAGGCCCGGCAGGGTGGCGGACGCCGCCCTGGCCGCCGGGATCACCGCCTGGAGCCGGGAGCGGATCGCCGCCCACATGTACCCGCGGCGGGTCGAGTTCCTGGACGCCCTCCCGCTCGGGATCAGCGGGAAGGTGCTCAAGCGGGAGCTGGTCGCACGGTTCGGCGCCTGAGCCGGACGGCGGTCGGGTCGCCGTACCGTGCGCAGGTGTCCGCCACCGGCATCCGACGGTGCGTCACCGAGCGGCGGTGACGCACCGGTTTTCCTTGCTGCACTGATGAACTGACGAACCGTCAGGCCGCCGAGAGCGGTTCGAGGGTGATGGTGGTGGACCAGGGGGCGGTGTCGTCCCAGCTCGGCCGGCGGTCCGCGAGCTCCGGCCGGGCCGTGACGATCACCATCAGCGGCAGCGGACCGGGGGTGCGGACGGCCTCGCCGAGCGAGTCCAGCACCGGGTCGTCGGAGTGGTGCAGGTCCTCCAGGACGACCACCAACGGGTGGCCGGCCGCCGCCTGTTCGAGCGCGTTGCTCAGCCCGCCGGAGCTCTGGCCCTGGGGCCGGAGGATCCCGTCGGTGCTCCCGTCGGTGCTCCCGTCGGTGCTCCAGACCGTCGCCACGCCGTCCCGCCGCAGGCTGTCGCCGAAGTCGGTGACCAACCCGCTCTTCCCGGTGTCCCGGTTGCCCAGGATGGTGACCACGTGCGGTTTGCGCTTGCGGCGGACCAGCGTCAACAGGCTGATCAGCAAGTCCAGTTCGGCGGTCCGGTCAGGGGAGTGCAGGGTGCTGTCGGGGAGCGCCGGGGCGGCGGCAGGCCGCGGGGCGCCCAGGCGCGCCAGGGGCACCCCGCGCCCCGGGCCGGGCACGGGCTCGGCGCAGTACGCGGTGCCCGGTCCGGTCGGCTGCTGCCGCTGCGGCCCGGGTTGCGGCAGGGCCGGCCGCCCGGGAGCGGCCCGGGGCGCGGCGGGCAGGTCCAGCGCGGGGTCGTGCCGCAGGATCGCCTGGTAGAGGTCCTGGAGCTCCCGGCCGGGCTCCAGCCCGAACTCCTCCAGCAGCCGCGGGCGGAGCCGGCGGTAGACGCCCAGCGCCTCCACGTGCCGGCCGCAGCGGTAGAGCGCCAGCATCAGCAGGTGGCACATCCGCTCGCGGGGAGCGGCCAGGGCGACCTCGGCCTCCAGCTCGGCCATCACCTCGTGGTGGCGGCCGCCCTCCAGCTCGGCCTCGAAGAAGTCCTCCAGCGCGGCCATCCGGGAGTTGCGCAGCGCGGCCAGCTCCGGCCAGTCGATCCCGGTCTCGGCGAGGTCCTCCAGGACCGGCCCGCGCCAGCAGTCCAGCGCCTCCCGGAGCAGCCGGGCCGCCTCGCCCGGCGAGCCGGCCACGAGCCTCGCCCGGCCGTCCTGGACGAGCGACTGAAAGTGCGCCAGGTCGATGCGGCTGGTGTCGATCCGCAGCATGTAGCCGGGCGCGCGGCTCACCAGCTCGGCCGCGCGCGGGTCGACGCGGGCGCGGGACAGCAGCCCGCGCAGGCCCGACACGGCGTTCTGCAGCATCTTCCGCGCGGTCGGCGGGGCCTCCTGCGGCCACATCGCCTTCAGCAGCTGGGTGGTGGAGACCACCCGGTTCGCGTGGAGCAGCAGGAAGCCGAGCGTGGTCCGCTGGATGACGCCGCCCAGCGGCAGCAGCCGGCCGTCGTGGACCACCTCCAGCGGCCCCAGCAGCCGGAACATCACCTGGTCGGCCGCCGGGCGCGGCGGGCGGCCCGGCAGGGGGCCGGCCGGCGTCTGCGGCGCAGGCCCCGGCCGGCCGGGGCCGCCGGGGACTCCGTGGCCCGGGTAGTCGGTGTGGCCCGGGTAGTCGGCGTGGTCCGCGTGGTCGGCGCCGGCCGGCAGGGAGCGCAGCCGCACCGGGTCGGCACCGTTGTCTCGAATGTCTCGAAAGCTTTCAGAAAGGGGCATCCCGTACTCCGGTCGGATATTCGGAAAGGGTCCTCCGTGTGAGCGCCGGCCCTTGCGGTGACCGGCGCACCGTCCCCGTCGACCTTCCACGAGGTTCGTTCCGGCCGTCCGTACCCACCCGGTACGGCCGGCCCAAGGCTCCGCCTCGCAGGGGAGTTGCCGAGGCCGGCCCTTCGGTTTACCTGCACTCCGGGATTCCGCCTGTGATGTACGTCACAGTCCATGAATGAGGGCATATGGTGAACTTCGCGACAATTGACCCGATTTGGAGGCGTGGGTGTTTCGGGTGGTGGGAAGAGTCTCCGGGTTTGTTGCGTCCGTCACGTGGTCGGATTACGGTCCTGTCGCATGAACATGTCGAACGCCTGAACAGGAATGCAGACAAAGGCGGCAGATGTCCTACAATGTTTCGTTGGCCTCGTTCGCCATGGTTGTGGGGGGAGTGGCCGTCGCCGTGGGCGTCGCCGTACGGCGCTCGGGCCGGGGGGAGCTTCCCCAGCCGTCGGGTTGGGCGCTGGCCGGCCGGCGGCTCGGTCCGGTCGGCACGGCCGTCCTGCTGGGCGGCACCGTCTACACCGCCTACACCGTGGTGGCCGTCCCCGGACTCACCTACGCCACCGGCGGGTTCGGGCTCTACGCGCTCGCCTACACCATACTGCTGCAACCCGTCGCCATGGTGGTGCTCCCGCGACTGCGCCGACTCGCCGTCCGGCACGGGCTGGTGACGGCCGCCGATCTGGCGCTCAACCGGCACCGCTCGCACGCGTTGGCGCTCGCCGTCGCCCTCACCGGCATCCTGGCCGCGATGCCCTACCTCGTCCTCCAGGTGGTCGGACTCGAGGCCGTCCTGCGGGTCATGGGGGTCGATCCGGGCGGCCCCGTCGGGCTGCTCGGCCTCGCCGGGGTGTTCGCCGTGCTCGTCCTCGTCCTGCTCCCCGGCGGACTGCGGGCCTGCTCCTGGTTCGCCCGCTTCAAGGCCGTCCTGATCTTCGGCATGCTGGCCGCGGTGCTGGTCCTGGTCACCCGGAACGTGGCCGGCCCGCGCGAGGTGTTCGCCCTGGCCGGCCGCCGGCTGTCGGCCGAGGGGCTCGGCTCGCTCACCCCGCCCGGCTCCCAGACCGCCTATCTGACGCTCGCCCTGGGCTCGGTGCTCGCCCAGCTGATGTACCCGCAGGTGCTCACGGTGTCCTTCGCCGCCCGCAGCACCGACGCGCTGCGCCGCGCCGTCCTGTCGCTGCCGCTGTGGACCGCCGCGCTCGGCCTGTTCGCCTACCTCGGCTTCGTCGCGCTGGCGCTGGACGTCCGGACCCCGGTCGGGCACGCGGAACTGGCGGTGCCGATGCTGCTGCGCCGGCTCGACGCGCCCCCGGTCGAGGGGCTGCTGCTCGGCGCGCTGGCGATCGCGGCGCTGCTCCCGGCCGCGGTGATGGCCATCGGCATCTCGACCCTGGTGGCCCGCAACATCTACGCCGAGTACTTCAACCCGACCGCCACCCCGAAGCACGAGGTCCGCGCGGCCGGCTTCGCCGCCGTGGTGATCATCGTGGGCGCCCTCGCCTTCGCGCTGGCCCTCCACCCGCAGGACGCGATCAACCTCCACCTGCTGGGCGGGGTGTGGATCAGCCAGACCCTGCCCGCGGTCGGGCTCGCGCCGTTCACCCGATGGTTCCACCACCGGGCCCTGCTGGCCGGCTGGGCGGTGGGCATGCTGGCGGGGACGGCGATGGTGGTGAGCGGCGGCTTCTCCTCCGTCGTCGACGTGGGCCTGGGGCTGGTCCACCTGCCCGTGTACGTCGCGGTCACGGCGCTCTGCGCCAACCTCCTGGTGGTGGTGGTCCTGACCCCGGTACTCGACCGCGTCGGTGTGCCGCGCCGGTCCGAGCCCCCGGAGGAGGTCCGGGATGTCCAGCGCAGAGGCTCGCGATTCGCGGTGCGGGTCGACGGATGAGGAGCAGGGCGTGAACCACGCTGCCCAGGCGGCCGAGGCCTTCATGGTCGCCGAGCAGGAGAGCGGGCCGCCGGGCCGGGAACAGCCCGGCCGGTCGGACGACTTCAACCTGCGCGACGCCGACCGGGACGACGCCATCGCCCACCTGTTCGCCACCCACCACCGCGGACTCCTCCGGCTGGCCTTCCTGCTCGGCGCCGACGGGGACACCGAGGACGTGGTGGCCGAGGCCTTCTACCAACTCCACCGTCGATGGGGACGGTTGCGCTCGCCGGACGCGGCGCTGGGCTACCTCAGGGGCACCGTCTGCAACATGGCCCGGATGCGCCTGCGCCACCTCCGGGTGGTTCGCAAGCACACCCACCACATCGAGCGGCTGGAGCTGTCGGCCGAGGCCCAGGCGATCATCAGGGACGAACACCGGCTGGTGGTCAAGGCGTTGGCGGCCCTCCCGGCGCGGCAGCACCAGGTGCTGGTTCTGCGATACTGGCTCGACCTGAAGGAGGCGGAGATCGCGGAGATCATGGGTATCTCACCGGGCGCCGTGAAGTCCCATGCCTCCAGGGGGATGGCGAGGCTGAGCAGCGTCATGAAGGGAACCCAGGCATGAGCGCTTCCACCGAAGAGCGGTTGCGGGCCGTTCTCGCGCACCTCGCGGCGACCGTCGAGGCGCCCCCCGACGCCTACCAGCGCGCCCAACGGACCTGGAAGCGCTGCGAGGTGCGGCGCCGCGCGATCATGGTCTCGACCGCGCTGGTGCTGGTCGCCATCGCCTGCGCGATCGGCCTGTGGGCACTGTCCGGTGCCTCCCCCGGCCAGCACGTCATCTTCGACGACCACACCCGCCGCCCCAGCACCCTCTTCCCCCCGGGTTCCCCGTAGGGCCCCGGCTCTATCCTTCCTGCCCGCCCGCCGCCGCGAGGTCGCGGCGCTGCGCGCCGATCGCCTCCGGGTCCCACCCGGGGTGCGGGACGGAGGAGAGCAGCAGCCGGGTGTAGGGGTGCCGGGGCGTGGTGAGCAGCTCGTCGACGGGCCGGTGCTCCATCGTCCGGCCGCGGTACATCACCAGGGCCTCGTCGCAGATGTAGCGCACGACCGCCAGGTCGTGGCTGACGAAGACCAGCCCGATGCCGGTGTCCCGGCGGATGTCGGCGAGCAGGTTGAGGACCTGCGCCTGGACCGAGACGTCCAGCGCCGACACCGCCTCGTCCAGTACCAGGACGGCCGGCTCGACGGCCAGCGCCCGTGCGATGGCGGCGCGTTGGCGCTGTCCGCCGGAGAGCAGCCGCGGCGGCGCGGCGGCCTCCCGCTCGCCGAGGCCCACCTGGGCCAGCAACTCCCGTACCCGGGCCGCCCGGTAGGCCCGCCCGGCCCGTCCCGACCGCTCCGGGGAGCCGTGCAGGCGCAGCACCGCGTCCAGGGTGTCGCCGATGCCGAGGCGTGCGTCCAGCGACAGGTACGGGTCCTGGAAGACGATCTGGACGGCCTTGGCGCGGGCCAGCCGGGCGGCCCGGCCGCGGGTCCGCGGGGCGAGCGGGGTGCCCTGGACCAGGATCTCGCCGTGGTCGGGGCGTTCCAGGCCGACCAGCATCCGCGCGGTGGTGGTCTTGCCCGAACCGGACTCGCCCACGATGCCCAGGGCTCCGCCGGGGCGCAGGGTGAAGGAGAGGTCGTCGACCGCGACGAGGGGCGCCCCGCCGGTCGGGTAGGTCTTGCGCAGGCCGCTGACCTGGAGCAGCAGGCCGGGGTCGGTGGTCAACGGTCCTCCTCGGGAGCCGGGTTCGAAGCGGAGGCCGACGCCGGAGCCGTAACCGAAGCCGACGCCGAAGCCGGAGCCGGGGCCGAGCCGGGCCAGGCGGGTTCGGGCGAGGACGCGAGCTCCTCCGCCCGGTGGCAGGCGACCACCGTCGCCCCCACCGCGGCCGGCTCCGGCACGCTCTGGTCGCACAGCCCGGGCCGGGCGAACCGGCAGCGGTCGGCGAACGCGCAACCGGGGGCGCTCTGCGCCAGGCCCAGCGGGGCGCCGGGGATCGGCAGGAGCCGGCCGAGCGGCCCCTCCAACGGCGGCGAGGAGCCCAACAGGCCGGCGGTGTAGGGGTGTCGGGGCGCGGCGAGCAGGTCGGCGGCGGCGCCGGACTCGACGATCCGCCCGGCGTACATCACGTAGATCCGGTCGCAGGTGGCCGCCGCGAGGTCCAGGTCGTGGGTGATCAGGAGCAGGCCGAGGCCGATGTCGCGCTGGAGCCGGCGCAGGATGGCCATGATCTCGGCCTGGGTGGTGACGTCCAGCGCGGTCGTGGGCTCGTCGCAGAGCAGCAGGCGCGGCTCGGCGGTGAGCGCCCCGGCGATCATGACGCGCTGCAGCATGCCGCCGGACATCTGGTGCGGGTACTGGCGCAGGTGCCGGGGCGGGTCGGGCAGGCCGACGGCCGCCAGCAGTTCGAGGGCGCGGGCCCGGGCCCCGGCCTTCGAGCGGCCGCGGACCAGCCGCAGCTGCTCGGTGAGGAAGTCGCCGACCCGGCGCACCGGGTTGATGCCGGCCCGGGGGTCCTGGAAGATCATCGAGGCCTTGGCGGTGCGCACCTCGCGCAGGCTCGCCTGGTCCGCGCCGACCAGCTCGACCCCGTCCACCCGGACCAGGCCGCCGACCCGTGCGCCGGGCGGGAACAGGCCGAGTGCGGCGCGGGCGGTCACCGACTTGCCGGACCCGGACTCGCCGACCAGGGCGACGGCCTCCCCGGCGGCGACGCCCAGGCTGACGCCGTCCAGGATCGGCCGGGCCATCCCCGGCAGGGCGACGTGCAGGCCCTCGTACTCGAGCAGCGGCATCAGGATTCCCTCCCCGCGAGCCGGTCGCCGAGGTGCTCCCCGACGACGTTGAAGGCGACGACGACCAGCACGACCGCGACGGCCGGGACGATCGCGGACAGCGGCTGCCCCTGCAGCACGGCCGCCTGCCCCTGGTTGATCATGGCGCCCCAGTCGGGGGTGGGCGGTTGCACGCCGAGCCCGAGGAAGGACAGCGCGGCGAGGTCCAGCAGGGCGTAGCCGAAGTTGACCGTCGACTGGGCGAGGACGGTCGGCATGATGCCCGGCAGCAGCCGGCGCACCGCGACGAACACGGCCGAGTGGCCCTGGACCCGGTAGGCGGCGATGTACGGCCGCACCTTCTCCTGCGCGGTGAGGCTGCGCACCAGCCGGGCGGTGTACGGCAGGTAGGCGACGGCCATGGCCAGGACGGGCGCGGTCAGCCCCTTGCCGAACAGGGCGACGGCGAGGATCGCCAGCAGCAGGGCGGGGAAGGCGAACAGGATGTCCAGCACCCGGCCGATCAGGGCGTCGACCCAGCCGCCGCGCCAGGCGGCGAACAGGCCCACCGGGATGCCCGCGAGGGCGGCGAACGACACCACGGCGAGCGGTCCGGCCAGACTGGTGCGGGTCCCCTCGACGAGCGCCGAGAAGGTGTCGTGCCCGCCGCCGTCCGTCCCGAGCCAGTGCTCGGGGCCCGGGCCGGCGAAGCCGTTGCCGAGCTCGCCGAAGGCCGGGTCCTGCGGGGCGAGCCAGGGCGCGAACAGCGCCGCGAGGACGAACAGGCCGAGCACCAGCGCGCCCGCCCTGGTCAGCGGGCCGCCGCCGAGCCGCCGCAGGGTGCGCAGCGGGCTGCTCAACAGGGTTGTCGGGCTGCTCATCGGGCTCCTCCCGCCGCGCGCACACGCGGGTCGATCAGCGGCTGGACCAGGTCCACCACGGTGTTGACGACGACGAAGGCGGCGACCACCAGCAGCACGATCGCCTGGACGACCTGGAAGTCGAGCTGGTCCACGCACTGGACCAGCAGCGAGCCGACCCCGGACATGCCGAACGCGGTCTCCACGATCGCGGTGCTGACCAGCATCCCCGAGACCAGCAGCCCGCCGACGGTGGCGATCGGGCCGAGGGCGTTGCGCAGCACGTGCCGCCGGATGACCGTCCGCCGGGGCAGCCCGCGGCTCAGCGCGACCTCGACGTGCTCGCGCCGCAGCTCGTCGAGCATCGCCGAGCGGGTCACCCGGGTGACCAGCGCCATGAAGGTCACCGACAGGGCGATCGCGGGCAGCAGCACGTGGTGCAGCCGGTCCACCAGGCCGGTGCCGTTGCCGATGGTGGGGAACCAGCCGAGGTTCACCCCGAGGACCGAGCGCAGCACGATCGCCGCGACGAAGGAGGGCACCGCGGCGCCGACCGTCACCAGCAGCAGCACGGCGGAGCCGGTACGGGTGCCGCGCCGCAGCGCACCGACGATGCCGGCGCCGACGCCCACCACGGCGATCAGCAGGGTCGCCACCCCGACCAGCAGCAGGGTGGCCGGGAGCCGGGAGGCCAGTACCTCGCCGACGCTCTGGTGGAACAGGTGGGAGCGGCCGAAGTCGCCCTGCAGCACGCCCTCCAGCCAGTGCCAGTAGCGCACCGGGAACGGGTCGTCGAAGCCGTACTGCGCGCGGAGCGTGGCGAGTTCCTGCGGGCCCGGGCTGCGCCCGCGGACCAGGAAGGCGGCCGGATCGCCGGGTGCCAGGTAGAGCGAGGTGAACACCAGGAACGAGGTGACCAGCAGGGTCACCGCCATGCCCAGCAGTCTGCGCAGCGCCGATCGGGCCGCCCGCAGGGCGGCGGCGGGCGTCATCCCTTGGCGCCGATCTCGGCGGCCCACGGGTAGTAGAGGTAGGCGATGGACGGCTGGACACCGGTGATCCGCTTGCCGAGGAAGACGCTGACCGGCTCGGTGTACAGCGGCAGCCAGGGCAGCTGCGTCATGGCGATCTTCTGGGCGGTCCCGGTGGCGGCGGTGTGCTCGGCCGGGTCGTAGGCGCCGACGGCCCGGTCGACGGCCGCGTCGAACTGCGGGTCGGACCAGCCGCCGTAGTTGCTGAACGCCCCCGTCCGCAGCGAGCCGAACATGTCCAGCGGGTCGGTGATCGAGGTGTACCAGAAGGTCAGGAAGAGGTCGATGCCCTGGCGGGCGGCCGGGTCGGTGAAGAGCGCGGTGTACTTGTCCGCGGCGATGGTGTCGATCTCCGGCTTGAGCCCGATGGCCGTGGCGGCCTGGGCGACGGCCTGGGTGATGATGGTGGTCTGGGAGTCCAGCGGGCTGGTCGCGATCACCACCTTCTGGCCGGCCACCCCGGCCTCGGCGGCGAGCGCCTTCGCCTTGGCGGTGTCGTACGGGTAGGCGGGCAGGTCCTTGAGCAGGTCGGCGGCGCCCGGGGCGCCGTTCCAGTTGTTGTCCGTCACCAGGGAGTCGGCGACCTCGCCGACCCCGTTGGCGCCGGCCTTGACGATGCCCTTGCGGTCGATGGCCATCAGCAGGGCCCGGCGCACCCGGGCGTCGCCGAGCGGGCCCTTGAGGTTGTTGACCACCTCGGTGGCGACGGTGGTGTTCTGGCCGAAGTAGAGCGCGCCTCCGGGGGTGGACCTCAACTGCCCGTAGGCGGTGGGCGGGACCATCCAGCCGCCGTCGACCTCGCCGCTGCGGAAGGCGTTGACCCGGGTGGTCGGGTCGGACAGGAAGACGAACCTGACCTCGCCGGACTTGGCCTTCAGCCCGGGGTTCCAGTAGTCGTCGAAGCGCTTGAGCACCAGCGACTGGCCGGACGTCCAGGAGGAGAACGCGAACGGCCCGGTGCAGTTCACCCCGGTCGAGGGGTTGCCGTAGTCCTTGCCGGCCTTGGCCAGGGTGGCCGCCGACTCGATGGTGCCGGGGCCGGCCGCCAGGTACTTGTTGAAGGTGGAGTCCGGGGTCTTCAGGGTGACGGTGACCTCCAGTGCGCCGGTCTTCTCGATCGACCGCACGTTGCGGAACGGGTTGGCCCAGACGCCTGCCACGGCCGGGTCCAGGTTGCGGCGCAGCGAGGCGACGACGTCGTCCGCGGTGAGCTCCGTCCCGTCGTGGAAGTGCACCCCGGGGCGGATCCGGTAGACCCAGCTGGTGGGCGTCGGGTTGGTGAACGAGCTGGCCAGGTTGGGCGAGGTGGTGAGGTCCGGGTTCCACCGCAGCAGGCTCTCGCAGACGTTGGAGAGGATCTGGTTCGGCGGGAAGTCGAACGAGTAGGCGTAGTCGATCGAGGTCGGCTCGGCGAAGAGCGACCAGGTGAAGGAGTCGATGCCGCCCGCGGCGGCGGGCGTGGTGTCCGTCAGCCGGTAGCCGGCGGCGGTGTCGCCGCCCTGCTGGGCGGTGCCGCTGCAGGCGCTGGTGGCGAGGGCGGCGGCCGCGGTGGCGGCGGCCAGCAGGGCGCGGGGGCCGGATCTCATGGGGGGTCCTCCGTGGGGGAGTGGGCGGGGGTCAGGAGGTGGCGGTGAAGACGGCGCGGCCGTCGATGTAGGTGCGCAGCACCCGGGTGCGGCCGATCTCCTCGGCCGGGTGCTCGAAGGGGTCGCGGTCCAGCACGACGAGGTCCGCGAACTTGCCGACCTCGACCGTCCCGGTGACGTCGTCGAGGTGGTTCACCCAGGCGCTGCCGGCGGTGTACGCGGTGAGGGCCTGGGCGAGCGTCAGGGCCTGTTCGGGGTGGAACGGTTCGCGCGGCCGGTGGTCGGCCGAGGCGTTGGGGGCGTCCACCGGGACGGCCCGGTTGACCGCGACGTGGATGCCCCAGAGCGGGTTGGGGCTGCTCACCGACCAGTCGCTGCCGGCCACCAGCCGGGTGCCGGCCCGCTGGAGGTCCCCGAACGGGTACTGCCGGGCCGAGCGCTCGGGGCCGAGGAACGGGATCGTCAGCTCGTCCATCTGCGGCTCGTGCGCGGCCCACAGCGCCTGGATGTTGGCGGCGGCCCCCAGCTCGGCGAAGCGGGCGACGTCGTCGGGGTGGACCACTTGGAGATGGGCCAGGTGGTGGCGATTGTCGCCCGGGCCGTTGGCCTCCCGGGCCGCGGCCAGCGCGTCGAGCGCCTCGCGGACGGCGCGGTCGCCGAGCGCGTGGAAGTGCACCTGGAAGCCGGCCCTGTCCAGGGCGCGGACCGCCTCGTTGAGCACCTCCGGGCCGACGAAGGTGAGTCCGGAGTTCCCGGTGGGGCAACCGCAGCGGTCCAGGTAGGGCTCCAGCATGCTGGCGGTGAAGTTCTCCGCGATGCCGTCCTGCATGATCTTCACGGTGGTGGCGCGGAACCGGCCGAGCCGCCCGCCGCGGCGGCGCTCCTCCAGCTCGGGCAGCTGCTCCAGGCCGCGTTCGCGGTCCCACCAGAGCGCGCCCACCACCCGGGCCTGCAGGGCGCCCTCCCGGGCGGCGCGCAGGTAGACCTGGTAGTTGTCGGGGTTGCCGGGGAAGGCGCCGATCATGGCGTCCTGCCAGCTCGTCACCCCGAGCGAGAAGAGGTGCTGCTGGGCGACGAGCAGACCGGCGTGCGCCTCGTCCGCCGTCGCGACGGGGACGTGCGCGGCGACCAGGTCCATCGCCCCCTCCTGCAGGGTGCCGGCCGGGCTGCCGTCGGCCTCCCGTTCGATCCGGCCGTCCGCCGGGTCGGGGGTGTCGCGGTCGACGCCGGCCAGCCGCAGCGCCGCCGAGTTGACCCAGGCGCCGTGGCCGTCGCGGTTGGTGAGCAGCACGGGCCGGTCCGGCACCACGGCGTCGAGCATCGCGCGGGTGGGGACGCCCCCGGGGAAGACGTCCATCGACCAGCCGCCGCCGCAGATCCAGCGGGCGTCGGGGTGGGCCGCGGCGTAGCCGGCGACCGCCTCCAGGTAGCCCGCCACCGTGCGCTGCGCCGACAGGTCGCAGCGCAGCATCTGGACGCCGGCCACCGCCGGGTGCACGTGGGCGTCCTGGAACCCGGGGACGAGCAGGCCGCCCGCGAGGTCGACCACCTCGGTGTCGCGGCCCACCAGCAGCCGGACCGACGCCTCGTCGGCGACCGCGGTGATCCGGCCGTCCCGGACGGCCACCGCGGCCTCGATCGGCTCCGCCGCGGTCGCGGTGAAGACCCGGCCCCCCACGAAGACGGTGTCGGCCCGCTGCCCGTCGTTCGCCGCTTCGGCCTGTGCCATCAATGGAACCTCCCCCTCGGCGGGCGGGCCCGCTCGGCGTGTTGTTGTGGAGGAGTGAACGGCAGCGCAACACTGTTGTCAACAGTGTTGCGCAACATCGCGCACGCATCGATACACTGGGGGCACCATGCAGAAGAACCACGCAACTCCCGCCCGGACCAAGCGCGTCGGCGCCCAGCTGACGCCCGAGGCGATCATCGAGGCGAGCCTGCGGATCGCCGCCAGGGGCAGCGCCGACGCCTTCACCGTCCGCCGCCTCGGCGAGGAGCTGGGCGCCGATCCGACCGCGGTCTACCGGCACTTCCGCGACAAGGACGAGCTGCTGCTCTCCGTCGCCGACCGGACGCTGGGCGAGGTGCTGGAGAGCATCCCCGACGGCCTGGACTGGAAGGGGCGGCTGCGGGCGCTGGCCGACGGCTCGCTGGCGGTCGCCCTCAAGTACCCGGCGGTCAGCTCGGCGATGGCCAGCCGGACCACCCGGCGGGCCAACGAGTTCCGGGTCGTCGAGCTGATCCTCGGGGCCGTCATGGAGGCGGGGCTGGACGGCGCCGAGGCGGCCGTGCACTACCGGATGGTCGGCGACTCGCTGCTGGCCTACGTCGGGCAGCGGGCCGCCTACCTGCTCTTCGACCCGGAGGTCCGGGCCGCGGACGAGTCCTCGTGGAGCCGCGAGTACCGGGCGGTCGACGCCCAGGGGTTCCCGAACATCACCCGGCTGGGGCGCCAGCTGGCCGAGGTGACGCACGACCAGATCTTCCACGCCCGGGTGGAGGCGCTGATCACCGCGATCGAGCAGCGGGTCGCGGCCGTCCGCGGGGCGTGACGCGGGCGGTCCCGCGGTGAGCGCCGGGTGATCCCGGGGGCGGTTCGGGCGGTTCGGGCGGTCCGGGGTGGCCGGGGTCGGTGGCCGGGGATTCGGCGCGGGTTTGCGCAACACTGTTGACAACGGTGATGCGCGGGCGTTTCACTCCCCAGCAACTCGAACCACGCGTCGGGCGCCACGCCGCCGCGCGAGCCTCTCCGATCCGTCGCCGCCTGCCGCCCCCCACAGTGCCGCAGGGAGGCCGTCCCCCCGAGAAGAGGCACCACATGCACCGTGAACCCGCCGCCCCGCGCTCGACCCGCGCCGCGTCCGGCTCCCCGTCCGGCTCCCCGTCCAACGGCGGGGACCGGGCGGGCCTGCCCGATCCGCTGCGCGCGGCCTTCTCCGCCCTGGGCGAGGCTCGCCGCCGCCGGATGCCCGTCGCCGAGGTGGCCGGCGAGCGGGCCGAACGCGCCGAACGCCACCTCACCCGCCGCCGGATCCTCGGCACCGCGGGCGCCGTCGCCGCCGCCGGCCTGTCCACCGGACTGCTCGCCCCCGCCCCGGCCGCCGCGGCCACCGCACCCCGGGTGGTGGTCATCGGAGCCGGCCTCGCCGGGCTGCGCTGCGCCCACCGGCTGTGGAACCGGGCCAAGCCGGTCGCCGCGACCGTCTACGAGGCGGACACCACCCACCTCGGCGGCCGCTGCTGGTCCCTGCGCGGCTACTTCGCCGGCGGCCAGGTCTCCGAACACGGCGGATCCTTCATCAGCTCGACCGACCACGCCGTCCTCGCCCTGGCCGACAGCCTCGGCCTGCAGCGCGAGTACGCGAACGGCGGCGCGCTCGACTCCGGCGACTACGCGGCCTGGATCAACGGCACGCTGTACAGCGGCGAGCAGCAGCAGGACGACTGGATCGCCGGGGCGTTCGACGCCTTCAGCGCCTCCTACCGGGCCATCGGCACCCCGCGCCACGACCACCACACGGCCGAGGCCTACCGGCTGGACCAGCTGTCCTGCCTGGACTACCTCGACGAGATCGGCCTCCCGGCGGACTCCCGGCTCGGTCAGCTGATCCAGTCCATCCAGCTGCAGTCGGGCGGCGAGCCCGGGCAGTCCTCGGCGCTGGGCATGATCGGCTTCCTCGGCTCCTCCAGCGTGTTCGGCGGTGCCGAGGGGTTCGACGAGAAGTACCACCTGGTGGGTGGCAACGACCAGTTGGTCAGCGGCATGGTCGGACAGCTGCCCGCCGGGACGGTCCGTCAGGGGCACCAGCTGGTCGCCCTCGCGCAGAACGCCGACGGCGGCTACACCTGCACCTTCGACCAGTGCGGCAGCACCGTCACCGTCCGCGCCGACCACGTGGTGCTGGCGCTGCCGTTCAGCACGCTGCGCAACGTCGACCTCTCCCGGGCCAACCTGTCGGCCCTGAAGCTGACCGCGATCCGGCAGCAGGGGATGGGCCAGAACGGCAAGCTGGTCACCCAACTCTCCCGGAAGACCTGGCCCGCCCTCGGGTACAACGGCATCTCCAACACCGGACCGCTCGGCTACCAGACCGCCTGGGACGGCTCGGTCCAGCTGGGCCCGACGGGCGGACCGGCCCTGCTGGTCAACTTCCCCGGGGGCGACGGCGCCCGCGACCGGCTCACCGGCCCGGCGCACGGCCCGGCCCCGGCGGCCGACGTGACCGCCTTCCTCGCCCAGATCGAGCACCTCCACCCCGGCACCACGGCCACCTACAACGGCCGGGCCTACGAGGACCACTGGTCGCTCGACCCGTGGCACCTGGGCGCCTACCACTACTACCGGACCGGCCAGTACACCTCCTTCGCCGGCTACGAGGCGGTCCAGGAGGGCCGGATCCACTTCGCGGGCGAGCACACCGACGTGGACAACGCCACCCTCAACGCCGCACTGGCCTCCGGGGCCCGGGCGGCCGCCGAGGTCACCGCGCAGATCTGACCCGTCCCGTCCCGCCGGCACTCGGGAGGCCGGCGGGACGGGATGCGGTGCGCGCCGGCGAAATAGCGCCGGGCGCCGCTGGCCCCGGAGCTCGTGGGGCGGGTGGGACAGCCGTGTCGTTTTCCGGCGCCGCCCGCCGCCCTGCCCGCCCGCCGACCCGCCGACCCGCCGACCCGCCCGCCGACCCGCGCCGGGTGCCCCGCTCACAGATGGCGGACGGTGAGCCGGTCGGCCGCCGGGCCGGGCAGGGCGCAGGCCCCGACGAGCGGCCCCCGGCGGACCGGTACCAGCCGGAAGCCACCCCAACTCTCCATCGGTTCAAGGCCCTTGCCGATCAGATCGGCGCGGGCGAGGGTGCCCAGGGTGAGCCGGCCGACCTTGATCAGGGCCTCCTTGCGGACCCAGAGGTCGAGGAACGCCGTACCGGGATCGGGCGCCTCGCGCATCCACCGGTACTCGGCCGGGGCGAGCGCCCGGCGGGCCAGCGCGGGGGAGTGCCGGGCCGGGGTGGTCTCGACGTCGACGCCGAGCGGGCCCGCGCCGGCCGCCGCCGCCACCCACCCGCCGCGGGTGTGGGACCAGCCGACGGCGAGGTCCGGCGCCAGCGGGATGCTCGGCCGCCCGTGCTCCGCCGTGCAGTACTCGCATTCTTGACGGATCGTCACATCCTCGGGGTCGGTGCCGAGCACCTCGGCGGCGGCGATCCGGGCGAGCAGGTGCGCCGCCGTGAAGGTGTCCCGATCGTCCCGGTCCGGGATGGCGGCGGCCCGCCGGCGCTCCGCCGGGGTGAGGGCGGCCAGGGGGTCGCGCACCCGGGCCAGTACGGCCGCCGACCTGCTGGTCAGCACCAGGATTCGTGCACGGTCGGACGTGTGATTTTCAGTGGTCTGAACCTTCATGAATTCCCCTCTTACAGTGAATGGAATATGGAAGATCGCATTCCGATGGCGGCTCCAGTGACTCTCGATCAATCCTTGACGCAGAGGGTGAACGGCCAGCAAGATGACATCGATCCGTGACACGCGATGAAACCGAATTCTCAAAGGCCCGGGGGGTCTGGTGTTACGTAGGGGTCTTGGAGTGGCGGATGCTGTCAGACGGTCGGTGGACTTACGCCGACACGCTCCGGCGGTGACCGACCCCCTCCTTGGGAAGAGTCTGAGTTACCGGGAACTGTGGTCCCGGTCCGGCCGGCTGGCCGCCGCCCTGGTGCGGCGGGGCGTGGCCCCGGGCGATCTGGTGGTGGTGGATTCCGCCAGGTCGACCGATCTGGTGGTGGCGATGCTCGGCATCCTCCGGGCGGGTGCGGCCTACCTCCCGCTGGACACCCGGGCGCCGGCCGGGCGGGTGGCGGAGATCCTCGACGACGTCCGGGTGAAGGTGGCGGTCTCGGACGGCCGCCCGGACAGCGTGCTCGCCGCCGTCGCACCCCACCTCGACGTGCTGGCCGCCGAGCAGCCGCCGCCTGCCGGCAAGGTGCTCCTCCCCGACGCCGGCGGTGACGACCCCGCCTACGCCCTGTTCACCTCGGGCTCGACCGGCCGCCCCAAGGGCGTCCTGGTGCCGCACCGGGCCGTGCTGCGGCTCGCGGTGGCGGCGCGGTTCTGCACCGTCGAGCCCGGCGACCGGGTCGCCCAGCTCTCCAGCCCGGCCTTCGACGCCACCACCTTCGAGGTCTGGAACACCCTGGTGGCCGGCGGCGAGGTGGTGCTGCTGCCGTCCGTCGCCGAGCTGGCCATGGACGAATGGGTGGCGTTGGTGCGCCGCGAGCGGATCACCGCGATGTTCCTGACCACCTCGCTCTTCCACGCCCTCGCCCGCGAGGTGCCGGACGCCTGCTCCTCGCTCGCCACCGTGGTGGTCGGCGGCGAGCAGCTGGAGCTGCCGGCCGTGCGGCGGGTGCTCACCGCCGGGCCGCCGGGGCGCCTGGTCAACGGCTACGGCCCCACCGAGACCACCACCTTCGCCGCCTACTTCGACTGCACCGCGCAGAGCGTCGCCGGCCTGGAGCGGGTGCCGGTCGGCTACCCGCTGCAGGAGACCGAGCTGTACGTCCTGGACGAGGGGCTGCGCCCGGTGGCGGCCGGCGAGGTCGGCGAGCTGTGCGTCGGAGGGGCCGGGGTCGCGCTCGGCTACGTGGGCCGCCCCGAGCTGACCGCGGAGCGGTTCGTCGCCGACCCGGACGGCGGGCCCGGCCTGTACCGCACCGGGGACCTCGCCCGCCAGCTGCCGTCCGGCGCCCTGGAGGTGCTGGGCCGGCGCGACCGCCAGGTCAAGCTGCGCGGGTTCCGGATCGAGCTTCCGGAGATCGAGCTGGCCGCCACGGCGACCGGACTGGTGGACGCGGCCTTCGTGGAGAAGGAGGGCGAGGGACCGTCGGCCGTGCTGGCCGGCTACGTCCTCCCGGCGCCCGGTACCGACGCCGCCGCCCTGCCCGGGGAGCTCGCCGCCCGGCTCGCGGGCCGGCTGCCCTCGTACATGCTGCCGCCGCGCTGGCAGGTCCTGGCGCGCATCCCGTTCGGCGCCACGGGCAAGGTGGACCGCGCCGCGCTGGCCTCGGCGGTGGTGGCCGCGCCGGTCGACGCTGGCCCGGCCGGCCCCCTGGAGAGCGAGCTGCTGGAACTCTGCCGGCAGGTGCTCGGCGGTCGTCCGGCGCGCTCCGGCGACAACTTCCTGGACGCGGGCGGCAACTCCCTCGGCGCCACCCAGCTGGCATCCCGCATTTCCCGGGTGTTCGGCGTCCGGGTGCGGCCGGCCGAAATCCTGCTGGCCGCCACGATGGGCGAGCTGGCCGCCAGGGTGGAAAACCTCCGGACGGAAAAGGGCGGAGCGGCACGGGAATTCCCGGCCGAAAACCGCCGGTAGCCGGTTTCAAGCCACCGGTAGCCGATTTCAAACGTTCGGACCGTAAGAAGATTCCCGCCAGTTCCCTTCCCTGAATCAACGGCAGGGCGGTACAGCCCTGCCCCGCACAAGGAGAATTCGTGGATAACGGCGTTTCCACCGGCCTGTCAACGGTCGGTGAATCCGAGCTGACCGACCAGGTGCGCAAGGCGTGGGCCGAGGTGCTCGACCTGGACGACCCCGCAGAGGTCCCGCTGGACACCAACTTCCTTGAGGCAGGCGGCAGTTCGCTGCTGCTGATCATGCTCTGGGAGGAACTGCACGGGCTGACCGAGCTGCAGCTCAAGGTGTCGGACCTCTTCGAGCACAGCACGGTGCGCGGCCAGGCCCGGCTGCTGGCCGGAACCGCCACCCGGGCGCAGGCCTCGACCGGCGCCGAACAGCGCGCGAACCTGCTCGGCCGGGTGAAGCGCGCATCATGACGAGCGACACGGACATCGCGGTCGTCGGCGTCGGGTGCCGCTATCCCGACGCCTGGACGCCCCAGCAGTTCTGGCAGAACATCGACAGCGGGCGGGTGGCGATGCGCCCGCTCGCCGAGGCCGAGCTGACGGCCGCCGGATTCACCGCCGAGCAGATGCGGGCGCCCAACTTCGTCGGCACGGCGACCTCGCTCCCGGGCGTGGACCAGTTCGCCGCCGAGTTCTTCGGCTACTCCCCGCGCGACGCCGAGCTGATGGACCCGCAGCAGCGGATCTTCCTGGAGGCCGCCTGGGAGGCGCTGGAGTCCGCGGGACACCCGCCCGACGGCGACCTGGTGCTCAGCGTCTTCGCGGGCAGCGCGGCCGGCGGCTACTCGGCCGCGCTGTTCCACGCCCACGCCAACCGGCACGGCCTGCGCTCGGCCGTCGAGGACCTCGACCTCACGGTCGGCGGGCAGCCCGACTTCCTCACCTCGCGCACCGCGTACAAGTTCGGCGCCCGCGGCCCGGCGCTGAGCCTGCAGACCGGCTGCTCGTCCTCGCTGTACGCCGTGCACTACGCGACGCTCAGCCTGCTCTCCGGCGAGTGCGACATCGCGCTGGCCGGCGGCGCCACCGTCGTCGACCCCTTCCGGGGCTATCTGCACCGACCGGACGAGGGCGTCTCCCAGGACGGCTTCTGCCGCTCCTTCTCCGCCGACTCCACCGGCACGGCCTACAGCTCCGGCATCGGCGTGGTGGTACTGCGCCGGCTGGCCGACGCGCTGGCCGACGGCGACCCGGTGCTCGCCGTGCTGCGCGGCAGCGCCGTCGGCAACGACGGGCGCGACCGGATGGGCTACGTCGCCCCCAGCCCGACCGGCATTGCCGACGTGGTGGCGACCGCGCTGCAGGTGGCCGACGTACCGGCCGAGCTGATCCGCTACGTGGCCGCCCACGGCACCGCCACCCCGGTCGGCGACAACATCGAACTGCTGGCGCTCACCAAGGCGTTCCGGCGGACCACCGGCAAGAGCGGGTACTGCGGGCTCGGGTCGGTGATCACCAACATCGGGCACACCGGCGCGGCCGCCGGCATCGCAAGCTTCATCAAGGCGGTGCACGTCGCGCGGACCGGCGCGATACCGCCGCACCCGCTGTTCGACCGCCCCCGCGACCCCGAGGTGCTCGCCGACAGCCCGTTCTTCGTCACCACCAGCCCGCAGAGCTGCCCGGACCAGGACCGCCACGTCCTGGTGAACTCGCTCGGCGTCGGCGGCACCAACGCGGCGGCCGTGCTCGCCCCGCCGCCCGAGCCGACCAGGCCAGTGGCGCCCGCCCGGCCGGTGGCCCGGCTGGTGCTCTCCGCCCGCACCCGGGCCGAGCTGGACGAGCAGTCGCGCCGGCTGGCCGACGCCCTGGAGCGCGGCGGGACGGCCGTCCCCGACGTCGAGTACACCCTGCGCACCGGCCGCCAGGCCTTCGCCGAGCGCCGCGTGGTGACCGCGCCGCCGCAGGCGCTGAGCGCCGCGCTGCGGCTGCCCCGGCCGCCGCAGACCCGCACCGCGAAGTCCGAGCCCCGACAGGCCCTCGTGGTGCTTCCGCCGCAGGGCGGCGCGCCCGCCGAGCTGGTCCGGCGGCTGCTGGCCGCGCTGCCCGGCCACACCACGACACCGGTCGAACCGGCCGAGGGCGACTCGCCCGACGTCTTCACCCTGCTGCCCGCCGGCGGCCGGCCCGGGCCGCAGCGGCACGCCGTCGACCAGGCGGCGGAGCTGGAGGAGCAGCTGGAGGAGGCGCTGACCGCCGCCTGGCTCGCCGGGGTCACGGTTGACTGGGAGGCGCACTCCCGGGGCGCCGGACGCCGGGTGCCGCTGCCGACCTACCCGTTCACCCGCAAGCGCTACTGGGCGCTCGACCGTCTCGCCCAGGACGCCCTCGCCCCCGCCCAGCCCGGCCCGGCCCAGGCGGGCCAGTCGGCCGGTCCGGCCGGGGACGAGCTGGAGCAGCAGCTCGCCGACCTCTGGTCGCGCACCTTCGGCGTCGAACAGGTCGGCCCCGACCAGGAGTTCGCCGCCCTCGGCGGCACCTCGCTGCTCTCCGTGCAACTCGTCCTGGACATCGAGCGCGAGCACGGCGTCCTGGTCAACTTCCAGCGCGCGGGCGGCAGCCAGGCCACCGTCCGGAAGACCGCGGCGATCATCCGCGGGCTGCGGGCGGCCGGCGGCGAGCAGGTCGACGACGGCCCGCTGGACGCCGAGGACAGCGCGTTCGTCGACGCGGACCTCCAGCTCCCGCTGGTGCCGCTGGCCGCCGGCCAGGCCGCCGGGCGCGACACCCTGCTGACCGGTGCCACCGGCTACCTCGGCGCCTTCCTGCTGCACGAGCTGCTGCGGGTCACCGAGGGCACGGTCTACTGCCTGGTGCGGGCCGCGGACGAGGAGGCCGGCGGGCGCCGACTGGCCGAGGCCGCCGCCCGGCTCGGGCTGCCCGCGCCGGACCCCGAGCGGGTGCGGGTCGTCCCGGGCGACCTGCGCCGCGTCGGCGAGGCCCTGGCCGCCTACCAGGGAGGCGAGTTGGCCACCCGGGTGCGCCAGGTGTTCCACTGCGCCGCCAAGGTGGTGTTCACCGAGCCCTACAAGGTGCTGCGCCAGGACAACGTGCTGCCGACGGTGGAGCTGCTCAACTGGATGCGCGGACACGGCATCCGGGACTTCAGCTTCGTCTCCTCGCTGGTGGCCACCGCCCCGCTCGACGGCGGCCGGGTCCTGGAGACCAGGGACCAGCCGCTGGACCCGGAGCTCGACGCCTACGGCATCGGCAAGTGGGTCTGTGAGCGGCTGCTGGAGCGCGCGGACGCCGACGGCATGCGGGTCCGGGTGTTCCGGCCCGGCCTGATCATGGCCGCCGCCGAGTCCGGGGCCTGCAACGACAAGGACCTGATCTGGCTGACCCTGGCCAGCGGACTCGCGGTCGGCGCGCACCCGACCGACGACCGGCTGCACCCGGTGGCCCCGGTGGACCTGGTGGCCCGCGCGGTGGTCGAACTCGGCCTGGCGCAGAACTCGGTGGGCCGCGCCTACCACCTGGTGGACGACCGCTCGGTGAGCCTGCGCGGGCTGTTCGAGCAGCTCGCCGAGGCGGGCGTGCCGACCAGGCCGCTGCCCTACCCGCAGTGGCAGCAGCTGGTCGCCGACGAGGCCCGGCGCACCGGCAGCTCCGCGCTGGCCGCCACCGCCCTGCTGGAACTGGAGGGCCACGAGTACCCGGTGGACGGCATCGCCGCCCGCAACTGGACGCCCTGGCTGCGCCGGCACCGGCTGACCCCGGCCGTCAGCGGCGAGCAGCTGCGCCGCGCGCTGGCCTTCCTCGCCGAGCGCAACCCCGACCTCGGGTCGCTGCTGGCCGGCCTGCCCCCGGCGGGATCGGCGGCACCGGCGGCCCCGGCGCACGCAGGACGGACCGGGACCGCACCGGACCAGGCCGCACGAGACGAGGAGGACGAGACGCCATGACGGAAGCCAAGAGCACGGGCCCGCGGATCGCGGTGCTGGGCGCCGGCGTGATGGGCACCGGGATCGCCACGCTGGCCGTCGGCCACGGGCTGCCGGTCACCCTGGTGGACGTGGACCCGGACGTGGTGGCGCAGGCGCCCGGCAAGGTCCGCGCCCAGCTTCGGCTGGCGCAGCTGACCGGCCGGCTGGCGCGCGACCGCACCCCCGGTGAGCTGACCGCCACCACCGAGCTCGCGGCGATCGCCGAGGCCACCGTGGTCATCGAGGCGGTCACCGAACTCGCCGACCTGAAGAGCGAGGTGCTGCGCGCGGCGGCCGCCGTGGTGGCCCCGGGCACCCTGCTGGTGTCCAACACCTCCGCGGTGCCGATCGACGAGCAGGCGGCCGCGCTGGAGCGGCCGCAGGACCTGGTCGGCATCCACTTCATGAACCCGCCGTACATGATCCGCACCGTCGAGGTGATCCGCGGCCCGCGCAGCGGGGACGCGGCGGTCGCCGCCACCCTGGACCTGCTGACGGCGCTGGACCGCGACGGCGTGGTGGTCGGCGACGGCCCGGGCTTCGTGATCAACCGGATCCTCCAGCGCATGATCAACGAGGCGGCCCGGATCGTCGAGGACGGCATCGCCACCCCCGAGCAGGTCGACGCGCTGTTCACCGGCTGCCTCGGCCACACCACCGGCCCGCTGGCGACCGGCGACCTGATCGGCCTGGACAACGTCGCGGACTCCCTGCGGGTCCTCGCCGAGCGCACCGGCGACGCCGGCTACCAGCCCTGCGACCTGCTGTTGAAGAAGGTCGCCGACGGCCACTGGGGCCGCAAGAACGGCCAGGGCTTCCACTCCTACGCAGCCAACTAGCCAGCCAGGAAAGGTCGATACCCATGACTGTCGAAGCCGATCGGAGCGTCGAGGGCGCCATCACCGCCTTCGTCCAGGACCGCACCAAGACCGAACTCGCCGCGGACGCCGACCTGTTCGCCACCGGCCTGGTCTCCTCCCTGTTCGCGATGGAGCTGCTCGTCCACCTGGAGCAGACCTTCGCCGTCACCGTGGACGGCCCGGACCTCAAGCTCGACAACTTCCGTACCGTGGACGCGATGGCGGCCCTGGTGCGCCGACTCAAGGGCGGGGACCGGTGAGAGCGGAGTCGGACGACGCCCGCGCCCTGGTCACCCGGCTGGTGGGCGACCAGGCCGACGACTGGGACCGCGCCGGGCGGATCCCGGCCGAGGTGGTCAAGGAGCTGGCCGTCGCCGGGCTGCTCGCCGCACAGATCCCGCCCGAGTACGGCGGCCAGGGCTACAGCAGCGCCGTGAACGGCGAGTTCACCGCGCACGTCGGCACCCACTGCTCCTCGCTGCGCTCGCTGCTCACCTCGCACGGCATGGCGGCGTGGACGGTCCAGCGGATGGGCAGCGCCGAACAGCGCGCGACCTGGCTGCCCAGGCTGGCCGGCGGCTCGGTGTGCGCGGTCGCCTTCAGCGAGCCCGAGGCCGGCAGCGACCTGTCGGCGATGACCACCACCATCCGCCCGGACGGTGACGGCGTGGTGGTGGACGGCGGCAAGACCTGGATCACCGCCGCCGCCTACGCCGACCTGGTGCTGGTGTTCGGGCGCCACGGCTCCGGCGCGGCCGCGGTCCTGGTGCCCGCCGACGCACCGGGCGTGCGGATCCGCCCGGTGCCCGAGCCGATGGGCTGCCGCGCCGCCGGGCACTGCGAGGTGTCCCTGGACGGCGTCCGGGTGGACGCCGCCAACCTGCTGGGCGGGGCCGGCCTGCCGGTGGACTTCCTGGTCACCCCGGCGCTCTCGTTCGGGCGGCTGTCGGTGGCCTGGGGCTGCGTCGGGATCCTCCGCGCCTGCCTCACCGCCGCCACCCGGCACGCCCGCGGCCGCCGGCAGTTCGGCCGCCCCATCGCCGAACACCAGCTGGTGGCCCGGCACCTGGCCGAACTGGTGGTGGCGGAGCAGGCCGCCGCCCGGTACTGCGAGCACGCCTCCCGGCTGTGGGACGAGGGCTCGCCCGAGCTGGTCAACGCGACGGTGCTGGCCAAGCACCTCGCCGCGGGCGGCGCCGCGGCCGGCGCCGCCACCGCCGTCCAGGTACTCGGCTCGGCCGGGGCACGGGACGGCTCGGTGGTGGCGCGGGCGTACCGCGACGCGAAACTCATGCAGATCATCGAGGGCAGCGACGAGATCTGTCAGCTGCTGCTCGCCAAGCACGCGGAAGCGGTGTGGTCATGACGCAGGCCCAGGACGACGGCATCGGCATCGGCGCGGTGCACTGCGTCCTGCCCGAGACCCTGGTGCCGGTCGGCGAGCTGCCGGAGTCCGCGGCGCTGGACCACGACCAGGCCGAGTTCGCGGCCGGCAGCGGGGTGCACACCGTCGGCGTGATCGAGACGAGCGCCGCGGAACTCGCGGCCCGCGCCTGCCGCGAGCTGCTCGCCGAGGGGTCCGGCGCCGTACCGGACACCTTCGTCCTGGTGGCCCCGCGCGCGCCCGAGGTACTGCTGAGCTCGGACGCGGCCCGGGTGCAGGCCGAGGCCAAGCTGGAGGGCGCCTTCGCCTTCACCCTGGACGGTCTGGGCTGCACCGGCTCCAGCTCGGCCTGGGCGCTCGCCCGGGACCTCCTGGTCGCCGACCCGGCCCGGGAGCGCGTGCTGATCGCGCACGCCAGCCGCCCCGCGGCGCTGGACCGGGTGCGCTACCCGGTCACCGTGATCGGCGACGGCGCCTACGCGATGACGATGGTGCGCGGCGGCCGGCCGAGGCTGCGGGCCCACCGGCAGGCCACCGACGGCACCTTCCACGACCTGTTCGAGATCGACTACCGCAGCGTGCCCTGGTACGAGTGGCGCGAGGTCTGCACGTCCCCGGACCGCTACCGCTTCGAGCTGGCGCTGCACAGCCGCAACCGGCTCGCCTCGCTGGTCGAGCAGGTCCTGGCGGACGCCGGGATCGGCAAGGAGCGGATCGCCGCCACGCTGATGCAGAACGTCGCGGCGAGCGCCTACCGGTTCTACGAGACGCTGCTCGGCCTGCCCGTCCACCCGGTCTGCGGGGAGCACCTGGCGGCCTACGGACACCTGGGTGCGATGGATGTGGTGCTCAACCTTCAGGCGCTGCTGGCGCGTCGTGAGCTGACCGAGGGGGATCTGGTGCTCGTCCTGAACAACAGTCCGGTGGCGGCCTGGGCGGTGACCCTGTGGGAGGTGTGAAGTGCCTGGTCTGGGACCTGGACAACACGCTCTGGCAGGGCACCCTGCTGGAGGACGGCGAGGTGCGGTTCGCCGAGGAGCTGCGCGCCGTCGTCCTTGAGCTGGACGCCCGGGGCATCCTGCAGTCCGTCGCCAGCAAGAACGACCACGACCTGGCCTGGGCGCAGTTGGAGAAGCTCGGCCTCGCCGAGTACCTGGTGGTGCCGCAGATCGGCTGGGGGCCGAAGTCGGACTCGATCCGGCGGATCGCCGAGGAGCTGAACTTCGCCGTCTCCACCATCGCCTTCATCGACGACCAGCCGGCCGAGCGCGCCGAGGTGGCCTTCCACCTGCCGCAGGTGCGCTGCTACGAGGCCGAACAGGCCCTGGAGCTCACGGGGTTGGCGGAGTTCACGCCCGCGCAGGTGACCGCGGACTCGGCCCGGCGCCGGCCGATGTACCAGGAGAACGCCCGCCGGGAGGCGGCCCGCGGCGAGTACACCGGCCCCGACGAGGAGTTCCTGCGCTCGCTCGCGATCGAGATGACGATCGTGCGGGCCACCGGGGAGCAGCTCGCCCGGGTGGAGGAACTCACCCTGCGCACCAGCCAGATGAACGCCACCGGGGTGCACTACGGACAGGACGCGCTGGCCGCGCTGCTGGCCGACCCGGGGCACGAGGTGCTGGTGGTCACCATGGCGGACCGCTTCGGCGAGCACGGCGCGGTGGGCATCGTGCTGCTGGAGAAGCACCCGGGGGTGTGGCGGCTGAAGCTGCTGGCCACCTCGTGCCGGGTGGTGTCGTTCGGCGCCGGGGCGGTGCTGCTGCGCTGGCTGACCGACCAGGCCGCGGCCGCCTCGGTCCACCTGGCGGCGGACTTCCGACGCACCGACCGCAACCGGATCATGGAGGTGGCGTACCGCTTCGCCGGCTTCGAGGACGTGGCCTGCGACTGCCTGGCCGCGCTGCCGGAACCGGACGCCGAGGGCGTCCAGCGGCTGCACATCGTGCCGGTGGCGCAGCCGGAGCCGACCACCATGCGGCTGCACGCCCCGCAGCTGTCCCGGGCCGGACGGGAGGCGTCGTGACGGCGCTGCCGGCGGAGCACGGGCGCACGCTGTACGAGTGGTTCGAGCGGTCCGCGCAGCGCACCCCCGACGCGGTCGCGGTGCACCTCAACGGCGTGGACGTGTCCTACGGGGAGCTGCACGGGTACGCCGAGGCGCTGGCCGGGCGGATCCTGCGGGAGTGCGACGGCCCGCCGCGCCGGGTGGCCCTGCTGGCCAACCGCAGCCTGGTGGCCTTCGCCGGCTACCTGGCGGTGCTGCGGCTCGGCGCGGCCGTCGTCCCGCTCAACCCGGCGTTCCCGCAGGTCCGCAACCAGCGGGTGTGCGAACTCGCCCAGGTGGACCTGGTGCTGGCCGACGAGACCGGCCTCGGGGGCCGGCCCTGGCCGACCGGGCTGCCGGTCCCGCTGCTGAACCTGTTCGACGGTGAACTCGACACCAAGGGCGACGAGTTGCCGCCGTACCGGGGCCGCCCGGAGGACGTCGCCTACATCCTGTTCACCTCGGGCTCCACCGGTACCCCCAAGGGGGTGCCGGTGCGGCACCGGAACGCCTCGCCCTACGTGGCGTACAACGTGGACCGCTACCAGGTCGGTCCGGGCTGCCGGACGTCGCACACCTTCGACCTCACCTTCGACCCCTCGGTGTTCGACCTGTTCGTCACCTGGGGCGGCGGCGCGACCCTGGTCGTCCCCGGTCCGACCGACCTGCTGACACCGGTGGACTACCTGGTCGCCAACCGGATCACGCACTGGTTCTCGGTGCCGTCCGTGGTGTCGGTCAGCGCCGAGCTGGGCAACCTGCCGGCCGGCGCCGTCGAGGGGCTGCGCTACAGCGTCTTCATCGGCGAGCCGCTCTCCTACCGGCAGGCCCGGCGCTGGCAGCAGGCGGCGCCGGACACGGTGATCGAGAACGTCTACGGGCCGACCGAGCTCGCCGTCGCCTGCACCTCCCACCGGCTGCCGGCCGACCCCGCCGACTGGCCCGACACCTCCAACGACTCGGTGCCGATCGGCCCGCTGTACGGGTTCCTGGAGTACCTGCTGCTGGACGAGCAGGGCCGGCCGGGCGACGAGGGCGAGCTGTGCGTCCGCGGCGCGCAGCGCTTCGACGGCTACCTGGACCAGGCCGACAACGCCGGCCGCTTCCTCGCCCACGAGCAGGGCCGCACCACCGGGTACGACGGCACCGGCCCGCTGACCGAGGCGCACTACTACCGCACCGGCGACCGGGTGCGCTTCGAGCCGGCCGGCCTGGTGCACCTCGGCCGGCTGGACAACCAGCTGAAGATCCGCGGCTACCGGGTCGAACTCGGGGAGATCGAGGCGGTCCTGTGCCGCCACCCCGAGGTGCTCCAGGCGGTCGTGGTGCCGGTGCGGCCGGGCGAGGACTCCGGCGCGGGCCGGCAGATCGAGCTGGTCGGCTTCTACACCGGCGCCGAGCAGGAGCCGCGCGAGCTGGTGCGGTGGCTGCGCAAACGGCTGCCCATGCACATGGTGCCGCGGCGCTTCCACCGGCTCGACGCCCTGCCGCTGAACCCGAACGGCAAGACCGACCGCGGCGCGCTGCGCGACCTCACCACCTAGGGCTGAGACCCCCGGCCCGCCCGCTTCCCCCCGCACCCGCACCCGTAGAGAACTGAGAGCTGAGAACGAATGGCCTCCCTGAAAGAGCTGATCCCCCCGGCGGGCCCGATCCGGGTGCTCTGCCTGAGCCATGTGTCGAAGACGGCGGCGCACGGCATCCTGATGTCCGTCGCGGTCCTCTACTTCACCCGCACCGTGCACATCGAGGCCGACCGGGTGGGCCTGGCGCTGAGCGTCGGCGCGGTGGTCGGCATGCTGGCCGCCGTCCCGGCGGGGCGGCTCGCGGACGCGGTGGGGCCGCGCAACACCACGGTGGTGCTGCTCTGCCTGATGGGCGTGTTCGTCTGCGGCTACCCGCTGGTCGGGGACTTCACCGGGCTGCTGGCGATCAGCGCGCTGGTGCTCGCCGTCGAGTCGTCGGTGGACGCCTCGGTCGGCGCGCTGATCGCCGGGCTGATCCCGGCCGACGAGCGGGTGACCGCCGTCTCGTACATGCGGGCGGCGGCCAACCTCAGTGTGGCCATCGGTGCCGCGGCCGGCGCGATCGGCCTCTACCTGGACACCCACACCGCCTATCTGACCCTGCTGTTCGGCGCCGGCGCGCTGTTCGTGGCCGCCGGGGTCGCCTACCTGTCGGTGCCGCGGGTCGAGCCGGCCCCGGCCGAGGAGGCCGAGGGCCCGATCTGGCCGGTGCTGCGGGACGCGCCGTTCGCGGCGGTGGCACTCACCAACAGCGTCCTGATCATGAACTCCGGGGTGCTGATCGTCGCACTGCCGATCTGGATCTCGGAGCACACCGACGCGCCGGCCTGGCTCTTCCCGCTGGTCGTGATCATCAACGCCGCCTCGGTGGTCTTCTTCCAGGTCCGGGTCAGCAAGGGCACCGAGGACGTGCCGGGCGGCGCCCGGGCGATGCGGATCTCGGGCTTCCTGCTGGCCGGCTGCTGCGCCCTGTTCGCGCTGGCCAGCGGCCGCTCGGCCTGGCTGGCGGTGCTGGTGCTGGTGCTCGGCGCGATGGTCCACGTGGTCGGCGAGATGCTGCACGCGGCCGGCTCCTGGTCGCTCAGCTTCGGCCTGGCCCCCGACCACGCCCAGGGCCAGTACCAGGGCATGTTCGCCATGTCGACGCAGCTCGGCTCGATGATCACCCCGGTGCTGGCCACCGTCCTGCTCACCCGCTTCGGCGCCTCCGGGTGGCTGGTCTTCGCCGTGCTGTTCGCGGTGACCGGCGCCCTGGTGCCGAGCGCCGCCCGCTGGGCCCAGCGCACCCGCAAACCGGCCGCCGTCGCGGTCGCCGAAGGCCAGGGAGGAATCGCCTGATGGACCTGAGTCTGTTCTACTTCGCCGACGACAGCCGCGAGAACGGCACCGACCGCTACCAACTCCTGCTGGACGGTGCCCGGTTCGCGGACGAGAACGGCTTCACCGCGGTCTGGACGCCCGAACGGCACTTCCACCCGTTCGGCGGCCTGTACCCGAACCCGGCGGTCACCGGCGCCGCACTGGCGGCCGTCACCCGCACCATCGGGATCCGGGCCGGCAGCGTGGTCGCCCCGCTGCACCACCCGGTGCGGATCGCCGAGGAGTGGTCGGTGGTCGACAACATCTCCGGCGGCCGGGTGGGCCTGTCCTTCGCCTCCGGCTGGCACGCGACGGACTTCGCGCTGCGCCCGGAGAACTACGCGGACCGCCGCCGGGTGACCGTGGAGTACATCGAGCAGGTCCGCGCCCTGTGGCGGGGCGAGCCGATGCGCACCCTGGACGGCGTCGGCAACGACTGCGAACTGACCGTCCACCCGCGGCCCGTCCAGCCGGAGCTGCCGGTCTGGCTGACCAGCGCCGGCGGGGTGGAGACCTTCCGCAACGCCGGGCGGGCCGGAGCCGGCGTGCTGACCCACCTGCTCGGCCAGGAGCCCGCCCAGCTCGCCGAACGGATCGCCGCCTACCGGGAGGCCTACGCCGAGCGGCCCGGCGCCGACGGCGGCCGCGGCCACGTGGTGCTGATGGTGCACGCCTTCGTCGGCGAGGACGAGGACGAGGTGCGCGAGCTGGTGCGCGAACCGCTCAACCGGTACCTGCGCAGCTCGCTCGGGCTGCTGCTGGGCGCCCAGGTGGACGGCAAGCGGAAGATCGACCCGGCGAAACTCTCCGAGCAGGACACCGAGTTCATCGTCAACCGCTCCTTCGAGCGCTACTACGAGCACGGCGGACTGCTCGGCACCGTCGGCAAACTCCGCACCGTCGCCGCCGAGTTCGCGGACCTGGGAGTCGACGAGATGGCCTGCCTGATCGACTTCGGCCTGCCGGGCGCCACCGTGCTCGGCGCCCTGCCGCACCTCGCCAAGCTGCGCCAGGAGATCCAGGACGTCCAGGGGGTGGCCCGGTGACCGGGATCCTCGCCTTCGAGACCGGCCTGCCGGCCGGGCGGATGGACGTCAAGCGAATGCACGCCGAGTCCGGGCTGCCGCTGGAGGACATCCTCGGCTGGACGCACTGCGGCGAGATCCCGGTGTTCGGCGAGGACGAGACGGCCTGGGAGCTGCTGAGCACCGCCGCGCGCCGGGTGCTGGAGCGCACCGGCGTGGCACCCGAGCGGATCGGCCAGGTCATCGTGGCCGGCTCCGGCGAGTGGGACCACCCGGCCTGGTCGCCCTCCGCGACGATCGCCCACGAGCTGGGCATCACCGGGGCGCAGTGCTTCGAGGTGGTCAACTTCTGCAACTCCCCGGCGACCGCCCTGCAGATCGCCGCGGACACCGTCGCCGCCGGACGGGTCACCCACTCGCTGGTGCTGCTCGGCGAGCGGCTGAGCCGCAGCGTCGACTACGCCGACCCGGAGTCGGTCGCACTGTTCAACACCGGGGACTCCGTGGTGGCCGTCCTGGTCGGCACCGAGGACCCGCAGTTCGAGCTGGTGCACTCGCGGATCCGCACCGACCCGAGCTGGCACGGCCACTACGTCGGCGAGTACGAGTACGACCGGGTGGTGGTCCGCCGCCGCGCGCGCCGGCTCAACCTGCCGCAGACCTATGTGAAGAACTACCGGGCGCTCGCCGAACAGACCCTCACCGCGCTCGGCCGCGGCGTCGAGGACGTCGGCTGGTTCCTGATGAACCACATGGACAAGCGGGTGCACGAGCGGGTCCTGACCTCGCTCGGCATCCCCGCCGAGCGCAGCGTCTTCAACTACCACCGGCTGGGCCACATGGGCGGCGGCGACACCTTCCTCGCGCTGGCCGACCTGCAGGCCGAACAGCGGCTGCGCAGCGGCGACCTGGTGCTGCTGGCGACCAGCGGCACCGGCTTCAGCTGGGGCGTCACCGCCCTGGTCCACCGGTGAACCGCCCCGACCGGACCTCCCGACGAATCACCGACGACCCACCGACGATGCATCGACCCGGCATCAGATCCGGCATCAGATCCGAGGAGCAACAGTGGTCCTGAACGGGATCTTCGACGACAAGTTCCACGCGGCCGTCGAGCCGCTGCGGGTGGCGGGAGCGGGCACCGAGGCCGCCGGCCCGTGGCTGGCCGCGCTGGTCGGCCTGGTCCGGCCGCGCAACGTGCTCGAGGTCGGCATGGGCTACACCACGCCGTACCTGGCCGCCGCGCTGGCCTCCGCCGCCGAGCAGACCCGCCTGGAGTCCGCCGCACTGGCCGCCAAGAGCCGTCGGGCGCTGGCCGGCGACGGCCTCGGCGACGACTGGCTGTTCGCCGAACCGCCGCTCGCCGCACCCGACTTCCACCTGGCCGGCTACCAGCCCCGGATGGTCGCCGTCGACAACCTCTCCATCGAGGGCTCGTCGGCCGGCCGGGTCACCGAGGTGCTCCGCCAACTCGGCCTCGACCACCTGGTGTCGGTCGCCAACTGCGACCTCACCGAGGCCGACGACCACCTGCCGGCGGACTTCACCCCGATCGACCTGGCCTGGGTGGACGCCTACGAGTGCCTCTACTTCTTCGACCACTACTGGGAGCGGATCAACCCCGACGGCGGCCTGCTCGCCATGCACTACCTGATGACCTACCCCGAGGGGGAGGCGGTGCTGCGCTACTTCCGCGGCTACCAGCAGGCCCACCCGGGCGAGTTGGAGATCGTCAACCTGCTCGAACCGCACAAGCTCATGCAGAACAGCGTGACCCTGCTGCGCCGCACCAGCGGCGCCGGCGGCCGACAGCGGCTGGGCAAGGCGGGCCACGTCCGGTACTCCGATGCGCTCACCGACGACGCACGCACCCACGCAGGGACAGGCGAATGACGGCGACACAGGACGGCGGCTGCGGCCGGCTGATCGGCACGACCTTCTCACACGGGCGCGACGAGGTGGAGCGGCTGGCGCTGCGCACCGCCGCCCGCCTGCGGGACCGGGGCGTGCGCTCCGGCGACCGGGTGATGCTCAAGGCGGAGAACAGCGTCGAGTCGGTGGCCGCGTTCCTCGCGCTGCTGCACCTGGACACCTCCGTCAGCCTGCTGGACAACCAGCTCACCGCCGCCGACGTCGAACGCGGCGCCCGGCTGACCGGCGCCCGCTGGCTGCTCGGCCAGCGCGAGGAGACGGCCGGCGAACAGGTGGTCTGCCTGCGGCTGGCGGACCTCGTCCAGGGCGCGCCCGACGGCGCCCCGCCCGAGGACGTCCCGACCGGCAGTGAACCGACCGGCGAGCGGCTGGACTTCGAGGCCTGGTCGCGCCGGGCCGACGCGCTGATCACCTGGTCCTCCGGCTCCACCGGCGACCCCAAGGCGGTGGTGCGCCGCGGCCGGGCCCTGTTCGACAACCTGTCGGCCACCGCCGACCGGATGGGCTACCGCAGCGACGACGTCCTGCTGCCGCTGCTGCCGTTCACCCACTTCTACGGCCTCACCCTGCTGATGCTCTGGTGGCGCCTCGGCTGCTCGCTGGCGCTCACCACGGCCGGGCGGCTGGACCGCGCGCTGCACGTGGCCCGCGAGGCCGGCGTGACCGTCGTCGACGCCACACCCGCCACCTACCACAGCATCCTGCGGGTCACCGGGCGCCACCCGGAGCTGCGCGAGGGCCTCGCCGGGGTCCGGATGTGGTGCGTCGGCGGCGCACCGCTGTCCGAGACGCTCGCCGACGACTTCCGCGCCGCCTTCGGGCTGCCCCTGCTGGACGGCTACGGGAGCAGCGAGGCCGGCAACATCGCGCTGGCCCCGGCCGACGGCGCGGTCGGCTGCGGCCGCCCGCTGGACGGCGTGCAGGTCAGCGTGGTCGACCCGGACGGCGCCGCCGTCCCGCCCGGCGGGATCGGGCGCATCCTGGTGCGCACCCCCGCGCTGATGGAGGGATACCTGCTCGCCGACGGCACCGTCGCCGGCGCCGAGGAGCCGTTCTACGCCACCGGCGACCTGGGCTACCTCGACGCCGCCGGACACCTCTTCGTGGTGGGCCGCGCCAACGCCGTGCACCGCTTCGGGCACACCCTCTACCCGAGCGCCATCGAGGCCCGCGCGCAGGCCTGCGGCGCCCCGGTGAAGGTGCTCGCCTTCGACGACGCCCGGCGCGGAGCCCAGCTGGTCTTCGTGGTGGCCGACCCGGACGGCGGCACGCCCCGCGGCTGGCAGGAGGCGATCAACGCCCTGCTGCCCGGGTACGAGCAGCCCAACCGGGTGCTGGTGGTCGACGAGTTCCCGCTGAAGTCCACCGGCAAGCCCGACCTCGCGGGGCTGCGCCAGTTCGCCCTGGCCCGGCTGGCCGAGGAGCCCAACGGGCCCGCCGCCGAGCCGGCCGCGCACCCCGCCGCTGGCCCGGCCGAGCCGCAGCCCACCGCGCCGGCCGGCGACGGCGACGGCATACCGTTCCCCGAGCGGGTGGCGGCGCTGCGGCGCACGCTTGACTTCCTGCGCGAGCAGCCGGACGCCGTCCTCCAGGTCCTCACCTCGATGGCCACCCACCGCTCGGTGGAGCTCGAACTGGAGGCGGCGCTCGCCACCCTGGACGGTGCCCTGGCCGAGGTCGCCGGCAACCGGCCGCAGGCGGTCGAGCGGATGGCCGTCTTCATGCCGTCCAACGTGCTGCTCTACTCCTACGTGATGTACGCCCTGGTGCCCTCGCTGTACGTCCGCGACGTCACCCTGCGCCCGTCCAGCAAGGTCGCCGCGCAGACCCGGCAGCTGCACGAACTGCTGGCCCCCGTGCACGGCCTGCCGATCGAGCTGAGCGACCTCTCCCAGCGCAAGTTCGTCGAGGGGCCGTGCGCCCTCGCCGGGCTGCTGGTCTTCACCGGCACGTACGCCAACGCCGAGCGGGTCCGGGCCGCCCTGGGCCGGGAGCAGGTGTTCGTCTTCTTCGGCCAGGGGGTCAACCCCTTCGTGCTCGGCCCCGACGCCGACGTCGAGCTGGCCGTCGAGGACGCGATCCGGATCCGGCTGCACAACTCCGGCCAGGACTGCTTCGCCCCCGACGTGCTGCTGGTGCCCCGCGAACTGCGGGACGGCTTCGTCGCGCGCCTGTGCAAGCGCCTGTCGGAACTGCGGTTCGGCGAGAACGCCGACCCGGACGCCGACTACGGCCCGCTGTACTACCAGGACGCCCTGGCCGACTCGGTCGAGTACCTCCAGCGCAACCGGCACGCCATCGTCCACGGCGGCACCGCCGACTTCCGCACCGGCCGGGTCGACCCGACGGTCTTCGTCCGCGACCTGGCGGACGGCCCCGCGATCAGCGAGTTCTTCTCCCCGATGTTCAACGTCGTCGGCTACCCGGACCGCGAGACGCTGCGCCGCGAGCTCGGCTCGCCGTTCATGAGCGAGCGCGCGATGGGGGCGATGGCCTACGGCCTGGACGAGGAGCTGCGGGAGCTGCTGGCCGGCAAGCACTCGGTGGCGGTCGACCGCACCCTGCTGGACATCGACGACGGGAACCGGCCGTTCGGCGGCCGCGGCATGATGGCGAACTACGTCAGCTTCAACGGGACTCGCACCGCCGAGCCGCTGCTGCTGTCGAAGGTCGTCTCCGACTACTTCGGGCGAGGCGAGTGATGACAGAGCAGCACCTGACCCAGGAGCCGGCCCGGACCGGACCGGCCGACCAGGCCTCCCACCGGACGCCGTGGCACGCCGTCGCCGACTGGCTCCGCTTCCACGAGCGGCGGACCGTCTTCGGCCTGCCGGGCGACGACCTCGGCCTGCTGGAGGCACTGGAGGACGCGGACACCCGGCTGGTGCTCTGCCGCGACCAGCGCAACGCGGTGTTCATGACCACCGGGTACGCGCTGGCCTCCGGCGGCTTCGGGGTCTGCGTCGTCGGCAAGGGCCCGGCGCTCACCAACACCCTCACCGGCCTGCTGGAGGCCCGCACCGGCGGCGTGCCGCTGGTCCTGATCGCCGGCGGCACCGGCGCCGACCGGCGCGGCTCCGGGGCCTTCCAGGAGCTCGACCAACTCGCCCTGGTCCAGCCGCTGGTGAGCTGGGCGCACCGGGTCGACGACCCGGCCCGGCTGCCGGCCGCGCTCGACAGGGCCGCCGCGCTCGCCGCGGCCGGCGTACCCGGGCCGGTCTACCTGGAGATCCCGGACCACCTGCTGGAGCAGGCGGTGCCGCACGACCGCCCGTGGGCCGCGGTCCCGGTCCGGCTGCCGAGCGCGGCCCCGGCCGACGACGCCGGGTACGCCGTCCTGGCGGCCGCCCGGCGGCCCGTCCTGCTGGTCGGCGGCGGCATGCGCGGCCGCAACGGGGACCGCGTCCTGGAACGGCTGGCCGAGCGCACCGGCGCCGCGGTCTTCGCCACCGCCTCGGGGCGCGGCGCCTTCGACGAGCACCACCCCGCCTTCGCCGGCCTGGCCGGCCTCTACACCCCGCAGACCGCCCGCGAGCTGTGGCAGAGCGCCGACGCGGTGGTCGCCCTCGGCTCCCGGCTGGAGGAGACCGCCACCTACCCGCTCGGCTTCGCCCCGGCCGGCGTCCCCGTCGTCCAGGTCAACACCGACCCGGCCGGCCTCTCCCACGAGTTCGCCGGACCCCGGCTGGTCGGCGACGCCCCCAGCACGGCGGCCGGCTGGCTGGCGCGGCTGGAGCAGGCCGGCGCGGCCCCCGACGAGGAGCGGCAGGCCGCGATCGCCGCGGTCCGCGAGCGGGTCCGGGAGGCCGCCGGAGCCAGGCTCGCCGCCGCGGCCGCCGCCGGCCGGCTCACCGTGGCGCAGGTCCTCGCCGAGCTGGACGAGGCCGTCGGCCCGGACCGCATCCTCGTCCAGGAGAACGGCCTGTCGGACATGTGGTCCTACTTCCACCCGTACTGGGTGTGCGGCCCCACCGCCGGCTCCATCGTGCCCTCCGAGCAGACCAGCCTCGGCTTCGGCGCCTCGGCCGCGGGCGGCGCCGCCCTCGCCGCGCCCGGCCGCACGGTGGTCGCGCTGGTCGGCGACGGCGCGTTCGCCATGGTGGCCAACGACCTGCGCACCCTCGCCCGGGAGGGCGTCCCGGTGCTCTACGTGGTGCTGCGCAACGGCGGGTACGGCTGGCTCCAGCGCCAGCTCGACGAACGCGGCACCCCCAGCCGGTTCCGCTTCACGCACGACGCCGAGCGCCTGCACGTCCCCGACCTCGACGGGGTCCACCACCTGCCGGTCGAGCCGGGCGCCACGGTCGCCGAGCTGCGCGAGGCGCTGCGGCAGGCGGTGGCGGTGCACGGCAAGGGCGGGATCGCGGTACTGGAGGTCGCCGTGGAGCTCGGCGACGTCTCGGACGAGATCGTCGAGCTGTCCCACGAGTCGGCCCCGGCCATCTCCTACTAGGCCGGAGGACCACCGTGAGCCTGTCCCACGACCACAGCCCGCCGGACCATCCGGAGGCCGACCCCTTCGGGCCGGTCCGCCACGGCCTGCGCAGCGCACCGCTCTCCGCCGCCCAGGAGCGGCTCTGGTTCATCGACGCCGCCGCCCACGGCTCGGTGACCTACAACGTGCCGCTGCTGATGCGCTGGCACGAGCCGGTGGACGTGCCGGCGCTGCGCACCGCGCTGACGGCCGTCGTCACCCGGCACGAGGTGCTGCGGACCACCTACCGGGTGGCCGACGGCCGCCCCGTCCAGGAGGTGCGCGACCCCGGGCCCGTCGAGCTCGCCGTCGTCGACCTGTCCGGCGAGCCGGAGCCGCTGCGCCGACTCGACGAGCAGGCCGCCGCGGCGGCCCGGCAGCCCCTCGACCTGGCCGAGCGGCCACCGCTCGCCTGCACCGTCTGGCAGGGCCTGCCCGGCGGTGACGCGGTGCTGCTCAACATCCACCACATCGCCGTCGACGGCTGGTCGCTCGGCGTGCTCTTCGAGGACCTCGCCGCCGGCTACGAGGCCGCGCTCGCCGGGCGCGACCCAGAGCTCCCCGAACTCCCCATCCAGTACACGGACTTCGCGATCTGGGACGGCCAGGAGCTGGCCGGCGAGGAGGCCCGCGAACTGCTGGCCGAGCGGGCCGGGCAGCTGTCCGCCGTCCCCTCCGGGCTCGCCCTGGCCGGCCGGGCCCCGGCCACCCCGAGGGAGGGCGACCGCCCGGGCGCCGAGCACGTCTTCGAGCTGCCCGCCGAGCTCTGGGCCGCCGTCGGCGGCCTCGCCCACGACCTGCGGGTCACCCCGTTCGTGGTGGTGTTCGCCGCGTTCCAGGCCGTCGTCCAGCGCTGGTCCGGCCGGGACGCCTTCCTGCTCGGCGTGGTCGCCGCCGACCGGCCCGAACAGTCCCTCGAGGACCTGGTCGGCTTCTTCGTCAACACCGTCCCGCAGCGCTGCACGGTGAACCCCGAGGAGTCCTTCGCCGACCTCTGCTCGGCGGTGCGCACCGAGGCCTTCGACAGCCTCGGCTACCAGCGCATCCCGTTCGACCGGCTCACCGCGGCCCTGCCCGACACCCCGCGCGGCGCCCTGGTGAACATCGGCTTCGCCCTGCAGAACTACCCCGTCCCCCGCTACTCCCGGCCGCCGCGCTGGGAGCGGGCGCAGCTCCTGCCCACCGGCGCCGCCAAGTTCGACCTGCTGTTCATCCTCGACGAGACCCCGGCCGGGGTCACCGGCACCATCGAGTACGACACCGACTGCTACCCGCCCGCGCTGGCCGCCCGGCTGGCCGAGGGATTCCGGGCGCTGCTCTCGGCCGCCGTCGAGGCACCGCAGCAGACCCTCGCCCGGCTGCCCGTCACCGAGCGGGCGCCCGGCGCGCTGCCGGCCTGCGTCGTCCCCGGCGAGCGGCGCGACCTGGTGGGCCGCCACCTCGGCGGCGCCGACCCGGAGCACGCGACGGTGCTGGACGCCATCGCGGCGCGGATCGCCGCCGCGGACCAGGCCGCCCCGGCGGTCACCTGCGACGGGGCGGACCTCGGCTGGGGCGAGCTGGACGCCTGGTCCTGGGCCGTCGCGGCCGCCCTGCGCGAGCTCGGCATCGGCCCCGGCGACCACGTGCCCGTCGTCGCCACCCGCGGCGGCGCCCTGGTGGCCGGCTGGCTCGGCGTCCTGCGCAGCGGCGCCGCCTACGCCCCGATCGGGCTGGACACCCCGCCCGACCGCCTGGCGCACATCATCGGCCGGCTCGACGCCAAGGCCGTCGTGGTGGACGCCGCCGGCGCCGACCTGACCGGCTCGCCCGGCCCCGCGCTGCTCCAGCTGGAGCCGCTGCGCGGCACGAGCGCCCCGGCCGTCCCCCCGCGGCTGACCGGGCGGGACACCGCGATGGTCATCCACACCTCCGGCAGCACCGGCCGGCCCAAGGGCGTCCTGGTCTCCCACCAGGGCCTGCTGAACACCGTCCTGTGGTGGATCGAGGACGAGGGCCTGGGCCCGGACGGCCGGCTGCTCTGCACCTGCGCCACCTCCTTCGACGTCGCCAACTTCGACGTGATCCGCTCGCTGGCGGCCGGCGCGCTGCTGGTCCTCGCCGACGACCGGCAGCGGCGCGACCCTGGCGCCCTCGCCGAGCTGGTCCGCGGACCGCTCGGGATCACCTCCACCTCCATGACGCCGAGCATGGCGCGGGCCGCCCTCGACACCGACGCCGGCGGGCCGACCACGCTGCGCACCGCCTACTTCGCCGGCGAGGCCGTCACCCGGCAGCTCGCCGCGGCCTGCACGGAGAAGTGGGGCGCCGAGGTCCGCAACGCCTACGGGCCCACCGAGGCGTCCTGCCTGAGCACCTGCGGCACGGTGGACCTCGCCGACGAGCGGCCGCCGATCGGGGTCCCGCTGCCCAACACCCGCGCCTACCTCCTCGGCCCGCACCGCGAGGAGCTGCCCGTCGGCGTCCCCGGCGAGCTGTACGTGGCCGGCGTCGGCCTCGCCCTCGGCTACCTGGGCCGGCCCGACCTCACCGAACAGGCCTTCCTGCCGGACCCGTTCGGCACCGGGCCGGACGACCGGATGTACCGCACCGGCGACCGGGTGGCACTGCGGCCGGACGGCCGGCTCGACTACATCGGCCGGGTCGACGACCAGGTGAAGATCCTCGGCAACCGGATCGAGCCGGGGGAGGTCCGCCGCCTGCTGGAGGAGCACCCCCGGGTGCGGGCGGCCGCCGTCCTGGCGGTCGGCGAGCCCAAGCGGCTGGTCGGCTACCTGGAGCTGCACGACGGCGGTGAACCGCCCACCCGGGACGAGGTGGTGGCCCCGCTGCGGCGCTGGCTGCCCGCGGCGGTGCTGCCCGCCGAGGTGTACGCGGTGGCCAAGCTGCCGTTCACCCAGAACGACAAGCTGAACACCGCGGCGCTCGCCACGCTGCCCGCCGTGCTGCTGCCGGAGGGGCGGGCCGTCCGGGCGGAGCTCGGCCCGGACGAGCGGCGCGCCGCCCGGCTGATCGCCGGGATCCTCTCCGAGGCGACCGGCCGGGTGTTCGCGCCCGACACCGGGTTCGCGCCGGACACCGACTTCTTCGGCCTCGGCGGGCACTCGCTGCTGGCGGTCCGGCTGCTCGCGGCGGCCGAGGCGGAGGCGGGGGCGCCGGTCGCGCTGCGCGACTTCCTGGCCGAGCCGACGGTCGCCGGCCTGGGCCGGCTGCTGGCCGGCGCCGGCCGGTCGGCTGTGTCCGAGGGGTCCGCCGCGCCCGCCGCGCCCGCCTCCGATGCGGACACGTCCGCTCCCGGGCCGAACGCTGCGCAGGGGGGTGTGGCGACCTCGGTCCAGCAGCGGCTCTGGTTCATCGACCGGCTGCCGGGCGTCCGCAGCGCCTATCTGCTGCCCACCGTCCTGGAGTTGACCGGACCGGTGGACCGGGTGGCGCTCGCCGGGGCGCTGGCGGCGGTGCTCGGCCGCCACCCGGCGCTGCGCGCCCGGTTCACCCTCGACCGGAAGCTCCGGAAGGTGGTCTACTCCACGGCGGGCTCCCCGCCGGAGGTCACCGTCACCGACGCGGGCGACTGGTCGCCGGAGGCCCTGGCCGAGCACATCGGCGAGGTCTGCTGGACGCCCTTCGACCTGGCCGTCGAGGCACCCGCCCGGGCCGAGGTGATCGCGGTCGGCGAGCGGACGGTCGTGGTGTTCGCGGCCCACCACATCGTCCTGGACGGCTGGTCGCTGGGCCTGCTGCTGGAGCAGCTCGGGCGGGAGTACCGGCAGCCGGGGGCCGTGGCCTTCGGGTCGACCGGCTCCGACCGGTCGGGCGCGGCCGAGGCGTCCCCCGACTCGCTCGCCGCGGTGGTCGCCCGGCTGACGGGCGCGCCGACCGACGCGGTCCTGCCGCACGACCGGCCGCGCGGGGCCGCCCAGGGCTCCCTCGCGGGCCTGCGCAGCGCCCGGCTCCCGGCGGAGACGACGGCACGGCTGCGGGCCCTCGCCGCCGAGACGGGCGCGACCACGTTCATGCTCACCGCCGCCGTGCTCGCCACCGCACTGGCCCGCGGCGGCGGACAGCGGGACTTCCTGTTCGCCTTCCCCTGGGCGGGCCGTGAGGCCGCAGATGCCGAGACCGTCGGGATGTTCGTCAACACCCTCGTGCTGCGGGTGGACCTGCGCGACGAGCCCGACCGGCGGGAGCTGCTCGCCCGGATCAAGGCCGAGGCGACGGTCTGCTACCGCAACGCCGACGTGCCCTTCGACGAGCTGGTCGCGGCCCTGCACCCGGACCGCGACCTCAGCCGCCCGGCGCTGACCCCCGTCTACCTGGCGGCCACCGACGCCCCCACCCGGCCGGGGGACTTCGGCCCCGGAGTGGCGGCGCGGCTGCTGCCGCTGGAGCCGCTGCACAGCAAGTACGAGCTCGAACTCACCGCCACCGACCACGCGTCGGACCTCGAGTTCACGCTCACCTACCAGGAGAACCTGTTCGACGCCGCCACCGCCGAGCGCCTGCTGGACGCGGTGGTGGCCGCCGCCACCGACCTGGCGGCCGGCCCGGACGCCGACCGCCCGCACCGAGGGGATTCACGATGACCAAGAACGACGTGCTCACGGCCCTGGCCGAGGCCTTCCACGAGGTCGGCAACGTCGACGCCGCCGCCGTCCGGCCGGAGGCGTCCCTCTTCACCGACCTCAACATCGACTCGATGGTGATCGCCGAGGCGCTGATCCTGCTGGAGCAGCGGTTCGGCCTGGAGGTGGGCGACGAGTTCGCCGACGGCCTCTCCACCGTGGACGACCTGGCCGAGCACGTGCTGGCCAACAGCGCCCGCGTCTGACGCCGCCCGCCCGAACGGCCCGGGCCTCCCGCCGGAAATCCGGCGGGAGGCCCGGGCCGTCCGCGTGACCCGAAAGAGCGGCCCTAAACGATTGCCAGTGCCTCGACCTCGATCAGGAAGTCCTCCCGAACCAGGGCGGAGACCTGGACGGTCGCGCTGGCCGGCGGCCGGCTCAGGTCGAGGAACTCGTCACTGCCGGCGTAGACCTCGGGAAGCCGGCTGAGGTCGGTGACATAACAGGTGATCTTGAGGACGTTGTCGAAGGTCGCGCCCTCCGCCGCCAGCGCCGAGCGGAGGTTGGTGAAGACCTGCCGGGTCTGCGCCTCCATGTCGCCGGGGCCGACCAGCTCGCCCTTCTCGTCCAGCGCGACCTGGCCCGCCGTCACCACGATCCGGCCGGTGCCGGAGACGACGTGGCTGTACCCGTTCGCGGTCTTGAGGCCGGGGACCTCCTGGTGGTGGCGCAGCTCGGTCATCAGATCCCCCTGGTCTGCAGAATGTGGGTGACCGCCGCGGACATGTTGAGCGCGCCGTGGCCGGCCCGCTCCGCCTCGGCGAACCAGTCGGACACCGCGGCGAGCACCGGCAGCGGCGCGCCCGAGGTGCGGGCGGCGGCGTCGACCAGGGCCGCGTCCTTGGCCGCCAGCGAAAGCGAGAAGGACGGCCGGTGCTCTCCCGCCTCGACCACAGGCCGCCAGCCGTCGGACAGTTCACCGAGGTAGGTCCGCGACAGCACGTCGAAGGTGGTGTCCCGGGACAGGCCCAGGCCGCCGCCCAGCGCCAGCGACTCGCCGAGCAGCGTGGCCATCGCGATCAGCGCGGAGTTCGCGACCAGCTTGGCCGCCGTCCCGGCGCCGACCCCGCCGACCCGGTGGACCTCGCCGAACACCGACAGCAGCGCCGACAGCCGCTCCACCGTCTCGTCGTCACCGCCGGTCAGCACGGTCAGCGTGCCGCTCTCGACCTGCGGGATGCTGCCCATGACCGGCGCGTCGAGCAGCGCCACCCCCGCCGGGACCTGCGCCGCCAGCCGGGCGGTGGCCTCGGGCGACACGGTGGACATCTGCACGACCGTCCGGCCGGGAACGCAGCCGCTCAGCACGCCGTCGGGCCCCTCGGTGGCCTCGGCCAGCGCGTCCGGGTCGGAGACCATCACGATGGTGACGTCGGCCTCCTGAGCCGCCTGCGCCGGGGTGGCCACGGCCTTCGCACCGGCCTCGACCAGCGGCGCGGCGCGGTCGGCGGAGCGGTTCCAGACGAAGGTCTGGTAGCCGGCGTCCACTAATCGGCGCGCCATCCGGCTTCCCATGACTCCCAGGCCGACAACTGAAACGGTGAGCATCCTGCGATGCCTCCTCGCGGTTCTTGGGGACTCGGGGCCGCCGTTCGGTCCGTTACGGAGAGTCCGTTCCTCACGCTAGCAGAGTCAACTTGACCAGGTGGGAGGGGAGATGATTGACCATCCGGCTTTCCGGGCCGGGACCGGGACCCGGCCGGGCCGGAGGGCCCCGCGGGTCAGTCGGCGGGCCGCGCCGACCGGGTGGCGCGGGTCAGCCACCAGGTGGCCGCGAGGCAGACGGCGGCGAGCACGAAGAGCACCGCCGGGACCATCCGCACCTCGAAGAGCTCGATGGCCCGGCCCAGCACCGGTCCGGCCGCCACCCCGCCCACCATCGAGGCGGCGATGACCAGCGCGCCGGCCCGCTGCGCCGCCGGCACGGCGCGCTTGAGCCAGGGCAGCCCGGTGGGGAAGATCGGCGCGATGAACAGGCCGACGCCCGCGTAGGCGTAGGGCGCCGCGCCGGGCAGTACCGCCGCCAGCAGGCACACCGACATGCCCGCGCAGCTGACCGCGATGATGACCGGCTCCGACCAGCGCAGCGTCAGCGGCGCCACCAGGAAGCGGCCCAGCGTGAGCATCAGCCAGTAGACCGAGGTCGCCGAGGCGGCTACCGTGGTGCCGTAGCCCACCGCCTCCAGATGGGTCGGCTCCCAGCCGCCGACGCCCGCCTCCACCCCGACGTGCAGGACGTACAGCAGCACGAACACGCCGAGCAGCGAGGCGGTCCGGCTCTTCACCCCGGCGGCGGAGGCGGCGGCGGGGGCGCCGGAACCGGGCGCGTCGGGGGCGTCGGCGGGGCGGCCGCCCTGGTCCGGGGTTCGGTCGCGGACGCCGCCGAGCGGGAGCAGCAGCAGGGCGGCCAGGACGGCGAAGACGACGAAGACGGCCGGGTAGCGGTCGGCGCCCAGCGCACCGATCAGCGCCGGGCCGATGATCGCACCGATGCCGAAGTGGGCGTTGAGGATGTTCAGCATGGCGGGGCTGCGCCGCCCGAAGCCGGTGGCGAAGAGCTGGTTCAGCCCGTAGTCGATGCCGCCGAAGCCGAAGCCGGTGACCAGCGCGCCGAGGAGGGCGAGTGGCCAGTTCGGCGCCAGCGCGAAGGCCGTGCCGCCGACCGCCATGAGGGCGTAGGAGACGCCCAGCAGAGCCCGGTTGCCGATCCGCCCGTAGGCCCGGTCGAAGGCGAGGACACCGGTGACGCCGCCGATGAAGTGGGCGCTCAGGGCGAGTCCGGCACCGGAGGGGGACAGCCCGAACTCCTCCCGCAGGGCCGGGAGGGCCGGCCCGTACAGCGACTGCAGCGCGCCGATCAGGACGAAGCCGACGCAGGAGGCGACGATCGCCGGTGTGCTGAACCAGCGGTCGGCGCTCCCGGTCTTGGCCGACCGGGCGGACAGGGTGTGCATAGGTCTCTCTCCGGGTGGGTGAGGCGGGTGAGTCGGACGGGGACGCGGAACGGACGGGGGCCGACGGGCCGTCAGCGGTTCAGGAACCGGGCGGCGATCTCGTGGGCGAAGGCCATGATCGTGCCCTGCGGGCTGATCCCGGTGACGCCGGGGAGCACGCTGGCATCGCTGACGTGGAGGTTGCGGAAGCCGTGCGGCCGCCCGTGCTCGTCGCACACGCCGCCGCGGTCCGGCCGGCCCATCCGGCAGGACGCCATCCCGTGGACGGAGACCAGCTCCCAGTCGGCGGGGCGGACGCCGGCGCAGAAGGACTCGACGTCGGCCGCCGTGCGCAGCGGGCCCGCCGCGGCGACCGGCGGGACGAGTTCGACGGCGCCGGCGGCCAGCAGCAGCCGTGCGGTGTCCGCGAACGCCGTGCGGAGCGCGGTGTGGTCCTCGGCGGTCATGCCGTGCCGCAGCAGGGTGCCGCCGAGCGGCAGCGCGGTGACCCGGGCCCTGCCGCGCAGCCGCACCTGGGTGGTGTAGACGGCCGACCGGTCGAGCCGGTCGAGAATTCCCTCGACCAGCTGCGGGGGGTGTCCGGCGAGCGCCGCGGCGAGGCTCCCGGGGGTCAGGTTGGACGGCATGACGAGGACGCCGCGATCGGTGAACTCGTGGACCTGGGCGGTGAAGATCGTCCCGTTGGTCGCCGCGACGGGGTCGGCGAAGCGGGCGACGGTCCGCAGGTTGACGTGCAGGCCCAGCTCGCGGCCGGCGCGGTCCGGGTGGATCCCGCTGCGCTGCAGCAGGGCGGGGGTGCCGATCGGGCCGGCCGCGACGAACACCGTCCGGGCCCGGTGGAACGCGCGCCGGCCCTGCTCGTCCACGGTCAGGACGCCCTGGACGTCCCGTCCGTCGTGCCGGATCCGCAGCGCCCGCGTCCCCGGGAGGATCCGCGCACCGAGGCGCTCGGCCTGCGGGAGGTAGGTCAGGGCGGTGCTCTGCTTGGCCCCGCTGGTGCATCCGGTGGTGCAGCGGTTGCGCCGCAGGCATCCGTGCAGCGCCCGCTCGGGGTACTGCCAGCGCCACCCGAGGCGGTCGGCTCCGGCGGCGAGGAGGACGGAGTCGCGGTCCCCTCCGTCGGGGGTCTGCGGCTCGACCCGGAGGCGTTCGACGATCCGGCGCAGGTGCGGGGCGAGGTCCGCGGCCCGGTAGCCGTCGACACCGTGGACGGCGGCCCAGCGGCTCAGCAGGGCGGCGGAGGGCTGCCACAGGAGCCCGCCGTTGACGACGGTCGTCCCGCCGACGCAGCGGCCCTCGCCGTAGGCGATGGTGGGCCGCCCGAAGATCGGGGTCAGGCCGCCCTGGCGGTAGAGCCGGCGCATGTTCTCGGCGGGTGTCGCGGCGCCGAGCTCGTCGGTGGTGACGCGCGGGCCCTCCTCGATCACGTGCACCTGGTGGCCGGCCGTCGCCAGGTCCAGGGCGACGGCGCTGCCGCCGGCACCGGAGCCGATGACCAGGACGTCGCAGTCGCGGGTCGGCGTGCCGCGGCGGGCGCGCGGCCAGGGCGCCGTCACCGGGCCGCCGCCCGGGGCTCCGGGCCGTCCAGTGCGCCGTACAGGGCGAGCGCGGTGCTCGCCCGCAGCACCTGGGCCACTCCGGGGAGCCGGCCGAGGCGGGCCATCGCCACCCGGTCGGCCGCGGCGGGGGCCCGGTGCACGCTGTGTCCGCCCGCGCAGCGGAACAGTGCGGGAATCGCGCGCAGCACCGCGCAGTAGCCGAGCCGGTACGGCAGCGGGAGGGTGGCGATGGTGCCCTGGACGTGGCGCTCGGCGGCGCCGGCCGCACCGGTGGCGCGCAGGCAGGCGTAGTGGCGCTGCCAGTAGGCCGGCAGGCCGCTGGCGCGCACCGCGCCGGAGCGGTCGGTCGGGTGGATCGGTCGCAGCGGTCGGAGGAGTCTCAGCAGTCGCATCAGCCGCTCACCTTCTCCTTGACGAAGCCCGCCAGCAGCCGCCCGGCGCCCTGGTCGAGGACCTCGCCCAGGGCGGACAGGAAGACGTCGACGTCCTTGGGCTCGGCCACCAGGGGCGGCGAGGCGATCAGGGCGATCTCCCGGTTGGACCCGAAGAAGGTCAGCACGCCGTGGTCCCGGTAGAGGGCGGCGACCACCGCGGCGGTGAGCAGCTTGGGCACCGCCTGCGGGTCCTTCGCGAAGCCGCCGGGCAGGGCCGCCCGGATCCGGTCCGGGATCCTCGGCCCGCTGCGCAGGAAGAGGCCGTGCAGGGCGCCGCGGCCCCGGGTGCCGGTCACCAGGCGGGGGTGGCGCGCGGCCAGGTCGGCCAGTCCGGCGCCCAGCCTGGCCCCGAGCTCCCGGGCCCGGCCGGGGAAGTCCTCGTCCACGGCGACGGCCACGGCCTCCAGGGCGGTGGCGGTCTCCTCGCCGAAGCCGTAGTAGGTGGTGCTGTGCAGGGTGGCGTCGGCAAGGTTGTCGTACGCCCGCCGGAAGACCGCCTCGCGGGCGGTGTACGCGGAGATCGAGGCCTTGCCGCCGCCGAAGGACTTGGACATGGCGAGGACGTCGGGGACGAGGTCCGGGTGGCGCATGAAGTGGAACAGCTCCCCGGTCTTGCCCCAGCCGGTGTAGACCTCGTCGAAGATCAGCACGATGTCCAGCTCGGTGCAGATCCGCCGCAGCTCGTAGAGGAACCGCGCCGAGCACTCGCGCAGGCTGGAGGCGCTGAAGGGCTCCAGGACCACCGCGTAGACGTCGCTGCTGCCGTCGGATCCGCGGTGGCGCTCCAGCGCGGCGGTGAGGGAGTCCAGGTCGTCGTAGGCGAAGGAGTCGGTGCCGGGGATCTCCGGAAAGGGGAAGTGGATCTCGGGGGAGGCGGTCAGGCTGCCGGCCCCGAGGAGCTTCCCGTGGAAGGCGATGTCGCTGTGGAGGATCGTCCCGCGGTGTCCGGCGTGGTACTTGTAGGCGAGCTTGACCGCCCCTTCCACCGCCTCCGCACCGGAGTTGGGGAAGTAGCTCACGTTCAGGTCGCCCGGGAGCAGGGCGGCGAGGTTGTGGCTGAGGGCCGCGACATACGGGGAGAAGAAGTTCTTGTGCACCTCCATCCGCTGCTCGCGCTGGAAGCGCTCGCGGACGGCGAGGATCCGGGGGTGGTTGTGGCCGTGGTTCAGCACTCCGACGCCGCCGGTGAAGTCCAGGATCCTTCGGCCGTCGCGGAGTCGGATCCAGGCGCCCTCGGCGTGGTCCACCGTGTCCCGGCCGAAGCCGAAGGACCCGATCAGGTCCACCTGGCTGCGACTGACGTGGGCGCGGTAGAGCTGGTGGATCCGGGCGATCTCCAGGTTGTGGCAGTCGTCGAAGGTGATCAGCTCACTCATGGTCCGCCCCGTTCTCGCCGTCCCGGGTGAGGGGACTCCTGTGGTCCAGCTGCTCGGCCATCAGCAGGGCCGCCTGGCGGCCGCCGCGCACCGCGTAGTTGGTGCCCCGGTCCTCGGGGAACACCTGGGCCATCCCGGCGAGGTACACGCCGGGGATCCGGCTCTGCAGCGGCGGCATGGTGCGGGTGTAGCCGGGGGTGACGACCGGCTGGGCGTACTCGGCGCGCCAGACGTGGTAGCGGTCGACCCAGCCGCGGTCGAAGCCGGGGAACATCCGCCGCAGGTGCGGCAGGCTGAACTCGAAGACCTGCTCGTCCGTCATCCGGTACAGCTCGGCGTCCGCCGGCAGGTACTTGGAGAGGTAGACGATGTGGCGTCCGCCGTAGCGGGACGGGTCGTCGAGGTTGGTGTGCTCGATGACGCCGACGTAGGGGAAGGACGGGTCGTTGACGTTCAGCCAGTAGGTGTCGGAGAGCTTGCGGTTGTTCTCCAGTACCAGGCAGACGTTGGCCAGGTAGCCGATCTGGCGGAGCTGCCGGGACAGCGCCGGGACGGCCGGGTGGGCGGCCTCGGGGTGGTCGAGGAGGCGCGCGGCCTGCTCGGGGGCGGTGGTCACCAGCACCTGGCGGGCCGGGTGCAGCCGCCCGCCGGCCGCCACCGCGGTGAGGCCGTACCCGTCGGCGTGGAGCGCCTCGGCGGCGGTGCCCGTGCGGACGTCCACCCCGAGCTCGGCCAGTCGGCGCCCGAGCGCCGTCAGCAGGGTCCTGCTGCCGCCGCGCAGGTAGTACAGCGTCTCGCTGCCGGACTTGGTGCGGCTGCCGCCGCGCAGGTGCAGCTTGGTCCACATCCAGGTCGCGCCGACCTGCCCGGCGTAGTCGCCGAACTTGCCCTCCAGCAGCGGCCGCCAGACGACGTCGTAGACGCGGCGGCCGCCGAGCGAGACGAGCCACTCCTCGGCCGTGCGGTGCTCCAGCTCCCGCCAGTTCCGCACCCGTCCGGCGCGCACGGCCAGCAGACCGAGCCGGAGGCGGTCGGTGAACGCCAGCGGGGCGAAGCGCAGGACGTCGATCGGCTTGGAGAGCTTGAAGATCGTGTTGGCGTAGTACATGCCGGTCCGGGTGAGGTGCGGCTCCACCGCGTCGGCGATGCCCAACTCCTCGCACAGCCGCAGGATTTCGGTGTCGGAGGAGAACCAGTGGTGGTAGAAGCGCTCCAGCTCCCGGTCGCCCACGGTGAAGGAGGCGGCGAGGCCGCCGATCTCGTCCTCGGCCTCCAGGACGCGCACGCTCACCCCCTTCGCGGCGAGCTCCAGGGCGGCGGTCAGACCGGTGAACCCGCCGCCCACCACCACCACGTCGACCGGCTTCTCCACCACGTCGGCCGCTTCGGGCACCGGGGTTGCCTCCGTTGCTTCCACAGCCTTGTTCTGACGACTCGTCAACTTCTCCGGTGCGGCGGTCATCGGGCCACCCCCGAGGCGATCGACGCCTGCAGAGCGGAGGCCGGGCGGGATCGTTGGATCCGCTCCCCGACGACGAAGGGCGGTCGGCCCTGTGCGTGGCGCAGGGTGGCGTTGACGTACTCCCCGAGCACCCCGATCGCGAGGGTCTGGACTCCGAGGGAGTAGGCCCAGCGGGCGGTCCGGAGATCGCGCCGGGCCAGTGCGACCACCGTGGCGACGGCCGCCGAGAGCAGGCCGCCGGCGGCCGTCGCCCGGATCGGCAGAGCCGACCCGGAGATGATTCCGCGGCGGGAGAGTTCGAGCATCTTGCGGAGCGTGTACTTCGACGTGCCGGCGGCGCGCGGGTCGCGGCGGTACGGCACCGACGTCTCGGGGAGGCCGGCCCAGCTGATCGTGCCGCGGAGGAAGAGCTCCTGGCCGCCTAGGCCGTCGAGCAGGTCGACCACCGACCGGTCCAACAGGCGGAAGTCGCCCGTGTCCAGGGCCACCGGGTGATCGGACATGCCGTTCAGCAGCCGGTAGTAGGCGAAGGCGGTGGCCCGCTTGAGGACGCCCTCCCCCTTGCGCTCGATCCGGCGGGCCGAGACCACCGACCAGCCGTCCCGCCAGCGGGCGACCAGGTCCGGGATGAGCTCGGGCGGATCCTGGAGGTCGGCGTCGATGATCACGACGGCGTCGCCGGTCGCGTCCCGGAGCCCGGCGAGGCAGGCGGCCTGGTGGCCGAAGTTGCGGCTCAGCCTGGCGGCCCGGACGTGCTCCGACCCGGCCGCGAACTCCCTGATGAGGGACCACGTGTCGTCGGTGCTGCCGTCGTCGACGTAGAGGACCTCGTACGTCACCCCGCGGCCGGCCCGCAGGGCGCGGACGAGCCGCGCGTGGGTCGCGGGCAGGACCGACTCCTCGTTGAAGCACGGCACGACGACGGTCACGAGCGACGAGGCCGCTGTCCGTGGGGCCGGTTGGATGGTGGTGGGCATGCGACATCCCCCTGTGTGAACCTGTTGGAATGTGTTCGTAGCCGGGTGGCGCCACTCGGGTCGTAGGGCGGCCAGTGTGCGCGTGAACCAGCGCTGGGGCGGCAACAGTTAAGGTCATGCCGGGGTGCGGGGCAGGTCTGGACCCTGGGCCGGCAGGGTTGGGGAAGTGGAGGCGACCACTCGATCACCGCAAGATTAAACAGAAAACGACGGGACCGTACAGGGCGTTTTTTCGACCACCCGGAGCTGTCCGACGGGGGATCGACGGGAACCGGCCACCGCCGGTCGAGGCGCCGAACCGTGGGGCACGGTCGCCTGCCCGCCGGCCCGCGCCCCGTCCGATCCGACGTCAGGTCGGCCGGCGGTCAACGGCCCGGACCCGTCGCCGGCCGGCCGGAGAGGGCCGCCGCCGCACCCTGAACTCATTGCAAGCAGGCTGAAAGCGGTCCTGGCCCGGAGTCGTTACCGGCCGAACCAGGTCGTGTACTGGCCGAAAACCTCACCCGGGCAACGGCGGTGGCGTGCTGGTAGGGCCTGTCTTCAGACCCCGTCGTCCGCCGGGACGGCGGGCGGCCCGGCCTCTACGATGGGCCGATGAAGTCGATCAAGCAGGTCCAAATCACCTTCGACTGCGCGGTACCGCTGCGCGTCGCCCGCTTCTGGTCCGAGGTGCTGGGGTACGTCACGCCGCCGCCCCCGGAGGGGTTTGCCACCTGGGACGACTTCGACCGCGAACCGCGGCCCGGGTACGAGGGGCCGGCGTTCGCGGCGTGCGCCGATCCCTCGGGTGTCGGCCCGCGGCTGTTCTTCCAGCGCGTTCCCGAAGGCAAGGTCGTCAAGAACCGGGTGCACCTGGACGTGCGGGTCGGCACCGGACTCGTCGGAGAGGAGCGCCTGGCCGCAATCGAGGCCGAGTGCGCACGACTGCTCCCGCTCGGCGCGGTCCGGGGGAAGCTGCTGGTCGCCGACGGCGTCAACGAGTCGTGCCTCCTGATGCAGGACATCGAGGGCAACGAGTTCTGCCTCGACTGAGCGGGCGCTGACGCGGTACCTCCGCCGGTCGGCCGCCCACGGCACGACGAAGCTCCGGTGGTGCGGGGTGGCCTGGGAGGGTCACCTCGCACCACCGGAGCTTCGTCGCGTTCCCGGCGGCGGTCGTTTCGCCGGCCGGGACGCTCAGGCCTGCCCGCCCGCGTACGCCAGCGGCGGGAGGACGGCCTGGGCGTCCCGGCCGGCGAACCAGAGGCCGATGGCGAGGGCGGTCGCCGCCTCCAGCAGCCCCGCGCGGACCAGACCGCCGGCCGGCACCGGCTCGGCGCCGAGATCGGTGGCCAGCCGGCCGACCAGGGCGAGCGCCTCCGGGTCGTCGCCGCAGAGGGGGACGGCGAGCGGGCGGCCGTCGAAGACCGGCGGCGTGCGCCGCCAGACGCTCTCGTGGCAGACGTTGAAGGCCTTCACCACGTGCGTGCCGGGTGCGGCGGCGGCGATCCGCTCGGCCATCGACGGGCCGCCGGCCGTGGTGAGGGTGAGGGTGCCGGACGCGATCGGGTTGGTGCAGTCGATCAGCACCCGCCCGGCCGGCGGGGCCGCCGCCACGACCACCCGCTCCACCCGGTCGGCCGGGACGGCGAGCAGCACCGCCTCGCCGAACCCGGCGGCCGCGGCCGGGTGTTCCACGGCCCGCGCGCCCGCGCCCAGCTGCCGGGCCGCGGCGGCGGCCCGGGACGCGTCCCGGGCGCCGAACGCCACCTCGTGCCCGGCCCGGACCCACTGCCCGCCGAGCGCCTGTGCCATGTTGCCCGCTCCGATGATGCCGATCCGCATGGGAGACCTCCTACGCCGAGTCCGAGCCGACCCCGGTCGGGGCCGCTTCGGGATGACTCTAGGAACGGCGATGGTTACCGATTGGTGCGTGGCGGACGGGCGAGGATGAGGGGGGGGACCGCCGATGGCGGCGAACGGTGCGACGGACGGTGCGGCGCAAGGCGTGACGGGCGGCGGGGCGGGCGAGGCCTTCCTGGCGGACTGCCGGGCCCGGGTCGCCTTCGACCTGCTGGCCAACACCTGGAGCTCGGTGGTGCTCTGGGCGCTGCGCGAGGCGCCCGCGCGCCCCGGCGCCCTGCGGGTGCGGATCGGCGGCATCAGCGCCAAGGTCCTCACCGAGACGCTGCGCCGTCTGGAGTTCAACGGGCTGGTGGAGCGCCGCAGCTATCCGCAGGCCCCGCCCCGGGTCGAGTACGCCCTCACACCGCTCGGCCGCACCCTGCTGCCCACCCTGGAGGCCCTGGGGGAGTGGGGCTTCCGCCACGGCGACGCGGTCCTGGAGGCCCAGGACCGGGCGCAGGAGAGGGGTTGACGCCCCGCCACCCGGCGCCGGTGTTGGAGCGTGTTCGCTCGTTGACTCTGCGTCATGGAATGATCGGCGGGCGGGCGGCACCGGGCCGACCGCTGAGGACGGGGTGCCCCGCCCGGGATCGACGCCTACGGCGATGACCGGGCGGAGCCCGCGAGCAAGGAGTGCAGGTGAACGGGGACCATGGCCTCGAAGCGGCCCGCCGCGCCGACCCCGCCGACGTCGCGCGCAGGATCGCCGACCGGCGCTCCCAACTCGGCCTGACCGAAGAGGTGCTGGCGAACCGGGCGGCGATGTCCCCGAGCTACCTCCGGCACCTGCTGGAGGCCGGTCCGGTCTTCGACCCGGGCGGGTTCGTGCGGATCGCCGCCGCGCTGCGGCTCGGCTACCAGGAGCTGCTCGAAGGGCGCGCCGACGCCCCGCCCGGGCAGCCGGACGCCGCGCCGCACCCGCAGCTGTTCCACCTCACCGAGGCCGAGTGCTGGGACCGGATCGGCACCCACGGCGTCGGCCGGATCGCCCTGCCCGTCGACCCGGGCCCGGCCGTCTTCCCGGTCAACTACACCGTGGACGACGGGACGATCGTCTTCCGCACCGCCGCGCAGGGCGCCGCCACGCCGGACGACGGATCCCCGGTGTCCTTCCAGGTCGACCGGATCGACGACCACCTGAGCCAGGGCTGGAGCGTCCTCCTCCTGGGCCGGGCGCGGCACGTCGGGGATCCGGACACCGTCGAGCACCTGCGACAGCTGCCGGGTACGACGTCCTGGGCCGGCGGCAGCCACCCGCTCTGGGTGCGCATCCAGCCGGACGAGATCACCGGCCGCCGCATCGCAAGCCCCGGCGCGCCCACCGCGGCGGCCGATTCCTAGAAGACGCCCGGTCCGCGGTACGGCTCAGGACACCAGCGGCTGCTCCTCCAGTTCCGTCAGCTGCACGGTGCACAGTCCGTTGCGCTCGGCCCTGACGTCCGTGACCTCGAGCCGGGTGCCGGGCGGCAGGATGAACTCCTCCTCGTCGGTGAACGCGGAGAAGCTGCGGATGCCCACCGCCCGGGCGGGGAGCACCTCGAAGAGGGTCCGCTTGCCGCGGCTGCCGAGGAGGGCCCGCGCCACGCCGGGTTTGGCGGTGCACGAGGGGGCGGCGGCGGCCGGTCTGCTTCGGGGGTGTCACGGGGGTGTTGCCCCGGATTGCGGTTCCGATGTGCCACTTGATCGCCACCCGGCCGCGTGTGAGTGTGGGCCGGACGCCCGGTGATCGGTATCCGGGTGGTGACAGTCGATCCGCGCCACCCGGTGGCGAGTCGGTCGCGGAGAACGGAGGACCGGTGCCGTCGCCCTCGCAGCCCCTTCGCAAGCTGGGCTTCCTGACCATCGGACTCTTCGACCCGGCCGACCCCGCCCGGGGGCACGAGTCGACACTGCGGCTCATCGAGCTGGGCGAGCAACTGGGGTTCGACAGCGGCTGGGTGCGCCACCGGCACCTGCAGTACGGGATCTCCTCGCCCGTCGCCGTGCTGGCGGCGGCCTCGCAGCGCACCCGCCGCATCCAACTGGGCACCGCGGTCATCCCGTTGGGCTGGGAGAACCCGCTGCGGCTGGCCGAGGACCTGGCGACCACCGACCTCCTCTCCGGTGGCCGGCTCAACCCCGGTATCAGCGTCGGGCGGCCGGGGCACTACGACCGGATCGCCTCCGCGCTGTACCCCGACACCGCCGAGGCCGAGGAGTTCGGCTACCAGCGGGTGCGCCGGCTGCTGGACTTCGTCCGGGGCGAGCCGGCCACCGACTTCAGCGGCGTCGAGGGCATCGAGGTCTACTCGGACCGGGTCCAGCCCGTCGCACCCGGCCTGGCGGACCGCATCTGGTACGGCGGCGGGAGCCTGCGCTCGGCCCGGTGGGCTGGTGAGCAGGGCCTGAGCCTGCTCACCAGCAACGTGGTGCGGGCGGAGGAGTCGGAGGACTTCGCCGAGATCCAGCGGTCGCAGATCACCGCCTTCCGCGACCACCACCCCGAGGGCGGGCGGGCCCGGGTCTCCCAGGGGCTGGTGGTCATCCCCACCGACAGCGCCTCGGCGGAGCAGCGGGCGAGGTACCGGGAGTACGCCCGCAGCCGGCTGCCGCGCACCGCCGCCCCGCAGGGCCCGGCGCGGATGATGTTCGCGCCGGACCTGGTCGGGACGTCCGCCGAGATCGCCGAACGGCTCTACGCCCACGCCGCGTTCCGGGAGGTCGACGAGGTGGTCTTCGCGCTGCCGTTCACCTTCGGCGAGGAGGACTACGTGCAGATCCTCACCGACATCGCCACCCGCCTCGCCCCCGCGCTCGGCTGGCACCCGGCCGTCTGACCGACCGCGGCCGGTCCGGCGGCCGGGCCGGAGGCCGGACCGGGCCGGAGAGGGCCTACGCCTCGTCGACCTCCAGACCGTAGGCGACGACGGCCTGGTGCAGCCCGCCCGGGTACCCGGCGAGGGCGGGGGTGAAGTCCCAGTCCCCGGCGGCGTCGCGGTCGAACCTGCCCAGGCGCATCGCGGTGTTGGTCGCGGCGCCGTCGGCCAGGTGCACGATGGCCGGGTCCTGGTCGGCGCCGGCTTCGAGGATCAGGGCCGGTCCGCCGAACCCGGCCATGGTCGCCGCCGGGTGGTTCTCGACATCGGCGGCGGCGATCACCACCAGCCGGTCCGCATCGGCGGGAAGCGCGTCGAAGTCGACCATCAGGCAGGCGTTGGCGTCGCCGTAGCCGGTGACCAGGCGCACCGAACCGTCCGGCGTCGAGCCGTTGTTGTAGAACACCAGGTGCTCGTCCGACAGCGCCTTGTTCCCCTGGCACACCAGGGCGGCGATGTCGTACTCCTCCTCGCCGGTCCAGTGCAGGAGGAGCCGGGCGGGCTCGGCGGCCACCTCGATCCCGGGCAGGTCGCCCTCGTCGCCGAGTCCGGCGGCGCCGTACCGGGCGGCCGCGAACACCTCGTTCAGTCCGTGGTGCTTGAGCAGGCCGACCAGCTCGGCACCGTTGATCAGGGTGATCGGCTTCCCGGTGACGAACTGGTGCGAGCTCGGGCCGAACCTGCTGGTCGTGACGAGTACGGCCTTGGTCGCGGCCTGGTCGTGCTGAAGCGTCCCGTACAGGTCCCGCACGGCCGAGGGCGTCACCGTGTCCCGGTACCGCTTCACCTGCACGATCACGTTCCCGCCGCGGAACGGGTCCGTGTCGATGCCGCGTACGTCCACTCCACCGTCCCGCGACCGGGCCGTGAGCTCGACCTTCATGCCCATGGCCTCCATCAGCCGGGCGATCAGCTGCTCGAACTCGACGGGGTCCAGCTCCATCAGCAGCTGGAGCTCGCGAACCCGTTTGGCCATCCGGCCGCGGTTCGCGGTGGTGTCATCACGGAGGTGACGGAACAGCAGGCGCTGCGCGCGACGCTCGGCAGTGTCGGGGCTGCTGAGACGGTGGAGCTTGCGGCTCCGGGACATTCTGCCCCCTACAGGGTTACGGGTTAGGGCAGGCGCCACGGTAGGGCCGGCAGCCGACACTCCGTCACCCATGTTTCACAATCGATAACTTCGGGATTCCGGGGGCGTCCTGACGGCCTCCCCGGCGCCGTGCAGCCGACCCGGCCAGGGCGCCTCAGTCGATGACCTTGGCGATGAACGCTGCGAGGTTCGACCTGGTGCGCTGGATCTTCTCCTCCAGGGTGAGGGACTCGTGCAGCCGCCCCCCGGCGCCCGCGTCCTTCCGGCCCCGCACGTAGAGCGAGCAGGCCAGGTCGCTGCACATGTAGGCGCCCACGGTGTTGCCCTGCCGCCCGGCGGGCCCGGCCTTGGGCGCGACCATGAGGGAGACCCCGCCGGTGTGGCTGGTCACGCACAGCGAGCAGATGCTGCGCCGGGCCTGCCAGGCGGCGGCGCCCGGGCTGCGCAGCACCAGGCCCTGCGGGCGGCCGTCGAGCTCGACGACGAGGTAGGCCCGATCCGGGGCCTGCGGGTCCCGCCAGCCGAGGAAGTCCAGGTCGTCCCAGGGCTGTTCGGCCAGGTCGCGGGGGATGTTCAGGCGCTTCGCCTCGCCCTTGGTGCAGTTCAGGAAGGCGGTGCGGATGTCGTGTTCGGTCAGCTGCTCCATGACACCGCAGACTAATTTGCCTAAGACCTTTAGGCAAACGCATAATGGGTGATGCCGAGCAGGAGGAAAACCATGGTTCGCGTAGGACTCACCGCGGAACGGCTGACCCGCGCCGGGGCGGAGCTGGCCGACGAGGTCGGGTTCCAGCAGGTGACCGTCTCCGAGCTGGCCCGCCGCTTCGACGTCAAGGTCGCGAGCCTCTACTCGCACGTCAGGAACTCCCAGGACCTCAAGACCCGGATCGCCCTGCTCGCACTGGAGGAACTCGCCGACCGCGCCGCCGAGGCGCTGGCCGGCCGCGCCGGCAAGGACGCGCTGGCCGCCTTCGCCGCCACCTACCGCGACTACGCCCGGCAGCACCCCGGCCGCTACGCCGCCGCGCAGTTCAGGCTCGACCCCGAGACGGCGGCCGCGAGCGCCGGCGTCCGGCAGGCGCAGATGACGCGGGCGATCCTGCGCGGCTACGACCTCGCCGAACCGGACCAGACGCACGCCGTCCGGATGCTGGGCGGCATGGTCCACGGCTACATCGGCCTGGAGCTGGCCGGAGGCTTTGCTCACACGGCCGTCGACCCGCAGCAGTCCTGGGACTGGATCGTGGACTCCCTGGACACCCTGCTGCGCACCCGCGCCACGCACTGAACCGTCGCCCCGGCACCGGGGCGGCCGGTCTCCGCAGGTCTTCGTACACGACTTCGGCGCGAGGATCGCGACCGTCGCCCATGACCGCCGGTGCCTGAGCGCCGTCGGCCGCGACCTAGGATTCTGTCCGTGTCCAGGGCGGACGCCCTGGACACGGTGGACAGGCGGGCAGTGGGGACGGCATGGCGGTCGGACGCAGTGGCGGGGGCGAGGCGGAGTTCCTGGCGGACCTCCGCCGACTCGGGGAGGTTCATCGGACCGGGCTGGCCGGAACGCACTCGTTGCGGGTCGTCGCGCGCGCTGTCGGGGTGTCACCGACGACGGTCGGCGAGTGGCTGAAGGGGACCCGGGTCCCGCAACGGCCGGAAGCCTTCGTGCGGTTGGTCGCCGTGCTGCGGACGGCCGCTGCACAGGCCCGGATCGAGCTGTCGCCGACCGACTGCCACCTGCTGGACCCCGATGAGTGGCGTTTCCGGTACGAGGCCGTCGCCCGAAGCCGTGCGCAGTCCGTTGGCGCAGGGGTGCAGCGCGCCCAGGCCCTGACCGCGCTCGCCGGTACGGAGTCACCCACCCGCGATTCCGACCTGCCCGACAGGCCGCGCCCGGTCGCCCGGTGGACGGCACAGCAGCTCGGTGTCCATCCGGCCGTCCCCGGCCGCGCCTTCGAGTCCGGTGCGGGCTTCGTGCTCCCCGAGTACGTCGAGCGGGGCCACGACCGGCGGCTGCGCGCGCAGTTGGACGCGGTGGCCGACGACGGGCGGAGCGCGCTTGTCGTCATCCAGGGGGGATCCTGCACGGGCAAGACGCGCACGGCGTTCGAAGCGGTCCGGGCTTCGCTGGGGGACTGGCAGCTGGTGTTCCCGAAGACCGCCGAGAGTCTGCTCGCGCTGCTGGCCGCCGATGCCGCAGGGCCGCGGACGGTGCTGTGGCTGAACGAGGCGCAGAACGTGATCGACGGACCGAAGGGCGAGGCCGCCGCCGCGGCGCTGCGGCGCGGCCTTGAGCGGCGCGGCCCGTTGGTGATCGTCGCCACGCTCTGGCCGGACCTGCACCGCAGGCTCGCCGAGCGTCCCGCCGAGGGTTTGGACCGCCACCCGCAGGCCCGGGGACTGCTCGCCTCGGGGTCGGTGGTCCACGTACCCGGGGCCTTCGAACGGGCGGCGCTCGCGGACCTGATGGCCAGGGACGACGCCTCGCTCGCAGTGGCCGCCGCAACGAGCCGGTCCGGGGGAGTCACCCAGGTGCTGGCGGGCGGTCCGGCCCTCGTCGACCACTATGAGAGCGCCGTCGGATCGGACTGCTACGCCTGGGCGGTCGTCACGGCCGCCATGGACGCGCGCCGGCTCGGCCACGGCCCGTCCATCCCGCTCGCCCTGCTGGAGGCGGCGGCCCCGGGCTACCTGACGAAGGACCAGCGCGCCGAGGCGCCCGCGGACTGGTTCGCGGACGCCCTGGCGTACGCGCGGACGAAGGTGAAGGGCGTGGTCGCGGCCCTCGGCGAGGTCGCCAACGACCACGGGATGGGCGCGCGGCCGGGGGTCTGCCAGCTGGCCGACTACCTTGACCACTACGGCCGCGCCGCGCGTCGGAGCTGCTTCCCGCCGGCGTCGTTCTGGGAGGCGGTGCGCCACCACGCGGGGACGGCTAGGGACCTGTGCGAGCTCGCACGGTCCGCGAGCAGGCGAGGGCGCGAGCGAGTCGCCGACCTGCTCCTGTGGCAGGCGGCGGAACAGGGCCACACTGCGGCCTGGACCGACCTCGTGACAGCCAGGGAGGACCGAGGCCTCTCGGCGGAGGCGGAGCGGCTGGCCCGGGTGGCGCTACGGAGTGGGGACTCCGAAGCGATGTGCATGCTGGCCTTGGAACGCGGCCTGGCCGGCGACGGGGCAGAGGGCGAGCGGCTCTGCCGCGAGGCCGCAGAGACGGGCCATGCCGATGCTCTGGTCTCCCTGGCCGGGATGCTGGGAGGAGGCCCCGAGGCCGAGGATCTGCTCGCCAGGGCAGTGGAGGCGGGCTCGTCCGAAGCACCCCACGACCTCGGACGGCTGCGCCGGGCCGCCGGCGATCCCGAGGAGGCGATGCGCCTGTTCAGGATCGGCGCTGCTGCCGGGGATCTCGACGCCACCGGTGAGTTGATCAACTGGGAGGAGGACCACGGCAACCAGGAGGAGGCCGAACGTCTGGCGCGTCGGTACATGGAGCGTGGCAAGGGGTTCGTGCTGGCACTGCTGGCCGCAGACAGGAACGCAGCCGGCGACCGGGCCGATGCTGAGAGGCTCGCCTGGGAGGTGGTCGACTTTGCCGATCGCCATGCGTCGGCCGAGGCGGAGGGGCCATGGGGCAACGGCGTCTCCGCGGCGACCATGGTACTGCTGGCCTGTGCCCAGGACGAGGGCGAGGCGCGGGTCGACGAGGTTCTGCGGCGGCTTGCCGAGTACCGAAGCCCGCAGACGCTGGTGCGCGTGGCCAGGTACTGGGAGGACTGCGACGCCGGTGTGGCGGAGAGGCTGTACCGCCGGGCGGCCGAGGCCGGAAACCATGAGGCGTTGGGATGCCTGGCCCGGATGAGGCTGGGAGACGCCGCCGAGACCGAGCGGTTGCTGCGGTCCGTGGCGGACGCCGGCGGCGGCGTGGACGGGTTGGCGCACTTCTGGGAGGACGAGGGTCGCCCGGAGGACGCCGACCGCCTGATGGCCTACGGCCTTGAGATCGACGGCTCCGTCGCCGAGCCGTGGGACATGCGCACGGACGTGAACGCGCACGCGCAGACGCGCTCCGGCCCGACGACGGAGCGTGGGCAGCGGGGCTGAGCGTCCGCGCTGCCTGTGGTCACCAGGGCAGCAGGCCCCGGACGACCCGGCCCAGCCTGGCGAGGTGGTCCAGCAGGGTGGTCAGGGTGCGGCGGGCCGCGGTACGGCGGTAGGCGTGCCGCGACCACACCGTCGGCAGGACGACGCCGACGTACAGCAACAGGAAGAGGGCGAGAGCGACGAGGCCGGTCGGGCCGAGGGTCTCGACGGCGCGGATGCCGGTGTCGTGCAGGGCCTTGATGAGCGTCATGGTGGTCGCCTTCGTGGGAGGTCGGGGCCGATGAGGCAGACCGTTCCTGTCCAGGAGGGTGTCCAGCAGCCGTTCGCGGGATCCTGGACGGCCCCGGCCCGAACGCGCTGGTCCGGGCCCCGGGGGCGAAGGCGTCCAGTTCGACGCGTCCGGGGACTGGACGGCTCCGCGCGCCGTGATGCCTCCTGCGCCGGGCGGCGGCGGGCGGCGGGCGGTCGTAGGGTCGAAGCCTGTTCCCGAGGAGGGGTTCCGATGCGCAGCGTGACCTACTCGATGGGCGTTTCCCTGGACGGCTACATCGTCGGGCCGAACGGCGACTTCGACTGGACGGCGCCCGACGAGGACGTCTTCCGCTTCTGGATCGACGAGATCCGGGAGGTCGGCGTCCACCTGTTGGGGCGGCGGCTGTACGAGACGATGCTGTACTGGGAGACCGCCGACCAGGACCCGTCGCTCGACGACTCGATGCGGGAGTGGGCCGCGCTCTGGAACCCGCTCCCGAAGGTGGTGTTCTCCACCACGCTGTCGACGGTGCAGGGTACTGCCCGGCTGGCCTCCGGCGGCCTGGCGGAGGAGATCGGGCGGTTGCGGGCCGAGCCGGGGGAGGGCGACATCGCGATCGGCGGCGCGACGCTCGCCGCCGAGGCGGCCGCGTCGGATCTGATCGACGAGTACCGGGCCATGGTCTACCCGGTGCTGGTCGGCGGCGGCGTTCCGTTCTTTCCCCGGCGCGAGCGCCGGGTGGATCTCGAACTCGTCGAGACCCGCGTCTTCGGCTCGGGAGTCGTCTACCTCCGCCACCGGGTGGCGCGGCACGTGGGGAAATAGGACTCCGGCAGGTCACCCGTCGGGGTCCTGCCGGAGTCCGCGGACGTCAGCCTGCTGCCTGGTACTCGCCGTTCTCGGCGCGGAAGATCTGCCGGGCCTTGCAGAGCAGCTGGAGGTCGCGGCGTACGGTGCGCGGGTCCGGGCGGGGCAGGTACGTCTCGCGGGCCCGCTTCCAGTCCCAGGTGCCGCCGTCCCTCATCATGATGTCCAGGAGCCGCTGCCGGCGTTCGATCGCCGAGGCGGGTGGGGTTTGGTCGTCGTTCATGGGCTTATTCTCCCGCATCGCGGCGGGCCGACTCGACCCGAGGGCGGCGGGCACTGCCAAGATCGACCGGAGAGGCCCTAAGCCGTGCAGGACGGGCAGAGGCCCCGGTAGGTGACCGCGACGCCGGCGACGGTGAAGCCGAAGCGCTCCGAGGCGGGGAGGTCGGCGAGCGGGTCGCCGGTGGGGTGGACGTCGCGGATGGCGCCGCAACCGGTGCACACCAGGTGGTGGTGGGGGTGGTGGGCGTTGGGGTCGAAGCGTCTGGCCCGCCCGTCGGTGGAGACCTCGGTGACCTCGCCGAGGGCGACCAGCTCGCCCAGCGTGTTGTAGACGGTCGCGCGCGAGATCTCGGGCAGCCGCTCCGCCGCCCGGGCGTGCACCTCGTCGGCGGTGAGGTGGACGTGCTCGCCGTCGAGGACCTCCGCGACGACCCGTCGCTGGGAGGTCATCCGCCAGTTGCGCCCGCGCAGCCGCTCCAGCAGGTCACTCATATCGGCTCACCTCACCGGGGTCATCGGGAAGACCGGGGTCATCGGGAAAACGGATCGTATCAACGCGCATCCGCTGGTGACCGGCGGCAGGCTTGGCGTGGTTCTTGACTTGGATTTTGTCCATCGTAGGATCGGCTCCGGCGTTAGCCTAGGGACAGGACGACTCCAGTACGGCAGGAGAAGACAGCGTGACTGCACCACCGCCGTGCGGCCCCCGGTACCGGGTAGGCCGGCACCGGGGTGAGCGACCGGCGGGGCTGCCGCACCGGATGCGTCCGAGGAGCACGGCTTCCCTGCCGACGAGGCCCACCAGGCCCACGCGGCCGACGACGCCGTGACCCGCCGGGGCCCCGGCCCCGGCTCTTTCACCGCCCGCAGTTCCTGAACACAGTGATCCGCCCGGCCCGGAGGGATTCCCATGTCTGAGAACCATGATGCGATCGTCACCGATGCGAAGCCGGAGGGCGGCGGTGGCTGCCCCGTCGCGCACGACCGTGCGTCGCACCCGACGCAGGGCGGCGGAAACCGCCAGTGGTGGCCGGACCGGCTCAACCTGAAGATCCTTGCCAAGAACCCCGCCGTGGCCAACCCGCTCGGCGAGGAGTTCGACTACGCCGAGGGCTTCCGGAGCCTCGACCTCGCGGCCGTGAAGCGGGACCTCGCGGAGGTGCTGACCACCTCCCAGGACTGGTGGCCGGCCGACTACGGCCACTACGGCCCGTTCATCATCCGGATGGCCTGGCACAGCGCCGGCACCTACCGGATCAGCGACGGCCGCGGCGGCGCCGGGGCAGGCCAGCAGCGCTTCGCCCCGCTCGACAGCTGGCCGGACAACGCCAACCTCGACAAGGCCCGCCGCCTGCTGTGGCCGGTGAAGAAGAAGTACGGCCGCAACCTCTCCTGGGCCGACCTGATGATCCTGGCCGGCAACGTCGCCCTGGAGACGATGGGCTTCGAGACCTTCGGCTTCGGCGGCGGCCGCGCCGACGTCTGGGAGCCGGAGGAGGACGTCTACTGGGGCCCGGAGACCACCTGGCTCGACGACCAGCGCTACACCGGCGACCGCGAGCTGGAGAGCCCGCTCGGCGCCGTCCAGATGGGCCTCATCTACGTCAACCCGGAGGGCCCCAACGGCAACCCGGACCCGATCGCGGCGGCCCGCGACATCCGTGAGACGTTCCGCCGGATGGCGATGAACGACGAGGAGACGGTCGCCCTGATCGCGGGCGGCCACACCTTCGGCAAGACCCACGGCGCCGGCCCGGCGGACAGCGTCGGCCCGGACCCGGAGGCCGCCCCGATCGAGCAGCAGGGCCTGGGCTGGAAGAGCACCTTCGGCACCGGCAAGGGCGGCGACGCCATCACCAGCGGCCTCGAGGGCGCCTGGACGGCCACTCCGGTGGCCTGGGACAACACCTTCTTCGAGACCCTCTTCGGCTTCGAGTGGGAGCTGACCAAGAGCCCGGCCGGCGCCCACCAGTGGAAGCCGAAGGAGGGCGCCGGCGCGGGCACCGTCCCGGACGCGCACGACCCGGCGAAGACCCACGCCCCGACGATGCTGACCACCGACCTCTCGCTGCGCTTCGACCCGGTCTACGAGCGGATCTCCCGGCGCTTCCTGGAGAACCCCGCGGAGTTCGCGGACGCCTTCGCCCGGGCGTGGTTCAAGCTGACCCACCGCGACATGGGCCCGGTCGTGCGCTACCTCGGCCCGGAGGTCCCGACCGAGACCCTGCTGTGGCAGGACCCGCTGCCGGCCGTCACCCACGAGCTCGTCGACGCCGCCGACATCGCCGCGCTCAAGGAGCAGATCCTCGCCTCGGGCCTGACCGTGGCCCAGCTGGCCTCCACCGCCTGGGCCTCGGCCTCGTCCTTCCGCGGCAGCGACATGCGCGGCGGCGCCAACGGCGCGCGGGTGCGCCTCGAGCCGCAGAGCGGCTGGGAGGTCAACGAGCCGGAGCAGCTGGCGACGGTGCTGAGCACCCTGGAGAGCGTCCGGAAGGCGTTCAACGGGGCGCGGTCCGGGGGCCGGCAGGTCTCGCTCGCGGACCTGATCGTGCTCGCCGGCGGCGTGGGCGTCGAGCGGGCCGCCAAGGAGGCGGGCTTCGCGGTCGAGGTCCCGTTCAGGCCGGGCCGGGTGGACGCGGCGCAGGACCAGACCGACGTGGAGTCGTTCTCCGCGCTGGAGCCGACCGCCGACGGGTTCCGCAACTACCTCGGCAAGGGCAACCGCCTGCCGGCCGAGTACCTGCTGGTCGACCGGGCCAACCTGCTGAACCTGAGCGCCCCGGAGCTGACCGTCCTCGTCGGCGGCCTGCGGGTGCTCGGCGCCAACCACCAGGGGTCGTCGCTCGGCGTCCTCACCACGGCGCCCGGCACGCTGACCAACGACTTCTTCGTCAACCTGCTCGACCTGGGCACGGTCTGGAAGGCGACCTCCGCGGACGCGAACACCTTCGAGGGCCGTGACGCGGCCACCGGCGAGGTCAAGTGGACCGGCAGCCGCGCCGACCTGGTGTTCGGCTCCAACTCCGAGCTGCGCGCCGTCGCCGAGGTCTACGCGAGCGACGACGCCAAGGAGAAGTTCGTCCGGGACTTCGTCGCCGCGTGGGTCAAGGTGATGGAGCTCGACCGCTTCGACCTGGTCTGACCGCAGCGTCGAGCGCCACGGCGCCGAGTGTCGCAGCGCCGAGCGTTGCAGCGCCGAGCGTCGCAGCGCCGAGAAGCACGGCATCGAGCGCCAGCACGGCATGACGCGGTGACGCCACCGCCCACCGTGTGACGGCCCGCCCGCCACCGCCCCCGGGGATCCCCCGGAGCGGTGGCGGGCGGGCCGTTCGCATGTCCGGGAGCCGTCTGCGGGCCGTCCCGGGCGGGCGGGCCCGTGCCGGTGAGGGCCCCGCAGAGCCGATGAGGAGCCGATGGGGAGGGCCCCCGGACAGCATGGTGGAGCGACTCGATCGGACGGGTCGAACCCCACAAGGAGGTCACATGACCAGGACCCTCACGTCGTTCGGCGACCGGATGCTGGGCGCCCTGCTGAAGCAGAAGAAGGCCGGCGCCTGCGTGCCGCCGGACTACTGCGGTGTCGTCGCCTGTAACTCGCAGGGCGGCTTCTGTTCGGGCGGCTGGTGGTGGCAGCCGATGTGCAACGGCTACTACAACTGCACCGGCACCTGCAAGGGCACCGGCGGCCTCCAGTACAACAAGAAGGTCGCGTACGGCTGCTGACGACCGCAAGGGCGGGGGCCCCGGCTCGGCGGCCCCCGCCCTCCGCCGCCCTTCGAACGGCCCAGATTCGAACGGCCCAGAGAGGAACCGACATGCTCACCGCCCTCATCGTCTCCACCGTCGCGCTCGGCCTTGCCATCGCGGCCAACCTCGTCCTCACCTTCGCCGTGATCCGCAGGCTGCGGACGCTGGAGGAGGGTGGCACGGGCGCCCCCGACGCCCTGCCGGCGGTCGGCACCGCCGTCGCCGAGTTCAGCGCCGTCACGACCTACGGCGAGGAGCTGACCGCGGCCGACGTGGCCGCCGGGGACGCCTTCGCCGGCTTCGTCATGGTCGGCTGCACGCCCTGCGGCACGCTGATCGAGTCCCTGGCCGGCGGCGCCGCCACCGGGGCCGCCGACCCGCTGTTCTTCGTCGTCGGCGACCCGGAGAACCCGGAGACCCGCAGGATGACCGCCGCCCTGGACGCCGTCGGCCGGGTGGCCGTCGTCGCCGAGAAGTCCTCGGCCACCGCGGCCTTCGGCCAGGTCGGCGCCTTCCCGACACTGCTCCGGCTCAAGGACGGCGTGATCACCGCGGCCGGCCACGACCTGGCCGACGTCGTGCCCGCGACGGCGCACCGCACGGGGGCCGACCGCCCGGCCCAGGTCCGGGAAACGGTGTGATCACGACGGTCGCCGGGCGGGTGCGGACCGCGGCCGCCGCACTGCGGCTGGGCTGGCGGGCCTCGCCGCAGGGGATCCTGCTCCAGCTGCTGCTCGCCCTGCTCACCGGCGCCCTGCCCGCCGTGCTGGCCTACACCACCAAGCTGCTCGTCGACGCGCTCGCCGGCGCGGGCGGCCCCGGCGCGGCCGACGGCACCCGGGTGGCGTGGCTCGCGGCGGGGGGAGCCGTCCTTGCCGGGGCGACCGCCGTGCTCAACCACGTCACGGCGCTGATCGGCGCCATGGTCGGCCGGGCCGTGAACCTCGAGGTGCAGGACCGGCTCTACGAACGGGTCAACGCCTACCGGGGGCTGCGCCCGTTCGAGGACCCGGCGACCCAGGACCGCATCCGGCTCGCCGAGACCGCGGCCCAGGGCGCACCGCACGACGTCCTCGACTTCCTGCTCGACTCGGTCCGCAGCACCGCGACGATCGCCGGGTTCCTCGGCACGGTGCTGGTGTTCTGGCCGCCGATGGGCGCGCTCCTCGTGCTCTGCGTCGCCGTCTCCGTGGCCGGCCACCTGCGCACCTCCCGGGGCATGGCCGACACCGCCGCCGCGATCGTCCCCGCCACCCGGCGGTACTACTTCTACCGGACGCTGCTCATCGACCCGCGGGCCGCCAAGGAGATCCGGCTGTTCGGCACCGGGCCGCTCTTTCGCCGCCGTGCGGTCGAGGGGCTCCGCGAGACGACCGGCGCCGGCCTGGCGGCCCTGCGCCGCGGCGTCCTCGTCCAGTCGGGGCTCGCCCTGCTCACCGCCGCGGCCGCCGGCACCGCGGCCGTCGTCGTGGCACGGCAGGTGCTCGCCGGCCGGATCACCCTCGGCGACATGACGCTGTTCACCGCCGCGGTGGCGGCCGTCCAGGGCGCGCTGTCGGCCATCGTGATGCAACTCGGGCGCGCGGAGGAGGCGTTGCGGCTCTTCGGGCACTACCTCGCGCTGCTCGGCTCGCCCGCGGACCTGGCGGACGGCACGGTCGTACCGCCGCCGCTGCGGGACGGCATCACCTTCGAGGACGTGTGGTTCCGCTACACCCCGGACGCCCCCTGGGCGCTGCGCGGTGTCCAGCTGCACCTCCCGCACGGCAGCGCCGTCGGCCTGGTCGGCGTGAACGGCGCGGGCAAGAGCACGCTGGTCAAGCTGCTCTGCCGGTTCTACGACCCCGACCGCGGGCGGATCCTGTGGGACGGCGTCGACATCCGCACGATGCCGGTCGACGAACTGCGGCGCAGGATCGGCGCCACGTTCCAGGACTTCATGACCTACGACCTGACCGCCGCCGAGAACATCGGCCTGGGCGCCGTCGAGCACCGGGAGGACCTCGACCGGATCCGGGCCGCCGCCGCCCGGGCCGGCATCGACCGGAGCCTGGAGCGGCTGCCGCGCGGCTACCGGACCATGCTCAGCCGGACGTTCACCGACGAGGACGAGCAGGACGGCGTGCTGCTCTCCGGCGGCCAGTGGCAGCGCGTCGCCCTCGCCCGGTCGCTCATGCGCGAGGACGGCGAGCTGCTCATCCTGGACGAGCCCAGCTCCGGACTCGACGCGCTCGCCGAGCGGGAGGTCCACCAGGCGCTGCGCCGCCACCGGGCCGGGCGCACCAGTCTGCTGATCTCGCACCGGCTCGCCGCCCTGCGGGAGGCCGACCTGATCGTGGTGCTCTTCGAAGGGCGGGTCGTGGAACGCGGAGGCCATGACGAGCTGGTGGCCCTCGACGGCCGGTACGCGGAGATGTTCGCCGCGCAGGCCGAGGGCTACCGGGCGGCGGCCGGGCACGGCGGGCCGCCGCCCGGGGAGCCGCCGCACAGCGCGGTGCCGCACGGCGAGCCGCCGCGCGTCGGGGTGGAACAGCCCGGAGGAGTGCGGTGAACGCCCTTCCGCTGACCGCGGCGGCCGCCGGTGCGCTGGCCGGCCTCGCGGCGACGGCGCTGCTGCTCCGCCGCTCCTTCGAGCTGGTCGTGGTGGAGGGCGGCAGCATGGAGCCCACCCTGCGGGACGGCGACCGGGTGCTGGTGCGCCGCACCACGGTGTTCCGCCGCGGCGACGTGGTGGTCATCCCCGTCCCGGGCGGGCCGCGCGACCCGGGGGACTCGCCCTGGCTGGTGAAGCGGGTCAGCGGCGTGGCGGGCGACCCGGCCGCGGGCGGCTGCCCCGCGGTGCCGTCCGGACACCTCGCCGTCCTCGGGGACGGCCCGCGCAGCCTGGACTCGCGGACCTTCGGCACCGTCCCGAGCCGGACCGCCCTGGGCGTCGCCGTCCGCCGGATGTCCCGCGACGGGCGACCCGCGCAGTCCCTGAACCGCTCGGGGCACCGGACGACCCACGGTTCGAGGAGGACCGCATGACCATGCTGCAACTGGCCGCCCGCGCCCTGCTGGTGGTGGTGTTCGGCACCGCCCTGGTCGGCAAGGCGCGCAGCCGCGCGGCCCTGGCCGCGTTCGCCGCCGACCTGGCCGGCTTCCGCTGGCTGCCGGCCGGCCTGCGGCGGTCGACCGCCGTCGGTGTGATCGTCGCCGAACTGGCGACCGTGGCACTGCTCGCGACCGTGCGACAGGCCGGCGCGGCGGCCGCGCTCGTGCTGCTGGCCGGGTTCACCGCCGCGACCCTGCGGGCCGGGCGGGCGGCGGACTGCCGGTGCTTCGGCCGGGCGAAGCCGGCGGCGCGGGGCGGCGCCGGGGGCTTCGTCCTGCGCAACGCCCTGCTCGCCGCCGGCGCGCTCGCCGCGGGCCTGGCCCCCGGGGGCGCCGTGGCCCCCGCGCTGGCGGCCGCCGCCCTCGCCGCGGGTGCGGCGGCGGGCGCCCTGGTCGTCCGGTGGGACGACATCGCCTACCTGTTCCAGGGGCCCGCCGCGCCCCGGCGCTCCTGACGGTCCCGGCGGGCCGCCACTCCGCAGGCTCCGCCGGGACCGTCAGGCCGTCGGACCGGTCAGCGACCCGTGCGCCGGTGGTGCGGAAGGACGCGCGCCGGGTGGCAGCAGAGCCGGCGGAGCCGGGGGAGACTGGTACGGGCGTGCCGGCGCGGGCTCTGCAGATCCGGGTCACCGCGCAGGACGGCGTTCTCCAGCTCCACCAGGGCGGGCCCCGGGTCCAGCCCGAACTCGTCCGCGAGCAGTGCCCGCAGCCGGCGGGCCACGGCCAGTGCGTCGGTCTGCCGCCCGCTGCGGTACAGGGCGAGGACCAGCCGCTCCACGAGGCGCTCGCGCTCGGGGTAGCGGTCCACCAGTGCCGTCAGTTCGGGGACGAGCTCCTGGTGGCGTCCCGCGCCGAGTTCGATGTCCGCCAGCAGCTCGTAGGCGGCGAAACGTTCCTCCTCCAGGTGCGCCCGGACCGGCTCCGCGAACGGCGCGTCGATCCCGGTGAGCGCGCCGCCGCGCCACAGGCCGAGCCCGTTCCGCAGATGCCGGACGGCCTGCGCGTGCTCGCCCAGCCCGGTGAGCCGCCGCGCCTGTGCGACCTCCCGGCAGAAGTCCACGGTGTCGAGGTCGTGCCGGCCGACCGACAGGCGGTATCCGCCCGCCAGCGAGGTGATCGCCCCCGTTCCGGCCGGTGCGACGGCCCCCGGAAGCAGCTTGCGCAGGGCCGAGACGGCGGTGTGCACCTGGCCGCGGGCGCTGCGCGGCGGGCGCTCGCCCCAGAGTGCGTCCACCAGCTGCTCGATGCAGACCTGGTGGTTCGCGTTCAGCAGCAGGAACGTCAACACCGCCCGCCGGCGCGGCCGTTCGATGGGCACCACGGTGTCCCGGTCGAACACTTCCAATGGTCCAAGAACTGTGTAGCGCATGTTCCCCCCGAGCTACGGACCTTGTGGGCAGCTCAAGCGAACTCCCCTTGGTCGAAGGGGAGTCCGCGGCTCGCGATTTCGCGTGATCATAAGCCGTCGTTTCGGCTATGGGAACCGTGCCGGCGAAACCCGGGTACACGGGTGGGACGGGTGCGATCGAGGCCGGGCTCCGACGGTCCGAGCCGTTCCGCAGCCCGCGACGGGGGTGACCTGCGGCTCCCGTTCGGTGGCGCCGGTCTGTGAGCCCTGATGCCCAGGATGCCCCTGGGACCGCCGGCCCGGCGCCAGGATCGGCTGACCGCCGGGCACTGCGCGGGTGGCCCAACCGGTCCCGGATATGCCGCGACGCCGCTGCTCCCTGCCCGGTGTTCGGGTGGGTGCAGCGGCGTTGTCGTGTGGCGTGTGGTGGTGCCGGGGTGTTACTTGGTGAGGC
>NZ_JBITZW010000005.1:0-409149 GCF_044547105.1 Kitasatospora sp. NPDC052868 | reverse complement strand
GGCCTGCCCGCCCACTCCCTCGCCTGGGGCCTCTGGGCCCAAACCGGCGCCATGACCGGCGAACTCACCGAAGCCGACCTCACCCGCCTCAGCCGAAGCGGCGTCCACGCGCTCACCGCCACCCAGGGCCTCGACCTCTTCGACGCCGCCCTGGCCACCGAGGAGCCGCTCGTCGCCCTGGCCGCCTTCAACCTCCCCGCCCTCCGGGCCCGGGCCGCCGACGACAATCTCCCGGCCATGCTGAGCGGCCTCGTCCGGGTGCCCGCCCGCCGGGGGGCCGCGGCCCAGACGGCCGTGGTCACCGCGGCTCCGGCGCAGCTTGCGGCCGGCCTGATCGGCCTGCCGGCGGACGAGCAGCGGTCGGAGCTGATGGTCCTCGTCCGGGGAACCATCGCCGCCGTCCTCGGCCACGCGGACCCGGACGGCATCGACCCGAAGAGCGGCCTCCAGAAGCTGGGCCTCGATTCGCTCACCGCCGTCGAGCTGCGCAACCGCCTCAACGCGGCCACCGGCCTGCGGCTGCCGACCACGGTCGCCTTCGACCAGCCGAACGCGGAGGCCCTCACGGAGCACCTCCGTACCCGGATCCTCGCCGAGGCCGCTCCGGGTGGCGACCTCCCGCTCGCCGAGGAGATCGACCGGATCACGCTCGCCCTCGGCGGGCTCCGGGCCGATGACCACGCCGCCGTCGGCACCAGCCTCCAGGCCCTCCTACGGGCCTGGCAGGACGCCGAGCTGCGGCACGGTTCGCCGGTCGGCGAGCCGGAGGAGGCGGACCTCGACTCCGTCACCGACGACGAGCTGTTCGCGGCACTGGACGACGAGCTGGGCCTGTAGGGCTCGGCAGCCGGTACGGCGCCCGGTCGGGATCTCCCGGCCGGGCGCCGCCGTCTGTCCTGGGGCCGGTGTTTCAAGCCCCCGCCTGCGGGCGGGTGGCCCGGGTGGTCCCGACCCCCCAGTCCCGACAACGCAGAAGACGGGCCGGGTGCGAGAAGCACCCGGCCCGTCCGTGTCGTTCCTCGAGGTCGGTCAGATCCCGAGGTCCTCCAGGAAGCTGAACATCTCGTCGTCCGTCGCGGAGGCGATCTGCTCGGCGACGTCGTCACCGGCGCCGCCGGCCTCGGCCTCGTCCAGGCCGGCCAGGATGTCCCGCAGGCGGCTGCTCAGCCGGCTGCGGACCACCGCCTCCAGGCTCTGCTGGGCGATCGACTTCTCGATGCGGTCGAGGTCGGCGAAGAGCCAGAGGTCGTCCGCCTCCTCCTTCACGTCCCCGAACCGGCCCGCCAGGTAGCCGGCGAGGGCGGTCGAGGTCGGGTAGTCGAAGACGAGCGTGGCCGGGAGCCGCAGGCCGGTGGCCGCGTTGAGCTGGTTGCGGAACTCCAGCGCGGTGAGGGAGTCGAAGCCGAAGTCCTGGAAGGGCTTCTCCGGGTTGATCTCCGACTCGCCGGCGAACCCGAGGATCGCGGCCACCTGGGCCCGGACCAGCTTCAGCAGCCGCTCCTGCCGCTCCGCCGCGGAGAGGCCGGCCAGCTGGGTGCCCAGATCGGCGGACGAACGGGCCTCCCGCACGGCCGTGCGGCGGTTGGCGGCCGGGAGGAGTCCGCGCAGCAGGGCGGGGACGTCGTCGCCGCGGTTGCGCAGGGCGGTGGCGTCGACCCGCAGCGGGACGAGGACCGGCCGGTCGGCGGTGAGGCCGGCGTCGAAGGCCGCCAGGCCCTGGGCCTCGGAGAGCGGGGGCAGGCCCTGGCGGCGCATCCGCTCCAGGTCCGACTCGGCCAGCCACTCGCTGAGGCCGGTCCGGGCGTCCCAGAGGCCGTAGACCAGCGCCGTGGCGGGCAGGCCGGCCGCCCGGCGGTGGGCGGCGAGGGCGTCCAGGAAGGCGTTGGCGGTGGCGTAGTTGGCCTGGCCGGCGGCCAGCACCATGCCGCCCGCCGAGGAGAACAGCACGAAGGCGGCCAGTGGCAGCTCGCGGGTCAGCTCGTGCAGGTGCCAGGCGGCGTCGGCCTTCGCGCCCAGGACCCCGTCGAACTGCTTCGGGGTGAGCGCGTCCACCAGCCCGTTGTCGCCGACGCCGGCGGCGTGGACGACGGCGGTGAGCGGGTGCTCGGCCGGGACACCGGCGAGCAGGCCCGCCAGCGCGGTGCGGTTGGCGACGTCGCAGGCGGCGACGGTGACCTCGGCGCCCAGCCCGGCCAGCTCCGCGACCAGCTCCTCGGTGCCGGCCGCCGCCAGGCCGCGGCGGCTGGCCAGCAGCAGGTGCCGGACGCCGTGGGCGGTGACCAGGTGGCGGGCGACCAGCGCGCCGAGGCCGCCGGTGCCGCCGGTGATCAGGACGGTGCCCTCGGGGTCGAGGACGGTGTCGGCGGCGGCGGGCGCGGTCTGCCGGGTGAACCGGGGGACGGTCACCTGGCCGGAGTGGATCGCGAGCTCGGGCTCGTCCCCGGCGGTGACGCGGGCGAGCGCGGTCAGGCTCTCCGGGGTGTCGTCGCCGAGGTCGGCCAGCACGAACCGGCCCGGGTGCTCGGCCTGGGCCGCGCGGACCAGGCCCCAGACCGGCGCGAGCGCCAGATCCGGGGTGTCGCCGGCGACGCCGCCCCGGGTGACCAGCACCAGACGGGCGGTGGCCAGCTTCTCCTGGGCCAGAAAGCCCTGGACCAGTTCGAGGGTGCGGGAGGAGGCGCTGCGCAGCCGGTCGGGGACCTCGCCGTCGGCGGCGGTGATCTCCGCGAGGATGTACGGCGGCTCGGTGTCGGCGAGCGTCTCCCAGTCGCCGAAGCGGTCGGCGCCGGCCAGGCCGGTGAGGCCCTCGCCCAGGACGGCCAGGCCGGCGGGGGCGCTGTCGGTGACCGCCGTGCTCGACCAGTCGACGCCGAACAGGACGTCGGAGACGCGCCCGGCCGAGGCCAGCTGCTCCACCGACACCGGTCGCAGCCGCAGCGAGCCCACCGACAGGACCGGGGCACCGGCCGCGTCGGCGACGTCGAGCCGGACGCCGTCCGTGCCGGGGCCCTCGGAGGCGACCCGGACCCGGACCACGGATGCGCCGGTCGCCTGCAGTGACACGCCCTGCCAGGCGAACGGCAGCGAGGGGCGGCCCGGCTCCACGCCCTGGACGAAGTCGCCCAGGCTGATGGTGTGCAGGGTCGCGTCGAGCAGCGCGGGGTGGAGGCCGAAGCGGCCGGCCTCGCTGTGGGCCTGCTCGGGGAGTTCGACCTCGGCGTACACGTCGGCGCCGTGGCGCCAGGCGGCGGTGACGCCCTGGAAGGTCGGGCCGTAGTCGAGGCCGAGGTCGGCGAGGTGGTCGTACATGCCGTCGACGGAGACGGGTTCGGCGTCCCGGGGCGGCCAGGGGACCAGGTGGCCGGGGTCGGCGGGGGCGACCGGCGAGAGCAGGCCCTCCGCGTGCAGGGTCCACGGCTGGTCGCCGTCCTCGGACCGGGAGTGCACGGTGACCGGGCGGTGGCCGCTGTCGTCGGGGGCGCCGACGACGACCTGCAGCTGGACGCCCTCGCCCTGCGGGAGCAGCAGCGGTGCCTGGAGGGTGAGTTCCTCGATGGTGGTGCAGCCGGCCCGGTGGGCGGCCTGCAGGGCCAGCTCGATGAACGCGGTACCGGGCAGGATCACGTTGCCGTGGACCTGGTGGTCGGCGAGCCAGGCGTGGGTACTGAGCGAGAGCCGGCCGGAGAGCACCAGCTGGTCGGTGGTGGCGAGTTGGGTGACGGCGCCGAGCAGCGGGTGCTCGACGGTCGACAGGCCGGCGGTGCCGACGTCGGCCGAACCCTCGATGGAGGCCAGCCAGTAGCGCTGCCGGTCGAAGGCGTAGGTGGGGAGGTCCACCGGTGCGGCCTGTTCGGGGAGCAGGGTGTTCCAGTCGATCTTGGCGCCGCGGGTCCAGAGGGTGGCCAGGGCCTCGGTGGCGGTCTGGGTCTCGGGGCGGGTGCGGCGGGCGAGGGCGACGGCGGTGAGGTTGGTGTCCTCGGTGAGGGTCTGGCGGGTCATCGCGGTGAGGACGGCGTCGGGGCCGACCTCGACGAAGGCGGTTGCCCCGGCCTCGGCGGCGGCGGTGATGCCGTCGGTGAAGCGGACGGCGTCGCGGACGTGCTGGACCCAGTACTCGGGGTTGGTGAGCTGTCCGGCCTCGGCGAGGGTGCCGGTGACGTTGGAGACCACCGGGATCACGGGCTCGCTGTAGGCGATCTGCTGGGCGATCTCGCGGAAGTCGGCGAGCATCGGGTCCATCAGCGGGGAGTGGAAGGCGTGGCTGACGCGCAGGCGCTGGGTCTTGCGGCCCTCGGCGGCGAGCCGCTCGGCGATGGCGGTGACGGTCTCGTCGTCGCCCGAGATCACGGTGGCGTTGGGCCCGTTGAGGGCGGCGATGGAGGCCTTGTCCTCGTGCCCCGCGAGCAGCGGCAGCACATCCGCCTCGGCGGCCTGGACCGCGACCATCGCACCACCGGCAGGCAGCGCCTGCATCAACCGGCCGCGGGCCGCCACCAGCTTGGCCGCGTCCGCGAGGCTGAACACCCCGGCGACGTGGGCGGCGGCGATCTCGCCGATGGAGTGGCCGACCAGGACCTCGGGGCGGACCCCGAAGGCCTCCAGCAGGCGGTAGGCGGCGACCTCGAAGGCGAACAGCGCGGGCTGGGTGAAGCCCGTCTGGTCCAACTCCTCGGACTCGAAGCACAGATCACGCAGCGAACGCCCGAGGTGCCCGTCCAGTTCGGCACACGCGGCGTCGAAGGCCTCGGCGAAGACCGGGAAGCGCTCGTACAACTCCCGGCCCATGCCGGTGCGCTGGGCGCCCTGACCGGTGAACAGCGCACCCACCTTCGGGGTGCCGGCCGCGGTGCCCTGGACCAGGCCGACCGCCGTCCCGCCCGCGGCCAGCGCGGCCAGCCCGGCGGCGGCCTCGTCGCCGACGACGACCGCCCGGTGCTCGAAGACCGCCCGCGAGTGCAGCGCCTTCGCGACCGCCTCCGGGGCCGCCTCGGGCCGCCGTGCGACGAACTCGCCCAGCCGGGCGGCCTGTCCGCGCAGCGCCTCCGCACTCGCGGCGGACAGCAGCCACGGCGCCGGACCGGCGGCCGGGGAGGTCTCGGCGGCGGCCTCGTCGGCCTCGGCCTGCTCGATGATGACGTGGGCGTTGGTGCCGCTGATCCCGAAGGAGGAGACACCCGCCCGGCGCGGACGGCCGAGCTCCGGCCACGCCCGCTCCTCGGTCAGCAGCTCCACCGAGCCCGCCGCCCAGTCCACGTGCGGACTCGGCTCGTCCACGTGCAGGGTCTTCGGCAGGACGCCGTTGCGGATCGCCATGACCATCTTGATCACGCCGCCGACGCCCGAGGCCGCCTGGGCGTGCCCGATGTTGGACTTGAACGAGCCCAGCAGCAGAGGCTGTTCGCGCTCCTGCCCGTACGTGGCCAGGATCGCCTGCGCCTCGATCGGGTCGCCGAGGGTGGTGCCCGTGCCGTGCGCCTCGATCGCGTCCACGTCCACCGTGGTCAGCCCGGCCTGGGCCAGGGCCTGCCGGATGACCCGCTCCTGCGAGGGGCCGTTCGGCGCGGTGATGCCGTTGCTGGCGCCGTCCTGGTTGATCGCGGAGCCGCGCAGCACGGCCAGCACCCGGTGGCCGTTGGCCTTGGCGACCGACAGCCGCTCCAGCACCAGCACACCGACGCCCTCGGCCCAGGACGTGCCGTCCGCCGAGGAGGAGAAGGACTTGCAGCGGCCGTCGGCGGCCAGGCCGCGCTGGCGGCTGAACTCCAGGAACATGCCGGGGGTGGCCATCACGGTCACGCCGCCGGCCAGCGCGAGGTCGCACTCGCCCTGCCGCAGCGCCTGCGCGGCCAGGTGCATCGCGACCAGCGAGGAGGAGCAGGCGGTGTCCACGGTGACCGCCGGGCCCTCGAAGCCGAGCGTGTAGGAGACCCGGCCGGAGATCAGGCTGCCGCCGCTGGTGGAGGCGTACACCTCGCCCAGGCCGTAGTCGTGGTACATCACACCCGCGAACACGCCGGTCCGCGAGCCGCGCAGCGAGCGCGGGTCGAGGCCGGTGCGCTCGACGGCCTCCCAGGAGGCCTCCAGCAGCAGGCGCTGCTGCGGGTCGATGCTGAGCGCCTCCCGCGGGGAGATCCCGAAGAACTTCGGGTCGAACTCGGCCGCGTCGTAGAGGAATCCGCCGCGCCGGCAGTACGAGGTGCCCTGGTGCTCCGGGTCGGGGTGGAACAGGCCGTCGATGTCCCAGCCGCGGTCCTCGGGGATCTCCGAGACGGCGTCCCGGCCCTCGGAGACCAGCTCCCAGAGCTGGTCGGGGGAGGAGACCCCGCCGGGGTAGCGGCAGGCCATGCCGACGATCGCGATCGGTTCGCGGTCCTTCTCCCGGACTTCCTGGAGCCGCTGCCGGGTCGAATGCAGCTCGGCGGTGACTCGCTTGAGGTAGTCGACCAACTGCTCTTCACTGGCCATGGGTTATCGCCTTCCTCACTGCACCGGCTCAGGAGAGCCCGAGTTCGTTGTCGATGAAGCTGAGCAGCTCGGCCGCGGTGGCGGCTTCGAGCTGACCGGTCACGTCCTCCGCGCCGGCGGGCCGGGTCAGCTTCTTCCAGCCGGCCAGCAGCTGCTCCAGTCGGGCGGTGATCTCCTCGTGGTCGCCCTCCTCGGCAGCGCCGGCGGTGTTCAGGGCGATCTCGACGGCGTCGAGCTCGGCGAGCAGCCCGCGTCCGGCGACCGGAGTGCTCGGGGCCAGCGCGGTGAGCAGGTAGCCGCACAGGGCGACCGGGCTCGGGTAGTCGAAGACGAGCGTGGCGGGCAGGCGCAGCCCGGTTGCGGCGTTCAGCTGGTTGCGCAGCTCGACTGCCGTGAGGGAGTCGAAGCCGAGGTCCTGGAAGGCGCGTTCGGCCTCGACCGCGTCGGCGGAGGCGTGGCCGAGGACGGCTGCGGCCTTCTCCTGGACGAAGCGCAGGACCGCCGCCTCGCGCTCGGCCCCGGCCAGGCCGGTCAGCCGGCGCTCCAGCTCCACCACCCCGCCGGCCGCCGCCGCACCCTGCGCGGTGCCGCGGGTGGGGGCCGGGAGGAGTCCGCGCAGCAGGGCGGGGACGTCGTCGCCGCGGTTGCGCAGGGCCACCGGGTCGACCCGCAGGGGGACGAGGACGGGCCGGTCGGCGGTGAGGCCGGCGTCGAAGGCGGCCAGGCCCTGGGCCTCGGAGAGCGGGGGCAGGCCCTGGCGGCGCATCCGCTCCAGGTCCGACTCCGTCAGGCCCTCGCTGAGGCCGGTCCGGGTGTCCCACAGCCCGTAGGCGAGGGCGCTCGCGGGCAGGCCGGCCGCCCGGCGGTGGGCGGCGAGGGCGTCCAGGAAGGCGTTGGCGGTGGCGTAGTTGGCCTGGCCGGCGGCCAGCACCATGCCGCCCGCGGAGGAGAAGAGCACGAACGCGGTGAGCGGCAGCTCGCGGGTGAGCTCGTGCAGGTGCCAGGCGGCGTCGGCCTTCGGGCCGAGGACCCCGTCGAACTGCTTGGGCGTGAGTGCGCTCACCAGCCCGTTCTCGCCGACGCCCGCGGTGTGGACCACACCGGTGAGCGGGTGCTCGGCGGGGACGGCGGCGAGCAGTCCGGCCAGCGCCGTGCGGTCGGCGACGTCGCAGGCCGCGATCGTCACCTCGGCGCCCAGCGCGGCGAGTTCCGCGCGCAGCTCCTCCGCGCCCGGGGCGCGGTCACCGCGGCGGCTGGCCAGCAGCAGGTGTCGGACGCCGTGGGCGGTGACCAGGTGGCGGGCGGTCAGCGCGCCGAGGCCTCCGGTGCCGCCGGTGACCAGGACCGTCCCGGTCGCGTCGAAGACCGGCTCCTCGGCGGGCACGGCGGTCTGCCGGGTCAGCCGGGGGACGGCCACCCGGCCTTCGGCGACCGCCAGTTCGGGCTCGTCGCCGGTGGCGGCGCGGGCCAGCAGGGCCAGGCCCTCCGGGGTGTCGTCGGCCAGGTCGGCCAGCACGAGGCGTCCGGGGTTCTCCGCCTGGGCGGCCCGGACCAGGCCCCAGACCGGCGCGAGCGCCAGATCCGGGGTGCCGGTGGTGACCTCGCCCCGGGTGACGATCACCAGTCGGGAGTCGGCGAGCTTCTCCTGGGCCAGGAAGCCCTGGACCAGGTCCAGCAGTCCGTACGCGGCCGCGCGGACCCGGCCCGGCACGTCCTCGGCCGAGCCGGTCGGCGCCTCGACCAGCACGTGGTCGGGGGCGGACCCGGCGGCGGCCAGCTCCGTCCAGTCCGCGAACCGCTGTGCGCCCGGCAGCGCGGCCAGCCGGCCCTCGCCGAGCACGGCGAGGGTGCCGGAGGCGGTGGCCGGAACCGCGGCGGCGGTCACCCAGTCCAGGCCGAACAGCACGCTCGCGGCCTGGCCCGAACCCGCCAGCTGGGCTGCGGACACCGGCCGGATGCCGAGCGACCCGACGGACAGCACGGGGGCGCCGGTCGCGTCCGCGATGTCGATGGTCACGGCGTGGTCCTCGACGTAGGACATCCGGACCCGGACGGTGGTGGCGCCGGTGGAGCGGAGGGTGACGCCGGACCAGGCGAACGGCAGCAGCGTCTCCTCGGTGCCGTCCTCGCGGCCGAGCAGCAGCATCATGTGCATCGAGGCGTCGAACAGGGCGGGGTGGACACCGAACCGGGCGGCGTCGGCGTGGGCCTGCTCTGGCAGCTCGACCTCGGCGAACACCTCCCGGTCGCGCCGCCAGACCGCCTTCATGCCCTGGAACACCGGCCCGTAGCTGTAGCCGCGTCCGATCAGGTACTCGTAGGCGCCCTCGGCGTCGACCGGCTCCGCGCCGCGCGGCGGCCAGTTCACCAGGTCCTCGTCGGCGGTCGCCGGCTCCGGCGCGGCGGGGGCGAGCAGGCCCTCGGCGTGCACGGTCCACGGCGTCTGCGGGAGGTCCTCGGCGCGCGAGCAGACGGACACCGGGCGGTGGCCGGACTCGGCGGGCGCGCCGACCAGGACCTGCACCTGGAGTCCGCCCTGCTCGGGCAGGACGAGCGGCGCCTGGAGGGTCAGCTCCTCGAGGACCGGGCAGCCGGCCTGGTCACCCGCCCGGATGGCCAGCTCGGCCAGACCGGTCCCGGGCACCAGGGTGGTGCCGTGGACGGTGTGGTCGGCGAGCCAGGGGTGGGTGGAGAGGGAGAGCCGGCCGGAGAGGACCAGCTGGCCGGTGGTGGCCGGCTCGGTGACGGCGGTGAGGAAGGGGTGGTCGAGGGTGTGCAGGCCGGCGGTGGCGAGGTTGCCGGTGGGGGCCTGGCTCTGGATCCAGTAGTGCTGGTGGTCGAAGGCGTAGGTGGGGAGGTCCACCGGTGCGGACTGCTCGGGGAGCAGCGAGGACCAGTCGATCTTGGCGCCGCGGGTCCAGAGGGTGGCCAGGGCCTCGGTGGCGGTCTGGGTCTCGGGGCGGGTGCGGCGGGCGAGGGCGACGGCGGTGAGGTTGGTGTCCTCGGTGAGGGTCTGGCGGGTCATCGCGGTGAGGACGGCGTCGGGGCCGACCTCGACGAAGGCCGTTGCCCCGGCCTCGGCGGCGGCGGTGATGCCGTCGGTGAAGCGGACGGCGTCCCGGACGTGCTGGACCCAGTACTCGGGGTTGGTGAGCTGTCCGGCCTCGGCGAGGGTGCCGGTGACGTTGGAGACCACCTGGATCACGGGCTCGCTGTAGGCGATCTGCTGGGCGATCTCGCGGAACTCGGCGAGCATCGGGTCCATCAGCGGCGAGTGGAACGCGTGGCTGACCCGCAGCCGCTGCGTCTTGCGGCCGCCCTCGGCCAGTTCGGAGGCGATCGCGGTGACGGTCTCGTCGTCACCCGAGATCACCGTCGCGTTCGGCCCGTTGAGCGCCGCGATCGACGCCTTGTCCTCGTACCCCGCGAGCAGCGGCAGCACATCCGCCTCGCCCGCCTGGACCGCGACCATCGCGCCACCGGCGGGCAGCGCCTGCATCAGCCGGCCGCGGGCGGCGACGAGCTTGGCGGCGTCGGCGAGATTGAACACCCCGGCGACGTGGGCGGCGGCGATCTCGCCGATGGAGTGGCCGACCAGGACCTCGGGGCGGACCCCGAAGGCTTCCAGCAGCCGGTAGACGGCGACCTCGAAGGCGAACAGCGCGGGCTGGGTGTAGCCGGTCTGGTCCAACTCCTCGGACTCGAAGCACAGATCGCGCAGCGAACGCCCGAGGTGCCCGTCCAGTTCGGCACACGCGGCGTCGAAGGCCTCCGCGAAGACCGGGAAGCGCTCGTACAACTCCCGGCCCATGCCGGTGCGCTGGGCACCCTGACCGGTGAACAGTGCGGCCACCTTCGAGGTGTCCGTGGCAACGCCCTGGACGAGGCCGACCGCCGTCCCGCCCGCGGCCAGTGCGGCCAGCCCGGTGGCGGGCTCCTCGCCGAGGAGCACGGCCCGGTGCTCGAAGGCCGGGCGGGCGGAGAGGGCTCCGGCGATCGCGTTGAGGTCGGACTCCTCCTGCCGGTCGAGGAGTTCGGCGAGGCGGGCGGCCTGGCCGTGCAGGGCCTGCGGGCTCTTGGCGGACAGCAGCCACGGCGCCGGACCGTCCACGGGAGAGGTCTCGGTGACGGTCGCGGCCTCGGCCTGCTCCAGGATGACGTGGGCGTTGGTGCCGCTGATCCCGAAGGAGGAGACGCCGGCCCGGCGCGGACGGCCCACCTCGGGCCAGTCGCGGCGCTCGGTGAGCAGTTCGACGGCGCCCGCCGTCCAGTCGACGTGCGGGGTCGGCTCGGCCACGTTCAGGGTCTGCGGAAGGACGCCGTGCTGCATCGCCATGACCATCTTGATCACGCCGCCGACGCCCGCCGCGGCCTGCGAGTGGCCGATGTTGGACTTCAACGAGCCCAGCCAGAGCGGCTCCTGGCGCTCCTGGCCGTAGGTGGCGAGCAGGGCGCGGGCCTCGATCGGGTCGCCGAGGGTGGTGCCGGTGCCGTGTGCTTCGACCGCGTCCACGTCCGAGGGGGCCAGTCCGGCCTGGGCGAGGGCCTGGCGGATGACCCGCTCCTGCGAGGGGCCGTTGGGGGCGGTGAGCCCGTTGCTGGCGCCGTCCTGGTTGACGGCGGAGCCGCGGATGACGGCCAGCACCCGGTGGCCGTTGGCCTTCGCCTTGGACAGCCGCTCCAGGACCAGGACGCCGACGCCCTCGGCCCAGGAGGTGCCGTCGGCCGAGGAGGAGAAGGACTTGCAGCGGCCGTCGCCGGCCAGACCGCGCTGGCGGCTGAACTCGACGAACGCGGCCGGGGTGGCCATCACGGTCACGCCGCCGGCCAGTGCGAGGTCGCACTCGCCCTGCCGCAGCGCCTGCCCGGCGAGGTGCATGGCAACCAGCGAGGAGGAGCAGGCGGTGTCGACGGTGACCGCCGGGCCCTCCAGACCGAGCGTGTAGGAGATGCGGCCGGAGGCGACGCTGCCCGCGCTGCCCGTACCGACCATGCCCTCCAGTTCCCCCGGAACGGCGGCCAGCGGCGGCGCGTAGTCGTGGTACATCGTGCCTGCGAACACACCGGTTCGGCTGCCCCGGAGGCTGAGCGGGTCGATGCCGGCCCGCTCCACGGCCTCCCAGGAGGTCTCCAGCAGCAGGCGCTGCTGCGGGTCGGTCGCGGTGGCCTCGCGCGGCGAGATGCCGAAGAAGCCCGCGTCGAACCGGCCGGCGTCGTGCAGGAACCCGGCGTGGCGGCAGTACGAGGTGCCGGAGTGCTCCGGGTCGTCGTCGAAGAGGCCGTCGAGGTCCCAGCCGCGGTCGACGGGGAAGGTGGAGATGCCGTCCCGGCCGTCGGCGACGAGTTGCCAGAGGTCGTCGGGGGAGGTGACTCCGCCGGGGTAGCGGCAGGCCATGCCGACGATGGCGATGGGGTCGTCGTCGACGGCGGTGGTGCGCACGGTGGTGGTGGCGGTCTTCGAGCCGAGGAGTTCCCCGGCGAGGAAGCGGGCCAGGGCGGTGGGGGTGGGGTAGTCGAAGATCAGGGTGGCCGGGAGCTGGAGGCCGGTGGTGCCGTTGAGCTGGTTGCGCAGCTCGAGTGCGGTGAGGGAGTCGAAGCCGAGTTCCTGGAAGAGGCGGTCGGCGTTGACCGCGCCCGCCCCGGCGAAGCCCAGCACACCGGCGACCTGGGTGCGCACCAACTCCAGGAGGTGGGTTTGGCGGGCGGTGTCGTCGAGGGTGGTGAGGTGGTCTTGGAGGGCGGTGGTGGTGCGGGTGGTGGTTGTGGTGGCGCGGCGGATGCGGGGGGTGATGAGGCGGCGTAGGAGGGGGCGTTGGGGGGTGTGGTCGGTGAGGGTTTTGAGGTCGAGGCGGGCGGCGATGAGGTGGCGTTGGGTGGTGGTGAGTGCGGTGTCGAGGGCGGTGAGGCCCTGGGTGTCGGTGAGGGGGAGGATGCCGGCGTTGGCGAGGCGGCGGAGGTCTGTGTCGGTGAGGGTGGCGGCCATGGTGCCGGTGGTCCAGAGGCCGTAGGCGAGGGCGGTGGCGGGCAGGCCCTGGGTGTGGCGGTGGGTGGCGAGGGTGTTGAGGAGGGTGTTGGCGGCGGCGTAGTTGGCCTGTCCTGCGTTGCCCCAGGTGGCGGCGAGGGAGGAGGCGAGGACGAATGCGGTCAGGGGGAGGTGGCTGGTGAGTTCGTGGAGGTGCCAGGCGGCGTCGGCCTTGGGGGCGAGGACGCGGTCGAGTTGGCCGGTGGTCATGGTGGTGAGGGGTCCGTCGTCGAGGACGCCGGCGAAGTGGAGGACGGCGGTGAGGGGGTGCTCGGCGGGGACGGTGGCGAGCAGGTCGGCCAGCGCCGCCCGGTCGGCCACGTCGCAGGCCGCGATGGTGGTTTCGGCGCCCAGCTCGGCGAGTTCGGCGGCCAGTTCCTCGGCGCCGGGGGCCTGGAGGCCGCTTCGGCTGGTGAGGAGGAGGTGGCGGATGCCGTGGGTGGTGACGAGGTGGCGGGCGGCGACGGCGCCGAGGCCGCCGGTGCCGCCGGTGATCAGGACCGTTCCGGCCGGGTCCAGCGCGGGAGCGGGCTCGCTCGCCGCGGTCGACGCCACCAGTCGGGGGACGGTCACCGTGCCTGTCTGGAGGGCGAGTTCGGGTTCGTCGGTGGTGAGGGCGCGGTGGAGGGCGGTGAGGCTTTCGGGGGTGTCGTCGAGGTCGGCGAGGACGAGGCGGCCGGGGTGTTCGGCCTGGGCGGCGCGGACCAGGCCCCAGACGGGGGCGAGGGCGGGGTCGGGGGTGTCGGTGGCGACGGCGCCGCGGGTGGCGACCACCAGGCGGGAGGTGGTGGTGCGCTCGTCGGCGAGCCAGCGCTGCAGGAGGTGCAGGGTGTGGTGGGCGGTGGCGCGCACCGCGTCGGGGGTGTCGCCGGGCGCGGCCTCGATCCTGGCGAGGACCACGTCCGGCAGCACGCCGTCCGCGTCAAGGGCGTCGAGGTCGGCGAGGTCGCCGATCGGCGGCTGGGGGTCGGCTGCGGGGAGGGCGAGTTCGGTCCAGTCGACGGTGAACCGGGTGCCGCCCGAGGCGCCGGCGGTGGTGGCGGTGGTGAGTTGTTCGGCGGTGACGGGTCGCAGGTCGAGGGCGTCGACGGTCAGGACGGGGTAGCCGGTGGCGTCGGCGACGTGCAGGGCCACGGTGTGGCCGGCGGTGCCGGTGACGCGTACCCGCAGGGTGGTGGCGCCCGCGGAGTGCAGGGCCACGCCGTTCCAGGAGAACGGCAGCAGGGTCTGGTCCAGGCCGCCGTCGCGTCCGAGGCTGATGGTGTGCAGGACGGCGTCGAGCAGGGCGGGGTGCAGGCCGAAGCGGGCGGCGTCCGCGTGGGCGCTCTCGGGGAGTTCGACCTCGGCGTGGACGGTGTCGCCGGTGCGCCAGGCGGCGCGCACGCCCTGGAACACCGGTCCGTAGTCGAGGCCGAGGCCGGCGAGGTGGTCGTACATGCCCTCGACGGAGACGGGTGCGGCGTCGGCGGGGGGCCAGGCGGTCAGGTCGGTGCCCAGCGCGGCCGCGGGGGCCAGCAGGCCCTCGGCGTGCAGGGTCCAGGGCTGGTCGCTGTCCTCGGGGCGGGAGTGGATGGTGACCGGCCGCAGCCCGCCGTCCTCACGCGCGCCCACCACCACCTGCAACTGCACACCCTCGTCCACCGGCAGCACAAGCGGTGCCTGGAGGGTGAGTTCGTGCAGGTGAGGGGTGGTGGTGCGAAGGGCGGCCTGGAGCGAGAGCTCGATGAAGGCGGTGCCCGGCAGAATCACGGTGCCGTGGACGGCGTGGTCGGCGAGCCAGGCGTGGGTGGCCAGTGAGAGGCGGCCGGAGAGGACCAGCTGGTCGGCGGTCGCCAGCTCGGTGACGGCGCCCAGCAGCGGGTGCTCCACCGCACCGAGACCCGCGGTGGCCAGGTTGGCACCGGCCGCCTGCGCCTGGATCCAGTAGTGCTGGTGGTCGAACGCATAGGTCGGCAGCTCGACCTGGCCGGCCTGCTCGGGCAGCAGGGTGTTCCAGTCCACCGGGGCGCCGCTCGCCCACAGGCCGCCGACGGCGGTGAGCAGGGAAGCGACCTCGGGGCGGGTGCGGCGGGCGAGGGCGACGGCGGTGAGGTTGGTGTCCTCGGTGAGGGTCTGGCGGGTCATCGCGGTGAGGACGGCGTCGGGGCCGACCTCGACGAAGGCCGTCGCCCCGGCCTCGGCGGCGGCGGTGATGCCGTCGGTGAAGCGCACCGCGTCCCGGACGTGCCGCACCCAGTACTCGGGGTCGGTGAGCTGTCCGGCCTCGGCGAGGGTGCCGGTGACGTTGGAGACCACCGCGATCGTCGGCTCGCTGTAGGAGATCTGCTCGGCGACCGCACGGAACTCCGCCAGCATCGGGTCCATCAGCGGCGAGTGGAACGCGTGGCTGACCCGCAGCCGCTGCGTCTTACGACCGCCCTCGGCCAGCTGCTCGGCGATCGCCGTAACGGTCTCGTCGTCACCCGAAATCACCGTCGCGTTCGGCCCGTTGAGCGCCGCGATCGACACCTTGTCCTCGTGCCCCGCGAGCAGCGGCAGCACATCCGCCTCACCGGCCTGGACCGCGACCATCGCGCCACCGGCAGGCAGCGCCTGCATCAGCCGGCCGCGGGCGGCGACGAGCTTGGCGGCGTCGGCGAGGCTGAACACCCCGGCGACGTGGGCGGCGGCGATCTCGCCGATGGAGTGGCCGACCAGGACCTCGGGGCGGACCCCGAAGGCTTCCAGCAGCCGGTAGGCGGCGACCTCGAAGGCGAACAGCGCGGGCTGGGTGTAGCCGGTCTGGTCCAACTCCTCGGACTCGAAGCACAGATCGCGCAGCGAACGCCCGAGGTGCCCGTCCAGTTCGGCACACGCGGCGTCGAAGGCCTCCGCGAAGACCGGGAAGCGCTCGTACAACTCCCGGCCCATACCCGCACGCTGGGCGCCCTGACCGGTGAACAGCGCCCCCACCTTCGGCGCGCCCTGCGCCACCCCGGTCGGGACCTCGCCCTCGGCCAGCCCCAGCAGCCCGGCGAGCAGCTCCTCGCGGTCCGCACCGACGACGACGGCGCGGTGCTCGAAGAGCGCCCGGCCGGTGAGGGCCTTGGCGACGGCACCGAGACCGAGTTCGTCCTGCTGGTCGGTGTACGCGGCAAGGCGCTCGGCCTGTCCGCGCAGCGCCTCCTGGCTCGCGGCCGAGAGGACCCAGGCGGTCGGGCCCGCGGCCTCCGCCGGGGCGGCCTCCGCCGGCGTGCTCTCGCCCTGCTCGATGATGACGTGCGCGTTGGTGCCGCTGATCCCGAAGGAGGAGACGCCGGCCCGCCGCGGGCGGTCCTCAGCCTGCGGCCAGTCGCGCTGCTCGGTGAGCAGCCGTACCGCGCCGGAGGCCCAGTCGACGTGGTGGGTGGGCTCCTCGACGTTCAGGCTCTGCGGCAGCACGCCGTGCTGCATCGCCATGACCATCTTGATGACCCCGCCGACACCGGCCGCCGCCTGGGCGTGGCCGATGTTGGACTTCAACGAGCCCAGCCAGAGCGGCTCCTGGCGGTCCTTGCCGTAGGTGGCGAGCAGCGCGCGGGCCTCGATCGGGTCACCCAGCGAGGTGCCGGTGCCGTGCGCCTCGACGGCGTCGACGTCGGCGGTGGTGAGCCCGGCCTGGGCGAGGGCCTGGCGGATGACGCGTTCCTGCGAGGGGCCGTTGGGGGCGGTCAGGCCGTTGCTGGCGCCGTCCTGGTTGACGGCGGAGCCGCGTATGACGGCGAGGATCCGGTGTCCGTTGGCCTGGGCCACGGACAGCCGCTCCAGGACCAGGATGCCGACACCCTCGGCCCAGGAGGTGCCGTCCGCGCTGGTGGAGAACGGCTTGCAGCGGCCGTCGGGTGCCAGGCCGCGCTGGCGGCTGAACTCCACGAACGACGAGGGCGTCGACATCACGGTCACGCCGCCGGCCAGTGCGAGGTCGCACTCGCCCTGCCGCAGCGCCTGTCCGGCGAGGTGCATCGCGACCAGGGAGGAGGAGCAGGCGGTGTCGATGGTGACGGCCGGCCCCTCCAACCCCAGGGTGTAGGAGATGCGGCCGGAGGCCACACTGCCGGTGCTGCCGATGCCGACCATGCCCTCCAGCTCGCCGGGGACGGCGGCGAGCGGGGGCAGGTAGTCGTGGAACATGAGTCCGGCGAACACGCCGGTCCGCGAGCCGCGCAGCGAGCGCGGGTCGACGCCGGCCCGCTCGATCGCCTCCCAGGAGGTCTCCAGCAGCAGGCGCTGCTGCGGGTCGATCGCCAGCGCCTCACGCGGGGAGATGCCGAAGAACCCGGCGTCGAACAGGCCGGCCTCGTGAAGGAACCCGGCCTCCCGGCAGTACGACGTCCCGAGCTGCTCGGGGTCGTCGTCGAACAGGCCGTCGAGGTCCCAGCCGCGGTCGGACGGGAAGGCGGAGATGCCCTCCCGGCCTTCGGCGACCAGCCGCCACAGCTCCTCCGGCGAGGAGACCCCGCCCGGGAACCGGCAGGCCATGCCCACGATCGCGATCGGCTCCTGCTGGCGATCCTCCATCTCCCGTACCCGACGGTTGACGTCCCGCAGCTCCGCCGTCGCCCGGCGGAGGTACTCCCGCAGACCGCTCTCGTTGTTCGACATCGCCAGTCCCCTAGCCCTTGCTCAGTTGTCCGGAGGTCAGAAGGTCTTGAGTTCGTTTTCGAGCGCCGCGAGGAGGTCGTCCTCGGAGGCCTCGGTCAGCTCGGAGTCCGCCGTCGACCGCGCCAACTCGCGCAGTCGGCCGACGACTTCCTGGCGGAGTTCGTCGTCCGGGTCCAGCTGGGCCAGCGCCGCCTCGAAGCGGTCGAGGTCCGCCAGCAGCGGGTTGGGGGCCTCCGCCGGGGCCAGTTCGGTCCGGAGGTGGTCGGTCAGGGCGTGGGGGGTGGGGTAGTCGAAGACGAGCGTGGCCGGCAGGCGGAGCCCGGTCGCGCGGTTGAGCTGGTTGCGCAGCTCGAGGGCGGTCAGGGAGTCGAAGCCGAGGTCCTGGAAGAGCCGGTCGGGGTTGACCGCCTCGGGGCCGGTGAAGCCCAGGACGGTGGCGGCCTGTCGGCGCACCACGTCCAGCAGGAGCTCCTGCTGGGCGGTGGCGTCCAGCCCGGTCAGGCGCTCGGCGAGGCCGCCGCCGGCGGTCTGTGCGGCGGCGGCGCGGCGGGTCTGGGTGGTGACCAGGCGGCGCAGCAGCGGGCGGACGGTGTCCTGCTGGCCGAGGGCCTTCAGGTCGAGGCGGGCGGGGATGACGTGGTGCCGGTCGGTGCCGAGGGCGGTGTCGAAGGCGCTCAGGCCCTGTGCGTCGGAGAGCGGCAGGACGCCGGTGCTGCCCAGGCGTCGCAGGTTGGCGGCGCCGAGCTCCTCGGCCATGCCGCCGGCCGTCCACAGCCCGTAGGCGAGGGCGGTGGCGGGCAGGCCGGCCGCCCGGCGGTGGGCGGCGAGGGCGTCCAGGAAGGCGTTGGCGGCGCCGTAGTTGGCCTGCCCGGCGTTGCCCCAGGAGCCGGCCAGCGAGGAGAAGACCACGAACGCGGCCAGCGGGAGCTCGCGGGTGAGCTCGTGCAGGTGCCAGGCCGCGTCGGACTTGGGGCGGTAGACCCCGTCCAGGCTGTCGGTCGAGATGCCCTCCACCAGGCCGTCGTTCAGTACGCCGGCGGCGTGGACGACGGCGGTGAGCGGGTGTTCGGCGGGGACGGCGGCCAGCAGGGCGGCCAGCGCCTCGCGGTCCGCGACGTCGCATCCGGCGATCGTCACCTCGGCGCCCGACTCGGCGAGTTCGGCGCGAAGTTCGGCCGCGCCGGGGGCCTCGGCGCCGCGGCGGCTGACCAGCAGCAGGTGGCGGACGCCGTGGGCGGCGATCAGGTGGCGGGCGACGACGGCGCCGAGGCCGCCGGTGCCGCCGGTGATCAGGACGGTGCCCTCGGCGTCGAGCGCCGCGGCGGTGTCCGGCGCGGCCGCGGTCCGGGTGAGCCGCGGAGCGCTCACCGCGCCGGCCCGGAAGGCGAGTTCGGGCTCGTCGCCGGCGATCGCCCGGGTCAGGGCGGTCAGGCTCTCCGCGGTGTCGTCGAGGTCGGCCAGCACGAACCGGCCGGGGTGCTCGGCCTGCGCGGCGCGGACCAGGCCCCAGACCGGCGCGAGCGCCAGGTCGGGGGTGTCGGTGGCCGCGGCGCCCCGGGTGACGATCACCAGTCGGGAGTCGGCGAGCTTCTCCTGGGCCAGGAAGCCCTGGACCAGCTCCAGCGCCCGGTAGGAGGCGCTGCGCATCCGGGCGGGGGCGTCGGCCCCGGCGTCCGCGGTGACCTCGGCCAGGACGTACGGCGCGAAGCCGTCGGAGAGCTCGTCCCAGTCGGTGTACCGCTCCGCGCGGGTCAGGGCGTCCAGGCCGGTACCGAACACCGCCAGGTCGTCGACGGCGTCCTCCGCGACGGGGACGCCCGACCACTCGACGCCGAACAGCACGTCGGACGCCCGGCCGGCGGCCGCGAGCTGCTCGGCCGAGACCGGCCGCAGACCGAGGGAGTCCACGGTGAGGACGGGGGCGCCGGTGGCGTCCGCGAGGTGCAGGGCTACCTCCTGCGCGCCCTTGGTGGTGATCCGCACCCGCAGGGCGGTGGCGGCGGAGGCGTGCAGGGCCACCTCGGACCAGCTGAACGGCAGCAGGGTCTCGGTGGCGTCGGCCGGGCGGCTCAGCAGGATCGAGTGCAGCGCGGCGTCGAGCAGGGCCGGGTGGACGCCGAACCGCTCGGCGTCGCCGCGGTACTCCTCGGGCAGCCCGACCTCGGCGTACACCTCGTCGCCCGCGCGCCACAGGGCCCGCAGGCCCTGGAACGCCGGACCGTAGTCGTAGCCCTGGTCGGCGAGCGTGCCGTAGGCGTCGCCCAGCTCGACGGGCTCGGCGCCGTGCGGCGGCCAGGCCTGCGGGGCGGGCGCGGGCGCCGCGGCGTCCGCGGCGAGCTGACCGGTGGCGTGCAGGGTCCAGCCGCCGTCCTGCGGGCGGGAGAACACGCTGACGGCCCGGGTGCCGTCCTCGGCGGGCTCCTCCACCACGACCTGGAGCTGGACGGCCTCGTCCTCGGCGAGCGCCAGCGGCGCCCGCAGGGTGAGCTCGCGCAGGTGCGGGGTGGCGGTGCGGTGGGCGGCCTGGAGGGCCAGCTCGATGAAGGCGGTGCCGGGCAGGATGGTCGTGCCGTGCACGGTGTGGTCGGCGAGCCAGGCGTGGGTGGCGAGCGAGAGCCGGCCGGAGAGGACCAGCTGGTCCGCGGTGGCGACCTCGGTGGCGGCGCCGAGCAGCGGGTGCTCGACGGTGCCGAGGCCGACGGTGGCGAGGTCGCCGGCGGGCGCCTGGCCCTGGATCCAGTAGTGCTGGTGCTCGAAGGCGTAGGTGGGGAGGTCCACCAGGGCGGCCTGCTCGGGGAGCAGCGAGGACCAGTCGATCTTGACGCCGCGGGCCCACAGGCCGCCGAGGGCGGTCACCAGGGTGCCCGGCTCGTCCTGCTTGCGGCGGGCGGCGGCGAAGGCACTGATGCGCTCGTCGTCGGCCAGGATCTGCCGGGCCATCGCGGTCAGCACGGCGTCGGGGCCGGTCTCGACCAGCACCCGGGCGCCGGCGGTGACGGCGGCGGTGATGCCGTCGGTGAAGCGGACGGCGTCGCGGACGTGCTGGACCCAGTACTCCGGGTCGGTCAGCTGCCCGGCCTCGGCGAGGGTGCCGGTGACGTTGGAGACCAGCGCGATCGTCGGCTCGCTGTAGGCGATCTGCTCGGCGACCTTGCGGAAGTCGGCGAGCATCGGGTCCATCAGCGGGGAGTGGAAGGCGTGGCTGACCCGCAGGCGCTGGGTCTTGCGGCCCTCGGCAGCGAGCTGCTCGGCGATGGCGGTGACGGTCTCGTCGTCGCCCGAGATCACGGTGGCGTTGGGTCCGTTGAGGGCGGCGATGGAGGCCTTGGCCTCGTGCCCGGCGAGCAGCGGGAGGACCTCGGCCTCGGTCGCCTGGACGGCGATCATGGCGCCGCCGGCGGGCAGGGCCTGCATCAGCCGGCCGCGGGCGGCGACGAGCTTGGCGGCGTCGGCGAGGTCGAAGACCCCGGCGACGTGGGCGGCGGCGATCTCACCGATGGAGTGGCCGACCAGGACCTCCGGGCGGACCCCGAAGGCCTCCAGCAGCCGGTACGTGGCGACCTCGAAGGCGAACAGCGCGGGCTGGGTGAAGCCCGTCTGGTCCAACTCCTCGGACTCGAAGCACAGATCGCGCAGCGAACGCCCGAGGTGCTGGTCCAACTCTTCGCACGCGGCGTCGAAGGTCTCGGCGAACACCGGGAAGCGCTCGTACAACTCCCGGCCCATGCCGGTGCGCTGGGCACCCTGACCGGTGAACAGCACGCCCACCTTGGACGATCCGGCGGCCGCGCCCTGCGCCAGCCCGGCGGCCGCGCCGCCCTCGGCCAACGCGGCCAGCCCGGCGGCCAGTTCGTCACGGTCGGCGCCGACGACCACGGCCCGGTGTTCGAGGCCGGCCCGCGAGTGCAGCGTCTTCGCGGCCCCGCCGAGGCTGAAGTCCGTGTCGGAGGAGAGCAGTTCGCCCAGTCGGGCGGCCTGGGCGCGCAGCGCCGTCGCGGTCGCCGCGGACACCAGCCACGGCACCGGACCGGCCACCTCGACCGTGGCCGTCTCCTCGGCCTGCGCCTGCTCGATGATGACGTGCGCGTTGGTACCGCTGATCCCGAACGAGGACACGCCCGCCCGGCGCGGACGCTCGGCGTCGGCCGGCCACGCGCGGTTCTCGGTGAGCAGCCGCACCGCGCCGGAGGACCAGTCGACGTAGGGGGTCGGCTCGGCCACGTGCAGGGTCTGCGGCAGCACGCCCTCCTGCATCGCCATGACCATCTTGATCACGCTGGCGACGCCGGCCGCGGCCTGGGTGTGCCCGATGTTGGACTTCAGCGAGCCCAGCCAGAGCGGCTTGTCGGCCTCGCGCTGGCGGCCGTAGGCGGCGATCAGGGCCTGCGCCTCGATCGGGTCGCCGAGCGAGGTGCCGGTGCCGTGCGCGTCCACCGCGTCGACGTCGGCGGCGGCCAGCCCGGCCTGCTCCAGCGCCTGGCGGATCACCCGCTCCTGCGAGGGGCCGTTGGGGGCGGTCAGGCCGTTGCTGGCGCCGTCCTGGTTGATCGCCGAGCCGCGCAGCACGGCCAGCACCCGGTGGCCGTTGGCCCGGGCCACGGACAGCCGCTCCAGCACCAGCACACCGGCGCCCTCGCCCCAGGAGGTGCCGTCGGCGGTGGAGGAGAAGGACTTGCAGCGGCCGTCGGGCGCCAGCCCGCGCTGCCGGCTGAACTCCACGAACATCGCCGGGTTGGCCATCACGGCCGCGCCGCCGACCAGTGCGAGCTCGCACTCGCCGAGCCGCAGCGCCTGCGCGGCCTGGTGCATCGCGACCAGCGAGGAGGAGCAGGCGGTGTCCACGGTGACCGCCGGACCCTCCAGGCCCAGCTCGTAGGAGACCCGGCCGGAGGCCACGCTGGCCGCCTTGCCGGTGCTCGCCATGCCCTCCAGGTCGCCGGGGACGGCGCTCAGCGGCGTGGCGTAGTTGTGGGTCATCAGGCCGGTGAACACGCCCGTCCGGCTGCCGCGCAGCCCGGACGGGTCGAGGCCGGCCCGCTCCAGGGCCTCCCAGGACACCTCCAGCAGCAGCCGCTGCTGGGGGTCGACCACGACCGCCTCGCGCGGCGAGATGCCGAAGAAGCCCGCGTCGAACTGTCCGGCCTCGTAGAAGAACCCGCCGCTGCGGCTGTAGCTGGTGCCGTAGTGGTCGGGGTCGTCGTCGAAGAGGTTGTCCAGGTCCCAGCCGCGGTCCTGCGGGAACTCCCCGATGACGTCCCGTCCGTCGGAGACCAGCCGCCACAGGTCCTCGGGGGACTTCACCCCGCCGGGGAACCGGCAGGCCATTCCCACGATCGCGATCGGCTCCCGGGTGGCCGAGGCCAACTGCCGGTTCTGCTCACGCAGCCGTTCGGTCTCCTTCAACGACGCGCGCAACGCATCGATCAGCTTGGTGTCGTTGGCAGCCATCTCTGCTACACGCTCCTCGCGTCACCGAGATCGGGGAAAGTTCGGAAAGAGTCCGCCGGAAAGAACGGACGGAAAGGCGTCACAAACGGAAAGGCATCAAGAACGGCACGCATCAAGACGGCAAGCGCAGGACGGCAAGCGGCAAGACGAAAGGCACCGGCAACGGCAAGACAAAAGAAGAGGGGCTGCCCAGCCCGCCGTCCATGGGGTCACGGCGGGCTGGACAGCGTCCACGACAGCGGCCGGTCAGCCCTGCCGCGCCTTGACCTGCTCCGCCAGCCCGCGTGGGGTCGGGTTGGCGAAGAGGTCCGCCAGCTTCAGCCGGACGCCGATCTGCCGGCTGATCTTCTGGATGAGCTGGGCCCCCAGCAGCGAGTGGCCGCCGCTGGTGAAGAAGTGCGAGTCGGCGTTGAGACCGGGCACGTCGAGCAGTTCGCGCCACATCCCGGTCAGCTCGTCGACGACCGGGTCGCCGGTGGTGGCCACGACCGCGGCGCCGCCCTCCTGCTGGGCGCGGCGCTCCTCGGCCGTCCTGGTCAGCTCGGGGTAGTTCACCTTGTCGTTGCCCGTCATCGGGAAGGCGTCGACCACGATGAAGTCCTGCGGCACGGCGGCGCCCTGCAGCAGGGCGCGGCTGTGGCTCCACAGCTCCTCGACCACGCGCGGGTCGTCGGGCGCCACCACGAAGGCGACCAGGGCGCCGTCGGTGGTCGGGTCGCCGACCAGGACGACGGCGGCCGCGCCGACCTCGGCGTGCTCCAGCAGCACCGACTCGACCTCGCTGAGCTCGATCCGGTTGCCGCGCAGCTTGACCTGGCGGTCCATCCGGCCGAGCACCTCCAGCGTGCCGTCGGGCAGCCAGCGGGCGACGTCGCCGGTGCGGTAGTGGGTGCCGTACCGGGGGTGGTCGGCGAACCGCTCGGCGGTCAGCTCGGGGCGGTCGTGGTAGCCGATCCCCACACCGGCCCCCGCGATGCACAACTCACCGCGGAGGCCGACGGGGACTTCGCGACCACGGGGGTCGGCCACGAAGATCTGGGTGTTGGCGATCGGGCCGCCGACGTGCAGCCGGCCCTCGTCCAGGTCCGCGATCAGGCCGGAGGCCGACCAGATGGTCGTCTCCGTCGGACCGTAGACGTTGCGCAGCTCCCCGCCGGTGGCGAGTAGCTGGCGGGCCAGAGCGGGCGGCAGCGGCTCGCCGCCGGACAGCACCCGGCGGCCCTCCAGCCGGGCGCCGGCCTCCTGGACGACCAGCCGCCAGGTGGTCGGGGTGGCCTGGACGATGTCGATGGCGTGCCGGTCCAGGACCTCCAGCAGGCGTCCGCCGTCGACCCGGGCGTCGTCCGGGGCGACCACCACGCGGCCGCCGCAGGCCAGCGGGACGAGCAGCTCCAGGGCGGAGATGTCGAAGCTGAAGGTGGTCATCCAGAGCGCCGCCGTGCGCGCCGAGCAGTCCAGCTCGTCGACGAAGTGGGCGACCAGGTTGACCAGGTTCCGGTGGCTGATCTTCGTGCCCTTGGGGCGGCCGGTGGAACCGGAGGTGTAGATCAGGTAGGCGCAGGACTGCGGGTCCACCTCGGGCACCGCGAAGCCGTCGGCCGCGTCCTCCGCAGCCGCGTCCTCGGGGGCGCCGAGCCGCAGCACCGTGCGGTCGCCCTCGGGCACCTCGACGTCCGGGTCCGCCAGCACGAACCGGGCCTGCGCGTCGTCCAGCTGGTAGACGATGCGCTGGCTCGGGTGGTCCGGGTCGAGCGGCAGGTAGACGCCCTCGGCCAGCCAGACGCCGAGCACCGCCGAGGCGAGCGCCGCGCTGCGCCGGGAGAGCAGGGCGACCACCGAGCCGGGCTCGGTGCCCGCCTCGCGCAGCCGCGCGGCGACGGCCTGCGCGGCCCGCCACAGCTCGCCGTAGCCGATCTCGCGGCCGGCCTCCTCGACCGCCACCGCCGCCGGGTCCGCCTGGGCCCGCTCGGCGACGGCCTGCAGCACCGACGCGTAGGCCAGCGGCCGCTCGGTGGCGTTGGCGCCGTCGATGACCGCGTGGTCGCGGGCCGACCAGGCAGACAGGTCGCCCACCGCGCGGTCGGCGTCCTCGCCCACCGCGAGCAGCAGCGCCTCGTAGCGCTCGATCATCAGGGCGACGTCCTCGCGGTCGTACGCGTCCTGGTAGAACGCGGCCCGGATCTGGAGCGAGTCGCCCAGCTCGGTGACGAAGAACTCCAGGTCGAACTTGCTGTAGCCGTTCTCGACGGTCAGCAGCCGGGCCTTGCCGCCGCCGATGCCGAAGCGCGGGTCGCTCTGCGGCACGAAGTTGAAGACGTGCCGGAACAGCGAGTTGCGCCAGGAGGCGTCGACCCGGGGCACGATCTCCAGCAGCTCGTCCACCGGGAAGCCGGCGTGTCCGACGGAGTCCAGGAAGGTGCGCCGCAGACCGGTCACCAGCTCGCGGAAGGTTTTCTCCGGCTCGACCTGCTGACGCAGCGTCAGCACGTTGATGTGGTAGCCGACGGCCTTCTGCTGCTCCCGGCCGCGGACGCTGATCGGGGAGCCGACGGTGATGTCCGGCCCGGCGCCGTGCGCCGCGAGCAGCGCGTAGTAGGCGGCGAGCAGGATGACCACCTCGGGGGCGCGCAGCTCGCGCTGGAGCCGCTTGGCGACGGCCGCGGCCTCCGGGGAGAGCTTGCGGGTGACCCAGTCGCCGACCAGGGTGGTCTTGGCGGGCAGCGGCTTGTCGTTGCCCAGGTTCAGCCCGGAGACGTCCAGGCCGTCGACCTGCTTCTGCCAGAAGTCCCGGCTGCGCTCGGACGGCTGGGGCTCCGTCCAGCGCGGCACCTCGGCGGTCAGCGCGTCGGGCACCGGGGCGCCGGTGTCGAAGGCGTCGTAGAGGGCGCAGAACTCCTCCACCACGATGCCGGTGGACATGCCGTCGTAGACGCTGTGGTGCAGCACCAGGCAGAAGACGTCTCCGGTGGCCGGCTCGCCCTCCGACTGGTCGCCCACCGGGCTTCCGCCGCCGGGCAGTTCGACGTGCCGGGCGCGCAGCAGGCTGCTGCCGTCGGCCCGGAACGGGGTGCCGGTGAAGGCGGTCAGCTCGGCGAGGACGTCGGCCTCGGGCGCGGGCCGGACGGTCTCCAGCGGGACCTCGGCGCGGTCGGCCGGCACGGTCCACCGCTGGAGGCCGGAGCCGTCCGCCCCCTCGGAGCGGAAGACGGTACGGAGCACCTCGTGGCGGCGGACCAGGGAGTCCAGTGCCTGCCGCAGGGCCTCGCCGTTGAGCGGGCCGTCGGCCTGGAACGTGAAGGTCAGGTTGTTCACCCCGGCGCCGGGGACGAGGTCCTCCAGCAGCCAGAGGGACCGTTCTTTGCTCGTGGCGGGCAGGGTGTCGGCGGCTGCCCCGTGGGTGTGCTGCATCTCCGTGCTTCCGATCCTCTCGGGGGCCCCTACTTGGCGAGCAGTTCGTCGACGGCCTTGGCGACGTCGTCGTTGCGCAGCAGGTCGGCGTGGACGATGCCGGGGAAGACCAGCTCCTCGGCGACGTACTTGCCCTCGCGCCGCAGGATCTCGTTGCGGACCCGGCTGAGGCCGTTCTCCGCGCTGGAGGAGGAGACGGCGGTGGCGCCGGCCCAGAGCGGCAGCGGGTCGGCCTGGTCGGCGATCGCCAGGTAGGCCATGAAGGCGCCGAACATCTCGACCAGCTCCTCGACGAACTCCTCGCCGAGCCCGGTGCGCTCGCAGGCGATGGCGATCGCGTCGCGGAACCGCTCGACCAGGGCCCGGGCCAGCTCGGTCGGGTCCTGGATCTCCTCGAAGGCCAGCTTGCCGGCCTCGCGCAGGTCCTCGGCCTCCTCGGCGTTGAGGACCTGGCTCAGGCTCTCCACGACCATCGCGAACTGCCAGTACACGGTGCCCGTGTTGACCAGCTCGGGGTCGAACAGGACGACCTCGGGCGCCGGGTCCTGCCACTCGGCGATCCGCTCGGCGAGCAGGGCGGCGTGCACGCTGCCGACGCAGAAGCCCATCACGGCGCGGACGGTCAGGCCGCTGGCCTTCACCTCGTCCAGCCACGGCCGGATGTACTCCTGGCTGTCCACCCCGGTCAGCGGGGTGGGGGCGACGACGGTGCGCCAGAAGGCGTGGCCGCCGGTCAGCCGCGCGGCGAGTTCGGAGAAATCCGCCTGAAGGCGGCCGGTGGCCGGAAAGTCGACCGTGAGAATGACCTGGCCGGTCTCCCCCTCGGTGATTTTCGTCCAGCTGGTCGTCGGGTCGCTCATTGATTCCCCTTGGATGTAATCCCACGATCAGGCGGTCGCTAGCGAAGTTAGTCATCCCGGTTATCCGGCCACACCCCCTAAGGCCCCCTAAACGCGGAGGTGGGGGGTCCGGGGGAGGCCCGGGTACGGCGAAAAGGGGGCCCCGGTGTCCCGGGGCCCCCTGGGGTTGTGACGTGTGTTACGAGCGGCGCGGAATCGGGATCACATAGCGGCTGAACACGAGGTCGCGCAGGACGTCGTCGCCGCCCTCGACGATCGAGACGTAGCGCATGTCCCGCACCAGCTTCCCGATCGGGTGCTCGTTGGTGTAGCCGAGTCCGCCGAACATCTCCGAGCCGACGGTCGCGACGTCCCAGCCGGCCTGGCCGCAGAACATCTTGGCGGTCAGCGCCGACTTCAGCGTCCCCTGCTTGGCGAACGCGGTGGCCGGGTCCGGGCTCTCCATGATCGCGTCGTAGTCCCGCGCCGCCTGCCGGCACTGGCTCTTCATGACGTCGATCTGCATCTCCATCTGGCCCAGCTTGGCGGCGAACACCGGGCTGTCGACCAGCGGGGCGTCGCGCAGGCGCTTGGTCTTGGCGTACTCCATGCACAGGTCGCGGATCCGCCGGGCGGTGCCGAGCGCGGTGGTGGCGATCAGCGTGCGGCTGGCGTTGAGGCCGATCTCCAGCAGCCGCAGGCCGTTGCCGTTCAGCCGGTTCCCGGCCGGGACGCGGCAGTCCTCGAAGTGCACCTCGTAGGTGGCGGAGGAGCGCAGCCCGATGACGTCCCAGCGGCGGACGATGCTCACCCCGGGGGTGTCCCGGGGCACCAGGACGGCCAGGTGGTCGCCCGGGTCCTCGGCGGACGCGGCGACGACCAGCAGGAAATCGGCGAATCCCGCGTTGGTCGAGAAGTACTTCTCGCCGTTCAGCACGAGTTCATCTCCGCTGCGGGCGGCGACCGTCTCGATCCGGCCGAGTTCGCTGCCCGCATTGCGCTCGCTGCCGAGCGTCGCGCAGTACGCGCCGCGCTCGGCCATCGGTGCGAGATAGCGCTCCTTCAGCTCCTCCGACCCGTACAGCGAGACCATGCTCGTGCCGAGGACCGAAATGAACAGCGTGAACGCCGCACCCGCGTCGCCGTAGGCGAGTTCATTGACGATATCCACGCTGTCGGACAGGGTCAGCCCCTGCCCGCCGCTCTCCTTCGGCAGCCACCAGTTGGCGAGCCCGGTCTCCCGGAACCGGTCGTACAGCGGAAGCGGGGCCTCGGCCAGGGAATCGAGCTCGGCGTGCCGGCCCTTCAGCTCCTGGGCGACAAAGCCGCGGACGGCCTTCTGGATTTCGGGCGCCACCAATTCACTTCTCCTTCTCTTCGGAGCCGGTCACTGCCGTGCCGGTCACCACCGCGCGGGTCTCCGCCGTACGCACCGGTGCGGGGCCTGTCGGCACCCCGCGGGCCGGTGTCCTGCCCGTCCGGGTCACTGCCCGTCCGCCTGCAGCGCCAGCTGGATGAGGTCGTCGACCAGCATGCTGTCGATGTCCTGGTCCGAGGGGGCGTCCTCGGCCTCCGCGGCCGCCCCGCCGTCGGCGAGCCGCAGCAGGCCCTCCAGCAGGCCGGAGTCGCGGAGCTCCTGGACGGGGATGGCGGCCAGCATCCGGCGCACGTCCTCGTCGGTCTGCTCGGGCTCCGCCGCCTCCTCGTCCTCGGGGAGGAGCAGGTTGCGCACGTGGCCGGAGAGCGCGCCGGGCGTCGGGTAGTCGAACACCACGGTGGTCGGGACCTGCACGCCGACGGCCTTGTTGAGCTGGTTGCGGAACTCCACGCCGCTCAGCGAGTCGAAGCCGAGCTCCTTGAAGGTGTAGTCGGTGTCGACGTCGTCGGCGGACGGGTAGTCGAGCACCACCGCGATGGTGTCCCGGATGATCTCCAGCAGTCGGCTCTCCTGCTCCTCGACCGGGAGCACGCTGAGCTTCACCGCGAAGGAGGACAGCGCGGGCTGGGCGGGGGCCGCGCTCTGCGCCACCTGCCGCGGGCGGGTCCGCACCATGCGGCGGAACAGCGCGGGCACCTCGTCCTGCCGCTGCAGTGCGGTCAGGTCGAGCCGGGCGGGCACCACCACGGCGCGGTCGAGGCCGAGCGCCAGGTCGAACAGCGGCATCCCCTCGTTCTCGGTCAGCGGGGCGATGCCGATCCGGCGGAACCGGGCCAGGTCGGCCTGGCCGAGCGTGCCGCCCATGCCGTGGTCCAGCTCCCACAGGCCCCAGGCCAGCGAGACGGCCGGCCGGCCCTCGGCCCGGCGGTGCTCCGCCAGCGCGTCCAGGAAGACGTTGGCCGCCGCGTAGTTGGCCTGGCCCGCGGTGCCCATGGTGCCGGCGATCGAGGAGTAGGTGACGAACGCGGTGAGCGGCAGCTCGCGGGTGAGCTCGTGCAGGTGCCAGGCGGCGTCCACCTTCGGCCGGAAGACCCGGTCGAGCCGGTTGGTGGTCATCGCGGTGACCGGCCCGTCCTCCAGCACGCCGGCCAGGTGGACGACGGCGGTGAGCGGGTGCTCGGCGGGGACGGTGGCCAGCAGGTCGGCCAGTGCCCCGCGGTCGGCGACGTCGCAGGCGGCGAGGACGGCGTCGGCGCCGAGCTCGGCCAGCTCGGCGGCCAGCTTCTCGGCCCCCTGCGCCTCGGCGCCGCGGCGGCTGACCAGCAGCAGGTGCCGGACGCCGTGCACGGTCACCAGCCGGCGGGCGACGAGTGCGCCGAGGCCGCCGGTGCCGCCGGTGACCAGCACCGTGCCGGTCGGGTCCCAGACCGGTGCCGGGCCGCCGGTGGCGGTGGCCGGGGCCAGTCGCGGTGCGAGCAGCCGGCCCGCGCGGACGGCGAGCTCAGGCTCGTCGGCGGCGACGGCCGCCACGAGGGCCCGCAGGCTCTCGGGGGTGTCGTCGACGTCGGCCAGCACGAGGCGGCCCGGGTGCTCGGCCTGCGCGGCGCGGACCAGGCCCCAGACCGGGGCGAGCGCCAGGTCCGGGCTGTCGGTGGCGACGGCGCCCCGGGTGACGAGCACCAGGCGGCCGTTCGCCCACTTCTCCTCGGCCAGCCACTGCTGGACCAGCTCCAGGGTGCGGTGCGCGGTCAGCCGGGCACGCTCGGCGGTGTCGGCGCCGGGAGCGGCCTGGACCAGGGTGAACACCACGTCCGGGACGGCGGCGGCCGAGCGCAGCGCGGCGAGGTCGGCGTGCGCGTCGATCGCGGGCGGCAGGCCGTCCGCGCCCAGGGCGGCGAGCCGCAGCCGGTCGTCGGCGGCCGGGACGGGCACCTCCGTCCAGTCCAGGGCGAGCAGCGAGCCCGCCGAGGCGCCGGTGACGGCGGCGGTCAGCTGCTCCACCGAGACGGGCCGCAGGTCGAGCGAGTCCACCGAGAGGACCGGGGCGCCCGAGGCGTCCGTGAGGTGGAGGGCGACCTCCTGGGCGCTCCTGGCGGTGATCCGCACCCGGACGGCGGTGGCGGCCGCGGCGTGCAACTCGATCCCGGACCAGGAGAACGGCAGCAGGGCCGGCTGGTCCGCGCTGTCGGCCTGGTCCGGCTGCAGGACCATGTGCAGCGCGGCGTCGAACAGCGCCGGGTGCAGGCCGAAGCGCGCGGCTTCGGAGTGCGCCTGCTCGGGCAGCTCGATCTCGGCGTACACGGTGTCGCCCGCGCGCCAGGCGGCCCGCAGGCCCTGGAACACCGGGCCGTAGCCGTAGCCCCGGTCGGCGAGCAGCGGGTAGGCCTCGTCCAGCGCGGCCGGCCGGGCGCCGGCCGGCGGCCAGGCCCGGTCGTCCGGCGCGGGGGTGGCGCCGGTGTCGGACAGGCGGCCCGCGGCGTGCAGGGTCCAGGCGCCGAGTGCGGCGTCCTCGGCCCGCGAGTACACCTTGACGTCCCGCAGGCCGTCCTCGCCCGGCTCCGCCACGACCAGCTGGATCTGCCGGGCGCCCTGCTCGGTGAGCACCAGCGGCGCCTGCAGGGTGAGTTCCTCGACGCGGGTGCAGCCGGCCCGGTGGGCGGCCTGCAGCGCCATCTCGACGAAGGCGGTGCCGGGCACGATGACGTTGCCGTGGACCTGGTGGTCGGCGAGCCAGGCGTGGGTGGCGAGCGAGAGCCGGCCGGAGAGGACGAACTGCTCGGTGCCGGCGAGTTCGGTGACGGCCCCGAGCAGCGGGTGCTCGACGGCGGCCAGTCCGGCCGTTCCGACGTCGGCCGTGGTGGCCGCGGGGGCGGTCAGCCAGTACTGCTGGCGGTCGAAGGCGTAGGTCGGCAGCTCCACCGGGCCCGTCCCGGCGGGGAGGACCGGCGCCCAGTCGACCTTGACGCCGTGCGTCCACAGGCCGGCCAGCGCCTCGGTGGCGGTCTGGGTCTCGGTACGGCCCTTGCGGGCCAGCGGGACGGCGGTGACCTCGGGCTGCTCGTCGGCCAGGATCTGCCGGGACATCGCGGCGAGCACGCCGTCCGGGCCGGTCTCGACCAGCAGGCGGGCGCCGGCGGTGACGGCGGCGGTGATGCCGTCGGTGAAGCGGACGGCGTCGCGGACGTGCTGGACCCAGTACTCGGGGTTGGTGAGCTGTCCGGCCTCGGCGAGGGTGCCGGTGACGTTGGAGACCACCTGGATCACGGGCTCGCTGTAGGCGATCTGCTCGGCGACCTTGCGGAAGTCGGCGAGCATCGGGTCCATCAGCGGGGAGTGGAAGGCGTGGCTGACCCGCAGGCGCTGGGTCTTGCGGCCCTCGGCGGCGAGTTCCTCGGCGATCGCGGTGACGGCCTCGTCGTCACCCGAGATCACCGTGGCGTTCGGGCCGTTGAGGGCGGCGATCGACGCCGTGTCCTCGTAGCCGAGCAGCAGCGGGAGTACGTCCGCCTCGCCGGCCTGGACGGCGATCATGGCGCCGCCGGCGGGCAGGGCCTGCATCAGCCGGCCGCGGGCGGCGACGAGCTTGGCGGCGTCGGCGAGGTCGAAGACCCCGGCGACGTGGGCGGCGGCGATCTCGCCGATGGAGTGGCCGACCAGGATCTCCGGGCGGACGCCGAAGGCCTCCAGCAGGCGGTAGGCGGCGACCTCGAAGGCGAACAGTGCGGGCTGGGTGTAGCCGGTCTGGTCCAACTCCTCGGACTCGAAGCACAGATCACGCAGCGAACGCCCGAGGTGCCCGTCCAGTTCGGTGCAGGCGGCGTCGAAGGCCTCGGCGAAGACCGGGAAGCGCTCGTACAACTCCCGGCCCATACCCGCCCGCTGGGCACCCTGGCCGGTGAACAGTGCGGCCACCTTCGGCGCGTTCGCCGCGGTGCCCTGGACCAGCCCCGACGCCGCGCCGTCCGCGGCCAACGCGGCCAGCCCGGCGAGGAGTTCGTCACGGCCGGCGCCGACCACCACGGCCCGCTGGTCGAACCGCGCCCGGGAGTCCACCAGCGCCGCGGCGATCGCGGCGGGCGAGGTCTCGGGGTGCTCGGCCGCGAACCCGGCGAGCCGGGCGGCCTGGGCGCGCAGCCCGTCCGCGGTGCGGGCGGAGACCACCCACGGCAGCGGACCGGCCGCCTCGACGGGGGCCGTCTCCTCGGCCGGCTCGGCCTGCTCGATGATGACGTGCGCGTTGGTGCCGCTGATCCCGAAGGAGGAGATGCCGGCCCGGCGCGGACGGCCGTCCTGCGGCCACTCCCGCTCCTCGGTGAGCAGCTCGACGGCGCCCGCCGTCCAGTCCACGTGCGGGGTCGGCTCGGCCACGTTGAGGGTCTTCGGCAGCACGCCGTGGCGCATCGCCATGACCATCTTGATCACGCCGCCGACGCCCGCCGCCGCCTGGGCGTGGCCGATGTTGGACTTCAACGAGCCCAGCCAGAGCGGCTCCTCGCGGTCCTGGCCGTAGGTCGCCAGGATCGCGCGGGCCTCGATCGGGTCGCCGAGCGAGGTGCCGGTGCCGTGCGCCTCGACGGCGTCCACCTCGGCGGCGGACAGTCCGGCCTGAGCGAGCGCCTGGCGGATCACCCGCTCCTGGGAGAGGCCGTTGGGGGCGGTCAGGCCGTTGCTGGCGCCGTCCTGGTTGACGGCCGAGCCGCGCAGCACGGCCAGCACCCGGTGGCCGTTGGCCTTCGCCTTGGACAGCCGCTCCAGCACCAGCACGCCGACGCCCTCGCCCCAGGACGTGCCGTCCGCCGAGGAGGAGAAGGACTTGCAGAGCCCGTCGGCGGCCAGCCCGCGCTGCCGGCTGAACTCCAGGAACATGCCGGGGGTGGCCATCACGGTCACACCGCCGGCCAGCGCGAGGTCGCACTCGCCGAGCCGCAGGGCCTGGCCCGCCAGGTGCATCGCGACCAGCGAGGAGGAGCAGGCGGTGTCGATGGTGACCGCCGGGCCCTCGAAGCCGAAGGAGTACGCGATCCGGCCGGAGACCACGCTGCCGGCCATCCCGGTCAGCAGGTAGCCCTCGGCACCCTCGGGCGCCTCGTGCAGGCGCGGGCCGTAGTCCGGTGCCATGACGCCGGCGAAGACGCCGGTGCGCGAGCCGCGCAGCGCCGCCGGGTCGATCCCGGCCTGCTCGAAGGCCTCCCAGGAGGTCTCCAGCAGCAGGCGCTGCTGCGGGTCGGTCGCGGTGGCCTCGCGCGGCGAGATGCCGAAGAAGCCCGCGTCGAACCGGCCGGCGTCGTGCAGGAAGCCGCCCTTGGTGACGTAGCTGGTGCCGGAGTGCTCCGGGTCGGGGTGGTAGAGGCCCTCGAGGTCCCAGCCGCGGTCCTCCGGGAACCCGGAGATCCCGTCCCGGCCCTCGGCGATCAGCCGCCACAGCTCGGCGGGGGAGGAGACCCCGCCGGGGAAGCGGCAGGCCATGCCGACGATCGCGATCGGGTCGTCGTCCGGGGCGGCCACCGGGCCGTCGAAGCGGGCGGCGCCGTCCTGGGCACCGAACACGGCCGCGTGCAGGTGGTGCGCCAGGGCCGTCGGCGTCGGGTGCTCGAACAGGACGGTGGTGGGCAGCGGGAGTTCGCACTCGGCGCCGAGCGCGTTGCGGATCTGCACCGACAGGTGCGAGTCGACGCCCAGGTCCTTGAAGGTCCGGTCGGCCTCGACCGCGTCCGGCGACGGGTGGCCGAGCGCGGCGGCGGTGTGCGCGAGCACCAGGCGCAGGCAGGCCGCCTCGCGCTCGGCGGCGCCCAGCGGCTCCAGCTCCTGGCGCAGCGCCGAGGCGGCGGCCGGCTCCTCGCCGGTGTCCGCGGCGGCGGCCGTGCGCAGGGCCGGGCGGGTGGCCAGGCCGGTGGTGTCCAGCCAGTACCGCTGGCGCTGGAAGGCGTACCCGGGCAGCGCGACGCGCGCTCCGCCGAGGGGGGCGAACACGGCCTCCCAGTCCACCGGCAGGCCGCGCACGAAGCCCTCGGCCAGCGAGGCGAGGAAGCGGTCCGGCCCGCCCTCGCCGCGGCGCAGGGTGCCCAGCGCGACGGCGGTGGCGCCGGAGGCCTCCAGGCTCTCCTGCACGGCGACGGTCAGCACCGGGTGGGCGCTGGACTCGATGAAGAAGCCGAAGCCGTCGGCGACCAGGGCCCGGACGGTGTCGGCGAAGCGGACGGTCTGGCGCAGGTTGGTGTACCAGTACTCGGCGTCCAGGCCGGCGGTGTCGATCAGCTCGCCGGTGACGGAGGAGTAGAACGGGATCTCGGCGCTGCGCGGCTCGATGCCGGTCAGCGCCTCGATGACCTGCTCGCGGATGATCTCGACCTGGGCGCCGTGCGAGGCGTAGTCGACGGCGACCTTACGGGCCCGGACGCCGTCCGCCTCGCAGGAGGCGATCAGTTCGTCCAGGGCCTCGGGCTCGCCGGAGACCACGCTGGAGGAGGTGCCGTTGACGGAGGCGAGCGAGATCCGCTCGCCCCAGCGGGCGAGCCGCTCGACGGTCTGCTCGGCGGGCAGCGCCAGCGAGACCATGCCGCCGAGGCCGGAGAGCCGCTCCTTGATGGCGCGGGCGCGCAGTGCGACGACCCGGGCGCCGTCCTGGACGGTGAGCGCGCCGGCCACGGTCGCGGCGGCGATCTCGCCCTGGCTGTGGCCGACCACGGCGGCCGGCTCCACGCCCGCCGCCCGCCACATCGCGGCGAGCGAGACCATCACGGCCCACAGCGCGCACTGGACGACGACCACGTCCTCCAGCGACTCGGCGTCCTCGCCGCCGCGGACCACGTCGGTCACGGACCACTCGACGTGCGCGCGCAGCGCGGCGTCGCACTCGGCGAGCCGCTCGGCGAAGGCGGGGGAGGTCTCCAGCAGCGCGGCGGCCATGCCCTGCCACTGCGCGCCCTGGCCGGGGAAGACGAAGGCGACCCTGCCGGGGATGTCGGCCTGGCCGGTGACGACGTTGGCGCCCGGCAGCCGGTCGGCCAGGGCGGTCAGCCCGGCGAGGCCGTCGGCGCGGTCGGCGGCGAGGACCACGGCCCGCTGGTCGAGGGCGGCGCGGGTGAGCGCCAGCGAGCGGCCGAGGTCGGCCCGGTCGGCCTCCGGGTGCTCGGCGGTGAAGGCCGCCAGCTGCTGCGCCTGGGCGCGCAGCCCGGCGCGGCCGCTGCCGGACAGCACCCACGGCACGGGAGCGCCGGAGGTCTCGGTGAGCAGGGCCGGACCGGTCGGCTCGGCGGCCTCGGCGGGCGCCGCGGCGCCGTCCCACTCGCCCACCACCACATGGCAGTTGGTGCCGCCCATGCCGAACGCGGAGACGCCGGCCAGCAGCGGCCGGTCGGCCTGCGGCCAGGGGCCGAGGGCGGTGCGGACCTCCAGGTTGAGCTCGTCCAGCGGGATGTCCGGGTTGGGCGTCTCGTGGTTGAGGGTGCCCGGCAGCTCCCGGTGCTGGACGCTCAGCAGCACCTTGAGCAGCCCGGTGATGCCCGCCGCGCCCTCCAGGTGGCCGACGTTGGTCTTCACCGAGCCGACCACGAGCGGCAGTTCGCGGCCCTCGGCGGCGCCGACGGTGCGGCCGAGCGCGGCCGCCTCGATCGGGTCGCCGACCGGGGTGCCGGTGCCGTGCAGCTCCACGTACTGGACGTCGCCGGCCGCGATCCCGGCGTGCTCGTGGGCGAGCCGGACGACCTGCTCCTGGGCCTGCTGGTGGGGCGCGGTGAGGGTGGCGCCGCCGCCGTCGTTGTTGACCGCGCTGCCGAGCAGCACGCAGCGGATCGGGTCGCCGTCCGCGATCGCCTGGGAGAGCAGCTTGAGGACGACGACCGCGCCGCCCTCGCCGCGGACGTAGCCGTTGGCGCGGGCGTCGAAGGTGTAGCAGCGGCCGTCCGGGGAGAGGGCGCCGAAGGTGCCGATCCGCTCGGTGGTCTCCGGGATCAGGTTGAGGTTGACGCCGCCGGCCAGGGCCACGGTGGACTCGCCGGAGCGCAGGCTCTCGCAGGCCAGGTGGACGGAGACCAGCGAGGAGGACTGGCCGGTGTCCACGGTGAGGCTGGGGCCGCGCAGGCCGAGCACGTAGGAGAGCCGGTTGGCGATGATGCTGCGGTGCAGGCCGGTCATGGTGTGCGGGGTGACGGCGGCCGCCCCGAGCTGACCGGTCAGGCTCGCGTAGTCGTCGGTGATGACGCCGACGAAGACACCCGAGCGGCTGCCGGCCAGGCGGTCCGGGGCGATGCCCGCGTCCTCCAGGGCCTGCCAGCCGAGCTCCAGGACGAGCCGCTGGTGCGGGTCCATCGCCGTGGCCTCGCGCGGCGAGATGCCGAAGAACCCGGCGTCGAACCCGTCGACCGAGTCCAGGAAGCCGCCGCGTCCGTAGGAGGTCCGCAGGCCCTCGTCATCCGACCAGCGGCCGGCCGGGGCGTCGGTGACGGCGTCGCCGCCCGAGCGCAGCAGCTGCCAGAAGGAGGCGGGATCCGGTGCCTGCGGCAGCCGGCAGGAGAGGCCGATGACCGCCACCGGCTCGTTCACAGTGTGTGCGAGTTGCTTGGACATACACCCAATCCAGCTTCAGGAGAGCAGTTCAGGGAAGGTGGCGATCAGCTCGGCGGAGAGGAACTCGGCCAGAGCCAGTGGCGTCGGGTACTCGTAGACGGCGCTGAGCGACAGCTCCAGACCGGTCTCCTCGCGCAGCCGGTTGCCGAAGTCGACGGCGGAGAGCGAGGTGAAGCCGAGGTCGAGGAAGTCGCCGTCGGGGTCGATCGCCTCACCGGAGGCGTGGCCGAGGGCGATCGCGCACTCGTGCCGCACGAACAGGCAGAGCTCGTCGAACCGGGCCGGCTCGTCCAGGGCGCGCAGCCGGTCGAGCAGGGTGAGCGCCTCGGGCTCGGCCTCGGCCTGGCCGGCGGGCGCCTGCGGCTGTCGGCGCTGCCACCAGTCGGTGAGCAGCGGGAGCAGCCGGTCCACGGCCTCCTGGTGCTCCTCGGCGCCGTCCAGCAGGCCGAGCAGGGCGGCGGAGTCGCCCTCGCCGACGGCCTGCCAGAAGCGGCCCTCGGCGGAGTCCGGGGCGGCCGCGCCGGGCAGCTCGGGCTCGGCGTCCAGCCAGTAGCGCTCGCGCTGGAAGGCGTAGGTCGGCAGGTCGGCGGGCCGGCCGGTGCGGGCCGGCACGGCGGGGGAGAGGTCCACCGGGTGGCCGGCGGTGTGCAGCCCGGCCAGTGCGGTGAGCAGCGCGGTGGCCTCGGGGCGGTCGCGGCGCAGCGCCGGCAGGACGGTGGCGTCGGCGGCGGTCAGGCTCTCGCGGGCCATCGCCGCGAGGACGGCGTCCGGTCCGGCCTCCAGGTAGCCGGTCACGCCGGCCTCGCGCAGGGCGGCGACGCCGTCGGCGAAGCGGACCGCCTCGCGGATGTGCCGCACCCAGTACTTGGGGTCGGTGAGGGTGCCAGGACCGGCGACCGCGCCGAGCAGGTTGGAGACGACCGGGATCTGCGGCTCGCGGTAGGTCAACTCCTGCGCGACCGCCGCGAACTCGTCGAGGATCGGGTCCATGTGGGCGGAGTGGAAGGCGTGGCTGACGCGCAGCCGCTTGGTCTTGCGGCCGGTCGCGGCGAGCGCGTCGGCGACCGCGGTGACGGCGTCCTCGTCGCCCGAGATCACGGTGGCCGAGGGGCCGTTGACGGCGGCGACGCAGACCCGGTCGCCGTACCCGTCCAGGGCGGCCAGCACCTCGGCCTCGGTGGCCTGGACGGCGGCCATGGCGCCGCCGGCCGGCAGGCTCTGCATCAGCCGGCCGCGGGCGGCGACCAGCTTGGCCGCGTCGGCGAGGTCGAACACCCCGGCGACGTGCGCGGCGGCCAGCTCGCCCACGGAGTGGCCGATCAGGTGGTCGGGGCGGACTGCGAAGGACTCCAACAGGCGGTACAGCGCCACCTCGTGGGCGAACAGCGCGGGCTGGGTGTACCCGGTCCGGTCCAGCTCCTCGGCGTGCTCCGGGTCGAAGACCAGCTCCTTGAGGGAGCGCCCGAGGTGCGGGTCGAGGGCGGCGCAGGCGGCGTCGAAGGCCTCGGCGAAGACGGGGAAGCGCTCGTACAGCTCGCGGCCCATGCCGGTGCGCTGGGCGCCCTGGCCGGTGAACAGCACGGCGAGCGGTCCGGCGTGCGAACGGCCCTGGACCACCGAGGGGTTGGCGGTGCCGGCGGCCAGCGCCGCCAGCCCGGTGAGCAGTTCGTCCCGCCCGGCGGCGAGGACGACGGCCCGGTGGTCGAAGCCGGTGCGGGTGGTGAGCAGTGCGGAGGCGACGGCGCCGGGGTCGGCGGCAGGCTGCCCGGAGAGCAGGGCGTGCAGCTGCTCGGCCTGTCCGCGCAGCGCCTTGGGGCTGCGCGCGGACAGCGCCCACGGGGTCAACCGGCCCTCGGCGGGGGCGGATTCGCCCGCGTCCACGGCCTCGGCCTGCTCCAGGATCAGGTGCGCGTTGGTCCCGCTGATGCCGAAGGAGGACACCCCGGCCCGGCGCGGGCGGCCGGTCTCGGGCCAGGCGCGCCGCTCGGTGAGCAGCTCGACGGCGCCGGAGGACCAGTCGACGTGCCGGGTCGGCTCGTCGACGTGCAGCGTCTGCGGCAGCAGGCCGTGGCGCATCGCCAGCACCGTCTTGATGACGCCGCCGACGCCCGCGGCCGCCTGGGTGTGGCCCAGGTTGGACTTCAGCGAGCCGAGCCAGAGCGGCTCCTCGCGGTTCTGGCCGTACACGGCGAGCAGCGCCTGGGCCTCGATCGGGTCGCCGAGGGCGGTGCCGGTGCCGTGCGCCTCGACCGCGTCCACGTCCGAGGGGGCCAGTCCGGCCTGGGCGAGCGCCTGGCGGATGACCCGCTCCTGGGCGGGGCCGTTGGGGGCGGTGAGGCCGTTGCTGGCGCCGTCCTGGTTGACGGCCGAGCCGCGGATCAGGGCCAGCACCGGGTGGCCGTTGGCGCGGGCGTCGGAGAGCCGCTCCAGCACCAGCAGGCCGACGCCCTCGGACCAGCCCGTACCGTCGGCGGCCTGCGCGAAGGCCTTGGAGCGGCCGTCCGGGGCCAGGCCGCGCTGGCGGCTGAACTCGACGAAGACGCCCGGGGTGGCCATCACGGTCGCCCCGCCGGCCAGGGCCAGCGTGCACTCGCCGCGGCGCAGCGACTGCACGGCCAGGTGGAGGGTGACCAGCGAGGAGGAGCAGGCCGTGTCGACGGTGATCGCCGGGCCCTCGAAGCCGTAGGTGTAGGCGATCCGGCCGCTGGCCACGCTGGCCGCGCTGCCGATGCCGACCAGGCCCTCGACCTCCTTCGGCGTGGGCCGGCAGCGCCAGGCGTAGTCCTGGTACATCACCCCGGTGAAGACGCCGACCTGCTCGCCGCGGAGCGAGTCCGGCACGATCCCGGCCTGCTCGAGGGCCTCCCAGGAGGTCTCCAGCAGCAGCCGCTGCTGCGGGTCGATCGCGACCGCCTCACGCGGCGGCAGACCGAAGAACCCGGCGTCGAACTCCGCCGCGTCGTACAGGAATCCACCGCGCGTGGAGTAGGTCTTTCCGGCGGTCCGCGGGTCCGGGTCGAAGAGGTCCTCGGCCCAGCCGCGGTCCTCGGGGAACTCGCCGATGGCGTCCACTCCTTCGGACACCATCCGCCAGAGGTCCTCGGGCGAACGGACCCCGCCGGGGTAGCGGCAGCCCATCGCGACGATGGCGATCGGCTCCTGCTCGCGGTCGGCGATGTCGTTCAGCCGCTGCTGCGCCTGATGCAGGGCCGTGGTGGTCCGCCTGAGGTATTCCCGGAGTTTTTCCTCGTTCGTTGTCATGCGAACGTCTATCTCCTCGACTGAAGAACGGACCGCGCGGCAGAATGCGACGAATCACGGGTTATATGGCGCCGACCATATCCACCCGCTCATTCCGGGCTCAACCCCTGGTGTCCCCCTACCCGCCCCGGGCGGGCCGCCCGGCGGCATACCCGCAGTTCCGGGCAGGGGGAACCCCCTATTGCCCGATAGGGGTGCCCGGGGGCGCTTGAGGGGGGTTGACGTCTGGCCCCGCGAGTATCGCCCCGGCTTGAATGTTATGCAGACCGGCGGCCCGTCGCACAAGGCGGAACTGAGCGGCGGACCGCTTCTCGGGAAGCGCGAGGGGATGGGGAATCCGAATGTACAAGTCAGCAGCGCCGGAACGGAGCAGTCTCTGGATGCGGCGTTTCCAGCCGTCTCCGGCCGCACCCGCGCAGCTGGTCTGCCTCCCGCACGCGGGCGGCTCGGCCGGGTACTTCCTGCCGGTGGCCCGGGCGATGAACACCTCGGTGGACGTGCTCGCCGTCCAGTACCCCGGGCGCCAGGACCGCGCCGCCGAACCCTGCGTCGAGGACCTGCACGAACTCGCCGACCTGGTGGTGCGGGAGCTGCGCCCCTGGTCGGACCGGCCGCTCACGCTGTTCGGCCACAGCCTCGGCGCCTCGCTGGCCTTCGAGGTGGCCGTCCGGCTGGAGCGCGAGGGGATCGAGCTGCAGGGCGTGATCGCCTCCGGGCGGCGCGCGCCGTCCCGCCCCCGCGACGAGTACGTCCACCTGCTGGACGACCGCGCGCTGATCCGGGACATGGAGCGGCTGAGCGGCACCGACCCCCGGATGCTGCGCGATCCGGAAATTCTGGAAATGATTCTCCCGTACGTCCGCAGCGACTACAAGGCGGCCGAGACGTACCGCTGCCGGCCCGGCGCGGATTCCATTGACCGGCCCATTCTGGTGCTGACCGGCGATGCCGATCCGCATGTCACCACCGCCGAGGCCGAGGCATGGGCCGAGCACACCACCGGTGATTTCTCGCTGCGCACCTTCGCGGGTGGCCACTTCTTCCTCAACGACCACGCGCTGTCGGTCATCCCGGCGATCAACGCATTCATCGCCGGCCACCGCTCCATGGCGAACATCGCGTGAATTCAAGAGCAGCCGGCCGTGGATTCCCCGCGGCCGGAAGACCGCGGCCGGGGGCTTCCCGACGACCGCTTCCGCACCGCCCGTCTGCCGGTCCTCGGACCGGTGGCGGGCGGTGTCCGGCTGCCTGGACCCGGACGGTCGCTCCGCTCCGAGGTCAGTACCAAAAGATGTGACGAGCGTCACACTCCCTGACCATAGCGATACGCTCCCGTTGCGTATCGAAATCCCCTAGAGTTCTGGGCCATGACACAGACCACGATTCCCCAAGTCCAGCCCCAGGCAGGACATCCGCGCCGTTGGCTGATCCTCGGCGTGCTCGTCAGCAGCCTGCTGGTGATCCTGATCGACAACACGATCCTCAACGTCGGCCTCCGCACGATCCAGCACGACCTGAACGCCACGCAGAGCGAGATGGAGTGGGTGCTCGACTCCTACATCCTGATCTTCGCCGGCCTGATGTTCACCTTCGGCGTCCTGGGCGACCGGGTCGGCCGCAAGCTCCTCCTGGTGATCGGCCTCGTGCTGTTCGGCCTCACCTCGGTGGTCGCGGCGCTGGTGACCGAGCCGGTCCCGCTGATCCTGGCCCGTGCCGGGATGGGCCTGGGCGCCGCGATGGTCCAGCCGCAGACCCTCTCGATCATCCAGAACGTCTTCCCGCCGAACGAGCGCGGGAAGGCCATCGGCCTCTGGTCCTCCTTCTCCGGCATCGCCATCGCGGTCGGTCCGATCACCGGTGGCCTGCTGCTGAAGTACTTCTGGTGGGGCTCGCTCTTCCTGGTCAACATCCCGGTCGTGATCGTCGGCTCCATCGCGGTGATGATGGTCGTGCCCGAGTCCCGTGACCCCAAGCCCAGCCGGCTCGACCCGCTCGGCGTGGTGCTCAGCACCGTCGGCGTCATCGGCCTGGTCTACGGGATCATCAAGGGCGGCGAGACCAACGACTGGATCTCCGCGGCCGTCCTGCTCCCCTCCGTCGGCGGCGTGGCCGTCCTGGCGCTCTTCGTCTGGCTGCAGAAGCGCAGCGCGTCCCCCACGCTGGACGTCAACCTGTTCCGCAACCGGCTCTTCTCCAGCGGTACCTTCGCCCTCTCGGTGACCTCGTTCGCGCTGATGGGCGGCCTGGTCTTCATGGCCTACTACTGGCAGGCGGCGCGCGGCTACGACGCGCTGAAGGCCGGCCTGTTCGCCCTGCCCGTCGCGGTCGGCATGATGATCAGCGCGGCCAAGAGCTCCGGTCTGACCGCCAAGTTCGGCCACCGCGGCCCGGTCGCCGGCGGCCTCGCCATCATGGGCCTGTCCCTGCTGGGCTGGGCGATCGTCGACAAGGACACCGCGGTCTGGTACCTGCTGGTGATCAGCCTGCTGTTCGGCTTCGGCATGGGCGGCGTGTTCGCCCCGGCCACCGCGCTCGCCATGTCGGCGGTGCCGGTGACCAAGGCGGGCGCCGGCTCGGCGGTCACCAACACCGTCCGTCAGATGGCCGGTGCGCTCGGTATCGCGGTGCTCGGATCGGTGCTCGCCGCGGCCTACCGTGGCAAGATCTCCGACACGGTGGACACGGTCTTCCCGGAGGCCGCCCGGCACAACGCCGCCGAGTCGATCGTTGGTACGGGTACCGAGGCCGAGAAGCTGGTCGCCCAGGTACAGTCGGGTAGCGTTCCACAATCCGCGCTCGCCAACCTGCACTCGCTGTTCGAGAAGGCACAGGACGCCTTCATCTCGGCGATGCACGTGACGTCGATCGCTGCTGGAGGGTTCGCGCTCCTCGGCGCGGCGGCGGTGGTCCTGGCGATGCCCAGCCGTAACCCCCGCACCGAGTAGGAGGCCCCACCATCCAAAAGACAAGTGCGCCGGTCAAAAGAACGCCGGTCCGGTCCGGACGGCCTCGGAGTGAGGAGGCGGAGCGTGCGATCCTCGACGCCTCGCTCGCCCTCCTCGCCGAGGTCGGCCCGGACGGGCTCTCCGTGGAGACCGTCGCGGCCCGGGCCTCCGTCGCCAAGACCACCATCTATCGGCGATGGAAGACCAAGGACGAGCTCCTGGTGGCCGCGATCTGCTCCCTGCGGGGCGAGATGCCGGAGGCCCCGGCCGCGAAGGACCTGCGGCAGGCGCTGATCGAATGCGTCCGGGGCATGCAGCGGATGCACGACGATCCGCGGTACATCCAGCTGGTGCCCCGGCTGTTCGGTGTCGCCGACACCCACCCGGAGCTCTACCGGGAGTACGTCGACCAGGCGATCCGCCCGCGTCGGGACATCGTCCTCCAGATCCTCCAGAAGGGGGTCGCGGAGGGGGTGATCCGCTCGGGTGCGAATCTGAACCTCGCGATGGACCTGCTGCTCGGTCCGGTCCTGATCCGCTCGTTCCGGTCCTCGGGAGCGGATCCGACCGACACCAGCTTCAGTGACCTCGACCCCGAGGAACTGGTGAACGCGGTGCTGGACGGGCTGGCGCCCCGGTGATCCTCCGGGAACGGGGGATCCACGACTCAGGCCCGATGGGAGACCATCGGGCCTGAGTCTTTTTCGTTCCCCAACGGTCCCGGGGGCGACGGATGGTGACGGTCCGTCCGGTCGGGCCGCCGGACCCTGCCGCCGGGTCCTGCTGCCGGACCCTCCCGCCGGCGATCCGCAGCCTCGGCGGATCGGGCTGATGATGCGATGAAATATCGGAACTCATGCAGCGCTGAACGCATATGACGGACCGTTTGTCTGCGTATTGTCGGACAATTTTGGCCGCTTGTGATTCCCCTCCGAAATCGCTCGCATCCCCTTCCGATCACCGTTAGTATCAGAACGAATGCGTTCGGTGATCGCTCGGTGTCGGATCGCGAAGGGGGCCGCCATGGGCGTACGGCTGCGAGCTGTGCTCCGCCATGTCGCATACCCGGTACTGCTGTTCGCGCTGGTGTCGATATCGGTCGCGGCCCTGCGCTGGCGCTGGGACTTCGGCCGGGTGAGCCTGCTCTTCCTGTTCGGCACGGTCGGATATCTGGCGGCGCTCGAATGGTTGATCCCCTACGAAGTGCAATGGCGACCGTCCCGTGGTGAGTTGGGCCGGTACGTCGTGTACTTCGTGCTCACCCTGGTCGGCGGGAGCCTTGCGCAGCTGCCGGTCTCGGCCGTCGTCGGCCGGGTGGCGCCGCCGCATCCGGTGCTGCCGCTCTGGGCCGAGATCCCGGCGGCGCTGCTGCTCGGCTCGCTGGCCAACTACCTGGTGCACCGGTGGAGCCACCACAATCCGTGGCTCTGGCGGCTGCACGGGGTGCACCACGCCCCACGGAAGGTCAACGTCGCCAACAACGGTGTCAACCACGTCCTCGACGTGCTGGTCACCCAGGGCGCCGTCCAGCTCTCCCTGGCGCTGGCGGGCTTCTCGCAGGAGTCGGTGTTCGTGGTGGGCCTGTTCGTGGTCGCCCAGGGCTACTTCGTGCACGCCGACGTCGACGTCCGGATCGGCCCGCTCAACCACGTCCTGGCCGGCCCGGAGCAGCACCGGCTGCACCACAGCGTCGACCTGGCCGAGGCCGGGCACTACGGCTCGGACCTCTCGGTCTGGGACCACCTCTTCGGCAGCTTCACCTGGCAGCCGGGCCGCAGACCGGCCGCGGTGGGGCTGCAGCGCCCGTCCGACTTCCCCGACGCGGGCAAGGTTATCGCCAGTCACCTCCAGGCCCTGCGCCGCCCGGTGCGGGCCGAGGACTCCCCGGCCTGACCGCTCCCGCGCACCCGTCCACCCGCCCGTCGCCCCACCCGTCCGCCCTTCGGCCCGCCCTCCTTCGGCCCGTTCCCCCGGGCCCGCCCCTCCCCAGGCCCGTCCTCCCGCCCGGCCCCGCCCCGGCCGACCCTGCTCCGGTGTGCCCGGAGCGGGGCCGCGGCCGCCGTTTCCATGCCCGCGCGGCCCTCCCACACCCGCGCCGCGCGGGCGAACGCAGTGACACAAGGACTCGACCATGACGGATTCATGCTTCGCCGCACCCCCGGACTCCCCTGATTCCCCCGACCGCCCGACCGGCCCCGACCACGCGGACCGGCCAGGCGTCGTCCACCCCTCCGGCCACCCCTCCGGCCGCCCCTCCGGCGCCCAGGAGAAGATCGCGATCATCGGCATCGGCTGCCGGCTGCCGGGCGGCGCCAACGACCACCGGACGTTCTGGCAGAACCTGGTGGAGGGCAAGGACTGCATCACCCCGACCCCGCGCAGCCGCTACGACGTGGCCACCCTCGGCAGCCGGGACAAGGCCAAGCCGGGCAGGCTGGTGGGCGGCCGCGGCGGCTACATCGACGGCTTCGACGAGTTCGACCCGGCGTTCTTCGGCATCAGCGGCCGCGAGGCCGACCACATGGACCCGCAGCAGCGCAAGCTCCTGGAGGTCGCCTGGGAGGCCCTGGAGGACGGCGGCCAGAAGCCGGGTGAGCTGGCCGGCCGCGAAGTCGGCGTCTACGTGGGCGCGTTCACCCTGGACTACAAGATCGTCCAGTTCTCCGACCTCTCCTTCGAGACCCTGGCCGCGCACACCGCCACCGGCACGATGATGACGATGGTGTCGAACCGGATCTCGCACTGCTTCGACTTCCGCGGCCCCAGCGTCTCCCTCGACACCGCGTGCAGCTCCTCCCTGGTCGCCGTCCACCTCGCCGCCCAGAGCCTGCAGCGCGGCGAGACCGACCTCGCACTGGCCGGCGGCACCCTGCTGCACATCGCGCCGCAGTACACCATCGCCGAGACCAAGGGCGGCTTCCTCTCCCCGCAGGGCCGCTCCCGCACCTTCGACGCCTCGGCCGACGGCTACGTCCGCGCCGAGGGCGTCGCCGTGGTCGCGCTCAAGCGGCTCTCCGACGCCCAACGCGACGGCGACCCGATCCACGCCGTGATCATCGGCAGCGGCGTCAACCAGGACGGCCGCACCAACGGCATCACGGTGCCCAACCCGGACGCCCAGGTCACCCTGATCGAGCGGGTCTGCGCCGAGGCGGGCATCACCCCCGGCAGCCTCCAGTACGTCGAGGCGCACGGCACCTCCACCCCGGTCGGCGACCCGATCGAGGCCGGCGCCCTGGCCCGCGCCCTGCGGGTCGGCCGCCGCCCCGGCGACCAGTGCTACGTCGGCTCGGTGAAGACCAACATCGGCCACACCGAGTCGGCCTCCGGCCTGGCCGGGCTGATCAAGTCCGCGCTGGCGATCGAGCACCGCCTGATCCCGCCGCACATCAACCTGGAGCGGCTCAACCCGGCGATCGACCCGGCCACCCTGCCGTACGAGATCCCCACCGAGCCCACCCCCTGGCCGGCCCACCGCGGCCCCGCCCGGGCCGGCGTCAACTCCTTCGGCTTCGGCGGCACCAACGCCCACGTCCTGCTGGAGGCCGCCCCCGCACCGGCCGCCGAGCCCGCGCAGGCGCCGCCGCCCCGGTACACCGTCCTGCCGCTCACCGCGCGCGACGCCGCCGCGCTGCCCGAGCTGGCCGCCGGCGTCCAGGCCGAACTGACCGGCGTCCGCGGCGGCGCCCCCGTCTCCCTCGCCGACCTCGGCCACACCCTCGCCCACCGCCGCCAGCACCTGGACTCCCGGCTCTCGGTGGTCTACGACACCCGGGAGGCGCTGGACGACGCCCTCGGCGCCTACCTGCGCGGCGAGCCGCACCCCCGGGTGCTGACCGACCAGCGCCGCCCGGCCGGGCACCGCCGGCTGGCCTGGGTGTTCACCGGCATGGGCCCGCAGTGGTGGGCGATGGGCCGGCAGCTGTTCGCCGGCGAGCCGGTCTATCGCGAGGCCGTCGAGCGCTGCTCCGAGCACATCGCCGAGCTCACCGGCTGGTCGCTCACCGAGGAGCTGGCCGCCGACGAGTCCGCCTCCAGGATGGCCGAGACCTGGCTCGCCCAGCCCGCCAACTTCGCCGTCCAGATCGGCCTGGCCGCCCTCTGGCGCAGCCGCGGCGTGCGCCCCGACGCCGTCGTCGGCCACAGCACCGGCGAGGTCGCCGCCTTCCACGAGGCCGGGGTCTACGACCTGGCCGACGCGGTCAAGGTCGTGGTGCACCGCAGCCGCCTCCAGCAGCGACTGGCCGGCACCGGCGGCATGCTCGCCGTGGCGCTGTCCGAGGCCGAGGCGCTGCGCCGACTGCGCCCGCACGGCGACGCCGTCTCGGTCGCCGCGGTCAACAGTCCGACCTCGCTCACCCTCGCCGGGGACACCGACGTCCTGGCCGAACTGGCCGCCGAGCTGACCGCCGAGCAGGTCTTCGCCCGCCCGCTGACCGTCGAAGTGCCCTACCACAGCGCCCGGATGGAGCTGATCAGGGAGGAGCTGCTCGACTCGCTCGCCGACCTCAAGCCCCGCCCCGCCCAGGTGCCGCTCCACCTCACCGGCCGGGAGGGCACCGCCCACGGCACCGAGCTGGACGCCGCCTACTGGTGGCGCAACGTCCGCGACAGCGTGCGCTTCCGGCAGGCGGTGGAGCGGCTCGCCGACGACGGCTGCCGGCTCTTCCTGGAGATCGGCCCGCACCCCGTGCTGGGCCGGGCGATCCAGGAGACGCTGGAGGGCCGGCCCGGCGACGACCTCCCCGAGGTGCGGACCTTCCCCTCGATCCGCCGCCAGGAGGACGAGCAGGCCTGCTTCACCGCCTCGCTGGCCGCCCTGCACAACCTCGGCGCGGCCGTCGACTGGTCCGTCCTCCAGCCGTCCGGGCGGCCGGTGCCGCTGCCGCGCTACCCGTTCAAACGCGACCGGCACTGGGTCGAGCCCGGCGTGGTCGAGCAGGTCCGGCTCGGCCGGCTCGACCACCCGCTGCTCGGCCGCCGGCTGCCGAGCGCCGAGCCGCTCTGGGAGGCCCGGCTGGACGCCGAGGCGCTGCCCTACCTGGACGGCCACCGGATCCAGGGCGACGTGCTCTTCCCCGCGGCCGGCTATCTGGAGATGGCCGTCCAGGCGGTGCGCGCGCTGACCGGCGGCACCGACGCCGCGCTGGCCGGGATCGAGCTGCGCAAGGCGCTGTTCCTGCCCGACGGGGAGGCCCGGGCAGTCCAGCTCGCCCTCTCGGCCGAGGACGGCGGCTTCACCGTCAGCACCCTCGGCGAGGGCGGTCGGGAGCGTACCGTGCACGCCGCGGGCACCGTCCGCCCGGCCCAGCGCCGCCGCGGCGGCCACCGGCTGGACGCCGAGCTGATCCGCGGGCGCAGCGCCCGCCGGCTGTCCGGCCCCGACTGCTACACCGCCCTGGCCGCCCTCGGCTACCACTACGGCCCGGCCTTCCAGGGCATCGAGGAGGTCTGGATCGGCCCCGGGGAGGCGCTGGCCCGGATCCGCCCGACGGCGGCGATCGCCGGCACGACGGCCGGCCACCACGTCCACCCGGTGCTGATGGACGCCTGCTTCCAGACCCTGCTGACCCCCCAGCTGCTCACCGCCGCCGGCCCGGCCGGTACCGGCATCAAGCTGCCGCTGGCCATCGAGGAGGTCCGCCTGGACGCGGTCGGCGAGCGCCCGCTCTGGGTACACGCCACCGTCACCCGCGACGCCGGGGACGAACTGCTCGGCGACATCGCCGTGTACGACGAGGGCGGTGCCCCGCTCGGCGGGATCGGCGGCTTCCGCGCCACCGACGTCGAGAAGGCCGCCACCGCCGTCGGCCTCGCCACCATCGACGGCTGGCTCGCCGAGCCCGTCTGGCAGGAGCTCCCGGACGCTCCCGACACCCCCGACCTGCTCGCCGAACACCCCGACCACTGGCTGCTGTTCGCCGACGCCGGGGGAGTGGCCGAGGAGTTGGCCGCCCGGATCACCGCACGCGGCGGCAGCTGCCACCTGCTCCGCCCGGGCACCGGCTACCGGCCGGCCGCCGACGGGCGGGAGTCCACCGTCGAGCCCGGATCGGCCGAGGACCTCGGCCGGGTGCTGGCCGCACTGCGTGCCGCCGGCGCCCCCGACCCGGCGGCCGTCGTCCACCTCTGGAACCTCGACCGGCCCGCCCTCGCCGCCGCCGACCACGCCGCCGTGGCCGAGGGCACCGCCGCCGGCGCGTACAGCCTGGTCGCGCTCGCCGCCCTGCTGCCCGGCGAACTGCCCGAGGCCAGGCTGCACATCGTCACCCGCACCGCCCAGGCCACCGCCCCCGGTGAGCAGGTCGAACCGCTCGGCGCCCCGGCCTGGGGCATCGGCCGGGTGCTGCGCCACCAGGAGCTGCCCGGCCACCCCGGCAAGCTGGTCGACCTCGGCCCGGTCGCCGCGCCCGGCACCGAGGCGGCCGCGCTGCTGCGCGAGTTCGGGCTCGCCGACGAGGACGAGATCGCGTTGCGCGCGGGCCGCCGGCTGACCGCCCGGCTGCGCTCCGCCGAGGGCCTCACCAGGCCGCTGCCGCCCCGGCTGCGCCCGGACGGCAGCTACCTGGTGACGGGCGCCTTCGGTGCGCTCGGCCGACTGCTCTGCCGGACGCTGGTCCGGCGCGGCGCCCGCCGGCTGATCCTGGTCGGCCGCAGCCCGCTGCCCCCGCGCGGGCAGTGGCGCGGCCTCGACCCGCAGAGCCCGGCCGGACGCGCCGCCGCCTTCGTGCGCGAGCTGGAGGCCCTCGGCGCGCAGCCCGTCCCGGCGCCGCTGGACATCACCGACGAGCGGGCGCTGGCCGACTGGCTGGCCGAGTACCGCGCGCTCGACTCGCCGCCGATCCGGGGCGTCTTCCACCTGGCCGGGCAGGTCCGCGACACCCTCGTCCCCGAGCTGGACCGCGCGGTGTTCGACGCCGTCCACGGCCCCAAGGTGCTCGGCGCGTTCGCGCTGCACCGGCAGCTGGCCGGCGAACCGCTCGACCACTTCGTGCTGTTCGCCTCGATCGCCTCCCTGCTGACGACGGCCGGCCAGACCAACTACGCGGCCGGGAACGCCTTCCTGGACGCGCTGGCGCACCACCGCCGGGCCCTCGGGCTGCCCGCCCTCTCGCTCGACTGGGGGCCCTGGGCCACCGGCATGATCGAGGAGCTCGGACTGATCGACCACTACCGCAACAGCCGCGGCATGAGCTCGCTCGCGCCGGAGGCCGGTATGGCCGTGCTGGAACGGGTGCTCGGCCAGGACCGCGCCCAGCTGCTGGTCGCCACCGTGGTCGACTGGCCGGTCTTCCTCTCCTGGTACCCGGCGCCGCCACCGCTGGTCGCCGAGCTGGCCGCCGCCGCCCGGTCCGCCGCCCCGGCCCAGGAGCAGAGCAGCCTGCTGGAGGCACTGCGGGCGGCCGGCGAGGAGGAGCGCCGGGCGCTGCTCGCCGAGCGGTTCGCCGCGCTCGCCGCCACCGTGCTGCGGGTGCCCGTCGAGCAGATCGGGCCCGGCACCGGCCTGGGCGGCCTCGGCCTGGACTCGCTGCTCGCGATGGAGCTGCGCGCCCGGCTCAACACCGAGCTCGGCGTCGCCCTGCCGGTGGTGGCGCTGCTCGGCAACGCGCCGGTGGGCGAGCTGGTCGCCCGGCTGTACGAGGGCGTGGCCGAGCTGATCGAGGACGACGGCGCGGGCTCCGGCGGCGCCGAGGTTGAGCTCTTCCAGGACCCGACGAGCTTCCCGTTGACCCAGAACCAGAAGGCGCTCTGGTTCCTCAAACAGCTCAACCCGGACGGCTTCGCCTACAACATCGGCGGTGCGGTCGAGGTCCGGGTGGAGCTGGAGCCCGAGCTGATGGCCGCCGCCTTCCGGGCGATGGTCGAGCGCCACCCCAGCCTGCGGGCCAACTTCCTGCTCGACGGCGGCCGGGCCGTCCAGCGGGTGCGCGCCGAGGCCGAGCCGGACTTCCGGGTGTTCGACGTCCAGGGCCTGGAGTGGGCCGAGGTCCACGACCTGATCGTCCGCGAGTACCGCAAGCCGTACGACCTGGAGCACGACCCGCTGGTGCGGTTCCGGCTGTTCCGGCGCGGGCCGGAGCGCTGGGTGATCATGAAGGCCGTCCACCACATCATCTCGGACGCCATCTCCACCTTCACCTTCATCGAGGAGCTGCTCGCCGTCTACGAGGGGCTGCGCCAGGGCCGGGCCCCGCAGCTCCCCCCGGTCACCGCCCGCTACCTCGACTTCCTCAACCGGCAGAACGCCTTCCTGGCCGGCCGCGAGGCGCCGAGGATGCTCGACTACTGGCGTTCGCACCTGCCCGCCGAGGTGCCGATCCTCAGCCTGCCCACCGACAAGCCGCGCCCGGCGGTGCAGACGCACAACGGCGCCTCCGAGTTCCTCGTCCTCGACGAGGAGCTCAGCGCCCGGGTGCACGCGCTGGCCCGGGAGCACAACGTCACCGTCTTCATGGTGCTGCTCAGCGCCTACTACCTGCTGCTGCACGCCTATTCGGGCCAGGAGGACATCATCGTCGGCAGCCCGGTGACGGGCCGCACCGACGAGGAGTTCGCCTCCGTCTACGGCTACTTCGTCAACCCGCTGCCGCTGCACGTCTCGCTGGCCGGCGAGCCGACCGTGGCCGAGCTGCTGGCGCAGGTGCGCACCACCGTGCTGGGCGGGCTGGACAACCAGGAGTACCCGTTCGTCCTGCTGGTGGAGAAGCTCGGGCTGCAGCACGACCCGAGCCGCTCGGCGGTCTTCCAGGCGATGTTCATCCTGCTCCACCACAAGGTGGCCACCGAGAAGTACGGCTACCACCTGGAGTACATCGAACTCCCGGAGGAGGAGGGGCAGTTCGACCTCACGCTGTCCGCCTACGAGGACGAGGCCGAGCGTCGGTTCCACTGCGTCTTCAAGTACAACACCGACCTCTTCCTGCCGGAGACCATGCGGCGGCTGGCCGGCCACTACGTCAACCTGCTGTCCGGGCTGACCGCGGCCCGCGCCGAACAGCCCGCCACCGGAATGGAGTTGCTGGGCCTGGCGGAGCGCGCCCTGGTGCTCGGCCGGTGGAGCGGGGCCGAGCGCACGGTGGCCCACGAGGAGCCGGTCCACGAGCTGGTGCTGCGGGCGGCCGCGGCGGATCCGACCGCGCTCGCGGTCGCCGCCCCCGCCGAGTCCGGTGAGACCGTCCGGCTGACGTACGGCGAGCTGGCCGAGCGCTCCCGCCGGGCCGCCGAGCGGTTGCGGGCCCTCGGCGCCGGCCCCGGCTCGGTGGTGGCGCTCTGCCTCGACAAGTCCCCCGGACTGATCGTCGCCCTGCTGGCGGTGCTGCGCACCGGCGCCGCCTACCTGCCGCTCGACCCGGGCCACCCGGCCGACCGGCTGGCGTACATGGTCGAGCACGCCGGTGCGCGGCTGCTGGTCACCGAGGACGAGCGGCTGTCCGGGCTGCCGGCCCGGCTGGTCACCCCGGCGGAGCTGGCCTCGGCGGCCGGGCCCGCCGAACCGGTCGAGCCCGCCGAACCGGTCGAGGGCGCGGAGCCGATCGACGGGCCGGTCGACCCCGACGCCACCGCCTACGTCGTCTACACCTCCGGCTCCACCGGCCGCCCCAAGGCCGTCCGGGTCGGCCACCGCAACCTGGCCTCCGCCTACCAGGCCTGGCGCACCGAGTACCGGCTGGACACCGACGCCCGGGTCCACCTCCAGATGGCCGGCGCCGCCTTCGACGTCTTCACCGGGGACGTCGTCCGGGCGCTCTGCTCCGGCGGCGCCCTGGTGCTGGTCGGCCGGGAGCTGCTGTTCGACACCGCCCGGCTGTACGAGGTGATGCGGGCCGAGCGGGTGGACGCCGCCGAGTTCGTCCCGGCCGTGGTCCGCACCCTGATGAGCCACTGCGAGCGGGCCGGCACCCGGCTGGACTTCATGCGGCTGCTGGTGGTCGGCTCCGACGTCTGGAAGGTCGAGGAGTACCAGCGGCTGGGCGCCCTGTGCGGCCCGCGGACCAGGCTGGTCAACTCCTACGGGCTGACCGAGGCCACCATCGACAGCGCCTACTTCGAGGGCCCGGTCGACGGCCTGGAGCCCAGCCGGATGGTGCCGATCGGGCGGCCGTTCCCGAACAGCGCCCTCCTCCTGCTGGACGCGCACGGCCGGCCGGTCCCGCCCGGGGTCCCGGGCGAGCTGTGGATCGGCGGCTCCGGTGTGGCCCTCGGCTACGTCGGAGACCAGGAGCAGACCGACCGCCGCTTCGTCACCCGGCCGCTCGGCGGCCCCGACGGCACCGAGCCGCTGCGGCTCTACCGCACCGGGGACCTCGCCCGCTGGGACGCCTCGGGCGGGGTGCACCTGCTCGGCCGGGCCGACTCCCAGATCAAGGTGCGCGGCCACCGGATCGAGCTCGGCGAGATCGAGACCCAGCTCGCCGAGTGGCCCGAGCTCGCCCAGGCGGTGGTCACCGTCCGCCCCGACGCGAGCGGCGAGAACGTGCTCTGCGCCTACTGCGTCCCGGCCCCCGGGCGCACCCTGGACCGCCGGGAGCTCCGCCGCCACCTGGCCGGCTACCTGCCCACCTTCATGATCCCCGGCCACTTCACCGAGCTGGCCGCGCTGCCGCTCACCGCCAACGGCAAGGTGGACGTCGCGGCGCTGCCCGCCCCCCGGGCGGACGCCGGCGAGCAGGCCGTCGAACCGCCGGTGACCCTCTACGAGGTCCGGATGGCCGAGCACTGGCAGGCCCTGCTCGGGACCGGGGAGGTCGGCCTCCAGCACGACTTCTTCGAGGTCGGCGGCAGCTCGATCAAGCTGATCGAGCTGATCCACGGCCTCCAGGCGGAGTTCAACATCGGTATCCCGGTCAGCCTGCTGTTCAAGGTCACCACCCTGCACGGGATGGCCAGGACGGTGGAGCACATCGTCACCGGCCGGATCGAGGGCGCCCAGCCGTACCTCTGGTTCAACCAGGAGCAGCAGCAGACCCTCTTCTGCTTCCCGCCGGCGGGCGGCCACGGCCTGGTCTACCGCCAGTTCGCCGCCCACCTGCCCGAGTACCGGATGGTCGCCTTCAACTACGTCACGGGCGACGACAAGGTCACCCGCTACGCCGACCTGATCGACACCCTCCAGCCGGAGGGCCCGTGCGCCCTGCTCGGCTACTCGCTCGGCGGGAACCTCGCCTTCGAGGTGGCCAAGGAGCTGGAGCGGCGCGGCCGGGCGGTGCCAAATGTGGTGATCATGGACTCGCACCGCATCCCGGAGTCCTTCACCCTCGGCGACGAGCACGTCGAGGCCTTCGAGCGCGAGCTCGCCGAGCACCTGCACCGCCACACCGGCTCGGCGGTCGTCGCCCAGGAGACCCGCGAACAGGCCCGGGACTACCTGCAGTTCTGCAGCCGGACACCCAACCTCGGGGTGATCGCCGCCCCGGTCAGCGTGATCTCCGACGACGAGAAGGTGGCGCTCTACGCGGACGGCGAGCACGGCGCCTGGCACGGCAGCTCGGCCACCCGGACGGCGGTGTTCCGGGGCTTCGGCACCCACGCCGAGATGCTCGACCGCGAGTACAGCGGCCGCAACGCCGGGCTGGCCCGGGACATCCTCACCGGAGCCGCCCATGCGTCCTGAGACCGGCACCCCGCAGGCCCAGGCGCCCCGCAGGCCCCGGCCCGCCGCCCCGGCCCGCCGCCCCGAGACCCCCGGCGATCCCGGAGGTTCCAGCAGTCCCACACGAGAGGTGGACCGCCTCATGCTGAGGCAGCACCAGCCGCTGACCTATCCCTTCGAGCCGCTCGGGCTCGAACTCCACCCCAGGTACGCCGAGTTGCGCGAGCAGCCGCTGCCCCGGATCCGGATGCCCTACGGCGACGGCGCCTGGCTGGTCACCCGCTACGAGGACGTCCGGACCGTCCTGGCCGACCCGCGGTTCAGCCTCGCCGAGGCGATGGGCCAGGACCAGCCCCGAATGCGCCCGGTGTCCAGGACCGGCGCCGGCCTGTTCTCCACCGAGCCGCCCGAGCACACCCGGCTGCGCTCCCTGGTGGCCCGGGAGTTCAGCGCCCGCCGGGTCGAACGGCTGCGCGTGCGGGCCTGCGAGCTGGCCGAGGAGCTGGTCGACGGCATGCTGGCCGCCGGTCGGCCGGCCGAACTGGTCGAGGACTTCGCCATCCCGATGCCGACCACCATCATCTGCGAGGTGCTCGGCATCCCCGCCGAGGACCACCGGATGCTCTGGGGCTGGGCCGAGACGGTGCTCTCCGCCGTCACCCCCGGCGAGGTGCTCGCCGTCCAGGGCCAGGCCTTCATCGAGTACATGGCCGGGGTCCTCGACCTGCGCGGCCGCGAGCCCGGCGAGGACCTGCTGACCGTCCTGGTGGCCGCCTGCCGCGAACAGGGCCTGATCAGCGAGGACGAGCTGCTCTCCATCGCCTGCGACCTGCTGATCGCCGGCTTCGTCAGCACCACCAACCAGATCGGCAACTTCTTCCACCAGCTCCTCGTCAACCCCGACGAGCTGCGCAGGATCCGGGAGCGGCCCGAGCTGATCCCCCGGGCCGTCGAGGAGCTGATGCGGTACGTGCCGCTGCTCACCGGCTTCAGCCTGCCCCGGTACGCGACGGCCGACGTCGAGCTGGGCGGGGTGACGATCCGGGCCGGCGACGCGGTGATGATCGCCACCGCCGCCGCCAACCGTGACCCGGAGGTCTTCGAGGACCCGGAGCGCCTGGTGCTGGACCGCCCCGGCAACCCGCACATCGGCTTCGGCCACGGCGTGCACTACTGCATCGGCGCCCATCTGGCCCGGCTGGAGCTCCAGGTGGCGATCGAGACCGTGCTGCGCCGGATGCCGGGCCTGCGGCTGGCCGTGCCCGAGGACCAACTGCGCTGGAAGGCCGACGCGATGGTGAACGGCCTGCAGGCGCTCCCGGTCACCTGGTGACCGGCCCGACCACCCCGAGGACCACGAGGAAGGCCAGAGACATGGCGCGGGACACCGCTGACAGACGGCGGCGAGAAACGATGATCATCGTCGGTGGCGGCCTCGGCGGCCTCTCCACCGGCTGCTACGCCCGGATGAACGGGTACCGCACCCGGATCTTCGAGATGCACGAGATCCCCGGTGGCTCCTGCACCGGCTGGGAACGCAGCGACTTCACCTTCGACTGGTGCATCAGCTGGCTGCTCGGCAACGGCCCGGGCAACGAGATGTACCAGATCTGGCTGGAGCTGGGCGCCCTCCAGGGCAAGGAGATGCGGCACTTCGACGCGTTCAACATCGTCCGCGGCCGGGACGGCCGGGCGGTGTACTTCTACTCCGACCCGGACCGGCTGGAGGCCCACCTGCTGGGCATCTCACCGGCCGACGCCGCCCCGATCCGGGAGTTCTGCGACGGCATCCGGACCTTTCGCAAGGCCCTGGCGGTGTACCCGTTCCTCAAGCCCGTCGGCCTGATGGGCCGGGTCGAACGCTGGCGGATGCTGGCCTCGTTCCTGCCCTACTTCACCACCATCCGCCGGTCCATCACCGTGCTGATGACGGACTACGCGCAGCGCTTCCGCGAGCCGCTGCTGCGCGAGGCCTTCAACTTCATCCTCTACGAGAAGCACCCGGCCTTCCCGGTGCTGCCGTTCTACTTCCAGCTGGCCTCGCACGCCAACCAGGCCGCCGGGGTGCCCGAGGGCGGCTCGCTCGGCCTGGCCCGCTCGATCGAGCAGCGCTACCAGAAGCTCGGCGGCGAGATCACCTACAACGCCAAGGTCGAGGAGATCCTGGTCGAGGACGACCGCGCGGTGGGCGTGCGGCTGAGCGACGGCCGGGAGTTCCGCGCCGACATCGTGGTCTCCGCCGCCGACGGCCACACCACGGTGATGAAGCTGCTCAAGGGCCGCTACCTCAACGACACCTACCGACGGCTGTACACCTCGCTGATCGACGAGCCGGGCCAGCTGTCGCCCGGCTACGTCTCCCTCTTCCTGGGCCTGCGCCGGCCCTTCCCGGAGGGCGACCCGTGCACCACCTACCTGCTGGACGAGCACGAGGCCGCCGGGCTCACCGGCATCCGCTGCCCGAGCATGAACGTGCAGTTCCGCACCCGGCACTACCCGGAGCTGGCCCCGCGGGAGTCCACCGTGGTGTTCGCGACGTACTTCTCCGACATCGAGCCCTGGCGGGCGCTGCGCGAGGGCCCGGAGCAGTCCTCCCGGGTGCGCCGCGGCGAGGAGCTGCACACCCTGCCGGTCAAGCACGGCCGGGAGTACACCGCGGCCAAGCGCAGGGTCCGCGGCGGCATCGTCTCCTTCCTGGACGAGCGCTTCCCCGGCTTCAAGGACGCCGTGGCCGTCGCGGACGTCTCCACCCCGCTCACCCAGGTCCGCTACACCGGCGTCTACGACGGCACCTTCCCCGGCTGGAACCCCTTCGTCGAGGGCAGCGAGACGGTGGAGGAGGAGATCAAGAAGAACGGCCCGGTGCTGCCCGGGCTCTCCGACTTCTACCTCTCCGGGGTCTGGGCCACCATCGGCGGCCTGATCCGGGCCGCCGCCGCCGGACGGCACGTGATGCAGTTCGTCTGCCGCGACGACGGGCGGGAGTTCCACGCCGAGATCGACGAGAGCGCGCCGCCGCCGACCCATCTGATCCTCCCTGTCGGGCGCCCGCCGCAGCAGGCCGCCCCGGTCGAGGAGATCCCGTCCACCAGCACCGTTTCGACAGGGGCCCTGGCATGAAGATCGAGAAGTGGGTGGTCCGCGAGCACCTCGACGGGGTGCCCGACGTCAACCGGATCTACCGGAAGGTGACGGAGGAGGTCGAGATCCGCCTGCGCCCGGACGAGATGCTGTTCCGGACCAGGTACGTCTCCGTCGACCCGTACCAGAACGGCCTCGCGCTGGAGACGCCGATCGGCGACCACATGGGCGCCGACTCCGTCATGGAGGTGCTGGAGGCCGGGCCCGAGGCGGCCTTCCAGGTGGGGGACCTCGTGCAGGGCTTCGGCGGCTGGCGCAGCCACGTCGTCCACAACGGCGCCGAGGAGCTGTGGAAGACCGGCATCTTCCCGATGGTCTTCCCGGCCTACCGCCGGCTCGACCCGGCCCACTACGACGAGCGGCTGCCGCTCTCCACCGCGCTCGGCATCATGGGCGCCCCGGGGATGACGGCCTGGGGCACCCTCACCACCTTCCTGGCCGTCCGCCCCGGCGACACCGTGGTGATCAGCGGCGCCTCCGGCTCGATCGGCACCCTGGTGGGCCAGTTGGCCAGGCGGGCCGGCGCCGGCCGGGTGGTCGGCACCACCGCCTCGGCCGCCAAGGCCGCGTACCTGCGGGAGCTCGGCTTCGACGAGGTGGTGCTGTACGACCAGGCGGACGACGCCGAGAAGGTCCGCGGGGCGCTGCTGGCGGCCGCCCCCGACGGTGTCGACCGGTACTTCGACAACCTCGGCGGGAGCGTCACCGACGCGGTGTTCACCATGCTCAACGTGGACAGCCGGGTCGCCGTCTGCTGGCAGTGGGCGACGACGGTCAACGGCGAGCTGACCGGGCCCAGGCTGCTGCCGTACATCATGTTCCCGCGCACCACCATCCGCGGCATCTTCGCCCAGGAGTGGTTCACCGAGGCGAAGTTGACCGAGATGCACGAGGATCTCGGCGGGCTGGTGCGAAGCGGTGGGATCCGCTACCACCAGACCGTCCACAAGGGCTTCGACGCGATCCCGCAGGCCTACCGCAGCCTCTTCCTGGACCGGGACGCCAACCGGGGCAAGGTCCTGGTCGAGGTGTGAGAACGGGAGGAGGGCGGGCCGCCGGCCCGCCCTCCTCCCGTTCCGGCCGACCCGCGGTCAGCCGTCAGCCGTCAGTCGTCGTCGCCGTCCAGGCCGTCCAGACCGCCCGGGTCGCTGCCGTCCGGGGTGCCGCTGATCGCGTACCCCTGGCGGCGCGCCTCGTAGCAGGCCACCGTCGCGGCCGCCGAGACGTTCAGCGAGCCGACCCGGCCCAGCTGCGGGACGAACGCCACCGCGTCGCAGAGCGCCAGCGCGTCGGGGGTGATGCCGCGGTCCTCGTGCCCGAGCACGAAGGCGACCGCCGGGGTCAGCTCGGTGCCGAACAGCGGCGCCGCCTCGTCGGCCAGCTCCAGACCGACCACCTTGAAGCCGTCCGCCTTGGCGGAGGCCACCGCCTCGGCGACGGTGGGGAAGTGTTCGACCTTCAGGTACTTGTCGGTGCCCATCGCGGCCTTCTGCGCGCCCGACGAGCGCACCGACGGGGTGTCGCCCGTCAGGTACAGCTTCTCGGCGCCCATCGCGGCCGCCGTCCGGACGACCGAGCCGACGTTGAACGGCGACTGCAGGTTCTCCAGGATCATCGCGAGCCGGAACTCGTTGCTGCGCCGCCACTGGCGGTGCAGGCGCTTCAGTTCGGTCCCGCGGAGCTGCTTCACGACGTCGTACCTCGTCCACTCTCGGGGCCCGCGCCCTCCGGGCGGGGCCGCGCTTCCAGAATCCGGAACCCGTTGACCGACGTGGCGCGGGTGGTCGGGTAGCCCTGCTCGTTCAGCCACTTCTGCAGCGAGTCCGAACCGAGGTTGCGCTGGACGACCAGGAAGGCCGAGCCGTCCGGGGTGAGCCGGCCGAGCCACTGGTGCAGCAGCCCGCGCAGGGCGGCCTTGCCGACGCGGATCGGCGGGTTGGAGTAGATCGCCGCGAACCGCAGGTCCGCGGGGACGTCCTCCGGCAGTGCCGCGTGCACGTTGCCCAGGCCGAGGGCCTGCGCGTTGAGCTCCACCAGCTCCAGGGCGCGGGTGTTGATGTCCACGGCCCACACCGGGAGGCGCTTGCGCCTGCTCGCCCAGGTCAGCGCGATCGGGCCGTAGCCGCAGCCGACGTCCAGGATCGGGCCGCGGACCCGGGGCAGCGGGGCGTGCTCCAGCAGCACCCGGGTACCCGGGTCCAGCCGGCTTCGGGAGAACACGCCGGTGTCGGTGGTCAGTTCCAGGGTGAGGTCCGGCAGGGAGACCGTGATCGGCCGGCGCTCGCTGGCGACCTCGGGTGCACCGGTGAAGTAGTGCGAGCCGGACATGCTTTCCCCGTCGTTCGTCTGGGCCTCGGGGCCACCGGGTGGGTGCGGGTAAGCCCTGCTGGTACGGCACTGATGGTACCCCCGGTGGCCTTCGGCCTGGCATCCGCGCAGGTGGGGGGCGGTGCAGTGGGTCTCCGCGGCACCGGGCGGGCCGGGCCCGGCAACACGCCGGGCGCCGGGCGGCACATCGCGTCCGAGCGCTCGGCGGCGGATACTTCCAGTACCCCCACCAGGGCCCGTGGGAGGCTCCGAACAGCGAGGACGGACGCCATGCCGCAAGATCCCGAGGACTATCTGGACGAGGTCGCCGAGGCCGTGGAGCCGGACGAGGAGGCCGAGGAGGGCGACGAGTACGACGAGCTGGCCGAACGCCGCGCCCTCGGCGCCGACCCGGCCACCGAGGTCGCGGACGTCGCGGAGCAGAGCCGGATCGTCCAGCTCGACGAGGACGAGTACCGGGAGTAGGCGCTCTCGGCCGGACAGGGCCTAAAGCGCGCCGCGTCGCTGGAGCCAGGTGAACGCCGCCCAGCCGGGCAGTACCGGCAGCACCAGCGTCAGCAGGCGGTAGAGCGCCACGGAGGCCAGCGCGCCGCCCTCCTCCATGGAGGCGGTGTGCTCCAGCAGCGTGACCAGCGCGCTGTCCACGGCGCCGGCCCCACCCGGGGTCGGCGCCGCGTTGCCGACGGCGTTGCCGATCAGGAACACCACCGCGACCGAGGCGAAGGCCGGCTCCCGCCCGACCGCCCGGGTGCAGCAGTACAGACAGGCGACCAGGCAGATCGAGACCAGCAGCTGGCCGGTGAGGCCGACCGCCAGCCGCCCGGGGTTGCGCAGCAGCTCCAGCAGCCGGGGCAGCACCTCGGAGGTGAGCGGCCGCAGGCGGGCGGCCAGCCAGCGCCGGGCCGGCGGCACGGCGGAGACCAGCCCCAGCAGCACGGCGGCGCCCGCGAGCCCGCCGACCACGGCCGGCAGCGCGTCCAGCTCGGAGCCGCCCGGCTCCAGGCCCAGCAGGTAGACGAAGGCGCCCAGCTGCAGCAGGTGCAGCACCAGGCCGAAGAGCTGCCCGACACCGACGCTGGAGAGCGCCTGGGCGGTCGGGATCCCGGCCCGCTGGAGGAAGCGGGTGTTCAGCGCGACCCCGCCGACGCCGCCGGGCGAGACCAGCTTCACGAAGGCCCCGGCGACCTGGGCGAACACGGCGTTGCGGAAGTCCAGCCGCTCCGGCACGAAGCCGACGAACCCCATCGCCGCCGTGACGTGGCTGGCCGCCGCGGCCAGCAGGGCCAGCGCCAGCCAGGCCGGGTCGGCGTCGGCGATGGTGGCGACGGGGTTCTGCTCGCTGGCGAACAGCTGCGGCAGCAGCAGCCAGCCGGCCACCACCCCGCCGACCACGGCGAGCAGTGTGCGCGGCCGCAGCCGCTCCAGCTTCACCGGCCGCACCGGGGCCTGCGGCTGGGTGCGCAGCACCTCGGCGCGGATCGCGTCCAGCAGCTCCACCGGCTGGGCGGGCGCGGTGGTGTCGGGGGCGGTGGTGTCGGGCGCGGTGGTGGCAGCGGCGTCGGGTGCGTCGGAGGCGGTGCGCTGCACGGGTACCCGGGGGGCGGTGGCCGGGTCGGCCGCGCCCTGGCTCTCCGGGCTCTGGCTCTCCGGGCTCTGGCTCCCCGGGCCCGGGCCTTGGCTCTGCTCGGCCTGCCGCACGGCGGCCCGCTGGGCGGCGGCGGCCTGCTTCAGGGCGCCGCGGGTGCCGCGGGCCAGCGCGATCGGCTGCAGCAGCGGCAGCGCCGCGCCGACGGCGTCCGGACCCAGCACCGCCACCGCGCTGCGCACCGCGCGCTCGGCGCCGACCCGCAGCGCCAGGGTGGTGAGCAGTTGGGCGATGTCGCAGCAGAGCACCAGTTCGCCGGCCGCGATGTCGCCGTCCGCGAGGTCCACCAGGTGCACCGCGCCGGCCTCGTCGACCAGCACCGAGGAGGGGACCAGTGCCCGGTGCGAGATCTCCCGCCGCTGGAGCAGCGAGAGCTGGGTCCAGGCGTCGGCGAGCAGCGCGTCGGTGAGCTCCTCGTCGGCGAGCCGGTCCAGGGTGCGGCCGGGCAGGTACTCGTACGCGACCAGGGCGGTGTCCCGGCCCAGCTCGGCGGTGGCGGCGATCCGCCGGGTGCGGACGCCGGCCGCGACGGCGGCGTAGGAGACCAGGGCCTCGTGCTCCAGCCCGGTGCGCAGCGAGCGCAGCGCCCGGGGGTGCGGGGCGGTGCGCAGCCGCAGCCGGCGCCAGGCGCGCTGGACGAGGGCGGCCGTCACCGCCTGTCGGTCGAGCAGCTGGACGTCGAGGTCGGGGCGGTCGCCCTGCTGCTCGACGCGGTAGCGGTCCGGGCCGGCCGGGCGGGCGGCGGTCGGGCGCAGGCCCGCCTCGCGCAGGCTCCGCAGCAGCCGGTCGGGCTGCGGCCGGGGGTCCGGGGTGCCGACGGCGTAGAGGGTGCCGTGGGCGGTGGTCCAGCCGATCAGCAGGCCGAGCAGCAGGGCGGTCGGGGTGGCGTACCCGCCGGCCAGTCCGGCCAGTCCGGAGACCCCGAGGACCGCCCACGGCACCCGGCGCTCGCGGGCGCCGGAGGCCGTCATGAAGGCGAGCACCGGCGCGAGGTAGCCGTACACCGGCTCGGTGTGGCCGAGTCCGCCGTCGGGCAGTGACTGGGTCAGTGCGGCGAGCACCGAGACGGGGGCGAGGCCGTCGGCCCACAGGCCGAAGGCGAGCGAGACGCCGTAGGCGAGGACGGCGGCCAGCAGGCCGTCGGCGACCTGCTGGAGCCCGCGCCGCCGGTCGGCGGCGAGCAGTCGCCGGGCCGCCGAGTAGGCCGGTACCAGCAGCAGGGCGGCGGTGGACAGCACCCCGACGGCCTTGGCGAGCGGGCGCGGTACCAGCCGGGCCAGCTGGGCGACATCGGCGGCGACGCCACCGGTGGTGGCCCGGGCGTAGTCGGCGAGCAGCAGGGTCAGCGCGATCGCGGCGACCCCGACGAACAGCCGGATCAGTGCCACCGGCTGCCGGATCCGCCCGGTCCCGGGTTCGGCCGGCTCGGCGGGAGGTCCGCCGGGTATGCCGGTCTCGCTGGTACCGCCGGTACCGCTGTCCGATCTCTGCGTCACGATGGCCACGAGGGGCATGCTCCCACGGCGGTCGGCGCGGTCGCCCGGGAATGTCAGGCCTGGCGGGTGGGCAGGGCGACGATCCGGCGCAGGTTGACGTGCCGGGGGCGGCTGACGGTGTAGCCGACCAGGTCGGCGATGTCCTCGGCGGTGAGCGCCGGGATCGCGGTGAACATCCCGCCGAGCTGCTCGCGCAGTGCCGGGTTGTCGATGTGCCCGCCCAGCTCGGTGTCGGTCAGGCCGGGCTCGACGGCGCTGATCCGGACGTCGAGCGGGCCGAACTCGGTGCGCAGCGCGGTGGAGAGCTGGGTGAGGGCGGCCTTGGTGGCGCCGTACACGGCGTAGTCGGGGAAGGAGACGTGCGAGGCGATCGAGGAGACGTTGACCAGGTCGGCGGTGCCGCCGTCGGCGGCGGCCGCGGTGAGGTCGGCGGCGAAGGCGCGGATGATCCGCAGGGCGCCGGTGAGGTTGGTGTCGATCATCCGGGTCCACTCGTCGAGGCGGCCGTCCGTGAGCGGGTTGGGCAGCATCACACCGGCGTTGTTGACCACCAGGTCGACCCGGCCGTAGGCGTCGCGGACGGCCTTGGCGGCGGCGTCCACCGAGGCCTGGTCGGTGATGTCGGCGGTGACGGCGAGGGCCTGGCCGCCGGCGGCGGCCAGCTCGGCGGCCAGTGCGTCCAACCGCTCGGTGCGGCGGGCCAGCAGGGCGACCCTGGCGCCGTTCGCGGCGAGCAGACGGGCGGTGGCCGCTCCCATGCCGCTGGCGGCTCCGGTGACGACGGCGGTACGGGCGGCGAGGGCGGGGTAGCTCATGGGGTCCAACCTTCGTGGCGTTCGGGGCGGGCTGACGGGGACAACTCTGCGCGCGGCGGGCGGCTCCACCCAGGGCCGTGGTGCACCTGGGACGGCCCGACCCGGGTCTGCTCATCCTGGGAACGCCGGTACCACCCTGGGCCGGTGGGCCCGGGGCTACGCTGCGGGGCATGGAGAACACCGTGGGGGACTTCCTCCGCTCGCGCCGGGCCCGGATCCAGCCGGAGGAGGTCGGGCTGCCCGTGCACGGCCGGCGCCGGGTGCAGGGCCTGCGCCGGGAGGAGGTCGCCCAGCTCGCGGGCGTCAGCGTCGACTACTACATCCGGCTGGAGCAGGGCCGGGGCTCCAGCGCCTCGGACGCGGTGCTGGACGCGGTGGCGCGGGTGCTGCGGCTGGACGAGGTGGAGGCGGCGCACCTGCGCGCGCTGGCCCGCCCGCCCCGGGCGGCGGCCCCCGCGCGCGGGCACCAGGCCGTCCGGGAGGGCACCCGGCTGCTGCTGGACCTGATGCCCGGGGTGCCGGCCTTCGTGCTCGGCCGCCGGATGGACGTGCTCGCCTGGAACGCCCTCGGGGACGCGGTGAACGGGTTCTCCGCGCTGCCGCCCGGCCAGTGCAACGCCGCCCGGACGGCCTTCCTGGATCCGGCGGCCCGCGACTTCTACCCGCAGTGGGAGGCGGTCGCCGTGGAGACCGTCGCCTATCTGCGGTTGGACGCGGGCCGCTACCCCGAGGACTCCCGGCTGAGTGCTCTGATCGGTGAACTCGCGGTGCGCAGCGAGGAGTTCCGCAGGCTCTGGGCGGACCAGCAGGTGCGGCAGAAGACCCACGGCGGCAAGCTGATCCACCATCCGGTGGTGGGCGAACTCGACTTCGGCTACGAGACGCTGGCCGTCAACGGCTCGCCCGACCAGCTGTTGGTGGCTTACACCGCCCCGCCCGGATCGGCCACCGCGCAGCGGCTCGCCCTGCTCGCGAGCTGGTCGGCCTCCGGGGCGCGGACCGCGGTGGAGTGAGCGGCGGGGCGTGTCTTGAGGCGCCGCCCGGGCCGGTCGTCACTACCCTGCGTCCATGAGCGCGTGCGAAGACCTCACGGCGACCCCCCGGGACATCGCGCCGATGCCGCCCACGGACGGGTGCGCAGACTGCCTCGCCGAGGGCCGCCGGGACTGGGTGCACCTGCGGCTCTGCCTGGACTGCGGGCACATCGGCTGCTGCGACTTCTCGCCGCAGCGGCACGCCACCGCGCACTTCCACAACAGCTCCCATCCGGTGATCCGCTCCTATGAGCCGGGGGAGGACTGGCGCTGGTGCTTCGTCCATGAGGTCATGGGCTGAGGCCGCTGCGCCGCCTCCCTGCCGCTGCCGTCCACCTGCCGCCCGTCCACCTGTGGCCGCTCTCTCCGGGTGCGATCAGGTGTACGACGGCTAAAATCCGGACATAACGCCCGTGCGGCCCTCCCGGCCCCGCGTCCGTGTGGCCGGTGACCGCCGAAGGGAGGCCGACGATGACCAGGCGAACGCCGAGCAGTACGAACAAGCTCCGCCGGGGCACCCAGGAGCTGCTGGAGCGCCGCGGGATGGCGACGAGCCCCGGACCCCTCGCCCCGCAGCTGCGCACCAACGCGCCACCCGCCGGCGGCGGCATGTCCCTCGGGGGCGACGCCTTCCGGCACGGCGGGCGCGACGTCGGGGCGGCGGCCATGCACTCCGCCCCCGCGATGCACGCCGAGCTCAAGGGCCACCGCCACCGCGGCGCGGAGAAGCACTCCGCGCACTGACTCCGCGCACCGACTCCGCACGCTGAGCGGCCAGGTCGGACAGGGGTGGGGGCCCATGGGCGGGCCCCGCCCCTGACGCGTCCTCAGGGGTGGCCCCCGGGGGCTCTCGGGGGCCGCTCGGGGCGTGATCGGGGTCCGCCCCGGATGGCCGGTGCGCCGCCCGCCGACAGACTCGAACCAGGCACCGGAGACCGGATGCCGCCGGACGAGCCCCTGTTGGAGACCAAGCCCATGAACACGCCCAAGCGCGACCGCCGTTGGAGCACCCTCGCCGTCTCCGGTGCACTGCTGGCCGCCGTCGCCGCCGGTGTCGCCACCCCGGCCCTCGCGGCCGACCGGACGCCGGGCGGGTCGGGCGCCGCCGCGGCCGCCCTCCGGCTGGCCGGGCCGGTGGACCGCGCGGCGCTGGCGAAGACGCTGGCCGACCTGCCGAGCGAGCAGGTCACCGGGGCGCTGGTCCGGGTCGACGGCCGGGGCGGCGGCTGGTCCGGCACGGCGGGGGAGGGCGTTCCGGCGGACGCGCGGTTCCGGATCGGCAGCATCTCCAAGGTGTTCACCGCCACCGTCGTCCTGCAGCTCGCCGCCGAGCGGCGGCTCGACCTGGACGGCACCGTCCAGCACCACCTGCCCGGCCTGCTGCCGGCGGACTACCCGCCGATCACCGTCGGCCAGTTGCTCGACCACACCAGCGGCCTGCCGGGCGGCGGCGGCCTGACCTCCGGCGACGGAAGCGAGCGGTGGTTCGCCGAGCACCGGGCCGACTCCTGGACGCCCGCCCAGGTGGTCGCCGCGGCGGTCGCCCAGCCGATGGGCTTCGCGCCCGGTACGGCCCAGCAGTACAACGGCATCAACACCTTCGTGGCCGGCCTGGTGATCGAGAAGGTCACCGGCCGCACCTTCGCCCAGGAGGTGCAGTCCAGGATCGCCCGCCCACTGGGCCTGCGCGACACCTTCGTGCCCGGCCGCGACGACCTCGCGCTGCCCGGCCCGCACGCGTCGGGACGGGTCGCGGTCACCGGCCCGGACGGCGTCCGGCGGCTGGTGGACGTGACCGAGCAGAGCCCCTGGCCGTGGGCCGAGGGCGGCATGATCTCCTCCGCCGCCGACCTGGACCGCTTCGTGACCGCGCTGTTCCGCGGCCGGCTGCTGCCGCCCGCGCAGCAGGCCGAGCTGTTCAACGTCCCGGACGTGCCCAACCAGCGCAACAAGAACTGCGAGATCGGTCCGACCGCCGGCCATGCCTGCTTCAGCAAGGGCCTGATGAGCGCCACCCTGCCCAACGGCACCGTGGTCTGGGGCAAGACCGGCTCCCGGCCCGGCTACTCCAGCGCCGTCTTCGCCACCCGCGACCTCAGCCGCAAGGTGGTGCTCTCGCTCAACCCGACGGACATCTCCGGCGGCGAGTTCCCCAAGCTGTGGCAGATCGTGACCACCTCCTTCGGCTCCGGCCAGGTCTACGGGCAGACGGGCTGACCGGTTGTCAGTGGTCTGCGGTACGTTCGGGCCGTTCGAGTCGGGCGGTGACGGCGGCGGCGAGAGGGTCGGCCGTCCGCGGTCGTCGGCGGTGCGCGGTGACCGAGAGTACGCAAGGGGCACAGGTCGATGACAGGGCAGTTGACGCAGGAGCCGGTCGAGCTCCAACTGGAGCGGTTCCGCACCGAGCTGACCGGCTACTGCTACCGCATGCTCGGCTCGGTCTTCGAGGCCGAGGACGCGGTGCAGGAGACGATGGTCCGCGCCTGGCGCGGCCACCAGGGCTTCGAGGGCCGGGCCGCCCTGCGCTCCTGGCTCTACCGGATCGCCACCAACGTCTGCCTGGACGCGCTGAACGGCCGCAAGAACCGGGCCCGGCCGATGGACCTGGCCGGCCCGTCCACCGTGGCCACCGCGACCGAGGCGCAGCTTCCCGAAGTGACCTGGATCGGGCCCGCACCGGACGGCCGGGTCGTCCCGGAGACGGCCGACCCGGCCGAGGTGGCCGCCCAGCGCGAGTCGGTGCGGCTGGCCTTCATCGCCGTGCTGCAGCGGCTGGCTCCCCGGCAGCGGGCGGTGCTGATCCTGCGCGAGGTCCTGGGCTGGCGGGCCGCCGAGGTAGCCGAGCTGCTCGGGGTCACCGTGGCCTCGGTCAACAGCGCCCTCCAGCGCGCCCGTTCGGTGCTCGCGGCGGACACCGCGGCGGCCCGCCCGGCCCCCGCGCTGGACGAGGAGCACCGCGCGCTGCTCGCCCGCTACGTCAGCGCCTTCGAGGCGTACGACATGGACGGGCTGGCCGCGCTGCTGCACGAGGACGTCACGCTGAACATGCCGCCGTACGAGCTGTGGCTGTGCGGCCACGGCGACATCCGCGCGTGGATGCTCGGCCCGGGCCACGGCTGCCGCGGTTCGCGGCTCGTCCCGGTGGAGGCCAACGGCAGCCCGGCCTTCGGCCAGTACCGGCCCAGCCCGGCGGGCGGGTACGAGCCGTGGGCGCTGATCGTGCTGGAGGTGTCAGCGGACCGGATCGCCGGCCTCACCAACTTCCTCGACACCGACACCCTCTTCCCGCTGTTCGGCCTCCCGGCCCGGCTGGACGCCTAGGGAATCCGCCACCGGCAGGGCGTCGGACAGCCCGGCCAGCGCGAGCAGCTCCCGCAGGGGGCCGCCCGCGTTCGTCAGGACGACCCGGACGCCCTGGCGTCCGGCGGCCAGCTGCAGGCGGGCGAGGGCGTCGAGAACGGCCAGGTCAGGGCGGGTGAGGGCGCCGACATCGCAGGTCAGCACGGGGCCGGTCGGGGTCTCTCGGTCGGTGTTCATGCAGGGTGGACCGGTTCGGCGGCCCCGACTCATCGGCCCGGGGCGCGGTTGTCGCAAAATCCCCCCTCGGAGGCGGCGGCCTCCGAACGCGGCAGACAGGCCGGCACCGCCCGCCTGCCGCCCGCATCCCGCCCGTGGCAGAGTAGGCCGCGCGGTGTCCCGCACGGGTGCCCGCGTCTGCCTGACCCCTTGTGGTTCCCCCGAGTCCAGGAGCAGCACCATGGCGGCCGAGCCGTTGAAGTCCCGGGAAGAGTGGCTGGCCTCCCTGCCGCGGATCTACGCGGCCGCGGGGGGTGTGCTGCGGGACGCCTCGGGTCGACTGCTGATCGTGAAGGCCGGGTACCGGGAGTACTGGCAGTTCCCGGGCGGGACGATCGACCTGGGCGAGGGGCCGGCCGAGTGCGCCGCGCGGGAGCTGCTGGAGGAGACCGGCCTCGTCCGGCCGGCCGGTGACCTGCTGGCGATCTCGTGGACCCACGCCTCGGACGAACTCGACCACCCCGCCGAGCACTTCCTCTTCGACTTCGGCACCGTCCCGGACGGCACCCCCGTGACCGTCCCGGCCGGTGAGCTGGACGACTACCGCTGGGTGACCGACCAGGAGGCGCTCGAACTGCTGGGCCCCGCCCGGTCGCTGCGGCTGCGCGCGGCGATCGAGGCGGCCGCCGACGGCCGCGTGCGGATCATCACCACCCGCGTGTCGGGCTTCTGAGCAGGCTCCGGCCGGAGCCGGAGCCTGCCGTGTGCGGACGGGGCGTGCGGGTCACTGCGGCTCGGTGGCCCGGGCCGCGATGAGGGCCGCGACGGCCTCGCTGGTGAAGGTCTCGGCCTCGGTCTGGTCCACCCGGAGGTCGTTGAGCACGCCGCCGCCGTTCTCCAGCTCCAGCAGTGCCAGCAGGATGTGCTCGGTGCCGACGTAGTTGTGCCCCAGCTTCAGGGCCTCCCGGAAGGTCAGCTCCAGCACCTTCTTGCCCTGGGCGTCGTACGGGATCAGGCCGGGCACCTCGGCCGCGGCGGCCGGGAGCGCCGCGGTCGCGGCCGTGCGGACCGCGTCCGGGGCGACGCCCTGGGCGGCCAGCGCCTTCATGCCGAGGCCCTCCGGCTCGGCGAGCAGGCCGAGCAGGATGTGCCCCGGCCCGATCTCGTCGTTGCCGGCCTGGCGGGCCTCGTCCTGCGAGGCCATCACCACGTGCCGGGCCCGGTCGGTGAACCGGCTGAAGCCCTGGCTGGGGTCGAGGTCCGTGGGGGCGCCCGGATCCTTGGGGACGAAGCGCTTCTGGGCGGCCTGCTTGCTGACGCCCATGCTGCGGCCGATGTCCGTCCAGGACGCGCCGGAGCGGCGGGCCTGGTCGACGAAGTGGCCGATCAGGTGGTCGGCCAGGTCGTCGAGGTGGTCGGCGGCGATGACCGCGCCGGAGAGCTGGTCGAGCGCGTCGCTGTGGACCTTCTTGATCGCGTCGATCAGGTCGTCGAGGCGCAGCGGACTGGTCGTGGGAACGACAGGATTCTCCATGCCGTCAACCGTAGGTTGTCGACCCCTGGATCGTCAACGGCCGGTTGACGATTATGCGAGTTGAGTCATCCGGATGGCCGCTCAGGCCTGCTTCCGCCAGACGTACGCCGCCGAGACCGGGTGGCTGCGGTACTTCTCCCACTTGGGCTTCAGGGCGATCCAGGTGTCGTCCACGACCGCCTCGGACATCTCGGTGAGCGTCCAGCCGGCCGCCAGCCCGGCGCTCAGGTGGTCGCTGACCAGGTGGACGTGGGTGGTGATGGCGATGTCCTCCCCGGTGGCGCCGGTGAAGTGGGTGGGCATGCCGGCCGCCATGATGAAGTACGGGTGCAGGCCGACCAGGACGAACCGCCCGCCGGGGCGGACCAGCCGCCAGGCCTCGCGGTAGAGCGGGCCGAGGTCGGCCAGGTGCTCGTCGATCAGCGAGGAGACGGCCAGGTCGTAGCCGCCCTCAGGCAGGCCGGTGTCCGCGACGTCCGCCTCGGTGAGGCTGTCGTGCGCGCCCTTCGCCTTGGCGGCGGCCAGCATCTCCGGGGTGAGGTCCACCCCGTCCAGCACCAGGCCCGGAGCGGCCCGTCCGCGCAGCCAGGCGCCCGTGCGGCCGGTGCCGCAGCCGAGGTCGGCGGCCCGGCGGACGTCCGTCCAGTCGGGAGTGGTGAGGCGGTCGAGGACGGCGAGGTCCATCGTGTCCTCGACGGTCTGTTCGTAGCTGTCCACCCATTGCGCGTAGCCGGAACGCACGTCGACGGTGGGGTAGTTGCGGGAGTCGAAGTCGGAGAATTGCACCATGGGTGAAGTATTGGCACGGCGTCGCGCGGCGGGCGAGTGAATTACCTCGCGTGCGGACCGATTCGACCGCGGGCCCTTTGCCGGGGGTGACCGGTGCCGCGAACCGGGCGGGTGCGGCCGCCGGACTCCGGCAGCCGCTCGACCGCTCGGCCTCTCAGGCGCCGAGCAGCCGGGCGCGGACGGCGGCGAGGTCGGCGGGGTCGACGCCCGCGGCGAGCAGGTGGTCGACCGGGTCGAAGCCGTCCAGGGCGGCGAACAGGGCGTCCTCGGCGGTGGTGCCGGCGTCGGCGAGCACGGAGTCGATCCGCCGGTACTGGTCGGGCAGGCCGAGCATGCCGTACAGCGGGCGGACGTTGGGCGCGCTGAGCAGGTAGTCGGCGACGATCCCGGCGGGTTCGACGCCCGCCAGGGAGAGCAGCAGAAGGGCGGCCAGGCCGGTGCGGTCGCGGCCGGCGCCGCAGTGGACGACCAGGCCGCCGGGACCGGCCCCGGCTATGGTGGCGATCAACTCGGCGGCGGCGCGCGGGCAGTGGTCGAGGTACGGGCGCAGCGCCAGCGGGGTGCCGTCCAGGTGGCCGTAGGTCTTCCACCAGTCGGATCCGGCCAGTTCGTCCAGTGGGACGCGGACCAGGTCGACGCCGGCCGGGAGCGGCAGCAGCGGCTTGTACTCCTCGATGTTGCGCAGGTCGACGACGGTGCGGACGCCGTGGTCGAGGAGGGCGTCCCAGCCCTCGGCGGTGAGGCGGTCGAGGTTGTCGGCCCGGGCGACGGCGCGGTGGGCGGTCCGTCCGCCGGAGCGGGTGGGGAGCCCGCCGAGGTCGCGTACGTTGAGGCAGCCGTCCCAGACCAGGGTGCGGTCCTCGGTGGCGGTGGTCAGCGTGTGCGTCCGGCTCATCAGGCTCCCCGTTTCATACCGGGGGCTCGTTACCCCCTCGTTATAGAGGACTCCGGGGGCTCCCGGATGGTTCCTGGCGGCTGTCGGGTGGTCGGGCTTTCGGGCTGTCGGATGGTCAGGCTGTCGAATGGTCAGGCTTTCGGACGCCCGGCCGGTCAGCGGCCGGTGGGCTCGGCGGCCTCGGTGCGGACCAGCTTCTCCATCGGGTCGGCGGCGGCGTGGCCGAGCACCGAGCCGGCGGCGATCGCGCCGATCAGGAACACCGTGGACAGCCAGGCCATGGTGGCCACCGGCAGGGTGAAGGCGCCGACCACCCGGGCCGCGCACTCCGCCAGCAGCGCGGTGCCCCAGATCCCGGAGAACATCCGCTCGTGGCGGCGGAAGGCGCGCGAGTGGGCCGAGCGCCCGCCCGCCAGCCGCTCCCAGGCGGCGCCGCGGGCCCGGTCGCCCTTGGTGAGGAAGGGCATCAGCATCGGCGACATCAGCGGCCGTCCGACCAGCACGGAGAACAGGATGGCCAGGGCCAGGGTGCCGCTGAGCGCGCCGTCCTTGGCGAGCATCAGCCGGGCGTCGCCGGTGACGGTGGTGAGCGCCAGGCCCGCGACGTTCACGCCGAGCATCATCGACGCCCAGAGGTTGAGCCGGCGCTCGCGGAGCAGCCCGTGGACCGTCCGGACGGCGGGGATCGCGCCGCTCCAGGCGAGGGCGGCGAACTCGCTCATCCCGAAGGCCGAGTGGAGCAGGTAGTAGCCGGCCAGCGGGGCGGCGACGTCGACGGCGAGCGGGCGGAGCGCGGCCGCGACCGGGTTCGGGGTCTTCGCGGTGGCGGTGGCGGTGGTGGTGAGGGTCTGGCTCATGGTGGGTTCCTCCCCGGACTGGTGCTCGGCTCGCGGGCTGCCGCCCTGCGTCGTGCCTCCAGTCTCCGGGGCGGACCCTGCGTCAGATCAGTGCCGTCCGTTGCGGAATCCGCATGACGGTTGTCATGGTGTCCGCCGTGACAGTGGCTCCGACCTGCGCCTTCACCGGTCGAAGAGCCACAGCTCCCGGCCCAGCGTGTCCAGGCAGCGCACCGTGGCGAACCGCTCGTCCCCGGCCGACAGGAACCCGTCCGCGACACCCCGCAGCACGGCCCGGGCGGTGGCGTCCGTCCTGGTCCACGCTCCGGTCAGGACGAGCGCCTTGTCGGCCAGCTCGGCGCGCTGGATCCGGGCCACCGACGCGTCCAGCAGCACGCCGTTCACCTGGTCCAGCTCGGCGGGGGAGAGGTAGGTCTCGCCGGTGCCGCCGCGGTCCCGCTCGATCCGGTGCAGCAGTTCGGGCAGGCCGTAGTGGCGCACGGCGGCGACCGAGTCGTCCAGGGCGACCTGCCAGCGCGGGCCGGGCAGCACCTCCCACCAGACGTCCTCGCCGACCGGCAGCACCTCGCCGATCCGGGCCCGCCAGGCTTCCAGGCCGTAGACGGCGCGCGGGTCCGGGCGCAGGCCGGGAAAGGCGGCGGCGGCCCAGTCCGGCTTGCGGACCAGCCCGAGGTCGAAGGTGAAGCGCATCCGGTCGGCGGCCGGGCGCTCGACGACGCCGAGCAGCGCCCAGTGGGTCTCGTCGGGGAGGCTGAACGTGCGGCGCCACCCGGAGAAGCCCAGCGCGCGCAGGGCGGGCGCGAGGTGTTCGCGCAGGCCCTGCGCATAGAGCCGGTCGGCAGGCGTCATCGCGGTCATTCCTGGTGGGTCGTGACCCGGCGGGGCCGTCGGCGGCCGGGTGGGCGTGCGGGCGCGGCCGGGCCGGGGTGGCGGGCCGTGGCGGTGCTGAGGCCGGCCTCACAACGGGGCACGGCGGGGTGGCGGGGGTCGGCAGGGGAGTGGCCGACACTGCAACCGATACCTACAACGTAGGTGTAAGGCGCCATTTATTGCCGCAGGCGAAGGTGTATAGCTAAAAGGACCTTTGACCTGAAGGTTTGCGGGCCTTGGTCCGGGGTGCTCGGCAGTGCCCGGACGGGTCGGGCGACGGTGCCGCGCTGCCCGTGGGTCGGCGTCCGGGCGGGTCGGGCTCCCGGGCCGGATGCCTCATGATGTGGCGGGTGCAGAGTGCAGAGCGCCCCGGAGCGGGCACCGACAGCGGCGTCGGCCGGGCCGGACCAGACCCGGCCGCCGACCCGCCTCCATCCGTCCCGATCGACCTGACGTCGGCCGTCCGGGCCGCGCAGGACGGCGACGAGGAGTCGTTCCGACTGCTCTTCCGAAGCATCCAGCCGGGCCTGCTGCGCTACCTGCGGGTGCTGGTCGGCGGGCGCCCGGAGGACGCCCAGGACGCCGAGGACATCGCCTCCGAGGCCTGGCTGCAGATCGCCCGCGACCTGCACACCTTCTCCGGCGACGGGGACGGCTTCCGCGGCTGGGCGGCCACCATCGCCCGCAACCGCGCGCTGGACCACCTCCGGGCCAGACGTCGGCGCCCGGTCGCGGACCTGCCGGTCGAGTACCTGGCCGAGCTGGCCGCCGGGGACGACACCGCGGGCGCGGCGCTGGCGGCCGTCGGTACGGGGGACGCGCTGGCGCTGATCTCCCGGCTGCCGAGGGACCAGGCCGAGGCGGTACTGCTGCGGGTGGTGATGGAGCTGGACGCGGAGAGCGCGGCCCGGGTCCTCGGCAAACGGGCCGGCACGGTCCGGATGGCCGCGCACCGGGGGCTGCGCCGACTCGCCAAGCTGCTGGAGCAAGGCGCGGGGTTCCCCGCCCGCCCCGCCGCGCGACCGACCGGGCAGCCGGCCGCGCGGCACGGGGTGGACGCGGGCGCACCGGCGGGGCCGCCGAACGGCGGGCAACACGGCCGGAAAGAAATTCCTCCGCAAGGTGTGACAGAACGCCGGGCCGCGACGCTGAAGGACATGAGATGAGCACCAACCGATCCCGCCGGATCGACCCTGACACGGCCGAGCAGCTGCTCGGCGGTGCCGTGGGCGGACCGTCGGCCGGGCAGGACGCCTCCCTCACCGGATCGGACGGCACTGGGCGTACGGGGGTTGCCCGCGTGCTCGCCGCAGCCGCCGCTCCGGCGACGGCGGGCGAACTGGCCGGTGAGGAGGCGGCCCTGTCCGCGTTCCGGGAGGCCCGTCTCGCGTCCGACCGAGCAGTGTCCGCCGTACCCGCACCCGTCCGGAGACGATCGATGGCAACCGCCGCGCTGGCCAGGGCCTTCAGTACGAAGGCCGTTGCCGTCGTGCTCGGGGCCACTGCGCTCGGCGGCGTCGCGGTCGCCGCCGGTACGGGCAACCTGCCGTCGGCGCTGGGCGGAGGACCGGAGGACCCGGGCCGCCGGACGCTCGTCGCGCCGAGCACACCCGGCAGCTCCCGTCCCGCCGCCGTACCCGCACCCGAGCCGGGTACGGCGGGCACCTCGGCGGGTGCGGGTCCGTCGCGGCCGGGCGCCGCGCCGTCCACCGGCGGGGCGCCCACGGCCGGGCCGTCCGCCGGTGCGCCGCAGCCCGAGCCGTCGGGTGCCGTTCCGGTGCCGCCCTCGGCGCAGACCCGCGGCCTGCCGGCCCCGGTGGTGGTGGTCGCGCTCTGCCGCGGGTTCGTCGAACGGGCGGGCAAGGGCGAGCGCCCGCGCCTGCTGGTCGTGGAGCCGCTGTTCGGGCCGCTGGTCGCGGAGGCCGGTGGTCCGGACCGGGTGGACGACTACTGCAGGGCGGTGCTCCAGCGCGCGAGCGACGACGAGCGCCAGAGCGCCACCCCGCAGCCGCGCGACACCGGCGGCTCCGGCCGCACCGGGGACGGCAAGACCGGTGGCACCGGCGACGGGAAGACCGGCGGTAGCGGCGGTGGCAAGGACCCCGGCACCCCGACCGCCCCGGTCGTCGTCCCGCCCCTGCCGAGCGCGCCGGCCCCCACCGGTACCCGCACCAAACCGGACCGCACCGAGCGGCCCGACGAGGCCTCCCCCAAGAGGTAGCCCCCCGAACTCCGGACGGGCGGCGGGCGAATCCCCCCGGGCCCGTCGCCCGTCCGGACCGAACCACCCGCAGTACCCCGCAGTACCCGTAGGACCAGCAGGACCCACCCGAAGACTCCGGGTGGCCGGTCGGCCCCCCCGTGCCCGCCGTCCACCCGGACCCGGCTCCCCGGGTCGGATCGGCGGCGCAACTCCCCGGACGCGCCGCCGCTCCGACCCGGGGCCGGAACCTCGCTGGCCGACCGCCCCGCAGTGGTCGGCCCGCACCCCGCGCGGCCCGCCCCGCGCGGACAGATCGACCTGGACCGACCGTGACCGTTCCCCGGTACGACCACGAGCCGGCGGCCGGGGATCCGCTGCCCGGTTCCCCGGCCGTCTCCCCCTTCGGGACGGCCCCCGGCCCTCCCGAGCCGTCTGGCCCCGCCACCCCGGCCGCTATCGTGCACAGGTGCACGTGCCGGTCCGGGGCCCCGGGCAGGGCAGGCGAGGGGAGCGGTTCCAGGTGATCGGACGGGCGCTGAACGGGCGTTACGAACTCGTCGAGATACTCGGCGTCGGCGGGATGGCCACGGTCTGGCGCGGGGTGGACCACGTGCTGGGCCGCCAGGTGGCCGTCAAGGTCCTCAACGGGGGCCTCGCCGACGACCCGCGCTTCGCCGAGCGGTTCAGCCGCGAGGCGCAGCACGCGGCCATGCTGGTCCACCCGAGGATCGTCATGGTCTTCGACTCCGGCGTGGACCAGGGCTCGCCGTACATCGTCATGGAGCTCGTCCAGGGCCGTTCGCTCGCCGCGCTGCTGGCGCAGCAGCCCGGCCTCCCGGTGGAGCGCGCCGTCGGCATCGCGGCAGCGGTCTGCGAGGCGCTGGAGGTCGCGCACGGCGCGGGGCTGGTGCACCGGGACATCAAGCCCGGCAACATCATGATCACGAACGACGGGGGCGTGAAGGTCGTCGACTTCGGCATCGCCCGGGCCGGCGCCTCCAGCAACCTCACCCAGGCGGCCTCGGTGCTCGGCACCGCGGCGTACCTGTCCCCCGAGCAGGCCACGGCCTCCGACCTGGACGGCCGCACCGACCTGTACGCGGTGGGCTGCGTGCTCACCGAGATGCTCACCGGAGTCCCGCCGTTCGTCGCGGAGACCCCGGTGGCGATCGCCTACAAGCACGTCGGCGAGCAGCCGGCGCCGCCGTCGGCCCGCAGAGCCGGCCTGCCGCCCGCCCTGGACGCCGCCGTCCTGCGCCTGCTCGCCAAGGACCCGGCCGACCGGCCCGCCCACGCGGCCGCGGCCCGGTACGAGCTCCTCGCCACCATCCCGGGGCTGGCCGTCTCCGACCCGACCAGCGAACTGCTCGCCGCCGCCTCGGCCGGCCAGGCCACCCGGCTCCTGCCCCCCGTTCCGCTGCCCGCCCAGCCCGCCCAGCCGGCCACCTCCCTGATGGCGCCCGTCCCGGCCCAGCCGCCGCTCGGCCCGCCGGTCCGGGAGAGCGGCCGCAAGCCGCTGCTCCTCGGCGCCCTCGGCCTGGTCGGCATCGCCGGGGCGGCGGTCCTCGCCCTCACCGCCTTCGACGAGCCCGCCACCACCCCGGCCGCCGCCAAGCCCGCCCAGAGCGCTCCGGCCGTCCCGGCCGCCTCGGCGCCGGCCCCGTCGACCGCGGCCCCCACCCCCTCGGCCTCCCCCACGGCCCTCCCCACCCCGACCCCCGCGCCCAGCGCATCCCCGGTCCGCACCCAGGCGGCCGCCACCCAGATCAACGCCCTGCGCCAGAACGTCGCCCAGGCCCAGATGCCCAAGGAGCGCGAGCGCCAGCTCGACCTCCTGCGCACCCTCGACGACGCCACCGCCCGACTCAACGAGGGCCGGCCGGCCGACGCCGCCCAGGAGCTGAAGAACGCCCAGCGGACCGTCCGCGACCTCTCCAAGAAGCACGCCATCGACGGTCCCACGTACCAGAGCTGGAACTCCCGCCTCGGCACCCTGATCAACTCCCTGCACGCCTCCGCCGACGACAACGACTAGCCCCCGTCCGGGCCGCTCAGGCTGCGCCCGCCGCCTGGGCGGACCGCACCATCGCGAGCAGGCCGCTGAGGTCCCGGTCGACGGTGAACTCCCGCAGGAGCGTGGTCCAGCGGCCGTCCTCCTGCCGCCAGACGAAGTTGTAGAGCGCCGGAACGCCCCCCTCCTCCCGCCGCATGATGATCGATCCGACACCGCCGTACGCCGTGGTGGCCACGAAGGTGACGTCGTCGATCGACTCGCCGACCGTCACCCCCTGCTCCTTCATGGCCCGGAACCGCGCCATGAACCGGGCCTTGGTCAGCGTCACGCTCCGCCCGGCCCCGTCGACCCTGAGGTTCTCGAACTCCTCGTCGTAGAGGGCGTCGAGCGCCTCGACGTCCATCGCGAGTCCGGCGTCCAGGTACTCCCGCATCCGCTCCACGAGCTGCTGGTCCATGGTCGGTCCTCCCCCTGCTGTCGGTGATCCGGTCCCCAAGGTCCCACCCGGCACCGGCAGCACGCCCACAGCCCGCTGTCAGCCCGCCGTCGCCGAGCCGCCCGGCGGGAATGAACGGGGCGTGCCCCGGGCTGGGGGTGATGGGCCGCGCACGCCCGCCGCCCGGCTGCCCGGGGTCAGACGGGGCGGGCGCACGCGTGAAGGGTGGAGCACATGCTGAGCATCGGGTCCGTCGTCCTGGGCGTCGCGGACGTCCGCCACGCGGCCGCGTTCTGGACGCAGGCGCTGGGGTACGTGCCGCGCGAGGCGGTCGAGGACCGCTGGGTGGTCCTGGCGCCCGCCGAGGGCCCCGGCGTCCAGCTGGCGCTCGGCCGCAGCGAGTCACCCGTCCAGGAGCACCCGCGGGTCCACCTCGACCTGTACGCGGCGGACGCCGCCGACCAGGCGGCCGAGGTGGAGCGGCTGGTCGCACTCGGCGCCCGGCACGTCGACTGGGACCGCTACCCGGAGGATCCGGACTTCGTCGTGCTCGCCGACCCGGACGGCAACCGCTTCTGCGTCATCGACACCAGCCGCGGCCTGAGCGGCTAGGCCGCACAGGACCTACCCGCTGTCGGGGCGTCGCCGCACCCGGCTCTCCACCCCGCTGCGGATCGCCTGGGCCAGGGTCCCCGCCGCGGTGGCCAGGAAGACGAAGTTGTAGACGATCTGCAGGATCACCACCAGCCGCGGCCCCTGTCCGGAGGCGGTGATGTCGCCGTACCCGACGGTGGCCATGGTGACGATCGTGAAGTAGAGCGCGTCGAGCCGGGTGCTCAGCCCGATGAACTCGCCGGGTTTGGCGGCGAGGACGAAGTAGGTGCCGGCGAAGACCGTCAGCGACAGGCAGATCAGGAAGACCAGCCAGACGCCGGGCCGGCGGCCGGTCCCCCGCAGGATGTCGAGGATCCGGGCCAGCAGCAGGCCGGTCAGGCCGGTGAGCACGGCGGCGAACACCAGCCAGCTGAACACCGGGCGGTGGGCGCCGAGGGTGCGTAGCGGCAGGGTGAAGTACCCGATCATCAGCAGGACGAAGGAGCCCAGCAGCAGGCACCAGGCCCGCACGTCGATGCGGTCCCGGGTGGGCGGTGGCAGCTGGTTCTCGGACATCCCGCCCAGCCTGTGGGAGCGGGCCGGGATCCGCCTGCCGGAGTGCTCCGTCCGGGCGTCCCGCGGATCGGGCCGGGCCGGGCAAAGCCAGGCGGGAACGGGCCCGGGACGCGACAGAGCCCCCGCCGTCGCCGGCGGGGGCTCTGTCGGAGGATCAGGCCGTGGTGGAGCGGGGGGTCTCGGTGGCCTTGGTGATGTTGGTCGGGGCGACGGCGGCCGGGCGGGCCTGCGCGTCGGCCGGCTGCTGCGGGGCGGCGGTGCTCTGCGCCGTCCCCGGGGCGGCGGCAGCGTCGGCGGCCGGTGCGTCGTCCTCGCGCAGAGCCTTGGTCTCCGCCTTGAGGATGCGCATCGACTTGCCGAGGCCGCGGGCCATCTCCGGCAGCTTCTTCGATCCGAACAGCAGGATAACGACCGCCAGCACCACCAAGAGGTGCCAGGGCTCAAGACCGTTCCGCAGCATCCTGGCCACCGGTCCCTTCTTGTCTAGAGTCACGGGAGGGCAAAGCGCCCGACCTGGCCAGTATGCCTGGCCCCGGCGGCGAACGTATACACCGGCCGGGAAACGCTGGTCAAAAAGCAGGTGTTGCTCAAGCGAGCCCTGAGTAGTGGTCTAGACCATTTATGCCGGGGGGTCGTCAGTTCGTATATCCGATGAGCAGCCCGCAGAAGACCGCGGCCACCAGGGTCACCCCCACCGCCAGCGCCAGCATGTACGGGGAGTGCGGCAATGGTGCACCCGCCCGCATCGCCGCCTCGATCCTGGTCCACCGCCGGTACGCGGCGGCGCCGAGAACCGCCCCGCCGAGCGCGCAGACCACGGCCAGTGCGATCCGCAGCGGCGCCGGAGCGATGTCGGGTGTGAGCTGGTCCACTGCGATCCCGCCCGCGAGCAGGCCGAGCGCCGTCCGGATCCAGGCCAGGAAGGTCCGCTCGTTGGCGAGCGAGAAGCGGTAGTCCGGCTCCTCGCCGCCCGTTTCGCCGCCCTCCTGCTGGTCGGGCTCCGGCATCCCCACCGTCCTCCACCTCGGGCTTTTCCGTACCGACCCTAGGCTCCCCGGCGCCACCCCGCAGCTCGGCACCGCCCCGCAGCTCGGCACCGCCGCGGAGCCGGTCCGTGCGGCCCCGCCGCGAAACCGGGTGCGGGCGCCGCCCGTCCTGGGGCACACTGCGCCGATGAAGCCCGACCGCCTCCAGCCGTCCCAGCGGCAGGCCCTGCACCACGTCACGGCGCGGTCCACCGGCACGCCCGTCGATCCGGGGCTGCGCATCACGCTCAACTTCCACCCCGACCGCGAGGCCGGCGGCCGCTCGATCCTGGCGGGGCTGGCACAGGACGGTGTCTACCGCTCCCAGTTCGTCACCGGTACCGGCAACGGCGGCCTGACCGCCCACCCGGGCGGGGACCGCTGGAACTGGGAGAGCCGGATCTTCGGCGGCGCGTACGACGGGGCGCCGGCGCCGGAGCGCCCGGTCTACGGCGCGCTGGACTTCCGCCGCCGGCCGCTGGGGGCCGCCCCGCGCTTCGGCTCCGCCCACTTCAGGCTGACCGGACCGGCCCTCGCCCGGGCCACCTTCTGCTACCCCGACAGCTTCCTCGAACCCTCGGACTTCGGCGTCGCCGACCGGATGGACCTGATCGGCCTCGCCGAGGCCGACATCGACCGCGAGGACGACCTGGACGTCTACATCGAGGCCCAGGTGCACGGCCCGGTCCGCCTCGACCGGGACGTCGAGGCCCTCGTGCTCGACCCCTGCTACCGCGGGACCCCCGTCGAGGCCGAGGCCCGCCGGCTGCCCTGCCCCGTCGAGTGGCACCCGGGCCTGCGCCTGCACACCGACGTGCTCCGCCGCCACCCGGAGTTCCGGGGACCGGAGTACGTCGCCCTCGGCCTGGCGATAGCCGAGGACGGGCTGCTGGACCCGCGCATCATCGGCGACGCCGTCCGCGCGGGCCGGCACGATCCGCAGGACCTCAAGAAGGTCTGGCACCACCTGGCCCGCTTCGGCTCCCCGCTGCCGACCGGCCGGTAGTCCTGCTTCGGCCGGGCCTGGGCAGACACAGCCGGACAGGGCCTAGGGCCTCTCTTATGGATCAGGTCGGATCAGCGCGCGGCGTTGGAGTGCGTGCATCGCAAGGCGGAGGAGGGCGTCCATGCGGAGCATCGGCAACCGACGACAACGCAGCGAGGTGCGTGCTCCGGCGTCGTGCGCCCGGCATGATCCATAAGAGAGGCCCTAGTCGCGGCGGGCGAGCAGGTAGCCGCGGAGGGTCTCGGCCTCGTGCGGGTGGTTGGCGCGCTCCAGCCGGGCCTGCACGGTGAACCCGGCGTCCGTCAGCTGCCCGGCGACGGCCTCCAGCTCCAGGAAGCGGAAGTCCACCTCGACCTCGTGCCCCCACCACTCGTCGAGGTGCCGCACCTCCGTGCCGAGGTGGAACGCGAGCAGCAGGCAGCCGCCGGGCCGCAGGACCCGCCGCATCTGCGCGAAGGCGGGCCCGAGTTCGGCGGGTTCGAGGTGGATCACCGAGTAGAGCGCGACCGCCGCACCGAACTCGCCGTCCGCCGCCGGGAGTTCCAGCAGGTCCCCCTGTCGGAACTCCACCCCGGGGTGCTCCCGCCGGGCGATCTCCACCATCGCCGGGGACAGGTCGATGCCCACCACCTGCGCCCCGCGCTCCGCCAGCCACCCCGCCACGTGCCCCGGCCCGCAGCCGAGGTCCGCGACCGGGGCGCCGCTCCTGACGGCCTCCTCGGCCAGCATCCCCAGCAGTGCCCGGTCCAGCGGCTTGTCCGCCAGCTCGTCCCCGATCCGCTGCCGGTACTCCTCCGCGACGGTGTCGTAGCTCGCCTGGACCCGCCCGTGACCATCCGTTGTCGACATGGCCCCAGCCTGGCACGGCCGTTGTCCGGGCGCCCGGGCGGGGCGGGCAGCGCGAGAGCCCCCGCCCGGGTGGGCGGGGGCTCTCGATGACTCGCGTGAGTGGATCGGGTGGCGGTGCGTCAGATCGCGGCCGGCGCGGCTTCGGTGTCGGCCGCGGACCCGGCGTCGGTGTCGGCGTCGGCGGGGACGGCCGGAGCCTGGGCGGGGAGGTGCTTCATCAGGTGGTAGGCGAGGGCCGCGGCGCCGAGGGCGAAGACCAGGCCGACGACGGCGGCGACGTGCAGGCCGTCGGTGAAGGCGGCGCGGGCGGTCTCCAGCAGTTCGGCGCCGATCCGGTCGGGCAGGTGGGCGGCGACGGTGACGGCTCCACCGAGGGTGTCCTGCGCGGCCCGGGCGGCCTCGCCGTCCACCCCGGCGGGCAGGGCGCCGTCCAGCTGCGAGCGGTAGACGGCGGCGCCGGCGGCGCCGAGCAGGGCGATGCCGAGGGAGCTGCCGAGCTCGACGGCGGTCTCGGAGGTGGCGGAGGCGGCGCCGGCCCGCTCGATCGGGGCGGCGGAGACCACCATCTCGGCGGTGAGGGTCATGGTGCCGACGGTGCCGGCGGCCAGGACGCCCGCCGCCGTGAGGATGAGGGCGAGCGGGGAGTGCGCGCCGACCGTGGTCATCATCACGAAGCCGCCGGCGCCGATCAGGAAGCCGCCGGACATCAGGACCGCGGGGCGGACCTTCCCGGTGAGGGCGGCGCTCAGGCCGACCGCCGCACCGACGCCGACGCTCGGGACCAGCGCCCAGAGCGAGGCCTCCAGCGGGCTCATGCCCTTGACCAGCTGCAGGTACTGCGAGGTGAAGAGGGTGAAGCCCATCATCGCGAACATGGCGATGGTGTTGACGGTGATCGCGCCGCTGAAGGTGCGGATCCGGAACAGGCCGAGGTCGAGCAGCGGGGCGGCGGCGGTGCGCTGGCGCCACACGAAGGCGGCGGCGAACAGCAGCCCTGCCGGGACGGCCAGGGCGGGCAGCAGGCTCCAGCCGTCCACCGACAGGGTCTTGATGCCGTAGACGAGCGGCAGGATCGCGGCCAGCGACAGCACCGCGCCGGCCAGGTCGAAGCGGCCGGCCTGCGGCGAGCGGTACTCGGGCAGCAGCACGGGGGCGGCGAGCAGGACCAGCGCCATCACCGGCACGGCGATCAGGAAGACCGAGCCCCACCAGAAGTGGTCCAACAGCAGGCCGCCGGCCACCGGGCCGAGGGTGGCGCCGGCGGTGAGGATGCCGCCCCAGGCGCCGAGCGCGACCTGGCGCTGCTTGGGGTCGTGGAACATGTTGCGGATCAGCGCGAGGGTCGAGGGCATCACGGTGGCCCCGGCGGTGCCGAGCAGGGCGCGGGCGGCGATCAGCTCGCCGGCGCTGTCCGCGCCGGCGGCGAGCAGCGAGGCGCCGATGAACCCGGCGGCGCCGATCATCAGCAGCCGGCGGCGGCCGATCCGGTCGCCCAGCGAGCCCATCGTGATCAGCAGCCCGGCGAGCAGGAACGAGTACATGTCCATGATCCACAGCTGCTCGGTGCCGCTCGGCGCCAGCGTGGTGGAGATGAACGGGACGGCGAAGAAGAGCACGCCCATGTCCATGGTCAGGACGAGGGTCGGGAGGAGGAGGACGGCCAGGCCGATCCATTCGCGACGGCCTGCGCGGCCGGTGGTTGCGGTCATGAGGAAGACGGTACGGACGTGTCAGACGTTTGTCTAGTACGAGCGTCTAAATCATCCGTGCGAGACGAAAGTCCTAGACGTGCGTGCAAGACATTCGTCCAGATCTTCCGTAGCATCGGAGCCATGGGAAACCGCGAAGACCTGATGGCCGGCGCCAAGCGCTGCCTCTACGAAAAGGGATACGGGCGCACCACCGCCCGCGACATCGCCGCCGCCTCCGGCGTCAGCCTGGCGGCCATCGGCTACCACTTCGGCTCCAAGGAGGCGCTGCTCAACGCGGCGCTGATCGAAGCCACGGGGGAGTGGGGCGAGACGCTGGCCGCGGTGGTGGCGGATGCGGCCTCGGCCTCGGGTGACCCGGAGGAGCGCTTCGTCGCCGTCTGGGACGGGGTGAAGGGCACCTTCGTCGAGCACCGGGGGCTCTGGGCGGCCCAGTTCGAGGCGATCGCGCAGATCGCGCACGCGCCCGAGCTGGAGAAGGCGTTCAGCGAGTCGCAGCGGATGGCGCGGCTCGGACTGGCCGCGCTGTTCCAGGGGCTCCCCGAGGTGCCGGACACCGAGGAGGAGGTCGCCCGCGGCATGTTCTACCAGGCGCTGGTGGCCGGGATGGCGGCCCAGTGGATGGCGGCGCCCGAGCAGGCGCCGACCGGGCGGGACTTCCTGCGCGGACTGCGCCTGGTCGGCGCAAGCGTGCTGAACCCGGCCTCCTAGCTGCTTCCCGTCGTGGGCCGGCCCCGGGGGTCAGACGGTCACGGCGGTCAGCAGCACGACCGAGTCGACGTGGGCCAGCAGCCCGTGCCGCTCCTGCGGGACCGGCTCCAGCCCTCCCGCCGACAGCTCCTGCAGCCGACCGGCGATGGTCAGCGAGACCCGGCCTCGCAGCACCAGGATGCTGGCGGCGCTCGGCGCGCTGTGCTCGTCCAGCGCGGTGCCGGCGGTCAGTGCGATCACCGTCTGCCGCAGCACGCCGTCGTGGAGCACCAGGTGGGCGCTGCGTCCGTGCGGGCTGGCGGCGGCCTTGGCGGCGTGTTCGTCGGCGAGCTGTTCGAGATCGACCATCGCGCGTCCTCCCGGGGCGGGGGATTCTTCCCCGGCCCAGCGTCGCGGACGGGCGGGTGTCCCGCACCTGGAGGTACTCGGCGTGCGGCGGTCGCCGAGTGCCCCCATGGTGGAGGCATGGCGACCAACAACAGTGTTCTCAGTGGGTTTCAGGTCAACCGCCCGCTGCTGGCCGGCGGCGCGGTGCTCACCGGAGTGGGTGCGGTGCTCGGACTGGCCGGCGCGGCCATGGTGTGCGCGGCACTGGCCTCGGCCGGCCGCGGCTGGGTGCAGCAGCTGGACACCCCGCCCTCCGCGATGGCCCAGCGCGCGCTGCGCGAGGCGAAGGTGGCCTCGTCGGCGGGCTGGGACGCCTGGCGCGCCGAGCGCAGCTCGGCCAACTAGGCCCTGTCCGGGTCCTGTCCGGGCCTGGTCGGACACGCCTCCGGGCCCGGAGGCGTGTCCGTCGCGGCGGGCCGCCGTGGGGGTGCGGCCCGCCGCGATGTCGGCATCCCGGGCCCGGCTGTCACCCGGTCGGGCTAGCCCAGGGCCTAGAGCCCGAGCGACTTGGCGATGATGCTGCGCATGACCTCGCTCGTCCCGCCGTAGATCCGGAACACCCGGTTGTCGGTGTAGAGCCGGGCGATCGGGTATTCCAGGATGTACCCGTAACCGCCGTGCAGCTGAAGGCACTTGTCGATCAGCGTTGAGGCCGACTCGGTGCAGAACAGCTTCGCCGCCGCCGCGTCCGCGACCGTCAGCTCGCCGTGCTGGTACAGCTCCAGCGCGCGGTCCACCATCGACTGCTGGGCCATCACCTGGGCCTCGCAGTCGGCCAGCGTGAACTTGGTGTTCTGGAACTCCGCCACCGCCTTGCCGAAGACCTTGCGGTCCTTGACGTACTGGACGGCGAACCGCACCGCCGCCGCGGAGGCCGCGTAGGCGCCGACCGCGATCGCCAGCCGCTCCTGCACCAGGTTGTGGGTCAGGTACGAGAAGGCCCTGCCCTCCTCGCCGAGCAGGTTCTCCACCGGCACCTTGACGTCGCTGAAGGCCAGCTCCGCGGTGTCCGAGGTGCGCAGGCCGATCTTCTGCAGCTTGCGGCCGACCGTGTAGCCCTCGGACGCGGTGTCCACGCAGAGGATGGACAGGCCCGCCCGGCGGTTCTCCGGGTCGTACGGCGCGGTGCGGCAGACCACCAGGACGAGGTCGGCCAGCACGCCGCCGGTGATGAAGGTCTTCGCGCCGTTGAGGACGTAGTGGGTCCCGTCCTCGGAGAGCCGGGCGGTGGTGGTGATGCCGGCCAGGTCGGAGCCGGCGCCCGGCTCGGTCATCGCGATGGCGGTCATGATGTCGCCGGAGACGAAGCCCGGCAGCCAGCGCCGCTTCTGCTCCTCGTCGGCGTACTCCAGCAGGTACGGCAGCACCAGGCCGGTGTGGACGCCGGAGGATCCGAAGCTGACGCCCGCCCGGGCGACCTCCTCGGCGATGACCGCCTGGTACTTGAAGCCGCTCTCACCCGCGCCGCCGTACTCCTCCGGCACCTCGATGCCGTAGACGCCCAGGTCGCCGAGCTTGCGGTAGAAGTCGCGCGGCGGGTGGCCCTCGGCCTCCCAGCTCTCGTAGACGGGGACGACCTCGCGTGCGACGAAGTCCCGGATGGTCTCCCGGAAGGCCTCGTGGTCCTCGGTGAACACGGTGCGGCGCACGACGGCGCTCCCTTCGGTGGTGCCAGGTGATCGCCCCACAAGTTAATCTCCGGTAGCTTCGCCTGTCCAGGGTCGCCACCCGGGTTTCGACGGTTGCCGTGCCCGGGTCTCCAAGCAGCTGCGGCCGTTGCCCGGCCGAGCCCCCGGGCCCCTCAAGTGAATGCTTGCTAGCCTACGGGCGGTAGTGCTCGACAGGGTGGAGGAGGAGCGTCATGGTGGTCCGGCGACCGCCCGCATCCTCCCGGCGGGCGCAGATCCTCGCCGTCGCCGCCGACCGGTTCCACCGCAGCGGCTACCACCAGGTCTCCATGACCGAGGTCGCCGCCGGGGTCGGCATCACCGCGCCGGCCCTCTACCGGCACTTCCGGGGCAAGCCCGAACTGCTCGACCGCGCCGTCCGGGTGGGGCTGGACGCGCTAGGGGAGGGGCTGCGCGCGGCCGGGGACACCGCCGGGGCCTGCGCGGCGCTGGCCGCCGTCGCGGTCGGGCACCGGCCGCTCGGGACCCTGGTGCAGCGGGACGCCCGGCTGCTGCCGCCCGCCCGACGGGCCGCGCTGCGCCGTGAACTGCGGGCGGACGTCGCGCTGCTGGCCGCCCTGCTGCGCGCCGAGCGGCCCGCGCTGGCCGCCGCGGACGCCGAACTGCTGGGCTGGTCGGCGCTCTCGGTCTGTTCGGGGCTGTCCTACCAGTCGGCGCCGCCGCCGCCGCGCCGGGCCGAGCGCCTGCTGCGCGAGCTGGTGGGGGCGGTGTTCGCGGTGCCGCTCGACACCGCCGTGCCCGACCCCGCCGTGCCCGATCCCGTGGCCGATCCCGACCCCGGTTCTGGTCCGGTTGCGCCGCCCGCGGTGGAGCCGAGGCCGCAGCCGCGCCGGGAGGAACTGCTGGCGGCGGCCGTCCGGCTGTTCCACGAGCGCGGCTTCGACAACGTCAGCACCGACCGGCTCGGCGCCGCGGTCGGCATCTCCGGGCCCAGTGTGTACCGGCACTTCGACAGCAAGGCGCAACTGCTGGCCGCCTCGCTGGTCCGCAGCCGGGAGCGGCTCTGGCACGAGGTCGGGGGCGCCATCACCACCGCGGACGGGCCGCAGCGGGCGCTGGCGGCGGGCCTGGCCGCGTACGTCGGCTTCGCCCGGCGAAACAGCGACTACCTGGGCGCGATGCTCAGCGAGACCGAGCGGCTGGCCCCGCCGGACCGCCGGGCCGCGGTCGACTTCCGCCGGGACTTCCTGCGGACCTGGGTCGGGCTGCTCTGTGCCGTCCGCCCGGAGTACGACGGCGTGGAGGCCCGGATCCGGGTGCACGCGCTGTTCGCCCTGGTCAACGACGGGGTGCGGAACCGGCCCGGCAGTGAGCGGCCGGACCTCGGCGACTGCCTGCAGCGCCTGGGCCGGGCCGTCCTGGGACTGGACGGATAGCCGCGGCCGGGTGCCCGCCCCGCGCTGGTGGGGCGGGCACCCGGCCCTGGAACGGTCGCGCCGTGGGGAGCGCGGGCGCGGCCTGGACCGCGTCAGGCGAGGCCTAGTAGAGGACGTGCGGGTAGTACACCTTGGCCGCGAGGTTGCCGTTGCCCTGCAGGGCCCCGACGTTGCCGGAGTTCCCGGCGACGGCCACGCCGTTGTTCTGGTTGGAGGCGCCGGAGCCGGTCGCGGTCTGCTGGGTGTTGACCACGTTGCCGGTGACGTTGCCGATGATGTTGTTGGAGCCGGTGTTGCTCACCACGCTGCTGTTGGAGTGGTGGTCGGCGCCGGCGCCGTTGTCGGCGTGCGCGGTGGCGGCACCGACGCCGACGAGGAGGAACGCCCCGAGGGCGGTGACGGCGGCGGCTGCGCGAATACGGGACACGCTGGTCTCCCTGGTGGTGAAGTGCGAAAAGTGGCGCCTCCGGAGTGGCCGCCCCGAAGCGCCGTTGCCTGACGTCGCACGCCCAGCATTCACCAGCACCGTGGGCGAACTCCACCGAATGGGTGGCAATTCGCCCGATGGTGTCATCAAGAAGGCATTTCCGGAGAACGGTCGCACCCCGGATCGGGTTTCGGCATAGTGCCCAAGTTCCCTCGTATGGCGGCCTGTTCGGTCCGCCGAGCGGACCCCTCGACAAGGCCCCGCTGTCAACGCGGTGTTGACCGGTCCTCTGTGGTCAGAAAGAAATGGTCGCCGGATAGTCGCACTGGCACACTGGGGACCCATGTCTGAAGGCCTCCCGCTCGACCCCGTGCCCGCCGAGGATCTGCGTACGACCGAGGTCGATCTCGGCGGACTGGTGAACGTCCTCGCCACCCACCTCTACTCCACCCCGCTGGTCGCCCTGCGCGAACTCGTCCAGAACGCCCACGACTCGCACACCCGGCGGCTGCTGGAGGATCCGGACGGCGACCACCGGCCGCTGATCCGGGTCCGCGGCGACGCCGGCCGGCGCACCGTCGCCATCGAGGACACCGGCGCCGGTCTGACCGAGCCGGAGATCCACTCCTACCTGGCCACCGTCGGCACCGGCTACACCCGGATGCTGCGCGAACTCACCGGCAACCAGGAGCTGATCGGCGCCTTCGGGCTCGGCTTCCTCTCCGCCTTCTCGGTCGCCGATGAGGTCGTCGTCACCACCACCTCGCACCGCGAGCCGGCCCTCGGCCACCGCTACCGCAGCCGCGGCGGCGAGCAGTACAGCGTCGAACCGGTGCCCGCCCGGCCCGTCCCCGGCACCGTGGTCGAGCTGTCGCTGAAGGCCGAACACGCCCACCTCGCCGACGAGCACGCGCTGCGCGAGGTGCTCGGCCGGTACTGCGTGCTGCTTCCGATCCCGGTCTACGTCGGCGACGACGACCAGCCCGTCAACGCCGTCCCGGTGCCCTGGCGCCAGCAGACCGCGGGGGACCTGCACGCCGCCCGGATGCGGTTCGCCTCCGCCTTCGGCCGGCGCTTCGAACCGCTCACCGCCTTCCCGGTCGAGCCGGTCGAGGGCGGCACCGACGCGATCGGCCTGCTCTGGGTCCAGGACGGCGGCACCTACGGCAGCAGCGACAACCGCGACCTCGCCGTCTACCTGCGCGGCATGCTGCTCTCCGAGGACGGCCGCGACCTGCTGCCCAGCTGGGCCGGGTTCATCGGCGGCGTGGTCGAGTCCAGCCGGCTCACCCCCACCGCCAGCCGCGAGGACCTCCAGCGCGACGAGCACTACCGGGCCCTCCAGCAGACCCTCACCGACGCCATCGTCGAGGGCCTCTACGAGACCGCCCGGCTGCACCCCGCCGCCTGGCGCCGCATCCTCGCCCGGCACGGCCAGGACCTGCTCGGCGCCGCGCTCTGCGACGACCGGCTCTTCACCCTGCTCGCCGACGACGTCCCCGTCCCCACCTCCCAGGGCGACCTGACCGCCGGCGCGCTGCGGGCGGCCGGCGGGGGAGCGGTGCACGTCGCGCTCGGCAGCGGCGGCGGCTTCGAGGAGATGCTCTACCGGGCCATGCAGGTGCCGATCGCCCGCGGCGACCGCTACGCAGTCCTCCCGTTCCTGCGCCGCTACGCCGGCCTGCGCGACTGCCGGATCGTCGAACTCGGCAGTGAGAGCGGCAACCGCGAGCTGTTCCGCGACCCGGAGCGCCCGCTGCCCGCGGAGGAGGCCGGGTGGCTGGCCGGCGCCCTCGCCGAACCGGGCGAGCAGCTCGTCCCGGCCCGGTTCGACCCGCCCGGCCTGCCACTGGTGCTGGTGCCGGACCGCGAGGCCGAGCTCAAGGCCCGGATCGAGGACGACCAGGCGGACGCCCGGATCCCGTCCGCCGCGCTGCGCCTGGCCCGGGCGTTCACCGCCCGCACCGACGGCGAGGTGAAGGCCCGGCTGTACCTCAACCTCGCCTGCCCCGCCGTCCAGGACCTGCTGACCGCCTACCGCGCCGGGCACACCGGCAGCGCCACCGCCGCCGGGCTGCTCCGCTCGCTCAAGGTGATCATGGCGGCGGCCTCGGCCGGTTCGGCCGGCGGAGACCTCACGGCGGCCCTGGCCGGCATCGGCACGGCGGTCTCGGCGCTGACCGCGGCCGTCCCCGAGGGCCTGCCCGGCGTCCCGGACAGCCCGGACGGCCTGGGCGGTCCCGGTGGTCCCGGTGGTCCCGAGGATCGCTCCGACGGGCGCACCGGGGGGTTCTGAACCGTGCCCCCGCAGGCCGGGTCGCCGGCCGGGTCGCCAGGCGGACCGTCAGAGGCCGTCATCACACTGTCCATCAGCACGACGCACAACCCGCAGGGGGAGACGGAACCGGTATGAGCACCGACATCTGGGCCTGGGTGCACGACACCCACCAGCAGCTGGCCGAGGCCGGCCACCGGCGGCTGGCCGACGCCATCTACGAACTCCCCGGCCACGCCAACGAGGGGCGCAACGACCAGCTCGACGCCGTCTTCCCGGAGGCCGTCGCCGCCGCCCGGGCGCTCGGCCTGCCCTGGGTCGAGGTCTACCTGCGGCACTGGCGGATGCAGAACCTGCTGAACAAGCGCCACCAGGGCGAGCAGGCCCTGCCCGAGGCGGTCGACCTGCTGGAGTTCGCGCACCGCGAGGAGACCGCGGGCTGCCCGCAGTCCGTCTGCGTGGTGCAGGACTTCGCGATCTGCCACGCCCGGGTCGACGGCCCCGGCTACGTGGCCGAGCGGATCGCCGTGCTCAGCGAGACGCTGGACCGGATCGAGCCCGCCCGGGCCTGCTTCGACTGCCTCTCCCGGGAGTACTCCGACGCCCTGGAGGACGACGGCCGCCCGGCCGAGGCGCTCAGCCACCTCGACACCGCCGCCGCCCGGATCCAGGCGGCCGGCGAGCGGCTCTCGCTGCACTTCCACCACGCCCGGGCCGGCACCCTCCACCTGCTCGACCGGCACGAGGAGGTGCTGGCCCTGCTCGACACCGCCGAGCAGGCCGAGCGCGTCCGGGGCCGCGAGATCGACGAGAGCGACCGGCGCTGGGGCGCCCTGCTGCGGGCCCGCGCGCTCGCCTCGCTGGGCCGCACCGAGGAGGCCCTCGCCCTGCTGCCCCCGCTGGAGCAGGCCGAGCGCCACGCGGACCTGCGGGCGGGGTGGACGAAGACGGTCGAGCTGCTGGTCGCCGCGGGCGCCTGGGAGAACGACGCCGAGCTCGGGGCGGCCCTGGCCGGCTGGGTCGGCTACCTCGACGCCACCGGCTCGCACCGCCCCTGCGTCGACCTGCTGCTGGCCGCCGGGCGGCTGGCGCTGGCCCGCGGCGCCCGGACGGTCGCGCTCACCCTGGCCGCCACCGGCGAGCGCAAGCTCGGCCGGCTGCGGCGCACCGAGGGCGTCGCCGAGCAGGTCGCCGAGCTGCGGAAGGCCGCCGAGGCGCTCGCGGTGCCCGCGCTGCCGGTGCCACCCGCCGAGCTGGCGGCCCACCTCGCCGAGACGGACGCGCCCTACGAGAGCGCCGCCGACCTGCTCTCCGCCGCCCTGGAGCAGTACCGGGGCGAGCCCGCCGGCGCCACCGGGCTGGCGCTCAGCCTGGCCGCGGTGCTGGGCGGCCTCGGCCACGCCCGGGCCGCCGCCGACCTGCTCTGGGAGCGGCTCGACACCGATCCGGCGAGCGAGGAGCTGACCGGCATGCTCGGCGCGATGCTGATCGAGGCGAAGGACGACGAGGGCGTCCGCCGCCTCGCCGACCGGCTCGCCCTGACCAGCCCGGCGGACGGGCACTGGGTGCGGGCGCGCTGGGCCGCCGCCGAGGGCCGCTGGGCCGAGGCGGTGGAGCAGTGCGAGGCGATCCTGGCCGCGCACCCGGACCGGATCAACACCCGCCGGCTGGCCGCCACCGCGGCGACCGAGCTGGGCGACCACGTGACCGTGCAGCGGCTGTACCAGGAGATCCTGGAGCACGCGCTGCCCGCCGAGGGCACCCCGGAGCACGAGCGGCACCGCACCGTCCGGGAGCCGGACCTCTGGCACCTGATCACCGCGGCCACCGTCAACCGGGACTGGGCCGTGGTCCGCTCCACCGGCGCGCTGATCGGCATCGAGTTCGACGAGCCCGAGGGCCCGGTGGACGAGGAGTGGCAGCTGGTCACCGTCCGGGCCACCCGGACCAACGGCGCCACCGCGGACCTGCCGGCCGTCCGGACCGGTCCGGCGACCGCCCGGATCCTGCCGGTGCTCGGCGACGACCTGACGCTCAACCACGGCGACGTGGTGGTCTTCGGCCCGGCCCTGCTGGAGGAGCCGCCGCCCGAGGACGCCCCGGAGGAGGAGAAGCGGCGCTGGCGTCCGGTGTTCGGGCTGCTGACCCTGCTCGACCCGGCCGGCTGCACCACCTACTGGATCGACGGCGGCTGGCCGGGAGACCAGGCCTGGGGCGAGCTGCGCGAGGAACTGCAGCAGGCCGGCTACGCGGTGTGGGCGTACAGCGGGGAGCAGTACAGCATCACCGACCCGGCGGAGGAGGACGGCATGCTGCCCGGCATCTACGCCGCCCTCGCCGTGCCGCCCACCGCGCAGGCCGCCGAGGCGGACGCGCTGCTGCACCGGCTCACCGCGGCCTGGCCGCACCCGCTCGCCTGGCTCGACCTGGCCAGGGCCGCGGGCGCGGACACCGCCCGGCACGAGGGGATCATCGAGCGCTACGGCCTCTGAGCTCTCCGTACCGTCCACGGCCCCGGCGGGCCGGCCTCCCAGGCCCCCGCCGGGGCCGTGGTGCGCTCGGCCCCGCCCCGGTCCGCGCCGCTGCCGCCCCGCCGCCGTCCGGGTTCCCTCCGCCGGGCCGGGGCCGCTCCAGCCTCCTGCTTTAGATCCTCTTGGTGAATGCTTTACTGTTTCATTGCCAAGAGTCGACCCCCTCAGGAGCGTCCACCCCGTGACCAGCCTCGCCCTCGGCCCGTCCTGGCTCGATCCGACCCACCTGATCTCCACCTTCGGGCCGCTCGGCATCCTGGCCATCGTCTTCGCCGAGTCCGGCCTGTTGATCGGCTTCTTCCTGCCGGGGGACTCGCTGCTCTTCACCACCGGTCTCCTGGTGGCCGACGGCAGCTACCTCCACCAGCCGCTCTGGCTGATCTGCGCACTGATCGTGGCCGCCGCCGTGGCCGGGGACCAGGTCGGCTACCTCTTCGGCCGCAAGGTCGGACCAGGCCTGTTCCGCCGCCCCGACTCCCGGCTGTTCAAGCAGGAGAACGTGGAGAAGGCGGCCGCCTTCTTCGACCGGCACGGTCCGAAGGCCATCGTGCTGGCCCGCTTCGTGCCGATCGTGCGGACCTTCACACCGATCGTCGCAGGGGTGAGCGGGATGAACTACCGGACCTTCGTCCTCTTCAACCTCATCGGCGGGGTGCTCTGGGGCGCCGGCGTCACAGTGCTCGGCTACTTCCTGGGCCAGATCCCCTTCGTCCGTGACAACATCGAGGCGATCCTGGTCGGCATCGTGCTGGTCTCGGTGATCCCGGTGGCCGTCGAACTCCTCCGGGCCCGCCGGGCGGGCGCCTCCACCGCGCGCCACCGCGCCGGGTAGGCACCCACGGGCGCGGCCGCCCGCCGCCGCGTACATGTGCGTCCGGCTGTTCGATCAGGCAAGGTGTAACCGGAGATCGAACGGCGGCCCGGGAAGCCCGGTGCCACCAAGGGGCGGCGAGGAGCGGAAGTGCCTAAGCGGGGCCGACCGGGCGGGGGCAAGCGGGCCAGGGGCGGCAGAGCGGCCCGGCAGACCCGCCGCACCGGGCCGCAGACACCTCCGGCGCAGCCGGTCCACCCCTCCGCCGCGCCGCCCACCGAGGGGCTGCTCGGGCACTCGGCCCCGTTCGCCGAGCCCGCCACCGTGATCCCGCTCGTCCCGCCGGTCCCGCCGACCAAGGGCCTGCTGGCCCCCGAGCCCCCCTCACCCGTCGAGCCCACCGCGCCCCCTGCGCCCCCCACGCCCGTCGACTCCGTGCCGGGGCATGTGCCGGGGCCCGGCCCCGAGGCGCCCGCGCGCCGCCCGCGCTCGGTCGCCGAGGACACCCTCACCCCCGAGGAGTGGCGCGCCGCCGGCTACACCCCGCCCACCGGGATCGCCGTCCCCACCCTCCAGGTCGGCGCCCCCGGCGAGGCACCCTGGCCGGACCGGATGCGCACCCTGCTGCGCACCCCGATGTCCGAGCGCCCGGCCTTCGAGCGGACCGCCCGCGAGCTGCACCCCTCCGCCTCCGCCGCCCGCAACGTCCCGCGCATCCTCGACCTGACGCTGCGAATCGGCGAGCTGCTGCTCGCCAGCGGGGAGGCCGCCGAGGACGTCGAGGCGGCCATGCTCGGCATCGCGCACGCCTACCGGCTGGACCGCTGCGAGCCGCAGGTCACCTTCACCCTGATCGGCATCTCCCACCAGCCCTCGCTGGTCGAGCCGCCGATCACCGCGGACCGCGTGGTGCGCCGCCGCACCTCGGACTACACCCGCCTCACCGCCGTCTACGAGCTGGTCGCCGACATCACCGCGGAGCAGGTCACCGTCAACGACGCGTACCGCCGCCTCGCCGCGATCCGCCGCAACCGGCACCCCTACCCGGCCTGGGTGCTCTCGCTGAACACCGGACTGCTGGCCGGCGCGGCGACCTTCCTGGTCGGCGGGCGGATGGACGACAAGGCCTGGCTGGTCTTCGCCAGCGCCTTCACCGCCGCCGTCCTGGGCGACCGGCTGGCCTCGTCGATCGCCCGCCGCGGACTGCCGGAGTTCTACCAGTTCGTGCTCGCCGCGATGCCCGCGGCGGCCTCCGGCATCATCCTGTCCTTCAACGACTGGGGGCTGCGCGGCTCCGTCGTGATCACCGGCGGACTGTTCGCCCTGCTCCCCGGGCGCGCCCTGGTGGCCGCCGTCCAGGACGGCCTGACCGGCTTCTACATCACCGCCGCCGCCCGGCTGCTCGAAGTGATCTACCTGGTCGCGGGCATCGTGATCGGCGTGATGCTGATCCTCTACCTCGGCGTCGGCTTCGAGGCCAGGCTCAGACCGGACGAGAGCCTGGTCGGCGTCAACTACCCGCCGGTCCAGATGGTCGCCGCGCTGGTCCTGACCCTCGCCTTCGCGATGCTGCTGCAGACCGACCGCCGCGCACTCGCGATGGTCACCCTGAACAGCGGCATCGGCTGGTCCAGCTACGGCGTGCTGGTCTACAACGCGGGCGTCTCCCCGATCGTGGCGACCGGCGTCGCGGCCGGCCTGGTCGGCCTCTTCGGGCAGCTGATGGCCCGTTACCGCTACGCCTCGGCGCTGCCCTACGTGACGGCGGCGATCGGGCCGCTGATGCCGGGTTCGGCGCTCTACCTGGGGATGCTCTCCTTCGCCCAGGGCCACGCCAGCGGCGGCCTGGTCCAGATCAGCCGCGCGGCGGCGATCGCCATGGCGCTGGCGATCGGCGTCAACCTCGGTGGCGAGGTCGCCCGGCTCTTCATGAAGCTCCCCGGCGGCGGCGGCGAACGGCCGCTGCTCGCCCCGGCCGTCCCCAGACGGGCGGCCAAGCGCACCCGGGGCTTCTGACCGGGCGTTGGAACAGGCACGGAGCCACGCGGACCGGTGGTTGGGCGGCTGTTGTCCCCCGGTCCATGTCGCGGCAGGCAGCACGCAGTACCAGGAACGAAGGTAAGACCCATGACCACACTGCTGGACGGCTACCGCGAGCACATCCTCGCCTCGCACAAACAACCGCTGTTCCTGCTGCTGGTCGGCTTCATCACCTCCTTCGTGTTCATCCGGTTCAGCGTGCGGATGATCAGGGCCAAGGTGCGCTGGTGGCCCGGCAACGTCACCCCCGGCGGGCTGCACATCCACCACATGGTGTTCGGCCTGGGCTTCCTGCTGGTGGGCGGCATCGGGGTGTTCGCGACCTACGGCGGGCACCCGTGGATCGACCTCTTCGGGCTGCTCTTCGGCATCGGCTGCGGCCTGGTGCTGGACGAGTTCGCGCTGATCCTGCACCTGGACGACGTCTACTGGGGCGAGCAGGGCCGCAAGTCGGTGGACGCGGTGATCTTCGGCATCCTGTTCACCGCGCTGCTGCTCGTCGGGTACGTGCCGCTCGGCGCGGAGCCCAGCCAGGACACCAGGTGGGGGCTGGTCTCGGTGATCTCGGCGAACGCGCTGGCCATGGTCGTCACCCTGCTCAAGGGCAAGCTGTGGACCGGACTGCTCGGGATCATGGTCCCCGGCATCTCCTGGATCGGCGCGATCCGGCTCGCCCGCCCGAACAGCCCCTGGGCGCGCTGGCGGTATGCGACCCGCCCGCGCCGCCGGGCCCGGGCGCTCCGGCGCGAGCGCCGACTGCACCGGCGTGCGGACATCGCCCGTACCTGGCTTTTCGACCTGATCGCCGGCGCCCCCGACAAGGTCTCGGCCAACCACCCCGCCGCCCACCGGGTCGCCGAGCGGATGGCCGCCCGGGCCAGCGCCCACCTCGACGCGCACGCCGCCCGGGCGCTGGCCCGGCGCTCGGCCAGGCTCGCCGACCGCCGCTCGGCGGCCGCCTCGCCCGGCGGCGCGCCGACCGCCGGCGGGTACGCCCGGACGCCGTCCGGCTACGCACCCGCCGGGCACGAGCCGGGCCGCCGGCACGGGGCGCAGGAGCGCCGCCGGACGGTCCGGGCCGGCCGCAGCCGCACCTACGCGGTGCGCCCGACGGGCCTGGAGCGCCGGCCGGACCGGCACCCCCGGTTGCGGCCGCATACGCCCAGGATCCACCGGTAGTTCGTATACCCTGGCGGCCTGACCGGAAGTGAGATGCAGTCGGATCATCCGATGGATCACTCGGTCGGCCGTGCGGGGTTGGTGTGTGAAAAGCGCCGGGCTTGAGAATATTGCGGCGAGTGACTGAATTGTCACGTGATGCGATGTTTCCACCGGATCGTCAGGCCTGGCCGCCCCCACGGCGGTACGGTGCCGGGCGCATGAGAAGGGTGTCCCGTGGCGCGCAGGATCCTGCCGACCCTCCTGTTGTCCCTCGCCTTGTCCCTCACCGCCCTGCCCGGGCTGCTCCCAGCCGCCGCCTCCCCGGTCCTGCCGGTGTCCCTGGTCCTGCCGGTGGCCCCGGTGTCCCCGGTGTCCCCGGTCCTTCCGGCCTCCCCGGCGGACGTCCCGGCTCCGGGTGCACCGGGCGCCGAGGACGAGGCCTATCCCTCGACCGAGGACATCGACCGTTCCCGGACCGAGGCCGACCGGCGGGCCGTCGCGGTCACCGCCATCGAGGCCGGGCTCGCCGCCGCCAGGGCGGAACTCGACCGGGAGGGCCGGGCCGCCGAGCAGGCCGTCGAGGCGTACAACGGCGCCCGGATCGCGCTCGACCGGGCCCGCGGCGAGGAGTCCGCCGCCGCCACCCGCGCCGCCGCGGCCGAGACCGAGCGGGCCGAGGCCGCCGAGGGAGCCGCCCAACTGGCCGCCGAAACGTACCGTCAGGGCACCACCGCCGAACTCTCCGCCATCAACGCCCTGCTCGGCGCGCACGGTCCGCGCGAGGCCGGCGACCAGGCCACCGTGGTCGGCGTCGCCAGCGACCGGACCCGCCAGATCCTGGACGCGGCCACCTCCACGGCTGCCGCCGCCACCCGGGCCTCCGCCGCCGCCCGGCAGGCCGCCGAGACCGCCGCGCGGGCCGCCGCCGAGGTCGGCGCCGCCAGGCAGCGCGCCGAGCAGCGGCTCGCCGCCCAGCAGACCCAGGTCGTCACCGTCGGCCGGCGCCGCGAACAACTGCTCGTCGACCTCGCCGCGGCCCGCAACACCACCGTCGAGTTGGAGCGCCGCCGCCAGGACGCCTTGGAGGCGATCGCGGCCAGAGAGGCGGAGGAGGCCGCCCGGGCCGCCGCGGAGAAGGCCGCCGCCGAGCGGGAGGCTGCGGAGAAGGCCGCTGCGGAGGCCGCTGAGAAGGCTGCCGCGGAGGCCGCGGCGAGTGCCGCCGCTGCCGCCGTGGCCGCGGAGAAGTCGGCCAAGGGCGCGGCTGAGCCGCCGCCCGCCGCCCGCCCGTGGTCGGCGGAGGGCGCCGCAGCGGCCGTCGCCTTCGCCCGCTCCAGGATCAGCCTGCCCTACGTCTGGGGCGGCGAGGGCCCTGGCGGCTACGACTGCTCCGGGCTGACCATGATGGCCTGGCGGCAGGCCGGCCGGCAGCTCAACCACTTCGCCGCCGACCAGTACGCCCAGAGCACCCCGATCGGCTACCGCCAGCTCCGCCCCGGCGACCTGGTCTTCTGGTCCGGCACCGGCCGGGCCGCCGACATCCACCACGTCGGCCTCTACATCGGCGAGGACCAGATGATCGAGGCCCCCCGCCCCGGTATGCCCGTCAAGCAGGCCAGCCTCTGGATCATGGGCACCCCGGACTTCTACGCCCGCCCGTAGCCCGGGGCCCGCCCGTAGCCCGGGGCCCGCCCGTAGCCCGGGGCCCGCCTGTAGCCCGGGGCGCGCCCGTGGTCCTGACCGGCGGCGGTGCCGGAATAAATGGGATGCCGTCCCCGGGGCCCGGTCGTACGGTGGGCCGATGGGCAATGATGTACACGGCGTGACCCGTGATCCGGGGAGCGGCCGACCGGAAGAGGGCGCCGGCGGCGTCGAGATCCGCGCGATCGCCGAGGACGAGATCGTCGCGTGGGACAGGGCGCTGGCCCTCGGGTTCCTCCGCTCCCACGTGGACAGCGCCGCCGACTACCGGCGGCTCCAGTGGCAGCCCGGCCGCCTGCTCGCCGCGCTGGACGGCGGCCGCCACGTCGCCACCTACCGCAGCTTCGACACCGAGCTGACCGTCCCCGGAGGGGCCACCGTCCAGGCGGACGCCGTCACCTCCGTCACCGTCAGCGCCACCCACCGGCGGCGCGGCCTGCTCAGCCGGATGATCACCCGGGACCTCGCGGCCGCCCGCGAGCGCGGCCTGCCGGTCGCCATCCTGATCGCCGCCGAGTACAACATCTACGGCCGGTTCGGCTTCGGCCCGGCCACCCGCGGCCACGGGTGGAACGTCGACCTGCAGCGTGCCCGCGGCCTGCGCGCCGGCCTGCCCACCGTGCCCGGCGGGCGGGTCGACTTCGCCACCATGGAGGAGATGCGCAAGCTGGGCCCCGAGCTGCACGACCGCTGGCGGCTCACCCAGCCCGGCGCGATCGCCCGGGACGAGCTCTGGTGGAAGCGCCAGACCGGCGAGATCCAGGTGCCCGGCTTCGAGTTCAAGGAGCCGTTCGCGGTCGTCCACCGGGACGCCGAGGGCAACGTCACCGGCTACGCGGCCTACAAGGTGGACGACACCTGGGACGGCAGCTACCCCAACTGCACCCTGACCGTCGTCGACTTCCTCGCCCTCGACCGGGCCACCGCCGCCGAACTGTGGCGCTTCGTCCTCTCCGTCGACTGGGTGCGCAAGGTCGTCATCGAGAACATCGGCCCGGACGACCCGCTGCCGCTGCTGCTGGCCGACCCGCGCGCCGCCACCCCGTACGTGGAGAACGCCGACTTCATGTGGCTGCGGGTCCTCGACGTCGAGGCGGCCTTCGCCGCCCGGACGTACGGCGCCCCCGGCCGGATCGTGCTCGACGTCGCGGACCGCCACGGCTACGCCGCCGGCCGCTGGGCCATCGAGGCCGCCGCCGACGGCACCGGCCGGGCCACCCGCACCGCGGACGACGCCGACCTCGCCCTGGACGTCACCGCCCTCGGCTCGCTCTACCTGGGCGGCGAGACCGCGCCCAGGCTGGCCGCCGCCGGTCTGGTCACCGAGCTCCGCCCGGGCGCCGCCGCGGCCGCCGACCTGCTGCTGCGCACCCCGCTGCTCGCCTGGAACCCGGACAGCTTCTGACCGGCGCCCTACGGCGCAGGTCCCCGACGGCACCCGCCGCCGCCCCGACCGGGACGGTGGCGGGTGCCGTCGCGCCACTTGACGGCAGTCCTCCTACTTGACGGCGGTCTTCCCGATGGTGGGCAGGATGAAGTCCTGGATGAGTCCCTTGGCGTCCCGGACGATCGGCCGGAACACCCGGTAGCGGGAGAGGTTGATGACCCGGGCGACCATCGGGGTCGAGCGGTGGATGTACTCGCGGGTGCGCTCGGTGTCCGGGGTGCGGTCGAAGACCCAGTAGAGGACGACGACCATCAGGTTGAGCCAGAGCAGGTCGGGCAGCAGCTCGGCCAGTTCGGCGTCCAGCTTGGGGGCGAGGTCGGAGCCGGTCAGCACCTCGCGGAACAGCTCGACCGCGGTGGCCCGGGCCGGGTGGGACTCATTGGAGAACGGGCTCAGCGAGCTGGTCGGGTCGGCCGCGGTACGGAAGAACTGGGCGGCGAACTCGTGGTACGGCGCCGCGCAGTCGACCCAGGAGGCCACCGCGATCTCCAGGCGCTCGGTGAAGTCCTTGGTGCCGGCCATCCGGCGCCGGGCGTCGGCGGCGTGCTCGTAGGTCATCCGGTCGTAGAACCCCTGGATGAGGAATTCCTTCGACGAGAAGTAGTAGTAGGCGTTGCCGACCGAGACGCCCGCCTCGGCGGCGATGGCGCGCATGGTCGTCTTCTCGTAGCCGCGTTCCTGGAACAGCCGCATGGCCGTCTCCAGGATCAGCGCGCGGGTCTGCTCGCTCTTGTCGGTCTTCGGCTGGGCGCGGCTGCCGCGCGGCTCGGCGGGCGGTGCCGCCGTCGGCGTACCGTCCGCCCCCTCCGGGCTGTCCGTGCCGCCGGTGCCGTTCGTTCCGTTCGTCGCTGCCAGATCGTCCACGGCCACGAGCCTAGCCGGATCGCTCAGCTCCAACCGGTGTCGGTGCGAACGGCACCGGATGCCCCCTCCGCATCCGGTGCCGCCGCTCCGCCCCTCATTCTTTCGAACGCGTTCAAAAGCATGGGGATGACTCTAGGGGCAGGACTTGAACATGTTCAAGTCCGGGGTGTGGGAGGCTCGTCACATGAACGCCACCATTCGTCGGGGTACCGCGCAGGACGCCGCGGCCGTCGCCGAGCTGCACGCCCGCAGCTGGCGCACGGCCTACACCGGGATCGTCCCCGAGGCGGCGCTCGGCGACGGGCTCACCGGCGAGCGGTACGAGGTCTGGGCGCTGCGGCTCTCCGTCGACTACGGCGAGCCGGCCAACACCCCCGAACTCCTGATCGCCGAGGAGGCCGGGAGCGCCGTGGGCTTCGCGTACGTCGTCCCGCAGCCGGACGGGCGGGTCCTGCTCGACAACCTGCACATCCGGCCGGGCCGTACCGGTGGCGGCATCGGCCGCGCACTGCTGGCCGCGGCTCGTGAGCACGTCGCACGGCAGCACCCCGGGGCCGACCTCTATCTGGAGGTGCTGTGCGGGAACACCCGCGCCGTGGCCTTCTACGAGCGCGAGGGCGGGCGCCGCACCGCCGAGCAGGAGGGCGTCTTCCCGGGCGGGTACGTGCTGCCCGAGTACGAGTACACCTGGTCGGCCGAGGCGCTTCGCGCGGTGGCGGGTCAGTCGGTGTCGTAGACCGTCGCCGGCACCCCCCGGTCCACCAGGCGCGCCGTCACCAGCGGCTCGACAGTGTGCCCGCGGCCTTCGGACGTCCCGACCGGTCCCGCCGATCCCGTTGCCGCCGCGGTGCCGGCCGCGGTGCGGTCGCGCGGTCCCCGCAGGTGGCGGCGGCCGGCGAGGGCGATCAGCAGGGCGAGCGCGGCTGCGCCGGCCGGCAGCCAGTAGCCGGTGCCCGGGGCGCCGTGCTCGGCGACCGTCCCGCCCAGGGCCGCGCCGGCCGAGATGCCGACCACGATGCCGGCACCGCGACGGCCATCCCCTCGTTCAGCTGCCGCTGCGGCAGCAGCTCCTGCACCAGCGTCATCCCGGTGACCATGGTCGGCGCGGTGCCCGACCCGGCCACGAACAGCACCGCCCCGAGCACGCCGAGACCGGCACCGCCCAGCCCCGCCGCCAGCGGCAGGAGCAGCAGCCCGGCCATCGCCGCGACCCCCAGCAGGAAGCGGGTACCCGCCGCCCGGCGCGGCCGCAGCAGCCCGAAGACCAGCCCCGCCACACAGGATCCGCCCGCCACCAAGCCCAGCAGCACGCCCGCCAGCGGCTTCCGGCCGAGCGCGTCGGCGTACGCGAGGGTGGTGACCTCCAGCGAGCCGAAGAGCGCGCCGGTGGCCAGGAAGGTCAGCAGCATGACCCGCAGCCCGGGCACCCGCAGCGGCGAGCCGTGCCGCTCCCTGGCGGTGGCCGCGGTGAGCGGCGGCTCGGTCCGCCGCTGGGCGGCGAACAGCAGCGCGCCCGCGGTGCCGAGCACGCCCGCAGTGATCAGCCCGGCCTCCGGCGCCACCGTGGTGCAGAGCAGCAGCGCCAGCACCGGCCCGGCCATGAAGCACAGCTCGTCCAGTGCCTGTTCGAGGGAGTTGGCCAGGTGCCGGGCCGCCGGGTCCGCCCGGTACAGGTGCGCCCAGCGGGACCGGGCCATACCGCCCAGGTTCGGCGCGCCCGCGCTCGCCGCCCAGCACGCGTACAGCGTCCAGTCCGGCGCGCCGAACCGGACGCAGAGCAGCAGCCCGGTGAGCGGAACGGCGTTGTACAGCACGGCCGGTACGGTCACCCGTGCCTGCCCGTACCGGTCCACCAGCCGTCCGATCAGTGGCAGTCCGATCGCCCCGGTGGCCAGCCCGGCCGCCGCGACGGTGCCCGCCAGCGCGTACGAGCCGCGCCGCTCGCTGATCAGCACCACCAGGGCGACGCCGGTCATCGACAGCGGGAGGCGGCCGAGCAGCCCGGCCAGGGTGAAGGCGGCGGTGCCGGGCAGGGCGAACAGCCGGCGGTACGAGACGGGCATGGGACTCCGAAGGAGAAGGGGGTGGATGTCCCCAGCGTCGCGGAGCCGCTCGTCGGCGGTCCAACACCTGTTTCGCCGCATTCACAACATCATGTTGTTAATCTGCCGCCATGTCCCGTGACCTGCACCCCCGTCTGCTGCGCGGCTTCGTCGCGACCGCCGAGACCCTCCACTTCGGCCGGGCCGCCGAGCGCCTGCACATCGCCCAGCAGGCGCTCAGCCGGGACATCCGCTCACTGGAGGGCCTGTTCGGCGACGCGCTGTTCACCAGGAGCACCCGCAGCGTCGAACTCACCCCGGCCGGGCTGCGGTTGCTGCCCAAGGCCCGCAGGCTGCTGGACCTGCACGACGAACTGGTCACGGACGCGGCGCACCGCCCGCTGCTGCTCGACCTGAACAGCGACGTCACCGGACCGGATCTGACCTCCGCCCGGATCCTCGAACAGGCCCGCGCCGCCTGGCCGCAGGGCGAGATCCTGGCCCGGTTCCACGGTGGCCTCGCGGCGGCGGCCGGCGAGCTGCTGGCCCACCGGCTGGACGTCTCGTTCGGCCGATTCGCCGGGCTGGCTGCCGGGCAGCGCGCCCAACTCCACCAGACCCCGGTGCGGTTGGAGCGGATCTCGGTGATGATGGCGGTCGGCCACCCGCTCGCCGACCGGCCGGTGCTGCGCCTCGCGGAGCTGGCCGACCACCCGGTGGACGTCTGCGCCGGCAACCCGGCCACCACCGAGTGGGCCGAGCTGGGCGGCAGACTGCTGCGCGAGCACGGGCTGACCCCGGCCGCGCCGTACGTGCCGCCGGTCGGGGTCGACGAGACGGCCCGCTACCTCACCCGGCACGGCGATCCGATGCTGACCACCACCGGCGGACCGCTGATCCCCGGTGTGGTGAACGTGCCGCTGGTCGACCCGGTGCCGCTCAGCCTGGTCAGCCTGGTGTGCCGCCCGCAGCTGCGCCACCCGGGGCTGACGGCGCTGGCCGAGGCGGCGGCGGGGCTCGGCGCGCGCGAGGGCTGGCTGCGCCGCCCGGCGGGCAGCTGGCTGCCGGACGCGGACGCGGCGCTGCTGACGGTCTGACGATTTTCCCGCGGATTCGGGGATTGCCGGGCCCCCGGCGGTTGTTGTGGCCGGGGACGACCTCGCCCCTGCCGCTCGGGGGTCGGCAGGGGCGAGGCGTTCTCGGTGCGGCGGCGGAGGCCGGGTCAGGCGGCCTTGACGGCGGAGATGTCGAAGCTGAGCTTGACCTTCTCGCCGATCAGGACGCCCCCGGTCTCCAGGGCGGCGTTGTACGTCAGGCCCCAGTCGGTGCGGTCCAGGACGGCCGAGCCCTCGAAGCCGACCCGCTCGGCGCCGTACGCGTCGGTGGCGCTGCCGGTGTAGTCCAGGTCCAGGACGACCTGGCGGGTGGTGCCCTTGATGGTGAGGTCGCCGGTCATCCGGTACGAGTCGCCGCGCAGCCGCTCGGCGGAGGTGGAGCGGAAGCGGATCTCGGGGTGGGCCTCGGCGGCGAAGAAGTCGCCGGTGCGCAGGTGCTCGTCGCGCTGGGCCTGGTTGGTGTCGATGCTCGCGACCTTGATGACCAGCTCGGCGCTGGAGTCGGTCGGCGTCGTCCCGTTCAGGTGCAGCTTGCCGTCGTACTCGGTGAAGCGGCCCTTGACGTTCGTCACCATCGCGTGGCGCACCGAGAAGCCGACCTCGCTGTGGGTGGTGTCGATGGTCCAGTCGCCGGTGAGGTGGCCCAGCTCCGGCCCGGCGGGGGCCTCGGCGACGGCGACGGCGGTGGTGGTCTTGGTGCGGTTGAAGATGCCCATGGCTCCTCCTCGGGTCGGAAGCCGTTTGTTTAGGCTTCAACTTGTTGGCTCCACCATAGACCCGTTTCGTTCAAAGTTCAACCATGCGTGCCGAGGGTCCGCCGAACGGCCCCGGGAAGCACCCGGGCGGCCCTCGTCGGCGGGGCTCCCGCCGAGGGCTCTCCGCTTCGGGCTTCCCGCTTCGGTTGGGGCGAGGGCGGGGCGATTTCCTGTCCGCGTCGGCCCCGCCGCGGCCGGATACCCTTCGAAGGTCCGTACCGCGTGACCACCGGAGGCCCGTCGATGTTCGTCCTGCACGCGCTCTGGCGGGCGGACGGGCGGCTGGCGCTCTGGGCCGAGGATGCCCGGGCCTACGAATCCGGGCACGAGCCGGCCGACCGGCCCGCCCCCCGGGCCCACGGCTACGCCCTCCCTGCCGGTGACCTGGCCACCCTGATGGGCGGTATCGGCCCCGGCCTGGGCTGGTTGGCCGGGCAGGCCCCCGAGCGGTGGTCCACCCTGCTGCTGCCCACCGCCGGCGGGCGGCCCGCGCCCTCTCCCGACCTGCCGGTCACGCCCCTGCGCGGGGCCGCCACCCTGCAGCCGTGGCGGGTGCCCGCGCTGCTGTTCGACGCGGGTGCGGCGGCCCAGCTGCTCGGTGAGGTGTTCGACCCGCACTGGGCCGTCACCGGCGCCGAACTCCCCGGCACCGGCCGGGTCGAGGTCACCTACGGCCCTTCGCTGCGCTGGCTCACGGGCGTGCACGACCTCGCCTGGCGGACGGTCGGCCGGGGCCGGGTGCTACCGGTGGCGGTGCTGGAGGGCGGCGCCCCGCACGCCCGCTGGCAACCGGACCCGGGCCCGGCCGAGCGCCGTGAGGCCGCTGCCCTGGCGGCGGGCTGCCCGCCGGTCGGCCGGGGCGAGTGGCCGGTCGGCGGCGCGTCCGGCCGCGATCCGGAGGAACTGCTGGCGGCGGCCCTGACCGCCCTGGTGGACGCCGAGGCGCGGGCCGCCCTCGCCGACGCGCCCCCGGCGCCGCTGCGCCCGTCCGCCAGTGCCCGCCCGGGCGCCGCCGAACGCTGGCTCGCCGCCCTGTCCGCACCGGACGGCCGACTCGCCCCCGCACCGGAACCCGCGCCCGACCCCGCCCCGGAGCCCGGCCGATCCGGCACCCCCGGCGACGGCGCGGACGACTTCGCCGAGCTGCAGCGCCGGCTCGCCGCCTGGTACGCCGCCGCCGAGCCCGCAGAGCCCCGACTGCGGCTCTGCTTCCGACTGTTGGAGCCACTCGGTCCCGACCCGGACGACCCCGAGGGGAGCCCCTCCGACGACCACTGGCAGGTCGAGCTCCTGCTCCAGGCCGTCGACGAGCCCTCCCTGCTGGTCCGGGCCGCCGACCTGCACGAGGGCGGCTCGTCGCTGGCCGCCCTCGCCCGGACGGCGGAGGACCCGGCCGGCGTCCTGCTGTCCGAGCTGGCCAGGGCCGCCCACCGCTGGCCCGCCCTGGACGGGCTGCGCCACCGGGCCCGCCCGGCGGCGCTGACCATCGACCGGGCCGGTGCACTCGACTTCCTGCGCACCGCCGCCCCCGTCCTGGCCGAGTCCGGCTTCGGGGTACTGCTGCCCGCCTGGTGGCGCCGCCGCCCCCGGCTCGGGCTCGCCCTGCAGGCCACCACGCCCCCCGCCCCCGGCTCGCTCGCCGTCGCCGCCCAGGTGGACCGGGACGCGGTGGTCGCCTTCCGCTGGCAGGCCGCCCTCGGCGACGACGCCGACCCGCTCACCGAACAGGAGCTCGCCGACCTCGCCGCCGCCAAACAGGGCCTGGTCCGGGTGCGCGGCAGGTGGATCGAGGCCGACCCCGCGCAGATCGCCGCCGCGCTGGCCTTTCTCGCCCACCGCCGCGACGGAGTGGTGTCCACCACGAGCCTGCTGCGCACCGCCCTCGACCCCGAGGCCACCGTGGCGGGTCTGCCGGTCACCGCGGTCCGGGCGACCGGTCCGCTCGGCGACCTGCTCGCCGGGCGTACCGCCGCGGCCCCCGCGACCGTGCTCCCGGCCGACTTCGGCGCCACCCTCCGCCCTTACCAGGAGCGCGGGTTGGCCTGGCTGCGCGGACTCGCCGGACTCCGCCTCGGCGCCGTCCTGGCCGACGACATGGGCCTCGGCAAGACCGTCCAGACCCTGGCCCTGCTCGCCGTGGAACGGGCCGAGGGGGCCGCCGGGCCGACCCTGCTGGTCTGCCCGATGTCCCTGGTCGGCAACTGGCAGCGGGAGGCCGAGCGGTTCGCCCCCGGCCTGCGGCTGTACGTCCACCACGGCTCCGGCCGCCTCGCCGAGGACGAACTGCGCGCCGCCGCCGAGGGGGCGGACCTGGTCGTCACCACCTACGGCCTGGTCCAGCGCGACCTCGCGGCGCTGCGCGCGGTCCGCTGGCGCCGCGTGGTCGCGGACGAGGCGCAGCACATCAAGAACCTCGGCACCGCGCAGTCCCGGGCGATCCGCGCGCTGCCGGTCACCGTGCACCGGATCGCCCTGACCGGCACCCCGGTGGAGAACCGGCTGGCCGAGCTGCACGCCGTCCTGGACTTCGCCAACCCCGGCCTCTTCGGCTCGGCCGAGCGCTTCAAGGAGCGCTATGCGATCCCGGTCGAACTGCACCGCAACCCGGACCTCACGGCCGAACTCCAGCGTCGCACCGGCCCGTTCGTGCTGCGACGGCTCAAGTCCGATCCGGCGGTGGCGGTCGAGCTGCCCGCCAAGCAGGAGATGACCGTCTGGTGCAACCTCACCGCCGAACAGGCCGGCCTCTACCAGGCCGTGGTGGCCGACCTGTTGCAGCGGGTGCAGGGCATCAAGGGCGTGCAGCGGCGCGGCACCGTGCTGGCGGCCATCGGCAAGCTCAAGCAGGCCTGCAACCACCCGGCCCAACTGCTGCACGACGGTTCGGCGTTGGGTGATCGATCGGGCAAGGTGGCCCGACTGGAGGAGATCCTCGCGCAGGCCCTCGCCGACGGCGACCGCACGCTGGTCTTCACCCAGTACGCGGAGTTCGGCGCGATGCTCCAGCCGCACCTGGCCCGCCGGCTCGGGGAGGAGGTGCTCCACCTGCACGGCAGGGTGTCCCGGGCGCGCCGCCAGGAGCTCGTGGACCGCTTCCAGTCCCCGGACGGGCCACGGGTGTTCCTGCTCTCGCTGCGCGCGGGCGGTACCGGCCTCAACCTCACCGCCGCCAACCAGGTGGTGCACCTCGACCGCTGGTGGAACCCCGCGGTGGAGGAGCAGGCCACCGACCGGGCGTTCCGGATCGGGCAGCGCCGGGACGTCCAGGTCCGCCGGCTGGTCTGCGTCGGCACGATCGAGGAGCGGATCGACGAACTGCTGGCGGGCAAGCGCGCGTTGGCCGAGGCGGTGGTGGGGGAGGGGGAGCAGTGGCTGACCAGGCTCTCCGCCGAGGCGCTGCACGAACTGGTCGCCCTCTCCCGGGACGCGGTGGCCGAGGAGGAGGAGCTTTGACCGGGCAGCCGGAGCAGCCGGAGCAGCCGGCGTCGGACGACACCGCGGCCGAGACGGTGACGGTCGCCGACTACTGGCGCGGCGCTTTCACCCTGGGGGCCGCCGGGCCGGACGACCCGGAGGAGCCTTCGCTGCGACGCCTCGGCCCGTCCGGGATCACCGTGCGCGGCAGCGACCTCGCCGACCTGCTGGCCCCGGCCTACGTGCACTTCCGGGCCTGAGGCCGCAGGGGCGCTCCGGGTGGGCCGGTCGCACCTTCGGCCGGGCTGTCCCCGGATCCCGGTGCGGTAGCGTCGCCCGGGTGACGGACACCCCCGAGGCCCAGGTCCAGGCCGCGCTCACCCTCATCGCCGGGACGGGCGATGCCCCCGGCCGGGCTTGACCCTCGACCTGGTCGAGACCCGAGAGTCCCCGGTATGGAGAGCGATCTGCGCAGCATCGGCGAACTGGCCCGCGACAGCGGCCTCGGCGTCAGCGCGCTGCGCTTCTACGACGGCGCCGACGTGCTCACCCCCGCCTGGGTCGACCCGCAGAGCGGCTACCGCTGGTACGGGCCCCGGCAACTCGCCGACGCCCGGCTGCTCTGCCGGCTTCGGCGGGTGGGCCTGCCGCTCGCCGACATCCGGGCCGTGCTCGGTGCGGCCCCGGGCTCCGGGGCCGCCCACCGCGTGGTCGACGCGCATCTGCGCCGACTGGAGGACGGCCTCGCCGACGCCCGCCGTGAGCTCTCCCTGATCCGAGCACTGATCGACCAGAGGGAGAACCCCGTGACCGCCACCCCCACCGAACACCGCTTCACCGTCGCCGCCGAGGAGCTGGCGGCCGCCCTGGACGCCGTCCGCTTCGCCGTCGGCCACGATCCCGGGATGCCGGTCCTGGCCGGTGTGCTGTTCGACCTGGACGGCGGGGTGCTGCGCCTGGTCGCCACCGACCGCTACCGGCTGGCAACGGCCGAACTGCCGGTCCGCGGTGCCGCGTTCGAGCCCGGTGCGGCGAGCGTGATCGTCCCGGCGGCGCTGGCCGACGGCATCCGCGCCCTGCTCGGCGCGGGCGCCGAGGAGGCGGAGCTGACCCTCGGCACCGGCCTGGTCCGGGCCGAGACCGGCGGCCATCGGATCGAGGGCGCCACCCTGGACCACGACTACCCCGACTACCGCCCGCTGGTCCGCGTCGACCCGGGCCGCCGGATCGGCCTGTCCGCCCCCGAGCTGCGCCGCGCCGTCGAGTCCGGGGCCACCCGCAGCCTGCCCTCCGGTCCGCACGGCGCCGCCTGCGAGGTCACCGTGCTCGCCGTCGACCACGGCGGCCGCCTCACCGTCGCCCCGGCCGACGAGGGCGCCCCGACCGACGACGGCCTCCGGGTGGCCGTCAACCGCGACTTCCTGCTGGACGCCCTCCGGGCCGGGGCCCCCGAGCAGCTCGTGCTCGAACTCGGCGGCCCCATCGCACCGCTCGCCATCCGCACCCCCGGCCGGGACGGCACCTTCTCCCTGCTGATGCCGATCCGGATCCCCCAACCCGCCTGACCCCCGAGCCCGAAGCCGCCGCAGGCCGTGGCCGTGCTACTCCTCCGGCCTGCGGCGGGCGAGGTGCACGGTCAGGTCGGCGTCCAGCTCGACCGTGCCGGGAAGCACCTCCCGGATCCGGCGGAACACCTGCTCCCGGTCTGCGGCCGACAGGATCAGGTAGGCCGAGACGGTCGACAGGTGGTCCATGTACTCCTGGGCGGTCATCGTGAGCGGCCGTTGGATCTCCGCCTGCCGCACGTCGGTGAACCACTCGGACTGCTGGAGTTCGGTGCCCGGCCACTGCATGGCCTGCTCCGGCGGCGTGCCGTCAGGGGACGGGATCTCGTCGCTGTCCAGGAAGGGCGGTCGGGCCTGCTGGACGGCCCGTGCCAGCTCCAGGTCGGCCAGCCGGACCGGGCCGGCGAACGAGGCGAACACGCCGCCGGGCGCCAGCAGCGCCGCCATCCGCGGCCAGCGGCCCACCGGCGGCCGGGTTCGTCCAGTGCAGAGCCGACGCCGCGTAGACCAGCCCGTACCGCTCGCCCAAGGGAAGCTCCTCGAATGCGGCCCGCTCCGTCCTGACGTCGGCCGGCACATGCCTGCGCAACTCGGCGAGCATCGCCTCGTCGGGCTCGGTCGCGGTGACCGCGACCCCGCGCCCGGCGAACAGACGCGTCGCCTTGCCGGTTCCGGCGCCGATCTCCAGAGCGGTCCGCACCGGCCGACCCGCATATTCCAGCACCAGATCGAGGAGCTCGACCGGATACCCCGGGCGGACCCGGCGCGTTTGCTGCTGCTAGCACCGTGCTTGCATTTGCAAGCAGCGTCGGGCAGGGTGGTGGCATGGCCTCACTGAATGTCGGTTCGCTGGGCGAGTACATCCGCGAGCAGCGGAGGAACGCGCAGTACTCGCTGCGGCAGCTGGCGGAGGCCGCCGGCGTGTCCAACCCCTACCTCAGCCAGATCGAGCGAGGGTTGCGCAAGCCGAGCGCGGAGATCCTGCAGCAGATCGCGAAGGCGCTGCGGATCTCGGCGGAGACGCTGTACGTCCAGGCCGGGATCCTGGAGGAGCGGCGGGGCGAGGGCCTGGAGCTACGGGCCTCGATCCTGGCCGATCCGCTGATCAACGAGCAGCAGAAGCAGGCGCTGCTCGCGGTCTACGACGCCTTCCTCAAGGAGAACGCCGCTCACCAGGACGCGGCGTCCGACGGCCCCCAAGCCGACGGCCCGCAAGCCGATGGCCCAGAAACCTAGACACCGGGAGGACCGGCCATGCCGATCACGGACGAGATCAAGAAGACCCTGAGCGACCCGACCCCGCTCTACGCCCTCGCAGGTGCGGGCGACCTCGCGTACGAGAAGCTGCGCGAGGTGCCGGGCAAGGTCGAGGCGCTGGCGGCGGACCGCAAGGGCACCCAGGAGAAGGCCACCGCCGCGCTCCAGGAGGCCCAGGCCCGGCTGGTCGAGGCTCAGGCGAAGGTGACGGACGGCGTCACGACGCTGCCGACCGACCTCAAGGTGCTGCAGGAGAAGGCCCAGACCTTCGCCCTCCAGCAGGTGGGCCGGGCCGTCGAGCTCGCGGTGAAGGCCAAGGAGGCCTACGACGAGCTGGCCGAGCGCGGCAAGGGCGTCGTGGACCGGGGCCGACCGGGCGAGCTCGCAGAGCCGCAGCACGCCGACGCGAAGACCGGCTCGAAGACCGACGCGCAGGCCGACGCCAAGGCCGAGAAGGAGCCGATCGAGGCGGAGCTGGTCGAGGAGGACGCGGCCGAGGACGCGCCCGCGCCCGCGCCGAAGAAGGCCGCCCGCACGAAGAAGACCGCCGAGTAGCAGGCCGAGGCCGGTTGCGGCCCGGCCCGCCGGGGCACATCCGGTGAGCCCGGTACGTTGACCCCGTGCCGCCCGCAGCGCCGTGCCAGGATGGGCGGACGGGGTGCCGGCACAGAGACGAAGAGGAGGCCGTGATGGGCGGACTGGTCCAGTTGCTGGACTTGGACTACCTGAATCCGTTCTGGTGGTTGGCCATCGCCATCCTGGGCTTCAAGCTGTTCGCGCTTCTCGACGCCGCCACCCGTCCGGAGGACGGCTACCGGGCGGCCGACAAGAAGACCAAGGCGTTCTGGCTGGTCCTGCTGGGTATCGCGTTCGGGCTGGACCTGCTGTTCGGGGCGAACTTCCTGACCAGCTTCCTGACCCTCGGCGGCCTGGTCGCGGCGATCGTCTACATGGTCGACGTGCGTCCGGCGATCCGGGAGCTGACCAACCGGGGCGGCGGACGGGACGACCGGCGCAACATGGGGCCGTACGGGCCCTGGTAGACCGCCGGCCGTAAGGCAGGCAGCGGACAGACACAGGCATCGAGCCCCGGCGCGCGTGACGAACCGCGCGCCGGGGCTCGATGCCTGTCCGGTCCAGGTCAGCCCAGGATCAGCTGGACGGGGTTGCGCTCCAGCAGCAGCACCGCGACATCATCCGTCAGCGCGCCGCCGTTGAGCTCCTCGACCTCGGCGATGGCGCTGTCGACCAGTCGGCCCCTGGTCAGCCCGGCGGACTGGTGGTCGCCGATCAGATCGGCCAGTCCGTCCTGCCCGAGGCGGCGGGAGCCGGCGCCGACCCGGCCTTCGATCAGGCCGTCGGTGTAGAGCAACAGCCGCCAGCCGGGCGACAGTTCGATTCGCTGCGTGGGCCAGACGGCCTGGCCGTCGTCGCAGGGCAGCAGGCCGAGCGCGGGCCCGGCGAGATCGGCGGGGAGCATCACGGGCTTGCGGTCCCGGCTCAGCAGCAGCGGCGCGGGGTGGCCGGCCAGATAGAGCCGGGCGTACTCGGGGGCGCCGAGCGAGGTGAGTTCGCCGGGGCCCGCGCCGGGCTCGATGACCAGCATGCAGAGCGTCGCGAAGATCTCGTCGCTGCGCCGCTCGTGCTCCAGGACGTGCTGGAGGGTGGTCAGCAGGGCCTCGCCGGTGAGGCCGGCGAAGACGAGGGTGCGCCACGCTATCCGGAGCGCCACCCCGAGGGCGGCCTCGTCGGGGCCGTGGCCGCAGACATCGCCGATCACCACGTGGACGGTGCCGTCGTCGGTGCGGACGGCGTCGTAGAAGTCGCCGCCGAGCAGGGCACGGCGGCGGCCGGGGCGGTAGCGCCGGGTGAAGGAGAGGCCGGCGCCGTCCAGCAGCGGGGTGGGCAGCAGATGGCGCTGGAGCCGGGCGTTCTCCTGGCCGCGCAGCTCGGCCTCGACCAGACGGCGCTGCGACTCGTCGGCCCGTCGGCGCTCGACCGCGTAGCGCAGCGCCCGGGCCAGCAGCGGGCCGTCCGTCTCGTTCTTGATCAGGAAGTCCTGGGCGCCGGCCGCCACGGCGGCGGCGCCCAGCTCGGCTCCGGCGGCGTCGGTGAGCACCACGACCGCGGTGCGCGGGGCCCGGCGGAGCAGCTCGTGCAGGCCCTCCAGGCCGTCGGAGGCGTCCGAGGGGTGCGGCAGGTCGGCGGGGGCGGCGAGGTCGAGCAGGACGCAGCTGAAGTCGGTGCCGCGCGGGCGGCCGCGCCGGTTCCACGACGGGGCGGTGCCCAGCAGCTCGGTGGCCTGTTCCAGCCCGCGGGCCCAGTGGACCTCGATGGAGGTGCCGCTGTCGGCCACCGCGGCCTTGATCAGCTGGACGTCGGAGGCGTCGTCCTCGATCACCAGCAGCTTGAGCGGTGCGGCGGAGGGGGCGGGGCCCCTGGCCGGAGCGGAGGCGGGGGAGGGGAGGGCGCTGCCGGCGTTCGCCCGGGGGTGAGGTATCTGGGGGGTGACGGTGACGCGTCCCGTCGACTGCTCGGCGGGACCGGGCCGCTTGCGGGCATGGCCGGAGAGGGTGCCGTCGAGGGCGCCCGGCAGGTCTGCGGCACCAGGCACCCGCCCGTCTCCCGTTGCGGGCATCGGTTGATCCTCCCTTTCCCCGAGTGCGTAACGGTCGGAGTCCGTCCGCAGTGCCCGCCTGGCACCGTGCGTCGGGGAATGTCTCGCGACCATAACGTGATCTCCGGGGATTTCTCTGGCTGGCCGGCGCCGTTGTGGCTATTGCCACGCCGGTGGCGGTGTGATGGACGGACTGGGACAGCGGCCGAGCCCCGTACCGGCAGGCGCGGGGGCGGGCAGGAAAGGGCTGGATGATGGTGACGCGGATCACTCTGGTCAAGGGTGACATCACGGAACAGCAGGTGGACGTGGTGGTGAACGCCGCCAATTCCTCCCTGCTGGGCGGCGGCGGGGTGGACGGTGCGATCCACCGCAAGGGCGGACCGCTGATTCTGGAGGACTGCCGCCGGCTGCGCGCCTCGCACTGGGGCAAGGGCCTGCCCGCCGGGCAGGCCGTGGCGACGACGGCCGGGCTGCTTCCGGCCCGCTGGGTGGTGCACACGGTGGGGCCGGTCTATCGGGCGGAGGACTACGACGGCAGGGCCGAACTGTTGGCCTCCTGCTACCGCGAGTCGCTGCGGGCGGCGGTGCGGCTCGGCGCGAGCACGGTGGCCTTCCCGGCGGTGTCCGCCGGGGTGTACGGGTGGCCGCTGGAGGATGCGGCCCGGATCGCGCTCGGCACCGTCGCCGACCTGGTGCGGGGTCGACGGCCGGGGGCGGAGGCGGAGCTGGAAGAGGTGCGGTTCGTGCTGTTCGGGGCGGAGGCGTACGGGGCGTTCGAGGTGGAGCTGCGCAGGTTGAACGAGGTCGAGCGGGGCGGTCTGGACGGTTGAGCGGCCGGTGCCCCGGGCGGCCGTGGTGGTGCCGCTCGGGTGTCCCCATGGTGGCGTGAGGGGGCGTCAACACGCCAGAGGTATTCGATAACTCGTTCGAGTGAATCCCCGGGCTCGCTCATCAGCTCCCGGGCCGGTCGGCCGCCCGTGGAGCGGCCCCGCGTCGGACCCGGCCTACGGTGCGAGCGCCGTCCAGGGCACCGTGACCTCGCCCTGCCGCCAGCGCCCGCGCGCGTCCACCAGCGGCCAGCTGCCCGCCAGCGCCGTGCACGCGGCCACCCAGCGCTGTCGGGCGCCGAACGCCCCGTACGGTGCGGCCGCCGCCCAGGCCCGGTCGAAGTCGCCGAGGAAGGCGTGCACCGGGCGGCCCGGCACGTTGTGGTGGATCAGCGCCTTCGGCAGCCGTTCGGCCAGGTCGGACGGCTGCCCCAGTCCGCCGAGCCGGGCCGCGAAGGTGACCGTCCGGGGCCCCTCCGGGCCGAGCGCGACCCAGACGTGCCGCCGACCGATCTCGTCGCAGGTCCCCTCGACCAGCAGCCCGTCCGGGGCCAGCCGGGCGCAGAGCCGCTCCCAGACCCCGGCCACCGCGGCCTCGTCGTACTGCCGCAGCACGTTGGCGGCCCGGATCAGCCCGGCCGGAGCGCCGCCGTCCAGCGGGACCTCGAAGCCGCCGCGGCGGAAGGTCAGCAGCGGCGGCTCGGCGTACGGCAGCGCCGCCGCGACCCGCTCCGGCTCGATCTCGATCCCCACCACCCGGACGTCCGGGCGCACGGCCCGCAGCCGCCCGGACAGCTCGACCGCCGTCCACGGCGCGGCGCCGTACCCCAGGTCGACGGCCACCGGCGGGCGGTCGGCGGAGCGCAGCGCGGGGCCCAGCGTGTGGGCGATCCAGCGGTCCATCCGACGGAGCCGGTTGGTGTTGGTGGTCCCGCGGGTGACCGTCCCCACCGGCCGCCCCGGGCGCCCTCGGGCAGGCGCGGCGGCGGCGTCGAAGGAGGCGGGCATGCCCAGAAGGGTACGCGGAACCCCGCCCGCCGCCCTCCGCCGGCCACCTCATGACGGGCACGCCGGGCGCCCGTACCCGGGGTGCGCCGGGAGCGCCCGCGCGGCTCCGCCCGCCCCGGCTCACCGCCCGGACCGGGCCCCGCCGCCCGCCCGCGCCATCTCGTCGGCCGGGACGGGAATGCCGATCGGTGACCAGGTGGTTGGCACACTGGTGGTGATGTGTGCCCGGACGGGGCAGCATGCCGCCGCGCCGCACCCCCGGCGAGGCGGTGCGGCATGGGCGGACGCGCACAGACCGAGCAGCAGACAGCAGGCTGCAGTGACCGGGCAGTACAGAGGAGGCTTCAGCCAGGTGATCCAGCACCCCGTCCGTCCGGTACGCCGTGCCCAGCCGAGCTCGCCGGCCCGCGGCCGGATCCAGTCGCTCGTCACGGGCCGCCAGCGCCGCCCGCGCCGGATAGCGATGCTCAGCGTCCACACCTCGCCGCTCCACCAGCCCGGTACCGGTGACGCGGGCGGCATGAACGTCTACATCGTGGAGCTCGCCAAGCGGCTCGCCGACCTCGACATCGAGGTCGAGGTGTTCACCCGGTCGATCTGCTCGGACGACGCCCCCACCGTCGAGCTCGCCCCCGGTGTCCTGGTCCGGCACGTCACCGCCGGCCCCTACGAGGGCCTGGTCAAGGAGGACCTGCCGGCCCAGCTCTGCGCCTTCACCCACGGGGTGCTGCGCACCGAGGCCGGCCACCGCCCCGGCCACTACGACCTGGTGCACTCGCACTACTGGCTCTCCGGCCAGGTCGGCTGGCTGGCCGCCCAGCGCTGGGGAGTGCCGCTGGTGCACACCATGCACACCATGGCGAAGGTCAAGAACGCCGCGCTGGCCGAGGGCGACACCCCCGAGCCGGCCGCCCGCGTCATCGGCGAGACCCAGGTGGTGGAGGCCGCCGACCGGCTGATCGCCAACACCACCGAGGAGGCCGCCGAGCTGGCGCTGCACTACGCGGCCCGCCCGGACCAGCTCGCCGTCGTCCACCCCGGCGTCAACCTGGACGTCTTCCGCCCCGGCGGCCCAGGCGCCCGGAGCGCCGCGCGGGCCCGCCTCGGCCTGCCGCAGGACGCCGCCGTGCTGCTCTTCGCCGGCCGGATACAGCCGCTGAAGGCCCCGGACGTACTGCTGCGCGCCGTCGCCGCACTGCTGGAGCGCCGACCGGAGCTGCGCGAGCGGCTGGTGGTGCCGGTGGTCGGCGGCCCGTCCGGCACCGGGCTGGCCCGGCCGGAGAGCCTGCACAAGCTCGCCGCCCAGCTGGGCATCGGGGACGTGGTCCGGTTCCACCCGCCGGTCGGCCAGGCCCTGCTCGCCGAGTGGTACCGGGCCGCGACGGCGCTGGTGATGCCCTCGTACAGCGAGTCCTTCGGGCTGGTCGCCCTGGAGGCGCAGGCCTGCGGCACCCCGGTGGTGGCGGCCGCGGTCGGCGGCCTTCCGGTGGCCGTCCGGGACGGCCACACCGGGGCGCTGGTGCACGGCCACGACCCGCTGGCCTGGGCGCACGCGCTGGAGCCGTACGTCACCGAGCCGGCCCTGGTGGCCCGGCAGGGCGAGGCGGCGGCCCGGCACGCGGCCGGTTTCGGCTGGGACACCGCGGCCGCGACCACCGCCGAGGTGTACGCCGGCAGCCTGGCCCGCCCGGCGGGGAGGCTCACCGGGTCCCGCCTGTGGCTGGCGTGAGCGTCCGCCGCCGGCGGTGACGCCCGTCCGGCGGGCCCGGTCGCTGCTGCGCCCTCCGGTACCGCCGAGTAACGTCACCCTCATGGCAATCCGCACCAAGGGCGAGGCCCTGACCCTCCTGCGCACCGCCCTGGACGACACCGGGGCGGCCTGGGAGCCGGCCGCCGCCGACCCGTACACGCTGGTCGTGACCCTCCAGGGCACCCGGAAGCTGAGTACCGCCTGCGCCCTGCGGGTCGGCGACCACACCCTCTCGGTGAACGCCTTCGTGATCCGCCGCCCGGACGAGAACCACGAGGGCGTCTACCGCTGGCTGCTGGAGCGCAACACCAGGCTGTACGGGGTCGCCTACGCGATCGACCCGCTCGGCGACGTCTACCTGGCGGGCCGGCTGCCGCTGGAGGCGCTCAGCGCGGACACCGTGGACCGGCTGCTCGGCACGGTGCTGGAGAACGCAGACGAGCCGTTCAACACGCTGCTGGAGCTGGGCTTCGCCTCGGCGATCCGGCGTGAGTGGGAGTGGCGGACCAAGCGCGGGGAGTCCACCCGCAACCTGGCCGCCTTCGCCCACCTCGCGGCCCCGGCCGGGGACCGGACCCCGGACAAGGCCTAACAGGCCGGGGCGGGCTTCACCCCGACGTCCGCCCCATCGATCGCTTCGGCGCCCGCCGCGGCCTTAGCCTCGGCGCCCGCCTCGGCCTGCGCCGGCCGGCCGGCCGCCACCGCGGAGGCCGTCGCCGCCCCGGGCCGCCGCCCCAGCACGGCGTAGCCCACCGCCGCGAGCGTGCCGCACGCCGCACAGGCGCCCCACATCACCCCGCTGCCCGCGTGCTCCAGCAGCACCCCGCCGACCGCCGGGCCGAGGAACGACGCCAGCGACCAGGACAGCGAGTAGACGCCCTGGTAGCGGCCGCGGGCATGGGTCGGCGACAGCTCCGCGACCAGGCCCATCATGGTCGGCGCGTTCAGGATCTCGCCGATCGTCCAGACCGCGACGGTGAACGCGTAGAACCACGCCGAGGAGCCGGCCAGCGCGGTCAGCCCGAACCCCCAGCCCATGAACAGCGCGCTGGCGACCAGCAGCGCCGTGCGGTTGCGCCCCTCCATCCAGCGGGTGAGCGGGATCTGCAGCAGCACGATCAGCAGGCCGTTGAGGCCGATCACCAGGCCGTACTGGGTGGCCGAGATCCCGGCCCGGCCCATGTCCACGGCCAGGGTGGTGCTGCCCTGCTGGGCGACCAGCGCGAGCAGCAGGGTGAGCCCGACCACCGCCATGAAACGGGTGTCCCGGAAGACCGTGCCGAGGCCGACGGTCGGCCGGTCGGCGGGGCCGGCCGGGGTGTCCGGCCGGGTCTCGGGGATCCGGACGAAGATCACGACCGCGCAGACCAGGGTGGAGAGCGCGTCCAGCAGGAACAGCGTCAGATAGCCGTGGGTGGCGATCAGCCCGGCGGCGGCCGCCGAGATGCCGAAGCCGATGTTGATCGCCCAGTAGTTCAGCGCGTAGGCGCGGACCCGGTCCTGGGCGGGCACGATGTCCGCGATGATCGCCGAGGTGGCTGGCCGGGTCGCGTTGTTGCACAGACCGACCAGGAAGGCGACCACGGCGATGGCCACCTGGCCGTCCGTGAACCCGAGCACCGCGGTGAACAGCGCGGTGCCGAGCTGGGCGGCGACCAGCGTGGGGCGGCGCCCGATCCGGTCGGTCAGGACCCCGGCACCGATCGACGCGATCGCCGCGCCGAGGCCGAACAGCGAGGCGACCAGGCCCGCGTACGAGGCCGAGTAACCGCGGTCGGTAGTGAGGTACAACGCCAGGAACGTCACCACGAACGCGCCCAGCTTGTTGATCAGGGTCGACGTCCAGAGCCACCAGAACTGCCGCGGCAGACCGCCCATCGACTCGCGCGCGGCTCTTTGGACACGGGCGAGGACGGGCAGGTGGGACGGCATGTCGGGCTCCCGGCGGCAGACTTCCGCTGAGCGGTACCGGTGGTCCCGGACAGCGGTCGTGGTAAGTGTCACAAGTGCTTTGCACACATTACACAGAGGGGGTGGTCCCGACCAGGGGGTTTTCCCCGCCTCCACTAAGCTGGGCGCCATGGCTGACACGACGTACCGACTCATCCTCCTCCGCCACGGCGAGAGCCAGTGGAACCAGAAGAACCTGTTCACCGGTTGGGTCGACGTCGACCTCAACGAGAAGGGCGAGAAGGAGGCCGCACGCGGCGGCGAGCTGCTCGCCGCCGAGGGCTTCTTCCCCGATGTGGTGCACACCTCGCTGCTGCGCCGCGCCATCCGCACCTCGCAGATCGCCCTGGACAAGGCCGACCGGCACTGGATCCCGGTCAGCCGCAGCTGGCGTCTGAACGAGCGCCACTACGGTGCCCTCCAGGGCAAGGACAAGGCCCAGACCCTGGCCGAGTTCGGCGAGGAGCAGTTCCAGCTGTGGCGCCGCTCCTACGACACCCCGCCGCCGGTGCTGGCCGACGACGCCGAGTACTCGCAGGCCGGTGACGCCCGCTACGCCGACATCCCGAGCGAGCTGCGTCCGGCCACCGAGTGCCTGAAGGACGTCGTCGAGCGGATGCTCCCGTACTGGTACGACGCCATCGTCCCGGACCTGGCCGCCGGCAAGACCGTCCTGGTCACCGCCCACGGCAACAGCCTGCGCGCGCTGGTCAAGCACCTGGACGGCATCTCCGACGAGGACATCGCCGGCCTCAACATCCCGACCGGCATCCCGCTGGTGTACGAGCTGGACGCCGACTTCAAGCCCGTCGCCAAGGGCGGCCGCTACCTGGACGCGGACGCCGCCGCGGCCGCCATCGAGGCGGTCAAGAACCAGGGCAAGAAGTAAGGCCCGACACTGCTCAGGCCCCGCTCCCCGGATATCGGGGGGTGGGGTCTTTGTCGTTCAACTCCGCTGCGGGGGTGGGTTGTTGGCTGCTGCAAAAGTGGTTCAGACCATTGACGGCCCCGGTGGCGGCTCCTACCGTGTGAGCACCGACCTGGCGCAGGCATGCCAGAGGTCGTCCCCAAGACCCCTGGTCCGCCGCACCCCCACGCGCGCGTGACTGCGCCCGGCGCACTCTCCATCCACCCCCACGGAGGAGCACCATGCGCAAACGTCATATCGTCGGGGCGGCGCTGGCCGCGCTCGCGGTACCGCTCACGCTGGCCCTGCCGGCCCAGTCGCACGGCTACATCACGACCCCGCCCAGCCGGGCCGCGCTCTGCGCGGCCGGCACCGTCACCGGCTGCGGTGAGATCCAGTGGGAGCCGCAGAGCGTCGAGGGCCCGAAGGGCTTCCCGACCAGGGGTCCGGCCGACGGCGCCATCTGCGCCGGAGGCAACTCACGGTTCGCCGAGCTGGACGCCCCGCGCGGCGGCAACTGGCCCACCACCGCGGTCACGGCGGGGCAGCAGCTCACCTTCACCTGGAAGTTCACCGCGCGGCACGCCACCACGAACTTCAAGTACTACCTCACCAAGGCCGGCTACAACGCGGCCCAGCCGGTGACCCGTGCGAGCCTGGAGCTCACGCCGTTCCTCACCGTCCCCTACAACGGGACGCAGATCCCGAGCACGGTCAGCCACAAGGCCGTGCTCCCCGGCGGCCGGACCGGTCACCAGGTCGTGGTCGCGGTCTGGGAGATCGCCGACACCGGCAACGCCTTCTACTCCTGCACCGACGTGAGGTTCTGACCGGGCCGGATCGGAGCCCGGCCCCGCAGCCGGACGGGGGCCGGGCTCCGGGGTGCACGACCGTCTCCCACGGCGGCCGTGCACCACGGAGCCTGCCTGCGGTAACCGGCCGCCGGCGTCAGTGGCCGCAGCAGCCGCCCGTGGCGCCGCCGCACTGGCAGGGCGCGCCGGACTGGCAGCCGCAGCCGCAGCCCGGGCCGCAGCCGCAACCGGCCGCGAGGACCGGCAGCAGCTTCGGAGCGGGCGGCTCTACGGTGTCGTGTGCCGGTGTCGGTCGGGTCGGGTTTGCCTTCATCGCGCTGGACCCTCCTTGTGACGGGCACACTTCGGTGCCTACGGCATCGAGTGAAACCGCCGAGCGGACGGAGCGTCAACGGGCGCGCAGTGGTGGGGCACCCGAGATGCCGTGCGCCCTCACCACCCCCCGCCCGAGGTTTACCCGCGGCCGGGGGCGAGGCCCCCGCCCCGACGAACCCCGACGAACCCCACCGGGCCGCCCGCCCGCTCCCTACGGGCCCGCCGCGGCGTTCACTCCGCGGCGGCGGCCGCCTCCGAGGAGGCCACGAACTCGTCCACGTGCTCACCGGTCACCAGGTACACCACGCGCTTGGCGACCGACACCGCGTGGTCGGCGAAGCGCTCGTAGTAGCGGCCGACCAGGGTGACGTCCACCGCGGTCTCGATGCCGTGGTGCCAGCGGTCGTCGATCAGGTGCGCGAACAGTTCGCGGTGCAGCGCGTCGATCGCGTCGTCGTCCTGCTCCAGCTCCAGCGCCTTGTCGACGTCCTTGGTGGCGATCACCAGACCGGCCTTGGCCACCAGCCGCTGGGCGAGCTGGCCGAGCTCCAGGACGGTCGCGTGCAGGTCGCTCGGCACCGCCGACTCGGGGTAGCGCAGCCGCGCCACCTTGGCCACGTGCCGGGCGAGGTCGCCGCAGCGCTCCAGGTCGGCGCTCATCCGCAGCGAGGTGACGACGATGCGCAGGTCGGTGGCGACCGGCTGCTGGCGGGCCAGCAGGTCGATGGCCCGGTTCTCCAGCTCGTGGTGCAGGTCGTTGACCTTCTGGTCGGCGGCGATCACGCTCTCCGCCAGCTCCAGGTCCGCGTCGAGGAGTGCCGTGGTGGCCCGCCCCAGGGCCGAACCGACCAGCCGGGCCATCTCGACCAGGCTGTCGCCGATCGAGTCGAGTTCCTCGTGGTACGCGTCGCGCATTGCTCTCTCCTCAGTAGCTGTGTCGGTGGCGGTGCCGACCGGTCATCCCGGACGACCGTCGGTACGGCGTTCGAGTGACCGCTGCTGGTGGCGCGAATGCTACGCGCGCACCGGGGCGACGGACGGCTGTTCGGCCCGCCACCCTCTCCCACACGGGCTGCGTGGCCAACTCTGGGCCGTCCGGGCGACCACGCACGACCCGAGCGGTGAATCGGCAGCTACGTGGAGGTGAATTCTCGGCAACGTGCGGCCGATCCCTTGATCCGACCCAGGGGGAGCGCCCGCACTGTGCGCTTAGGCTGGCGGTATGGACGTGAACGTGGCCGCCGCCGCTGCCTGCGCCATAGCCGGGCTCGGCGTCGGCCTCACGGCCTCCATCGCATTCCGCTGGAGCGAGCGCGAACAGGCCCGGGGCAGGTACAGCGGCACCAGCGGCAAGAACAGCGGTCGGCAGCAGACTCTGGGCGCCGGCCCCCAGGAACCCCCCCTCCCGCCGGGGGTCGACACCGTACTCTCCGTGCTGCGCTCCTGCGCGATCGTGCTCGGCGAGGGCGACGAGGTGGTCAAGGCCAGCTCCGCGGCGTACGCCATGGGCCTGGTCCGCGGCGGCGCCGTCGCCGTCGACCAGATGCTCTCGCTGGCCCGCGCCACCCGCCGGGACGGCGAGATCCGCCAGGTCGAACTGGAGGTGCCCCGCCCCGGCGCGGCCCGCGCCGCCGAACCGCTCGCGGTGTCCGTCCGGGTCGCCCCGCTGGGCTCCCGGCTGGTCCTGGTCCTGGTCGAGGACCAGACCGACCGCCGCCGGGTCGAGGCGGTCCGCCGCGACTTCGTCGCCAACGTCAGCCACGAGCTCAAGACCCCGGTCGGCGCGCTGTCGCTGCTCTCCGAGGCGGTCGCCGACGCGTCCGACGACCCGGAGGCCGTCCAGCGCTTCGCCGGCCGGATGCAGATCGAGGCGACCAGGCTGGCCAGCCTGGTCCAGGAGATCATCGACCTCTCCCGGGTCCAGGACGACCGGCTGATGGTCGACCCGGAGCCGGTCGCGGTGGACGAGCTGATCGCGGAGGCGATCGACCGCTGCCGCCAGCAGGCCGCCGCCAAGCAGATCCTGATCGCGGCCGGCGGCATCGCCGGCCTCTACCTGCACGGCAACCGCGGCCAGCTGGCCGCGGCGCTCGGCAACCTGGTCGAGAACGCCGTCAACTACAGCCCGCCGCGGACCAGGGTCGCGATCGCCACCCGCCGGATCTCCAGCGCGGCCGCGCTCGGCGAGGCCGACGGCGAGCTGATCGAGATCTCGGTGACCGACCAGGGCATCGGCATCTCCGAGAAGGACCGCGAGCGGGTCTTCGAACGGTTCTACCGGGTCGACCCCGCCCGCTCCCGGCAGACCGGCGGCACCGGCCTCGGCCTCTCCATCGTCAAGCACGTGGCCGCCTCGCACGGCGGTACCGTCTCGGTGTGGAGCGTCGAAGGCCAGGGCTCCACCTTCACCGTGCGCCTGCCCGCCGGCCAGGCGCCCGACGCCGAGGCCGGGACCGCCGTGTCCGCCGCGTCCGCCACCGCCCCCAAGACCCTCACGGACCGGACGGCCACCACGGGCCGCCCGGACCGCCCGCTCCCCACCGGGGAGCCCGCAGCACCCCTGTCAGACACAACCCAGCAGCTTGCCCCGGAGGCCTGATCGTGACCCGAGTACTGGTGGTCGAGGACGAGGAGTCGTTCAGCGACGCCCTCTCGTACATGCTCCGCAAGGAAGGCTTCGAGGTGGCCATCGCCGCCACCGGCCCCGACGCCCTGGAGCAGTTCGAACGCAACGGCGCCGACCTCGTCCTGCTCGACCTGATGCTGCCGGGCCTGCCGGGTACCGAGGTCTGCCGCCAGCTGCGGGTGCGCTCCAACGTCCCGGTGATCATGGTGACCGCCAAGGACAGCGAGATCGACAAGGTCGTCGGGCTGGAGATAGGCGCAGACGACTACGTCACCAAGCCGTACTCCACCCGCGAGCTGGTCGCCCGGATCCGCGCGGTGCTGCGCCGGCGCGGCGAGGCCGACGGTGTCGGCGACAACGGCGGCGGCCCGGGCGCCCTGGAGGCGGGCCCGGTCCGGATGGACGTGGACCGCCACGTGGTGACGGTGGACGGCGCCAAGGTCGACCTGCCGCTCAAGGAGTTCGACCTGCTGGAGATGCTGCTGCGCAACGCGGGCCGGGTGCTCACCCGGATGCAGCTGATCGACCGGGTCTGGGGCGCGGACTACGTCGGCGACACCAAGACCCTGGACGTCCACGTCAAGCGCCTGCGGGCGAAGATCGAGCCGGACCCGGGCGCCCCGCGCTACCTGGTCACGGTGCGTGGCCTGGGCTACAAGTTCGAGCCGTAAACCGCCGCGGCCGACCGCGGCACACGGCGAAGGCCCCCCTCCGGTATCCGCCGGAGGGGGGCCTCCCCCGTGTGGTGCCCGGCCCCGAGGGGCCGCGCGTCAGTGCGTGGCGGCGGCCGTCGAGGCGCTGCCGGACGGCGTGGCCGCACCGGTGGAGGCGGTGGCCGGGGCGGCCGAGCCGGAGGCGGCGGGCGAGGCCGGCGCGGACTTGGACGGCGCGGCCGCCGGGGAGGCGGTCGGGCCGTAGCCCTTGTAGATGCCCTTGTTCGGGCTGACCGCGGCCTCGGCCGCGACCTTGTCGCCGCTCTTGAAGGCGAACGTGGTCGGCACGAAGCCGCCCACGCTCAGGGTGGCCGAGGCGACCTTGGCGGACGGGTTGCCGTCGCCGCCCAGCAGCACCGCGCCACCGGCCGGCACGACGATGCCGGTCAGCGGGGCGCCCTTCTCGTCGGCGAAGGCGGCGGTCGCGCCGGCGCCCACCGTGATGGACGCCAGCTCGACCGGCTCGGTGCCGCTGTTGCTGATGTTCACCGTCACGTTGGCGGGGCCGGTGTGCTCGCCCGAGGACTCGTCGCCGGTGACGACGACGATGTTGTTCAGTCGGAGGTTCGTACCGAGCGTCGCCGAGGCGTTGTCCGGCTTGATCTCCAGGGTCTCCGGCGAGTTGCCGGTCGCGCAGGAGGACAGCGAAACGATGGCCAGGGCGGCGAGGGCGGCGATGCTGCCGCGTCGAAGGCTGCGGCTCACGGCGGCGGCTTCTCCTAAAGGTAAAGGTCACGTGTCGGGTGGTCAGGTCTCAGATTATCGACCTCGCTTATGCGCTCTTCACGGGGTGGGTCCCCGTGTCGCGCTCCCGGCCCCTGCCCGGCGCCCGTACGGCCGCAGTTCCACGTGTTCAGGTCAAGCTTTGACCCGGGCGCGCCGACCGGCGGCACGGTCGGGTAATGCCCGCGGAACCGCTGCGGCGGCGCGCCCGGAGTCGACCAAGATCGGATCACGATCGGGAAACGGCCCGATAAACGGTGAAAACTCAAGATCCAATCACGGTTTCGGGAGTGTTGCCGCAGGTTTCGGCGGGCGCCGGAACCGCCTCCGACCTGCGGGAAGCCTGCGTCGAACACTGGTCGCAGCACGTCATGGGGGTCCTTGTCAAGCCCCGAGACCGGCCCTGACCTGCGAAAACGCCCTTCGGGTGCGCCGAAAAGCGTGTTATTCTGGAAAGCCACGGAAGGGGTCCTGTCACATGACGTTCAAGGTTGGCGACACGGTGGTCTACCCCCATCACGGGGCCGCGCTGATCGAGGCCATCGAAATTCGCCAGATCAAAGGTGTGGACAAGACCTACCTGGTGCTCAAGGTGCAGCAGGGAGACCTGACGCTCCGCGTGCCCGCCGAGAACGCGGAGTTCGTCGGCGTGCGCGATGTAGTCGGCCAGGAGGGTCTGGACCGGGTCTTCGAGGTGCTTCGCGCACCGTACACCGAAGAGCCGACCAACTGGTCCCGTCGCTACAAGGCAAACCTCGAGAAGCTCGCCTCGGGTGACGTTATCAAGGTCGCCGAGGTTGTGCGCGATCTTTGGCGTCGCGAGCGCGAGCGCGGTCTGTCGGCCGGCGAGAAGCGCATGCTCGCCAAGGCCCGCCAGATCCTCGTCAGCGAGCTCGCGCTGGCTGAGAACACCAACGAGGACAAGGCGGAGACGCTGCTCGACGAGGTCCTCGCCTCGTAGTGCGGTCGGGCTCGCGCCCTGCCCCGCTCAAGCGCCCGTTACGCTCACAGCGCCCGATGTCCGCGCGCCGCTCACAGGATGAACCGTCCTGGAGTGGTGCAGTGGCACCTCGGGCGCTGAGGCGTGCCCGGAAGGCGGCCGCACCCCGCGCCGGTGAACCGTTCCCCCGTTCACATGTGAAAGACCGTTTCTGCGGGCGGAGGACCGTACTGCTTCGGAAGGGGTCCGCGCCCGTCGTGCACGCCAAGGCCATACCCACTTCGCCGAAGGAGTGAAACCTGAACGCCACAGCAGCAGTCGCAGCAGCAGTGGTGCCCGCCGCCGGACGCGGCGAGCGACTGGGGCCCGGGGCCCCCAAGGCCCTGCGGGAACTGGGCGGGGTGCCGCTCCTGGTACACGCCGTCCGGGCGCTGGCCCGCAGCCGGGCGGTCGGCCTGGTGGTGGTCGCAGCCCCGGCGGACGGCGTCGCCGAGGTGGTCGCCCTGCTGGACAGCCACGGCCTGGACGGCAAGGACATCCGGGTGGTGGCCGGCGGCGCGACCCGGCAGGAGTCGGTGCGCCTCGGGCTGGCCGCGATCCCGGCCGAGGTGGAGATCGTCCTGGTGCACGACGCGGCCCGTCCGCTCGTGCCGGTCGAGGTGGTGGACGCGGTCGCCGCCGCCGTCCGCGCCGGAGCCGAGGCGGTCGTCCCCGCCGTACCGCTGGCCGACACCGTCAAGCGGGTCGAGCCCAACCCGGGCGGGACCGAGCCGGTGCTCGACACGCCCGACCGGGCCACCCTGCGCGCGGTGCAGACCCCGCAGGGCTTCCAGCGCGCCACGCTGGCCGAGGTGCACGCCAAGGCGCTCACCGAGGAGGCCGGGGGCGGTCTGCCGCCGGTCACCGACGACGCCGGCCTGGTCGAGCGCTTCGGCGGCCGGGTGGTCGTGGTGCCCGGCCACGAGGAGGCGTTCAAGGTGACCCGTCCGCTGGACCTCGTGCTCGCCGAGGCCGTACTCGCCCGCCGGAGGGCCTCCGATGGCTTCTGATTCCGCTGGCTCCATGCCGGTCGCCGCGCAGGCCGCCGCGCCGCCGGTCCTGCCCCGGGTGGGCGTCGGCACCGATGTGCACGCCTTCGAGGCCGGCCGCCCGCTCTGGGTGGCCGGACTGGAGTGGCCCGGTGCCGAGTACGGCCTGGCCGGGCACTCGGACGCCGACGTGGCCGCGCACGCGGCCTGCGACGCGCTGTTCTCGGCCGCCGGGATCGGCGACCTGGGCGCGCACTTCGGCACCGACCGGCCCGAGTGGTCCGGCGCCTCCGGGGCGACGCTGCTCGGCGAGGCGGCCCGGCTGGTCCGGGCGGCGGGTTTCGAGATCGGCAACGTCTCGGTCCAGGTGATCGGTGTCCGGCCGAAGATCGGCAAGCGCCGGGACGAGGCGCAGGCCGCACTCTCGGCCGCGGTCGGCGCGCCGGTCTCCGTCTCCGGCACGACCACGGACGGCCTCGGGCTGACCGGCCGGGCCGAGGGCCTGGCGGCGATCGCGACCGCTCTGGTCTACGAGCGCCGCTGACACCGGGCTGCCGTTGACGCCGGGCCTCCGGAGGTCCTGTTGGTCTCCGGGGGCTTCAGGGGATCCAGGGGCCTCGGAGGCTTCGGGGCCTCGGTCCGGGTGGTCGATCGGGAATACCCGGGTGTTGACGGGTGTTCAGGACACCGTGCCGGGTTGGAAGTCGCTACCGTTCGGTGCGGGCCACTCGGCAGGCCCTTTCCCGACGCCGCTTGACGAGACGAGGTCCCCCGATGGCCGCACACCTCTCCGACCGGGCCAAGGCCCTGATCGACGGCAAGAGCTTCGCCGTGGTCTCCACGATCCAGCCCGACGGCAGCCCCCAGTCCTCGGTGGTCTGGGTGAAGCGGGACGGCGACGACATCCTGTTCTCCACCGTCGAGGGCCGCCGCAAGCACCTCAACCTGGTGAAGGACCCGCGGATCTCGCTGGTGATCAACCCGCCGGAGAGCCCCTACACCTATGTGGAGCTGCGCGGCGAGGTGACCTTCACCCGGGAGGGCGGCCGGGAGCTGATCGACGAGCTGGCGCGCAAGTACCGCGGCGACGACTCCTACGGCTTCGACGGCCCGGACGACGTGCGGGTCGTGGTCCGGCTCAGCCCGCGCAAGGCGGTCGGCAACCTCTGATCCCGGGCGGGGCGGCGGAGGCGTCCCGGAGGGGGTGCCTCCGCAAAGTCACGTACGCGAAACGGCGCTGCCGCGGTATTGACATTTCAGAATGTCGCGGGGCACCCCCTGCTGCCCACTACGCTTGACGCTGTGAGCATTCGCCTGTACGACACCAGCACCCGCCAGGTACGCGACTTCGTCCCGCTTGTACCGGGTTGTGTCTCGATCTACCTGTGTGGCGCTACCGTCCAGTCGGCGCCTCATATCGGGCACATCCGGTCCGGGCTCAACTTCGACGTGATGCAGCGGTGGTTCGCCTACCGCGGCTACCAGGTGACCTTCGCCCGGAACGTCACCGACATCGACGACAAGGTCATCGCCAAGGAACGCGAGCTGGGCACGCCCTGGTGGCAGATCGCCTACGCCAACGAGCGGGCCTTCAACGACGGCTACGCGGCGCTCGGCTGCCTTCCGCCGACCGTCGAGCCGCGTGCGACCGGGCACATCCCCGAGATGATCGAGATGATGCAGGCGCTCATCGCCAAGGGGCACGCGTACGCCGCGGACGGCAACGTCTACTTCGACGTGAAGTCCTACCCCGGCTACCTCCAACTCTCCAACCAGAAGCTGGAGAACCTGCGCCAGCCCGAGGGCGAGGGCGAGACCGGCAAGCGGGACCCGCGCGACTTCGCGATGTGGAAGTCCGCCAAGCCGGGCGAGCCGAGCTGGAACACCCCGTGGGGCTGCGGCCGTCCCGGCTGGCACCTGGAGTGCTCGGCGATGGCGCACAAGTACCTGGGCCGGGCCTTCGACATCCACGGCGGCGGGATCGACCTGATCTTCCCGCACCACGAGAACGAGATCGCCCAGTCCAAGGCGTACGGCGACGATTTCGCCAACTTCTGGGTGCACAACGCCTGGGTCACCATGAGCGGCGAGAAGATGAGCAAGTCGCTCGGCAACTCGGTGCTGGTCTCCCAGATGGTGGAGCGCTGGCGTCCGATCGTCCTGCGCTACTACCTCGCCGCCCCGCACTACCGCTCGATGATCGAGTACAGCGAGGAGTCGCTGCGCGAGGCCGAGGCCGGTTTCGGCCGGATCGAGGGCTTCATCCAGCGCGTGGTCGAGCGCTGCGGCGCGGTCGACGCCGCGCCCGAGGTGCCGCCGGCCTTCGCCGAGGCGATGGACGACGACCTGGGCGTACCGCAGGCGCTGGCCATCGTGCACACCGCCGTCCGCCAGGGCAACAGCGCCCTCACCGCGGACGACAAGGAGAACGCGGTGGCGCGTCTGGCCGAGGTCCGTGCGATGCTCGGAGTGCTGGGTCTTGACCCGCTCGACCCGCAGTGGGCCGGGGCGGAGCGCGGTGAGGACCTGCACGGCGTGGTCGATTCGCTGGTTCGCCTGGTCCTGGACCAGCGACAGGCGGCCCGGGTGCGCAAGGACTTCGCCACCGCGGATGCCATCCGCGACCAGCTCGGCCTGGCCGGGCTGGCGATCGAGGACACCCCGTCCGGCCCGCGCTGGACGATCAACAACCAGTAACCCCATCTGACGACTGGGGTGAGGGTGGGCCGTACCGGACCGGTGCGGCCCTCCCGCATGACGTAGCGCATGCCGTCGGCCGCCACCGGGTTCACCGGTGCGGCCGGGCATGCCGGACAGACAGGAAGTACAGCCATGGCCGGCAACAGTGCACGCAGGAACCGCCGCAACCCCGGATCGAAGAAGGGCGCGAGTGTCGGTACCGGCGGCCACAGCCGGAAGGCACTCCAGGGCAAGGGCCCGACCCCGCCCGGCGCGGAGCGCAAGGGACACCCCAAGCAGCGCCAGGCGAACGCCGCGCTGAAGCGTGAGCGGGACGCCAAGGCCCGGGCCGGCATGCGCCGGGCCGGCGGCGGCGGCCGGGGCGGCCGCGGCGGCGCCGGTGCAGCCGAGCTGGTCGTGGGGCGCAACTCGGTGGTCGAGGCGCTGCAGGGCGGCGTGCCGGCCACCGCGCTGTACGTCATGCAGTTCATCGACACCGACGACCGGGTCCGCGACGCCTTCCAGGCGGCCAACGACCGGGGCATCCCGCTGATGGAGGCCCCGCGCCCGCAGCTGGACCAGATGACCGGCGGCCTCAACCACCAGGGCCTGGTGCTCCAGGTCCCGCCGTACGAGTACGCGCACCCGGAGGACCTGCTGGACGGGGCCTCGGAGGCCGGCGAGGACGCGCTGATCATGGCGCTGGACGGCGTCACCGACTCGCGCAACCTCGGCGCCGTGGTCCGTTCGGCCGCCGCCTTCGGTGCGCACGGCGTGGTCATCCCCGAGCGTCGCGCGGCCGGCATGACCGCCGGTGCCTGGAAGACCTCCTCCGGTGCGGCGGCGCGGCTGCCCGTGGCCCGTGCCACCAACCTGACCCGGGCCCTGGAGGCCTACCAGAAGGCCGGTCTGCTGGTGGTCGGCCTGGCCGCCGACGGCGAGGCCGAGATCGGCGACCTGGAGGCGCTGACCGGCCCGATCGTGATCGTGGCCGGCAGCGAGGGCAAGGGCCTGTCCCGGCTGGTCGCGGAGACCTGCGACATCCGGGTCCGGATCCCGATGCCGGGTGCCACCGAGTCGCTGAACGCCGGTGTCGCGGCCGGCATCGTCCTGTACGAGGCCGCGCGGATGCGCAGCAAGGTCGGCTGAGACCGGTACGGACGGGTCGGTCAAGGCCGATCACAGTCGAGGGCCGGCGCGCGGGGGATCTTCTGAATTCCCCGCAATCCGGATGGGAAGCGATCGGGCTCGACCGGGCCCGATCGCTTTTCTCATGATCATTTCAAGGGGGCGCCGGGAATCCACCCGGGAGAGTGTCCTAACCGGGTGTCACCCGGTTAGACGGGTGTGGACACCAGAACACCTCGGCGCCCCCTGCTGGGCGGCGGCAGTACCGGGATAGACGCGGGCCCCGGCCTCAACACCGTCAAGGTGATGTCCGACCCCGCTCGACTCAGCAGCACCCAGGCGAGCTTCCGGCTCCGGCTCGCGGCACCGGTGGCGCCACTGATCGACGCTCCGGCCGGACTGCTGTCCCCCGGCGCCGCGTTCGGCGACCCGTACAACACCCAGGGCCTGATCCGCCGTCCGCTGGTCACCCCGCAGGTGATCGTGCCCGCCTCCACCGTGCCCGCGCTCGGCGGGGCGGGTGCGCAGCGCCGCAAGGGCCGGGTCACCGCCGTCACCTGGACCGGTCAGGCGCCCCCCGGGGACCTGGCGGCCACCCAGCTGCTGGAGGCCGTCCGGCTGACCACCGTGCCGACCCCGGCCGGGGTGGGCGCGCGGGTCGGTGCGGGCGGCGTCCCGGCGGACGGCGACACCCAGCTGATCGCGCCGTACGCGGGTGCGCGGACCGTCCCCCGCCAGCCGCGCGAGGGCACCGGCAGTGCGACCGAGGCCGGCATCGGCCCGGTCGGCGCACCGCAGGGCTGGACCCCGAGCGGTGAGCTGCCCGAGGTCTCCGCCGCGGCGGGCGACGCCAAGCAGCCGTGGTACCCCGGTCGCCGGGTCGACCTCGGCCTGGTGCTGCTGCCGCTGCGGGTGGTGCTCGGCTCGCTGTCCGTCTACGCCGGGTTCAGCAAGCTCTGCGACCCGGTGTACTTCGACGGTGGCGAGCGCGGTTCGATGATGCGCTGGCTCTCCTCGCTGCACCCGTGGAAGGTCGCCGATCCGCTGCTGGCCTTCGCCATGGCGCACCCGGTCGGCTCCGGCCTGGTGGTGTCGTTCACCGAGATCGTGGTCGGCGTGCTGACCATCCTCGGTCTCTGGCAGCGGCTCGCGGCCGGGGCGGCGATGCTGCTCTCCGCCGCGCTGCTGTTCACCGTCAGCTGGCGGTCGGTGCCGGTCTACGACACCCCCGACCTGATCTTCCTGGCGGCGTGGAGCCCGCTGCTGATCGCCGGTGCGCCGTTCGCCTCGCTGGACGGGCGGCTCAACCTGGAGGCCTGGCGGCGGCACGGCTCCGGCGCTCCGGCGGCGCAGCGCCGCCGGGTGCTGCGCCGGGGGGCGGTGGTCACCTCGGTGGTGGTCGGTCTGACCCTGCTGCTCGGCTCGATGCTGGGTGCGGCGGTCCGGACCGGCAGTCGGCCGCACCCCGCGCCGACCAGGCCCGCCACCGACTACGGCACCCCGATCTGGCCGTCCGGCGGCCCGTCCGCCCCGGCCGGGGGCCAGGGCCCGTCCACCACCTCGCCCTCGCCCTCGCCGACGGCCTCGCGTCCGGCCTCGCCCGCGGCCAGTGCTCCGGCCGGGTCGGCGTCCACCGGGTCGGCCTCGCCGAAGGCGGTGACGCCCACCCCGAGCGGCAAGGCCCGCTCGACCAAGCCGGAGGCCGGGGCGAGCCCGGCTCCGGCGGCTCCGACGGCGGCGGCTCCGGCCGGGTCGGCGCCCGCGCAGCGCAGCACTCCGGCGCCGGGCGGCAGTTCGGGGACGGCGCCCAAGCCGAGCCCGAGCAGCGCGTCCGGCTCCGGATCCGGCCTGCTGGGCGGGGTGCTGGGCAGCGGACCGCTGGCCGAGCTGGGCGGCGGCCGGGCCTCGCGGCCGGGGGCGGCGACGTCCACCTGACCGTGGTGACCGCTCGGCGGTCCTGCGGTTCCACCGCCCGGCAGGGCGGACGAGTTGGCCGGGTGCTCCGTGGGGGAGCACCCGGCCAATAGTTTCTGCTGTGCCTGGTTGCCGGGTGGTTGCCGTCTGGCGCGGCTGTCATAGCGCTTGGTTCGCCCGGCCGGTGGTGCCGACCGCGCGGCTACTGCGGGGTGCGGCCGACCCCTGCGGCGAGCTCCTTGGCCGCCTCGGTGAGGTCCTTCGCGGTGTCGATGGCCCGCCAGTAGACGCCCTGCGGCAGCTGGTAGCCCGCCAGGCGCTTGCCGCGGGCCAACTGCGGGAAGGTGGTGCGCTCGTGGTCGCCGACGTCCGGCAGCAGCTCGGCGAACTCCGGGCTGAACACGTAGAGGCCGGCGTTGATCAGGAACGGCGAGGGCGGAGCCTCGATGAAGTCCAGCACATTGCCGAACTGGTCGGTCTCCACGGCCCCCCAGGGGATCCGCGGCCGGGCCAGCGCGAGCGTCGCGACGGCGTCCCGCTCGTGGTGGAAGGCGGCCATGTCGCGCAGGCTGAAGCGGGTCCAGATGTCGCCGTTGGTGGCGTACCAGGGCTCCTCGGGGCGGGGCAGCGCCTTGGCGGCGTACTTCAGCCCGCCGCCGCGCCCGAGCGGCTCGGCCTCCACGACGGTCCGCACGCTCAGCGGCAGGTCGGCCTTGTCGAGCCACTCCTCCAGCACCTCGGCCAGGTGTCCGCAGGAGATGACCACGTCGGTGACGCCCTCGGAGGCGAGCCAGGCCAGCTGGTGCCCGAGGATCGGCACGCCCGTCCCCGGGATCTCGACCAGGGCCTTCGGACGGTCGTCCGTGTAGGGCCGCAGCCGGGTGCCCTGGCCGCCGGCCAGGATCACCGCCTGGGTGACGACGGTCGGTTGGGGCCTCGGGGACTGCGGGGGCGTGCTCTCAGCGGTCATGCCTGAACAATAGGCGGGGCGCCCCCGTGGCGGCTGTCAGCCGGCGGTACCGGAGGCGAAGGAGCCGTCGCAGACCGGCCGGGCGAAGGTCCGGGCCCGCTGGACGTCACCCTGGTACTTGCGCACCGCAGCCTTGCCCAGCTCGGTCGCCAGCGAGGAGCAGTACGGGGTCAGTGCGGGCTGTTCGAGCATCGAGCGCTCCAACAGGTCCAGCGCGCTGCCGGGGTTGTGCGCGCGCAGCTCGTCGAGCAGGGCGACGCGCAGCGACTCCTGCGGGGCGAGCCCGTCCGGGGCCTTGCCCGCACCGGCCCGGCCGATCCCGGCGCCGTCCCCGCTGGACGCCGCCACCACCTGCTGATCGAGCCCGGTGGGCGGGGCCCACGGGACCCTGGTCACGGCGAGGGTGCCGGTGGTCACCAGGACCACGGGCAGGGTGAGGGCGATGGTTTGGCCGATGCGGCGAACAAGCTGCTTCACGCTCAGGAGAGTAGCGCTGGGTGGGCCCCGGATCGCCCTCCGTTACACCATCGAGTGACACCGTGTCCGGGTTCGCCCCTTCAGCGTGTTGACGCGGCGGAGCCCCGCCGGACCCTTGCCGGGTCCGACGGGGCTCCGTGGCGCGCTGCGGGTACTCGCTCAGCTGCTGAGGCGGGCGCCGGTGCTGGTGGAGAACACGTGGGTCTCGTCGGCGATCGGCACGACGTGGACCGTCTCGCCGCGGGCCGGGATCTGGCGGCCGTGCACGCGGACGACCAGGTCCTTGTCCTCGCCGCCGATCTTGGTGGTGCCGTAGACGAAGCCGTCCGAGCCGAGCTCCTCGACCACGTTCACCGTCACGGCGACACCCTCGATGCCGCCCTCGGAGACGACCTGGAAGTGCTCCGGGCGGATGCCGACGGTCACGGTCTTGTCGGTGCCGGCGCCGGCCAGGTCCTCGCGGGAGATGTTGATCACCGAGCCGCCGAACTTCACCCCGCCGTCGACCAGCGGCACCTCGACCAGGTTCATCGCGGGCGAGCCGATGAAGCCGGCCACGAAGAGGTTGGCGGGCCGGTCGTACATGTTGCGGGGGGTGTCGACCTGCTGCAGCACGCCGCCCTTGAGCACCGCGACCCGGTCGCCCATGGTGAGCGCCTCGGTCTGGTCGTGGGTGACGTACACGGTGGTGATGCCGAGGCGGCGCTGCAGCCCGGCGATCTGGGTACGGGTCGAGACGCGGAGCTTGGCGTCCAGGTTCGACAGCGGCTCGTCCATCAGGAAGACCTGCGGCTCGCGGACGATCGCGCGGCCCATCGCGACACGCTGGCGCTGGCCGCCGGAGAGCGCCTTCGGCTTGCGGTCCAGGTAGTCGGTGAGGTCGAGGATCCGGCCGGCCTCCTCGACCTTGGCGCGGATCTCGGTCTTGTTGACGCCCGCGATCTTCAGCGCGAAGCCCATGTTCTCGGCGACGGTCATGTGCGGGTACAGCGCGTAGTTCTGGAACACCATCGCGATGTCGCGGTCCTTCGGCGGAAGGTGCGTCACGTCGCGGTCGCCGATGCGGATCGCACCGCCGTTGACGTCCTCCAGACCGGCCAGCATGCGGAGGCTGGTGGACTTGCCACAGCCGGAGGGGCCGACCAGGACGAGGAACTCGCCGTCCTCGATGTGCAGGTCCAGCCCGTCCACGGAGGGCTTGTCGGCGCCGGGGTAGACACGGGTCGCCTTGTCGTACGTCACAGAAGCCATGGCTGTGCTCTCCTTCACCGGCAGGAACGTGCCGGACGATCCGAGTAAAGGGTGGATTGTCGTTCGCCGGACCCGTCCAGTGGTCTCAACCACCACCCGGCCCGACTCCCGGCGACGCTACCTGCGCTTCCGCCGCTTGTCAGCCCCCGGTCCACCTGATTTCGGCATCGGTTCCATCACGCCTGCCCGCCCGCCGACCCACCGGATATGCCACCACCGCCCCACCCCGGCCCGGTAGACTGCCCCCGGTGCCGCCGTGATCCATCGCGGACGGTCACCATGCCTCCTTAGCTCAGTTGGCCAGAGCACCGCTCTTGTAAAGCGGGGGTCGTCGGTTCGAACCCGACAGGGGGCTCAGCGCGCCACCCCGGATGAGCTGCAGCTTTGGCCTTCTGGGAGCTTGATCACCGGCCTCGGACTCCTGGTCCGAGGCCGTTCGCGTGGGGCCGGACCGCCGAAGCCTGCCGCGTGGCGCCGACCCGTAGGTTCGGCGCCACGCGGCGTCAGGCGTCACGCGCCGCACGCGGGAGCCGGACAGGCAGCGTCACCAACCCGGGCGTTTCGACGCCGCCACCGCACCGACCCGGCCACTGCCCGCACTGACCAGTGGGCCGGTGGCGCGCTTGGCCTCGGAGTCGGCGGGCTACCGGCGGGTCTCTGCCTGCGCGCGGAACTGGCGGGCGTGGTCCGCGGCCTTGGCGAGGTCGTGCCCGGTCGCGCTGTTGCCCTCGGTGACGGTCACGTAGGTGTTTCCGTCCAGCCATGCACAGTTGGTCGCGCTGAACAGGTCGTTGCCGAAGGCGTCCGGCGCGTCGGTCTTGGTGAAGGTCACCTTGCACTTCATGACGCCACCCAGCGGTCCCGGGTCCGCGTCCTTGACCTCGCCGTGGGTCACCTTCATGCCCGGGGTTTCCGCCGAGCCGTCGTTTATGCCGGTCAGCGCCTCCGCGCGGTCCTTCTCGGAGAACGGGACGTCGTTCTCGACCGCGACGACGAACGCGTTGTTCTCCCCGAACTGGCCGCTCTTGTACGAGGTCACGATGACGCGCTTGTGCGGGTCGTCCCGCACCATGGCCTCGGCCTGCTGCCGCATCGCCGCGGCCTCGGGGGCGTTGTCGTCGCGCTTCATCCCGAGGAAGGTGTCGGGCAGGTGGAGGCGACCCATCGTCTGGCTCGCCGTGCCCGGCGCCTGATTCCCCGAACCCGCCCCGGCGGCTGCCCCTGTGTCGCCAGACGCCGGTGCTGCCGCACCTCCGGCCGGAGCCGCCGCAGTACCCGCCGGGGCCGTGCCGGGTTGCGTGCCGTCCTCCGACCTCGTCACGGCGAACGCCGTGCCGGCCAGGACGATCGCGCCGACGACCCCCAGCGCGATCCACGGACCGGTGCGGGAGGGCCGGGCCGGTGCCGGCTGGTTCCATCCGGTCGGCGGCGGCCCGTACGCGGGTGGAGGCGGACCGTAGGCGGGCGGGGACGGGGGTGGAGGCGGACCGTAGGCGGGCGGGGACGGGGGTGGTGGCGGGACGCTCCTGTCCGACGGCTGTGCGGGTATCCCGGACGGCTTCTCGTGCATCTGCGAACTCCTGGAGGTCGAGTGACGATGCGGTGGAGGATCAGTGGACCTGGAAGGAATATGCCCCAGCCGTGGCTGCCCGCGCACAGCCCGGACGATCACTGTTTCCGATCTGTAGCACGCGCCGCCCAGGCGTTCCTGGCGATCGGTCAGTGGTCGTCGTCGCGGTGGCCTGCTCGGGCGCTCCGGTCACCGCCTCGGCGACGGGTGCTTTCGGGGGCGGTGGGGCGGAGTTGGCGGAGGGTCCAGGGGGTGGTGGGGGTGAGGGGGCGGGTGAGGGTGGTGAAGAGTTCGGCGGCGCGACGGTAGGAGAGGCGGGCGCGGCCGGTGTGCGGGCAGCGGTCGGCGGCGGGGGTGGTGGCCGGGGCGCGGCGGTCGGTGAGGAAGAGCGGGCCGGTGGTGCGGCCGGCGAGGAGGAGGGGAAGCAGGCGGGCCGTCCCGGTCTGCCACGTGAGGGGGGTGGCCGGGGGGCGGGTGCGGCGGCCGGGGAGGTCGAGGTTGTCGGCGTCGAGGGCGAGAACGGCCTCGATGGGGGCGCCGCTCTCGTGGAGCAGGTGCCAGAGGGCCTGTTCGCGCAGGGGTGCGCGCAGGGCGAAGAGGGTGTGCAGCTCGTCGGGGCCGAGCGCGGGCGGGCCGGCCGCGGGGAGCGGCTGTGGGCGCAGGGCGGCGGCGGGGTCGGTGTCGATCCAGCCCTGGGCGCGCCACCAGGTGACGGCGGCGCGCAGGGTGGACAGCTCGCGGTTGAGGGTGCGCGGGTCGGTTCCGGCGGAGCGGTGGGCGACGGCCGCGTGGAGGCGGGCGGCGGAGTCCGGGTGGTCGAGCAGCGCGAGCGGGAGGACGGGCGGCTTCGCGCGGCGGCGTTCGGGGCCGGCCGGGGCGGGGCGGTCGGCGAGGGCCCAGGCCCAGGTGTCGAGGGCGATCCGGTAGATGCGGCGGGAGCCGGCGCCGAGCCCGGAGGCGGCCAGGTAGCGATCGACGGCGACCGCGTACTCGACGGGTGGGAGCTGGGGCATCAGACGCTCGCTTTCCGCAGTAAATGTGGCCGGGTGGTGGTGTCGAACGACAGGAGGCTAGCGCAGTAAAGAGCAGGTGGCAGCAGGTTTTTGGGGAGTTTTACTGCGACAGTAAGGGGGGTGGGGAAAATTGATGGCATCAGGCTCAAGTTTTCCACCGGAAAGCCTTGTGCGGCCTCCCGACCGGAAGCAGACTTGCCGCCCATGGCAGTGGATGTGCAGATCCGCCGCACGGGCCGGCTGGCCGTGTTGGGCGAACGTGACTTCAGGTGGTTCTTCATTGGCTACGCGACCTCGCTGATCGGGTCCTCGATGGCGCCGGTGGCACTGGCCTTCGCGGTGCTCGACGACGCGGGCGGTACGGGCCGGGGCGGCGGGACGGAGCTGGGCTGGGTGATGGCGGCCCGGATCCTGCCGATCGTCCTGGTGATGGTGCTCGGCGGGGTGGTCGCCGACCGGTTGGGCAGCCGACGGGTGATGCTGGCCGCGGACGTGCTGCGCTGCGCCGTGCAGGCGGTGTTCGCCGGGGTGCTGCTGGCGGGGCGTCCGTCGATCTGGACGATGGTCGTGCTGGTCGCCGTCTGGGGCCTCGGCGAGGGGATGTTCCTGCCCGCGCTGGGGGCGCTGGTGCCCGGTCTGCTGCGGTGCGAGGAGCGTCTTTCGGACGCCAACACGCTGCTGGGGCTGGCCCGTTCGGTGTCCACGGTGGCCGGTCCGGCGGTGGCGGGGGTGGTGACGGCGGTGCACGGTCCGGCCGCGGTGCTGATGGTCGACGCCGTCACCTACGGGATCGGGGCGTTCGCCCTGGCCCGGCTCCCGGCGTCCGCGCCCGTCGTGGCGGAGCGGTCCGCCTCCTTGTCGGCGGATCTGCGGGAGGGTTGGTCGGAGTTCCGCTCGCGGTCCTGGCTCTGGATCACCACGCTGCACATGGGGCTGTTCAACCTGCTGGTGTGGGCGCCGTTCCTGGTGCTCGGCCCGCTCACCGCGCAGCGCGGGCTGGGCGGCGCGGGCGGCTGGGGGCTGGTGATGGCGGTGTACGGGGCCGGGGCGGTGGCGGGCGGCCTGCTGATGCTGGGGCGCAGGCCGGGGCGGCCGCTCGCGGTGGCGACGGTGGCGACGTTCGGCTGGGCGCTGCCCTCGGCGGCGCTCGCGGTCGGCGCCTCGTTGGCCTGGACGGCCGCGGCGGCACTGCTCGCGGGCGTCGGTTCGGCGGTCTGCGGGACGCTGTACGCGACCACGATGCAGAGCTGGGTGCCGGCCGAAGTCCTGGCCCGGATCAGTGCGTTCGGCGGGCTGGGGGCGTTCGTCCTCGGACCGGTCGGTCTGGCGGCGGCCGGTCCGCTGTCCGACCGGATCGGCACGCCCGCCGTGCTGTTGTCCGGAGCGCTCTGGCAACTGGCCGCCGGTGCGGTGGTGTTGGCGGTACCGGCGGTGAGCGCACGGCGGTGGGACGCCGGCCGGAAGGCCTCGCCCGGGCCGCACCCGGCGCCGGGGCGGTGACGGCCGCCCGGGGGATCTGCGGCTGCCGGGGCGGCCGACCGGACCGCGTCACCCCGACCGACCGCGTCACCCCGACCGACCGCGTCACCGGCTGTACCGGACCGCGTCACCCCCTGTGCGCCGCCGCGCTCCGCGTGCGGTCGGTCCGGATCGGTCACCGGAGACGGGGCGTGCGCCGGCCGTCGCCCCTCCCGGCCCGCCGGGGGAGGCACGGCGACCGCGGCGGTCGTACGGTGGAGGGAGTGCGGGGGCGAACGAAGGAGGTTGGCCATGCCCGGTTCTTCCACCATCAGCCATCACGAGGCGACGGTCGCCCTCGACCACATGGATGCCAAGCGGCTCGCGACCGTACTGGACGAGCTCGCCTACCTGCTGGAGATCCCGGGGCCGAACCGGATCAACGACGCGCAGCTGGCCGCGCTGTGCGAGGGCCGGGCGCCCGACCGGGCGGAGCTCTCCCGCTGGTCGCGGGCGCTCGCCGGGGAGCTGAAGGGACGGCTCTGACGGACTCCACGAGGCCCCTCCCGCCGTCGGCCCCACCGGACGGGCCGCCGGGCGGGCAGGTGCCGCCGTACGATGGCGCGCGGGGCGGGTGGTCCTCGCGCGCCCCGCGGGTGCCGCCGTGGGCGGCGGCGGCCGGTCCGGTGGAGGGTGGGGGCCCGAGCGTGCCGCAGTCCCGGTCGTTGTCCTGGTTGACCGTGCCGACCCCGCTGCCCAGCGGGCCGATGCATGTCGCGGTGACGCCGCTGGGTGTGGCGTCGGCGGGGTACCTGGAGCACCTCGACGAGCTCCCGCGCTGCACGGACGAGTCGAAGATCGCCGCGGTGACCGGGCGGATGGCCGACTATCTCGCGGGCCGCAGCCGCGAGTTGGGGCTGCCGATCGACTGGAGCATGAGCAGTGGGCCGCATCGGGCGGTCCTGCAGACGCTGTGGCGCGACGTGCCGTACGGGCGGACCATCACCTACGGTGAACTGGCCTCCCGTAGCGGGGTGTTCGAGGATGTCGCGGAGCCCGGGCTGGCGGCCCGGACGGTCGGGCAGATGATGGCCGCCAACCCCGTCGCACTACTGGTGCCGTGCCACCGGGTGGTGGCGGCGGACGGGATCGGCGGCTTCGGCGGCGGCCGGGTGGGGATCGAGGTGAAGCGCTGGCTGCTCACCCTGGAGGGCGTGCTGGAGCCGACGTTGGACTGGAGCGGCCCGCTCTAGGGGCCGGTGCGTCCGCGGGTCGAACCGGCCTGGTCAGTAGGCCAGTTCGGCCGTGACGAGATCGAACGGCGTCTGGCGTGGCAGGACGGGCTGGATGCCGGAGACCAGGGTGTACTCGACGCCCGCCAAGTCCCCGGCCGGGCCGGTGTCGGGCCGCTCCCCGAGTGCCAACTGCACGGCGTTCCACGGGAGGTTGAGGCCGCACAGGCTCAACTGGTGCAGGCCGCCGGAGGGTCGGGTGTTGACGTCGATGACCACGGGCTCCCCGGCCAGGTGGCGGAACTGCACGTTGGAGAGGAACGCCATGCCGGTGGCCTCGACCAGCCGCCGGGCGGGCTCCAGGTAGCGCGGCTCGGTGGTGAAGCTGCGGCGGCGCCGGTGCTTGTTGCGGCCGACGGCGGCGAGCAGGGTGCCGTCCCGGTCGGCCAGGCAGTCCACCGAGACCTCGGGACCGTCCAGGTAGGGCATCACCATCAGGTCTGCCGGGTCCTCGGAGGCCCGCAGCGCGGCGGCGACCTGGTCGACCTGGACGCGACTGTCCCAGCCGGCCAGTCGGTGCAGTCCGAACGGCTCGCGGGTGAGCACCCGGAAGCCCTCACCTCCGGCGCCGGAGGAGGGCTTGAGGCAGGCGGTGAGCCCGGCGGCCTCGATCCGCTCGACGGCGGCGAGCAGCTCGTCGGCGGTCCGGACCTGCCACCAGGGCGGGGTGGGCAACCCGGCGTCGGCGATGGCGGCGTAGCCGTCCGCCTTGCTGTCGAAGGCCGCGATCGCGGTGGCGGGCGGGCAGGCGAGGGCGGTGCCGATCGCCTCGAACTCCTGGTGGTGCAGGGATATCGCGAGCTGGTTGAGCCGGGGCACGAAGACGTCGATGGCGTGGCGGGCGCAGTAGTCGAGGGCGAAGGCGACATAGGCGTCCGGCGTGAGGTCGCCGGGTTCCAGGGCGCCGTGGTCGGCGGCGGCGAGGACGGGCGAGTCGAGGTCGACGTGGGTGGCGTGGACCTCGACCGGGCGCGGGGCGGCGTGGAGAAGCTCGATGAAGAAGACGTTCTCCGCGTAGGTGCGGTTGAGCCAGACACGTACGGGGGCGCTCATGACGGCCTCCCAGGGCAGGGGTGAACGAGGGGGGAGGGCATCCGGTCCGGCCACACTCGTCAACTGGCCCCGTGGCCCTTTGAGGTGGCACCTTAGCGGTCCGTTTCCCCGGAGTGAACGGCGGGTGGTCGGCTGCGTGAACCGCGCCGGGGACCGGTCGGGCGGCGTCCCGGGGGACACCCGTCGACAGTCCGGAGAGCCGCCCGTCGGGTGTCGTCGACCGGCCGTCGGGGCGGTGCCGGACCGGTGCCGAGCGGGCCTTGGCAGACCGGAATGCCCGGTTCCGATCCGTTCGAATATCGGCCGAACGCATATCGATCAGGTGATCTACTCGTCCTATTTGTTCGGTTATTCCGACCACTCGAAAGAGTGATTGCGGTCACCCCCTGAATGGGCGCACCATGATTGTTGCAAGGCGACACCTCATCGGGTATGCGAAAGGCTCCCTATGTCGACCGAAACCAACGTCGGTATTCCTGCGCCGGGCGGGCTGCCACAGTCCGGCCAGCAGCAGAGTCTCGGCACTGCGGGCGCGCGGAATCTCGCGACGACCACCAAGTCCGCGCCGCAGATGCAGGGGATCAGCCCGCGCTGGCTGCTCAGGATGCTGCCCTGGGTCGAGGTGTCCGGCGGTACGTACCGGGTGAACCGTCGCCTGCGCTACTCGGTCGGCCGCGGCCGGGTGAGCTGTGTCAAGACGGGCCCCGAGGTGCGGATCGTGCCGCCCACGCTGCGCGAGGTGCCGGTACTACGCGGTTTCGAGGACGACGCGGTCCTGGAGCAGCTCGCGGGCCGGTTCGTCCAGCGGGACTTCGCCGTGGGTGACGTACTGGTCGACTCGGGGGCGCCGATCGACGAGGTCTTCATCGTCGCGCACGGCAAGATCGACCGGATCGGCACCGGCAGGTACGGCGAGGAGACGGTGGTCGGCTCCCTCGCCGACGGCGACCACCTGGGCGACGAGGCCCTCCAGCAGGAGGACGGCACCTGGCCCTACACCGTGAAGGCCGCCACCGCGGGCACCGTGATGGTCCTGGAGCGGTCGGCCTTCCAGGAGCTGGCGGACCGCTCCGAGGCGCTGCAGCTGCAGATCATGGAGTACCTGGCCGGGTTCCAGCAGCCGCAGAACAAGCACGGCGAGGCGGCGATCGGGCTGTCGGCCGGCCACCACGGCGAGTACGAGCTGCCCGGCGCCTTCGTGGACTACGAGCTCAAGCCGCGCGAGTACGAGTTGAGCGTCGCGCAGACGGTGCTCAAGGTGCACAGCCGGGTCGCCGACCTCTACAACCAGCCGATGAACCAGACCGAGCACCAGCTCCGGCTGACCATCGAGGCGCTGCGCGAGCGCCAGGAGTTCGAGCTGATCAACAACCCGGAGTTCGGCCTGCTCGGCAACGCCGCGTACGACCAGCGGATCCAGACCCACTCCGGCCCGCCCACCCCGGACGACATGGACGAGCTGCTCAGCCGGCGCCGCAGCACCAAGATGTTCCTCGCCCACCCGAAGGCCATCGCCGCCTTCGGCCGGGAGTGCAACAGCCGGGGCCTCTACCCGGGCACCGTCGAGGTCCAGGGCAGGCACGTCTCGGCCTGGCGCGGGGTGCCGATCTTCCCGTGCAACAAGATCCCGATCGTCGGCGGGCACACCAGCTCGATCCTCGCGCTGCGGGTCGGTGAGGACAATCAGGGCGTCATCGGTCTGCACCAGACCGGAATTCCCGATGAATACCAGCCGGGCCTCTCGGTTCGTTTCATGGGGATCAGCGAGAAGGCCATCATTTCCTACCTCGTCAGCGCCTACTATTCCGCGGCCATTCTGGTGCCCGATGCCGTCGGCGTCCTCGAAAGCGTCGACATCGCACATCGCACTTCCTGACCGATTCGGTCGGAAGGGCGCCGCCAGGCCGGAAGTCCCATGTCCGGCCGGGCGGCACCACCGAACACAAGGGGGAGGACCATGGGAATCTTCACGCTTGAGCGGGACCATCGGGAGGGGCACGAGGCGGAGGACGTGCTTGCCCGGGCGCGCAGTCTGGTCGACCCGGTACTGCGGGCCGCCGTGGATTCGCTGCCCGGTGCGATGCGCAAGGTCGCCGGCTACCACCTCGGCTGGTGGGAGGCCGACGGGACACCATCCGGCGCGCCGTCCGGCAAGGCGATCAGGCCGGCCCTGGTCCTGGCCGCGACCCAGGCGCTCGGGGGCGTGCCGGCCTCGGCCACCGCGGCGGCGGCCGCCGCCGAGCTGGTCCACAACTTCACCCTGCTCCACGACGACGTCATCGACCGCGACGAGACCCGCCGCCACCGGCCGACCGCCTGGCGGGTGTTCGGCACCACCGAGGCCATCCTGGCGGGGGATGCCATGCACTCGCTGGCGCTGCGCATCCTCGCCGAGGACGCCCACCCGGCCGCCAGGCCCGCGGTGCGCCGGCTCGCCGACTGCGTGGTCGAGCTGTGCGAGGGCCAGCAGATCGACTGCGCCTTCGAGCAGCGCAGTGACGTTTCGCTGACCGAGTGCCTGGCGATGGCGGAGGCCAAGACGGGCGCCCTGCTCGGGGCCGCCTGCGCGATGGGCGCCCAGTACGCGGGTGCGGGGGAGGAGACCGTGCAGGCGATGGACGGCTTCGGCCGTGAGATCGGTCTGGCCTTCCAACTGATCGACGACCTGATCGGGATCTGGGGTGATCCCGCCGTCACCGGCAAGCCGGTCGGAGCGGACTTGGTCGCGCGCAAGAAGTCCCTGCCCGTGGTGGCGGCGCTGAGTTCCGGTACGGCGGAGGGCGCCGGGCTGGCGGAGCTGTACGCACTCGACCGGCAGCTGACCCCGGAGGAGCTGGCGCGGTGCGCGGCCGCTGTCGAGGGTGCCGGCGGTCGGGGCTGGGCCCAGGGTGAGTCCTGCGAGCGGATGGCCGCCGCGATGGCGCAGCTGGCCACCGCGGTTCCCGAGCCGTCCGCGGCCGATGAACTCCTCGCCCTGGCCGAGCTGGTCACCCGCCGGACGCACTGAGCCCGGGGGCGGGGCGTCGCACCTGCCGCCCCGCCCCCGCCCCTACCCCGGTCCCGCTGCCTCGGTCTCACTGCCCCGGTCCCGCTGCCCCGACCGACGGGCTTGGCCCGACTGCCCGGCCCGACTACCCCAGCGCTTCGAGTAGACGCTGCTCCTTCGCCGGGACGATGCCCTGTCGATGTGCGGCGCCCTTGCGGCCCTTGAGGCCGTCGGCGTCGGTGTCCTCGGCCGGCCCGCGCTGCTGAAGCCAGGCCCAGGTGTCGCGCGCGGTCTCGGCGAACGGTCGGCAGCGCAGCCCGGCCGCCTGGGCCCGGGTGGTGTCGGCGAGCCAGACCCCCGCCATTTCCGGTACGTCGGGTGCCCAGAGCGGGAGTTCCGTCCACGGCTGCACACTGTCCGGGCCTTCGGCGAGCAGCGGGCCGTCCTCGACCCAGACGAGCTCGACGGGCGGGCCGGCGGGGTGGCCGCCTGCAGCGTCCGCTCCCTCCCCGACCACATCCCCGACGACCTCGGCGCAGGTCCGCAGGAACTCCCCGAAGGTGGTTCGCCCGGCCGGGGCGGTGGTGATGTAGCGCCCGGTGTCGCCCGCCGTCAGCAGGTCGAGGCCGAGCACGGCGAAGTCCCGGACGTCGATGACCTGCATCGTCCGGTTCTGGTCCCCCGGCGCCAGGACCTTTCCGCCGCGGGCCATCCGCTCCAGCCACCAGGGCAGGCGGCCCCCGTTCTCGTACGGGCCGATCAGCAGTCCGCTGTTGAGGATCAGCGTGCGCTCCGCGCCGAAGTGCTCCTGCACCGCGCGTTCGCACCCCGCCTTGAGCGCATTGCCGGCCGGCTGGTCGGGCGGGGTGTCGGCGGGGCAGGGGTGCAGCGGGGAGGTCTCGTCGACCACCTGGGCGGGCCAGTCGGCGAAGGCGTGCACCGAGGAGACGAAGGTGTAGTGGTCGGCGTGGTCGCGCAGCAGCCGGGCGGAGAGTGCGGCCTGGGCGGGCTGCTGGGCGGAGGTGTCGACGACGGCGTCCCAGTGCCGCCCCTCGATCAGCGCGGCCAGGTCCTCGGCGCGGTCGCGTTCGCCGCGGACGGCCCGTACCCCGGTCAGGTCGGTACCGGAGAGGCCGCGGTTGAAGGTGGTGACCTCGTTGCCGCGGGCGAGGGCTTCGGAAGCGAAGGCCCGTCCCAGAAAGGACGAACCCCCGAGCAGGAGGATCTTCATACCGGCAGCTTCTCCCGGCCGGGTCGTTCGCGGGCCCTCGTTCGCGGTGGGCGGACGCGGCCAAGCAGGCAGCCGCTGAACCCGCACGCCGCACCCGCACGCCGCACCCGCACGCAGGCCGCCGCCGGTCGGCCGCCGCGCCCCACCGCCGAACCCGAGCCCACCGAACCCGAGCCCACCGAACCCGAGCCCACCGAACCCGAACACCGCCCACCCGCCGCCGAGGTGCCGACCGACTGGGTGACACCTAGGATCCCGTTTGTACCTAGATGTCCAGAATCAGGCATGCTCCGGCGCAGGGGAGATCGACAGCATGGGCAACCCGGCACTCGTGGATCCGGCCACCGTCCGCGCCACCGCCGCAGAGGCGTGGATCTGGGGGTACCCCCTCCTGGAGAACTACCGGACCCTCTACCCGCAGGCGGTCGACGACGCGGACCCGCGCCACGTCGGCGGCTTCGGGGTGTTCCGGCACTATCCGCAGCCCTCCACCCCGGCCAACACCGATGTCGTCACCCCCAACAACGACACCCCGTACTCCTGGGCCTGGCTCGATCTGCGCGCCGAGCCCTGGGTGGTCTCGGTGCCCGCCGAGGACCGCTACTACGTGCTCCCGCTGCACGAACTCGACACCGCCTACGCCGGCTTCATCGGCGCCCGGACCACCGGCCAGGAGGCCGGCGACTACCTGGTGGCAGGCCCCGGCTGGCAGGGCACGGCACCGGACGGCATCAGCGGCGTGATCCGCACCGCCACCGAGCTGATCGGAATCGTCGGACGGACCTACCTCGGCGCGTCCTCTCCCGAGGCGGTCGAGGAGCTGAAGGAGATCCAGCAGCAGTACCGGCTGCGCCCACTGCACACGTACACGGACACCCCGGCCCCGCCGCCCGCGCCCAACCCGGTCTGGCCGGTCTGGCGGGAGGAGGTGCTGGGCGGCATCGAGTTCTTCAGCTTCCTCGACTTCCTGCTGGGCTTCTTCCCCGCCCTGCCGGCCGACGCCGACCTGCGCGGCCGACTGACCGACCTGGGCATCGACGGCCGCGGCGAGTTCGAGCCCGCCGCCCTGCCGATCGGGACCCGCGCCGAGATCGAGCGCGGCATCGCCGACGCCCGCGCGGAGCTCGACCGGGCCGCCGAGGAGCTCACCTCCTCGGCCGGCGCCTTCGGCACCCGCGAGCAGCTCGGCACGAGGTACCTGACCAGGGCCGTCGCCGCGATGAAGGGCCTGTACGGGCTGCCGACCGAGGAGGCCTGGTACGGCGTGTGGGAGACCGACAGCGAGGGAAACCACCCGCCGAACGGGAGCGACCACGACTTCGTGCTGCGGTTCGGCCCCGGCGAGACGCCGCCCGTCCGGTTCTTCTGGTCCGCGACCCTGTACTCCCTCCCGGACCGCATGCTGGTCGACAACACCCTGGACCGCTACTCGATCGGCGACCGCACCCCCGGGCTGGTCCACGACCCGGACGGCGGCCTCACCCTCCACATCCGGCACAAGCGCCCCGCCGACGCCGAGCACTCGGCCAACTGGCTGCCCGCCCCCGACGGCCCGTTCACGGTGGTCCTCCGGCTCTACGGCCCGGCCGAGTCCGCCCTCGACGGCCGCTGGGGACTCCCGCCGCTGACCGTGCGCACCCCCGCCGGCGACCCCGCGTGAGCCACCCCACCGGACCGGACAAGGACTCCCGAATGACCCAGCCCGAGTTGGAGGCCCTGGCCGCCGACGCCTACGTCTACGGCTACCCGCTGGTGTCCTCCCTCACCATGGTCGAGCGCTTCACCCAGGGCGGCCTGGGCGTCCTGCCCGCGGCTCCGTTCAACGGGTTCAGCCACGCGACCCGACTGGCGCAGCCGGAGGACACCTTCGTCTCCGTCAACAACGACACCGTGTACTCGATCGCCCAGCTCGACCTCTCCGAAGGCCCGCAGGTGCTGCACGTCCCGGACACCGCCGGGGCCTACTACGTGCTGCAGTTCGTCGGTGCCTGGACCGACAACTTCGCCTACCTCGGCCGCCGCGCCACCGGCACCGGCGAGCGGACCTGGCTGATCGTCCCGCCCGGCTGGCACGGCACCCCCAGTGGAGGCCAAGAGGACGTCATCGTCTCCCCGACCGCGGTCGCGACCATCGTCGGCCGCTTCGCCTGCACCGGCCCCGACGACCTGCCACGGGTCCGGGCCCTCCAGGACGGGCTGACGCTCGCCCCGCTGGAGCCGGGCGGACTGGCCGCCGGGCTGCCCGAGCCGGACCCCGAGGTGCCCGAGCGGCTGGCCTTCTTCGAACGGCTGCGGGTCTGGATGGCGGCCTTCCCGCCCGCCGGGCCCGACATCGAGTACCAGCAGCGGTTCGCCCCGCTCGGCCTGCTCGACGCCGGCCCCTCGCCGTACCGCGCCGCCGCCCCGGAGTGGACGCTCGCCCTGCTCAAGGGCCTGGCGGCGGGCCGCGAACGGGTCGAGGACGCTACCCGGCCGCCGGAGGACCACCCGGCCGGCGAGTGGCGCTCGGCGCTGCACCTGTTCGACTACAACGTCGACTTCCTCGGCCCGGGCACCATCGACGACCCCGAGTGGCGCATCCCCGACCGGCGCGCCGCCTATCTGAGCCGGGCCGCCGCCGCCCGCGCCGGGCTCTGGGGCAACCACGCCTACGAGTCGGTGTACGCGATGACGTACGACGACGCCGACGGCCGCCCGCTCAGCGGCGCCCACGCCTACACCCTGCGCTTCGACGAGCCGCCGCCGGCCGGCGCCTTCTGGTCCGTCACCATGTACTCCCTGCCGGACTACTACCTGGTGGCGAACCCCCTCGGGCGCTACTCGGTCGGCGACCGCACGCCCGGCCTGGTGCACGGCGAGGACGGCTCGCTGACGCTGCTGCTCCAGCACGAGCGGCCCGCGGACCCGGCCGCGGCGGCGAACTGGCTGCCGACCCCGGAGGGCGGGTTCCGGCCGATCATCCGGATCTACCAGCCGACGCCGGCCGCGCTGGACGGTACGTACCGGGTGCCACCGATCCGGCGGATCTGAAACCGGCCGCGCCGAGCCCGCGGATCCGCTCCCGCGGACCCGACCGGCCGTACCGGCCGTACCGGCCGTACCGGCCGTACCGGCCGTACCGGCCGTACCGGCCGTACCGGCCGTACCGGCCGTACCGGCCGTACCGGCCGTACCGCCAGACCGGCAGGACCGGATCCGCGCAGTCGACTCGTGCGGAACCGCGCGACGAGGAAGGGACACAGGCATGGGTGACGCCGTCGGCCAGATGCTGGCCTCGGCCGTGGGCATCGCGATCAGCCCGATGCCGCTGGTCGCGGTGATCCTGATGCTCGCCACTCCGAAGGGCAGGTCCAACGGCCTGGCGTTCACGGCCGGCTGGGTGGTGGCACTGACGGCGCTGGTCACGGTGGTGGTGCTGGTCGGCTCGGGCCTGGACACCGGGACCGCCGAACCGACCTGGGGGTGGTGGCTGAAGCTGGCCTTCGGCACGCTGTTCGTGCTGCTCGGCCTCAAGCAGTGGCGGGGCCGCCCGCGCGCGGGCCGGGTGCAGCCCCCGCCGAAGTGGATGCAGGCCCTCGACCGCTTCACCCCGGCCAGGGCGGCCGGACTCGCCGCCGCCCTGGTGGCGGTCAACCCGAAGAACCTGGTGCTCGCGGTCGGCGGCGCCGTCTCGATCGCGACCAGCGACGCCTCCGGTGGCGGCAAGGCGGTGGCCGCGGCGCTGATGGTGCTGATCGGCTCGCTCTGCACCCTGCTGCCGCTGTCGGTCTACCTGTTCGGCGGGGACCGGTCGGTCAGGGTGCTGGGGGAGTGGAAGGCGTGGATGGCCACGCACAACGCGGCGATCATGATGGTGGTCCTGGTCGTCCTCGGGGCGAAGTACATCGGCGACGCGGTCTCCGGGCTGACCTCCTGAGGCCCTGGCCCGATCGGCTCAGTGCGGGGTGGCGGCGGCCGTCGGCGCCGGGGAGGCCGGGCCCGGACCGGCGGTGGCGGAGGAGGTCGGGGCGGGCGGCGAGGACGGGGAGGACGGCGCAGGCGTGGACGGCGGGGTGGACGGCGACGGCGAGGTCGTCGGCCCCGGCCCGGACGGGGTAGCGGTGGCCGACGGGGTGGCGGTCGCCGACGGCGTCCCGGGGGAGGGGTGCCCCGTCGCGGGAGCGGTCGGGGACTGCGTGGCCGCCGGGGTGCCGGTCGGAGTGCTGGTCGGGCCCCCGGTCGGGGCGTCGGTCGGATCCGCCGTCGACTCCGGCTCGCCCGGGACGGGGGTACTGCCGCCGCGGTTGTGCGGTCCGCCCTCCAGGGTGACCACCGCCTGCGAGGGCGGCAGCGCGATCCGGGCCGTCCAGTGGGTGCCCGGGGCGAGGTCCTCGTCCACCGAGACGATCACGGTGATCCGCTGGCCCGGGGCGAGCGTCCCGGAGTCCCGGCTGAGCCGGAGCCAGGCCGCGTCCACCACGGCGTGCCAGCGGATCTCGGTGCCGCCGGAGTTGGTCAGGGTGAGCACCGTCCGGTTGCCGTACCCGCCCGCCTCGACGGTGAGCAGTCCGACGGGGGCGGGCTGCTGGACCGTGCCAGGCCCGGCGGGCGGGGCCGGGGTGGCGATCAGGGTCGGACTGCCGAGCGGGGTCGCACCGTGGCTCGGTACCGGGACAGCAGGGCCCAGGAATCCAGGAAGCAACGTTTCTGCAGGTGCCGAGCCGGCCCCTGCCAGCTCCAGACCGGGCACGGCCGGGGCGCCCCCGCGGGCCTGCGCGGCCGGACCTTGCTGGACCAGCGCGGACCCGGTCACCGCGCCCGGCGGCCGCTGACCGGCGGTCCGTCCGTCGTCCTCGACCCGGACCGAGGAGACCGAGGCCGCCGCCGAGGCGCCGCCGCCACCCCGGTGACCGGCCCAGAGCGCCACCACCGGCGCGGCCAGCACGGCCGCCAGCACCCCGGTGGTCACCACCCGGCGGCGCACCGCCAGGCTCCGGCCCGCGTCCGGCAGCCGGTGCCGGGGGAACCCGCCCTGGTCGAACCGCAGGCCCGGCTCGGTCACCGGTACCGGCCCCGCCGCCCGCCGCCCGGGCGCACCCGCCGTGCCCGCGCCCGGCAGGAAGACCACCCCGCCCTCCCGCTCCGGCGCGGCCGCCGCCGGGGCCGACAGCACCGGCAGCCCGGACATCCCCGAGACCCCCTCGGACACCTCCCCGGCCACCCGCTCCGCCGTCCCCCGGCAGGTCGGGCAGTCCACCACGTGCTGCACCAGCTCCCGGCGCAGCGCCGGGCCGAGCACCCAGTCCCGCCAGCTCTCCGCCCCGGCCCCGCCGAGCCGGTCCAGCTCGGGGCAGCTTCCGACGCCGAGCACCAGCAGCGCCGCCCTGGTCCGGCCGACCTCCGCCTCCGCCGAGGCCAGCAGCGCGCGGGCGGTGTCGAGCGGGACGCCGAGGACGGCCGCCACCTCGATCGGGCTCAGCCGGTGGCGGACCGACAGCTCCAGCGCCTCCCGCTGTTCGGGATCGGTGCCCGCGGCCTCGGGCCAGGCGAGCGAGGCCAGCTCGCGCCGCCGCCGGGTCGCCTCGGCGGCCGAGGGGCTCGGGCCGGCCGCCGGTCCGGGGCCGGCCTCCAGCCGGCGCAGGCAGCAGTACCGCGCCAGCGAGTACAGCCAGGGCCGCACCAGTCCGGGCTCGGCCAGCCGCACGCCGTGCCGCAGCGCCAGCTCGCGCACCTCCCGGAGGGCGGCGGCGGCCGCGTCGTGCTCGCACAGCACCGAGAGGCAGTAGGTGAACAGGGCGTCCACCTGCCGGTCGTAGGCCGCGAGCACGGCGCCGGTGGACCTGTCAGTACTCGTCGTCACCCGACCGACGGTAGAGAGGCGAGGGCCCGCGCCCGGGCGTTTCCCTCCTGTTGTACTTCTTTCGGGTAACAACATCGCCCATTCGTGGACCCGGCGCGAGCCTCCGAGCCCCGGACCGCGCCCCGTCCCACGCCCCCGCGCCCCGGCCTGAGCCCCCCGCCCGCGGCCCGTTGTCGGACCCAGCCGCTACGGTGGCCGCATGGCTGCCCGCACCAAGACCACCGCCAAGCCGCGCCCGGCGTACCGCTGCACCGAGTGCGGCAACCAGCTGCCCAAGTGGGTCGGCCGGTGCCCGGAGTGCAACGCCTGGGGCACGGTCGAGGAGTACGGCGCGGTACCGATCAGGACGACGGCGGCCGGACCGGTCAGCGCGCCCGCCCGGCCGATCGCCCAGGTCGACGGGCAGGTCGCCACCGCCCGCTCGACCGGTGTGCCCGAGCTGGACCGGGTGCTCGGCGGCGGCATCGTCCCCGGCGCCGTGGTGCTGCTGGCCGGCGAGCCCGGCGTCGGCAAGTCCACCCTGCTGCTGGACGTCGCGGCCAAGGCCGCCAGCGCGCAGCACCGCACGCTCTACGTCACCGGCGAGGAGTCGGCCGGCCAGGTCCGGCTGCGGGCGGACCGGATCAACGCGCTCTCCGACCACCTCTACCTCGCCGCCGAGTCCGATCTCGGCGCCGTCCTCGGACACATCGACGCGGTGAACCCGGGCCTGCTGATCCTGGACTCGGTGCAGACCATCGCCTCCGCCGAGCTGGACGGTGCGCCCGGCGGGCCGGCCCAGGTCCGCGAGGTGGCCGGTGCGCTGATCCGGGCCTCCAAGGACCGAGGCATGGCCACCCTGCTGGTCGGCCATGTCACCAAGGACGGCCAGATCGCCGGCCCCCGCCTGCTGGAGCACCTGGTGGACGTGGTGCTGAGCTTCGAGGGGGACCGCCACGCCCGGCTGCGCATCATCCGCGGGATCAAGAATCGGTACGGCGCCACCGACGAGGTCGGCTGCTTCGAGCTGCACGACGAGGGCATCGTGGGTCTGGCCGACCCGTCCGGGCTCTTCCTGACCAGGCGTGACAAGCCCGTTCCCGGCACCTGCCTGACCGTCACCCTGGAGGGCCGCCGCCCGCTGGTGGCGGAGGTGCAGGCGCTGATGGTGGATTCGCAGATCCCCTCCCCGCGCCGGACGACCTCCGGTCTGGAGTCGCCCCGGATCGCGATGATCCTGGCCGTGGTCGAGCGGCACGGCGGGGTCAAGCTCGGCAAGCAGGACATCTACACGGCGACGGTCGGCGGGGTGAAGCTGAGCGAGCCGTCGGCGGACCTCGCGATCGCCCTCGCCGTGGCCAGCTCCTCCTCGGACACCCCGCTCCCGAGCAACCTGGTGGCGATCGGCGAGGTCGGTCTGGCGGGCGAGGTGCGGCGGGTGACGGGTGTGCAGCGGCGCCTGGCCGAGGCGCACCGTCTGGGCTTCACGCACGCGCTGGTCCCGCCGGATCCGGGCAAGGTGCCGGCGGGCATGAAGGTGGTGGAGGTGGCCGACATCGGCGAGGCGCTGCGGGCCGTTCCCGGCCGCCGCCGCGCTGCCGCCAAGCCGCGGGGTGAGGCGTCGTCGGCGCCCCGCGAGGGGTCCGCCGCACCGCGCGAGACCCCGCCCGCCCCCCGCGGGGCCCGCCGCGAAGCCCCCGTCGCCGCCTACCCGGAGGAGCTCATGGAGGGGTGGGAACCGCTGGACTGAGACGAACCGCGCTGACCCAGGCTCTGTTATTGCCGCACCCAGTTAGACTTTCCCCTGTCTAATTGCCGATAAGGCAGTAATAAGCGACAGAGCAACAGACCGTAGGCCGGCGCACGGCGCGAGGCGCGCGGTACGGGGTCGACCGGAGGAGTCACGTGGCAGCCAGCGACCGGGCGGACAAGTCCTCCCGTGAGGAGGCCCTGCTACGGGCCTCCCTCAGCGCCATCGCGCCCGGCACGGGGCTGCGTGACGGCCTGGAGCGGGTGCTGCGGGCGAACACCGGCGGGTTGATCGTGCTCGGCTTCGACAAGACGGTCGAGTCGATCTGTACCGGCGGGTTCGTCCTGGACGTCGAGTTCACCGCCACGCGGCTGCGCGAGCTGTGCAAGCTCGACGGCGCGGTGGTGCTGGACAAGGACATCACCAAGATCGTCCGGGCCGGGGTGCACCTGATGCCGGACTCCACCATCCCCACCGACGAGACGGGTACCCGCCACCGCACCGCGGAGCGGGTCAACCGGCAGACCGGGTTCCCGGTGGTCGCGGTCTCGCACTCGATGCGGCTGATCGCGATGTACGTCAACGGCACCCGCCGGGTGCTGGAGGACTCCACGACCGTCCTCTCCCGGGCCAACCAGGCGCTGGCCACCCTGGAGCGGTACAAGCTCCGGCTGGACGAGGTGGCCGGCACGCTCTCCGCCCTGGAGATCGAGGACCTGGTGACGGTCCGGGATGTCACCGCCGTCGCCCAGCGGCTGGAGATGGTCCGGCTGATCGCCACCGAGATCGCCGGCTACGTGCTGGAGCTCGGGACGGACGGCCGGCTGCTCTCGCTCCAGCTGGACGAGCTGATCGCGGGCGTGGAGCCGGAGCGCGAGCTGGTCGCCCGCGACTACTTCCCGGAGCGGGCCGCGAAGAAGGGCCGGACGGTCACCGAGGTGCTGGCCGACCTGGAGGCGCTGACCCACGCCGAGCTGCTCGACCTGCAGACCGTCGCCAAGGCGCTCGGCTACTCGGGCTCGCCGGAGTCCCTGGACTCGGCGGTCTCGCCGCGCGGCTACCGGCTGCTGGCCAAGATCCCGCGGCTGCCGAACACGGTGATAGAGCGGCTGGTCGAGCACTTCGGCGGTCTGCAGAAGCTGCTCGCGGCCAGCATCGACGATCTGCAGACGGTCGAGGGCGTCGGCGAGACCCGCGCCCGCTCGGTGCGCGAGGGCCTGTCGCGACTTGCCGAATCGTCCATCCTGGAGCGCTACGTCTGATCAGGCCCCTGGGCCTGCCCGCCCCCGGGCCGGGTCTGGCACGGACCGGCCCCGGGGCTCAGGGCCAAAGCCCGGCGAGCAGCCCCTGAACACGGCGAAGCCCCGGCCCTCGGGCCGGGGCTTCCGTGCTGAACCAGGGGACTGAGTGCGGGTCAGCTCTCCAGGCGGATCGAGGAGCGCGCCGACACCTGACCACCGGACAGGCCGGTGAGGTCGGCGACCACCAGGTAGTTGCCGGCCGGTGCGGGCGCCGCGTCGGCGGTGGCGCACTGGGGCTTGCTGCGGCTGCGGTCCCAGGTGAAGGTCTCGGTCAGGCCGTTGTTCGCCGGGATCTGCACCCAGGTGGCGCCGCGGTCCGAGGGACAGTCGCCGGAGGACCAGATCCGCTCGCTGCTGCTGGCCGTCACCGTGATCGCGGAGGCCGTCCGGCCCAGGTCCACCCGGCAGTTGGTGCCGGAGGCGTTGTGGACGGTCAGCGCCAGGCGCGGCTTGTCCTTGGGCTGGTAGGAGTTCTGGGCGCTGGACAGCTCCAGCGTCACCGCGGAGGAGGCGCAGACCGGCAGCGCCATGACCTCGGCGGTGTTCACCGCGGGTGCGCCGGTACCGCCGGATGCTCCGCCTCCGGTGCCGCCCGCCGCTGCGCCGGCCCCGCCCGCCGCCGTGCCGCCCGCTGCCGTGCCGCCCGCCGCGGTTCCGCCCGCGCCGCCGGTGGCCGGAGCCGGGTTGGGTGCGCTGCCGCCCCCGCCCGTGCCGAGGCTGACATCGCCGCCACCGGAGCCGGACACCGCACCGCCGCCGGTGCTGCCACCGGGGCTCCCGCTGCCGCCCCCGCTGGTGCCGCCCCCGCCGGGGCGCAGGGTGTTGGCGGGGCCGCTCGGGGAGGCGCCGGGCGTGATCGCCTGGGCGGGGGTCTGGGACTGGGACGGCACGGCTTGCGCGGCCTTGCCCTGTCCACCGCCGTCGCCCTGATCGGACATCAGCCAGAGAATCAGGGCGACGACCGCGGCGAGGGCGGCGAGCATGACGACGCGCCGACGCCAGTAGATCGAAGCCGGAAGCGGTCCCACGGGTTGACGCAGAGAAGGCACGCCCAAACTCTACGAGACAGTGTGTGCCCTGTGACTCACCAACACCGCACTGTCGCCCCTTCCTTCACATGATCCGCCATTTGCGCCGTTCGGGGGAGTACGGGAGGACCTCTTTCGAGGGAATTCGGAATTCACGACTCCGCTTCGGTCGGGGCCGTGGGCGTGGGAGGATCGAAGGGCCATGGCTGCCATCACCGTCACCCCCGCCCCCGGTCCCGCCGCCCTCCCGCTGCCGGTACTGCACTCGACCGTCCTCGGCTGGTACGAGGCCAACGCGCGCGATCTGCCCTGGCGGACCCCGGAGGCCTCGCCCTGGGCGGTGATGGTGAGCGAGTTCATGCTCCAGCAGACCCCGGTGAAGCGGGTGCTGCCCGCCTACGAGGCGTGGCTGGAGCGCTGGCCGACCCCCGCCGACCTGGCGGCCGACGCCCCCGGCGAGGCCGTCCGGATGTGGGGCCGGCTGGGCTACCCGCGGCGGGCCCTGCGGTTGCACGCGGCCGCGGTGGCGATCACCGAGGAGCACGGCGGCCAGGTGCCGGACGACCACGCGACGCTGCTCGGGCTGCCCGGGGTGGGGGAGTACACGGCGGCGGCGGTGGCCTCGTTCGCCTTCCGCCAGCGGCACGTGGTGCTGGACACCAATGTGCGCCGGGTGTTCGCCCGCGCGGTGACGGGCGTGGAGTACCCGGCGCAGGCCACCACGGCGGCCGAGCGCCGGACGGCGACGGCGCTGCTGCCGGAGCCGGCGGAGACCGCGGCGACCTGGGCGGTCGGCGTGATGGAGCTCGGCGCGCTGGTCTGCACCGCGCGCAGCCCGGAGTGCGGCGGCTGCCCGCTGTTCACCCACTGCGCCTGGCAGCGGGCCGGCTGCCCGCCGTACGAGGGCCCGGCCCGGCGCGGCCAGACCTACGAGGGGACGGACCGCCAGGTGCGCGGCAAGCTGCTGGCGGTACTGCGCGACGCGTACGGCACGGTGGAGCAGGCCCGGCTGGACGCCGTCTGGCCGGACGCGGTGCAGCGGGCCAGGGCACTGGACGGACTGGTCGCCGACGGCCTGGTCGAGCCGGTCGAGCAGGGCGTCTACCGACTGCCGCAGTAACGCGAACCGCCGCAGCAACGCGAAATCCCCCCACCCCGGCCGGGGAGGGGGGACTTCCGGGCGTCAGATCGCGACGGCCTCGACGTTGGGCTCGGTGGCCTTGCCCTTGTCGTCCGCCGCCGGGGCGCCGGAACCCCGCAGCGGGACCTCGCGCATGAAGACCGCCGCGGCGATCGCGATCACGGCGACCGCCGCACCCCAGAGGAAGACGGTGTGCATCCCGTTGGCCACGGCGTGGTGGTACGCGTCCTGGACCGGAGCGGGCAGCGCCTTGAGCGCGGCCGGGCTCATCTGGCCCGGGTCGCCCTGCACGCCGCCGGTGGCGGCCTCGCCGAGCCGGTCCTTCATGGTCTCGGTGACGCGGCTGTTGAACAGCGCGCCGAACAGCGCCACACCGAAGGAGCCGCCGATGGTGCGGAACAGGGTGGCGGTGGAGCTGGCCACGCCCATGTCCTTGAGCTCGACGCTGTTCTGCGCGACCAGCATGGTGATCTGCATCAGGAAGCCCATGCCGGCGCCGAGCACCACCATGAAGCAGGCCGAGGTGAGCGTGCTGGTGTCGGTGGACAGCGTGGACAGCAGCAGTGAGCCGCCGGCCATCACGACCGTACCGATGATCGGGAAGATCCGGTACTTGCCGGTCTTGGTCACCGCCTGGCCGACGGCCAGCGAGACGACCAGCATGCCGAACATCATCGGCATCAGCAGCAGGCCGGAGTTGGTGGCCGAGGCGCCCTGGACGGTCTGCTGGTAGAGCGGCAGGAAGACGGTCGAGCCGAACATCACGAAGCCGACGACGAAGCCGATCAGCGAGACCAGGGTGAAGTTCAGGTTCTTGAACAGGTCGAGCGGGAGCATCGGCTCCTCGACCCGCTGCTCGACGTAGCAGAACGCGATCAGCGAGGCGGCGGCCAGCGCGGCCAGGCCGAGGATCTGCTTGGAGCCCCAGGCGTACTCCTGGCCGCCCCAGGTGGTGATCAGGGTCAGCGCGGTGATGCCGGTGGTGAGCAGCAGGGCGCCGAGGTAGTCGATCCGGGCGGTCGAGCGGACCTTCGGCAGCTTCAGGGTGACCATGACGACGGCGAGGGCGACCACGCCGAGCGGCAGGTTGATGTAGAAGGTCCAGTGCCAGTTGAGGTGATCGGTGATGAAGCCGCCGATCAGCGGGCCGCCGATGGTCGCGAGCGCCATCACCGCGGCGAACATGCCCTGGTACTTGCCGCGGTCGCGCGGCGGGATGAGCGCGCCCATGATCGACATCACGCCGACCATCAGGCCGCCGGCGCCCAGGCCCTGGAGGGCGCGGAAGCCGATCAGCTCGTTCATGTTCTGCGAGAGGCCGGAGAGCGCCGAGCCCGCCAGGAAGATCACGATGGCGGTGAGGAAGGTGCCCTTGCGGCCGTAGAGGTCGCCGAGCTTGCCCCAGATCGGGGTGGAGGCGGCGGTGGCCAGGGTGTACGCGGTGACGACCCAGGACAGGTGCTCGGCGCCGCCGAGGTCGCCGACGATCGTCGGCATCGCGGTGCCGATGATCAGGTTGTCGAGCATGGCCAGCAGCATGGTGACGACCAGGCCGGTCATCACCAGGCGGATCTCGCGCGGCGACCGGGGAGCCTCCTCCTCGGCCGTCTTCTGTTCCGGCGCCGGGGCGTCGGCCTGCGGTTGTGACATGGGGTGGTGTCTCCCGGACTGGATGTGGGACGACCGTCAGGCCTTCGGTGGCTTACTTACTTGTCGCCCGGCTAGTTTCTTGGACCGTGGGCACGGTAAGTTAGCCACTAGTCGGGCGTCAAGCCAGTTTTCCCGCCGACTCCCTGGGCAGGGAGAATGGGCCCACGGCGAGCGTCCGAGGGCGCCCACCGAGCGCAGCAGCAGTCACCGACGCAGTCATGAGGCAGGCCATGGGTACGACGCACAGCCCCCGTAGCGACACCCGGGCCCGGATTGTCGCGGTCGCGCTGGAGCTCTTCGCCGAGCAGGGGTACGAGCAGACCTCGCTGCGGGAGATCGCCGACCGGCTCGGTGTCACCAAGGCGGCGCTCTACTACCACTTCAAGACCAAGGACGACATCGTCCACGGCATCGTGCAGGGCATGGCCGCGCCGATCGACGAGACCATCGCCTGGGGCCGGGACCAGGAGTGGAGCCCGGAGCTGCGGGACGAGCTGATCCGGCGGTTCGCGGCGGGCATGTCCGAGCGGGCGCCGCTGCTGCGGTTCTTCCACGAGAACCAGCCCGCGCTGCGCGAGTCGCCGGCCGGGCTGGAGTTCAAGGACCGCATGCTCGCGATGATCCGGCTGGTGCACGGTCCCGACGCGGACTTCGAGGACCGGCTGCGGGCGACGATGGCGCTGTTCACCATCAACTCGGCACTGTTCATGCTCAAGCACGACGTCTCGGAGCCGAGCGACGCCGGGGAGCACTGCGCGGTCGACGCGCGGGTGGCCACCCTGGAGGAGGCCATGTCGGCCGCCCAGCGGGTGGCGCTGGAGATCGGCGGCCTGATCCGCCGGCCCCAGGCACACGTCTGACCGGCGGCCTGATCCGCCGGCCCCCGGCGCGCGCCCGACCGGCGGCGGAACGCGGGGAGGCGGACGGCCCGGCCGTCCGCCTCCGTCATCCCAGGGGGATCAGAACCCGGTGACGCCGTGCCCGGAGAGGTACGCGATCGGGTTGATCACGGCGCCGTAGTGGTTGCTGGAGCGGATCTCGAAGTGCAGGTGGGGACCGGTCGAGTTGCCGGTGTTCCCGGAGCGGCCGATCTGCTCGCCGGCCGACACCCGCTCGCCCGCGGAGACCGCGAGCGCCGACATGTGCGCGTACTGCGCGTAGCGCCCGTCCGCCAGTCGCAGGACGACCTCCTTGCCGTAGGCGCCGTCCCAGCCGGCCGACACCACGGTGGCGTTGCCGACCGCGAGGAGCGGGGTGCCCGGGGCGACCGCGAAGTCCACGCCGGTGTGGTACCCGGCCGCGTACTCGGGGTTGGCCACGCCGTACGGGTTGCTGGTCGGCGCACCCGGTACCGGCGCGGACCACTCCGGCGCGGGCGCCGGTGCCGGGGCCGGGGCGGGCTCGGGCGCGGGTGCCGGAGCGGGCTCGGGAGCCGGCTCGGCGGCCGGGGCCTGGTCCGAGGAGGGCGCGGGCGCCGGGGCCGGCTCGGGAGCCTGCAGGTTCGCCGCGACCGCCACGTACTCCTGCGCCGAGCCGTGCTCGTGCGGCAGCTGGTAGGTGCTCGGGCCGGCCACCTGGACCAGGCCGGCCGTGGGGGCCGCGCTCTGCGGGGCGGTGAACGCCGAGCTGCCGGGGGTGGTGGGGGCGACCGTCTGCGCCGAGGCGCTGCCCGGCGCGGCGACCAGCAGGGCGCCGGACAGTATGACCGCGGCCGCGCCGGCCGCGGTGGCGGTGCGGTGCCGGTCGGCCCAGACCCGGGTGCCGGGCAGGGTGTGCCGCGGCGCGGTGAGCGTGCGCAGCGGTGTGGCGTGGGTGCGGATGGCGTGGCCGAGTCGGGGCTGCCAGTCCGCCGCGTGGGTTGCCGCGCGGGCGGCGAGGCGGCGGAGGGCCGGCCCCATGGGCGGGACGGAGGACATCGGGAAGCTCAACCTCACGGACGTACGGGGCAGCACGGAGCCCGTTCGGGCGTGCTGAGTGGGGACCACTCAGGTGTAACCGTCACCGAGCGGAGTCCCAAACGGTGTGACGTACTACGGCGTGTAGTCAGCGTTGCGCCGGAGATTCAAGCTGACGGAGTAACGATCATGAGATCGGATTGTCCTGTTATGGGATCTGAGCTTCCGGAGCCCCTCCGGGCGGTCTACTACCGCCGGTCGTACCGGTGTCGACCCCTGTGACCAGAGCCACCCGCCGCCCGGGTTTGGCAGCCGTCCAGCCGCGTTCCCGGGCCCGCCCCGCCGGACGCCCGCCGCACCCCTGCTGCAGCTCCACCGCACTCCCGCCCCACTTCTGCTCGACTCCCGCCCGCCCGGGGTATTCACGGCGTCCGCGCCGCTGACCGGACGGCCGCGCTGCGGGACCATCGACGTATGTATGCCATCAGGAGCGAAGACACCGACGGCACCGCGGACAGCGGCGGCCGGAGCAGTCAGGACCGCCGCTTCGCCGCCCTGCGCGGCTGCGAGCGGCTGCTCTCGGGCACCCGGCCGCAGAGCCTGCGCGAACGGATCGCCGCACTCACGGAGGAGGGCGCGGACGCGTACGACCTGGACGGACGGCCGGACATGTACGGCGACGGAGTGGTCCGCACCCTGGAACACCGGGTCGCCGGGCTGCTCGGCACCGAGGACGCGGCCTTCTTCCCCACCGGCACGATGGCCCAGCAGGTCGCGCTGCGGATCCACGCCGAGGCGGCCGGCCTGCGCACCGTCGCGACGCACCCGCTCGGCCACACCGAGCTGTTCGAGCGGCAGGCCCTCACCGTCCTCGGCGGCCTGCGCAGCGTCTGGCCGACCACCGCGCCGCGCATCCCGACCGTGGCCGAGCTGCGTGCCTTCGACGAGCCGTACGCGGCCCTGCTCCTGGAGCTGCCGCTGCGCGAGGCCGGGTTCGTCCTGCCGCAGTGGGCGGAGCTGGCCGCCGTCGCCGCCGTGGTCCGGGAGGAGCACGGCGCCGCCCTGCACCTGGACGGCGCCCGGATCTGGGAGTCGACCTTCCACCTCGGCCGCCCGCTGCCGGAGATCACCGAGCTCGCCGACTCGGTCTACGTCTCCTTCTACAAGACCCTCGGCGGGATCAGCGGCGCCGCGCTGGCAGGCCCGGCGCCCTTCGTCCGCGCGGCCAAGGCATGGCGCCACCGCTACGGCGGCCAGCTCTTCCAGCAGTGGCCGGCCGCCCTCGCCGCCCTGGCCGGGCTGGACCGCGAACTGCCCCGGTTGGAGGCCAGGGTGGCGCACGCGAGAACCGTGGCGGCGGCCCTCGCCGAGGCCTTCGCGGCCGTGCCCGCCGCCCGGGTGTACCCCGACCCGCCGCACACCCACCAGTTCCAGCTCTGGTTGCCCTACCCGGCCGCCCGTCTGGAGGAGGCCGGGCTGCTGCTCGCCGAGCGGTCCGGTACGGCGCTGTTCGGCGGCTGGCGCGAGCCCCGGCTCCCCGGCCTGGCGATGACCGAGGTCACCGTCGCCGCCGAGGCCCTGGAGTGGACGGCCAAGGACATCGCCGAGGCGGTCGACGCCTTCCTTGCCCTGCTGTCCTGACCGCCTTCGGCCGGACAGGGGCTAAACGCCCCGGGCCGGAAAAGCATCCGGCCCGCCCCCGCGCAGTGCGGGGACGGGCCGGACGGGGTGTATCAGTGCTGCCTGGTCACAGGCTGATCGTCACTGCTCAGTTCGATCAGTTGTCGACCGGGCGAACGCGGATCCAGGTCTCGAGGTAGTTCGAGGACTCGTTCTCGACCTCGATGCTGGTGCCGGTCTTCGGGACGATGACGCTGCTGTACGGGTTGTCCTTCGACCAGTACGACTTGAGGTCGCTGAACTCGTCGACGCCCTTGGCCTTCGGGATGACCGTCGCGACGTCCGCCTTGTGCAGGGTCAGACCGTCGGTCTTGCGCGAGCCGAAGGTGGAGTCGTAGCCCTGGATGCGCGGACGCAGCAGGCTGCCGTCGGCCCACTTCAGCGGCGTCGGGTGCGAGTCGATCGGGAGGACCAGACCCGAACCCGGGTGGTTGGTGACGTTGTTGTCACTCTGGGAGGTGTCCCACAGCCAGATCAGCAGACCGGCCTGGTAGGGGTAGTGCTCCACCCAGCCCGGCTTGCTGGCGAAGCCGAAGTTGTACGGGCCGGTCTTCAGGGTCCGGTCGTACGAGATGTACTGGCGGTTCTCGGCGATGTAGTACTGGGCGTAGTCGTTCGAGAACGAGCCCGTGATCCGCGAGAAGCCCTTGGGGGTCCAGCCGTTGTCGCCGTTCTCGGCGCCGTCGGTGAAGACGGTGGAGCCGTTCGCGGTGATGGCGATGTCGTCCAGGGCCAGGCCCTTGAGGTGCAGACCGCCGTCGGTGGTGTAGTGGAAGCGGACCTTGACGGCCTTACCCGCGTAGGCGTCCAGCGGGAACGACAGGTCGCCCCACTTGTTGCCCGAGTTGCCGGTCAGGCCGGCCTTGTCGGCGGCGTTCTTCGGGATCGCGACCCCGTTGAAGGTGCCGTTCAGGGCGGTCCAGTTGGCGCCACCGTCGGTGGAGACCTCGGCGTAGCCGTAGTCGAAGTCCTGCTCGATGTCGTACCAGGCCTTGGCCGTCAGCGCACCGGAGGTCTTGCCGGTCAGGTCGACGTCACGGGTCAGCGAGACGTTCAGGTCGTCCGCGCTGCCGCTCCACCACTCGTTGGCACCCGCGAACGGGGTGTTGATCGTGGTGGTGACGGTCTTCTTCGGCAGGTCGACGACGAGCGCCTGCTTCAGCTTGGTGTTGAACTCGACCGGGCCGATGTGGTGGGTCGACTCGGTGCCGGCCTTGGCCTTGTCGTAGTTCAGCCAGCCGAGCTGCAGCTTGCTCCAGGCGTCGAGGTCGTTCGGCATGTCGCCGATCGAGTTCTTGCCCTCGCCGAGCCAGGAACCGGAGGACATCAGCGACCAGAAGCCGACCGAGTTGTCGATCCCGCTGCCCGAGGTGTCGTAGAGGTCCGGCAGACCGAGGTCGTGGCCGTACTCGTGGGCGAAGACACCGAGGCCGCCGTTCTCGGGCTGCATGGTGTAGTCGCCGATCCAGACACCGGTCGAGCCGACCGGGGTGCCGCCGAGCAGGTTGTTGGCGGGGCCGGTGGAGCCGGCCTGGGTGCCGTAGGCGTACGAGCGGTGGGCCCAGAGCGCGTCGGTGCCCTGCTTGCCGCCGCCCGCGGACTGGTCCTCGCCGGAGTGCACGATCTGGAAGTGGTCGATGTAACCGTCGGGCTCGTTGAAGTTGCCGTCGTGGTCGAAGTCGTACCGGTCCCACTGGTCGTACTGCGAGATGACGGCCTGGATCTGAGCGTCCGTCTGGCCCTTGGCCTTCTGGTCGGCGACCCAGGCGTTGATGCCATCGCGGATCAGGTCCTGCGCGTTGTTGCAGACGTGCTGGCCGCAGTAGTCCGAGCCGTAACGGGCCTCGTTCCACGGGACCTTCACCCAGTCGGTGACCTGACCGTCGACCGAGTAGCGGCCCGAGGACTGCTTCTCGTAGAAGGTCTTCAGCGAGTCCTGGGTCTTGCTGAAGTACATGTCCTGGTAGTGCTGCTGGTTGTAGTCAGCCTGCCAGAGCGTGGAGTTGTTGGTCGCAGCGTCGGGCTTCTCGATCTGGTTGTGCTGCGGACCGGGGGTGCCGCCGTACTTGATCTTGCCGTCCGGCGTCTTCGTGGTGTTGTCCACCTGGTCGCTGAAGTCGACCAGGATGGTGAAGATCTTGTCCGTGCGCTCACGGGCCAGCTCGACGTACTTGTCCTTGCCCAGCTTGATGCTGGAGCTGCCGCCGTGCTGCTCGATCGTCGCGGTGCCGGCGAGCAGCTGCTCGGTGGCGGCCTTCTGCTCGGCGTCGACCTTCTCGGTCAGCGGGCCCGGCAGGTTGTGATCGGTCTTGACCGACTGGACGGCGTCAGCCGGGTCGTTCGGCACGGGCGCCGAGCCGGCCGCGAGGGCCACGCTCGGGAACAGCCCCGCGCCGAGCGCGGCTATGACAGCCCCGGCCGTGGCGGCCGCAGCGGCTTTCCTGGTCATCTTCAACGTTGTGACGTCCTCCCCAAACCGGTCTGGCTCTTGGCCTCCCGGTAAACCAATGAAAGACAGGTGGACGTCATTTGATCCAAGCGTGGACCGAAAAGATAGACCTTGACCGTTACATGGCTACAGCGCTATGCTCCGCAACTTCCTATCAGCTGACGGTCCGTCAACAGTATTGGTAATAAAAGCGGGAGGCTGACTCGATCGCACCCGCACAGCCCCCCGATCAGGCCTCCGAGCTGCGGATTCGTGGGCTTGATCACAGCTTCTGTGACGCCGTGTAAAACGGTCTGGGCCCCCGGCGTGAACGCCGGGGGCCCAGACGGTGTGCTGTTATCTGTTAACTGTTTCTACTTCGTCAGGTCGGGACCCGAGGAAGCGACAGCCGCCGGAGTGTCCGCAACTGCAGACTTCTCCTCGCCGCGGAAGGTGAACTTCGCTTCCTTGCCCTCGCCCTCGACGCCGACGACCACGATGTGGCCGGCCCGCAGCTCGCCGAAGAGGATCTTCTCGGAGAGGTGGTCCTCGATCTCGCGCTGGATGGTGCGGCGCAGCGGACGGGCACCGAGCAGCGGGTCGTAGCCGCGCTTGGCGAGCAGCTTCTTCGCCTCGATGCTGAGCTCCAGACCCATGTCGCGGTCCCGCAGCCGGCCGTCCACCTTGTCGATCATGAGGTCGACGATCTGGATGATGTCTTCCTCGGACAGCTGGTGGAACACCACGATGTCGTCGACGCGGTTCAGGAACTCGGGGCGGAAGTGCTGCTTGAGCTCCTCGCCGACCTTCGCCTTCATCCGCTCGTACCCGGTGGTGGAGTCACCCGTGGCCGCGAAGCCCAGGTTGAACCCCTTGGAGATGTCCCGGGTGCCGAGGTTGGTCGTCATGATGATGACGGTGTTCTTGAAGTCGACCACGCGGCCCTGGGAGTCGGTCAGGCGACCGTCCTCCAGGATCTGCAGCAGCGAGTTGAAGATGTCCGGGTGGGCCTTCTCGACCTCGTCGAAGAGGACGACGGAGAACGGCTTGCGGCGGACCTTCTCGGTCAGCTGGCCGCCCTCCTCGTAGCCCACGTAGCCGGGAGGCGAACCGAAGAGCCGGGAGACGGTGTGCTTCTCCGAGAACTCCGACATGTCGAGCGAGATCAGCGCGTCCTCGTCGCCGAACAGGAACTCGGCGAGCGTCTTGGAGAGCTCGGTCTTACCGACACCGGACGGGCCGGCGAAGATGAACGAGCCGCCGGGGCGCTTCGGGTCCTTGAGACCCGCACGGGTGCGCCGGATGGCCTGGGAGAGCGCCTTGATGGCGTCCTTCTGGCCGATGACGCGCTTGTGCAGCTCGTCCTCCATGCGCAGCAGCCGGGAGGACTCCTCCTCGGTGAGCTTGAAGACCGGGATGCCGGTGGCGGTGGCCAGGACCTCGGCGATGAGCTCCTCGTCCACCTCCGCGACGACGTCCATGTCGCCGGCCTTCCACTCCTTCTCGCGCTTGGCCTTGGCCTGCAGGAGCTGCTTCTCGTCGTCGCGCAGGGACGCGGCCTTCTCGAAGTCCTGCGCGTCGATCGCGCTCTCCTTCTCGCGGCGGACGTCGGCGATCTTCTCGTCGAACTCGCGCAGGTCCGGCGGCGCGGTCATCCGGCGGATGCGCATTCGCGAGCCGGCCTCGTCGATCAGGTCGATGGCCTTGTCCGGCAGGAAGCGGTCCGAGATGTACCGGTCGGCCAGGGTGGCGGCGGCGACCAGGGCGGCATCCGTGATCGAGACCCGGTGGTGGGCCTCGTAGCGGTCGCGCAGGCCCTTGAGGATCTCGATGGTGTGCGGCAGCGACGGCTCGGCGACCTGGATCGGCTGGAAGCGGCGCTCCAGCGCGGCGTCCTTCTCCAGGTGCTTGCGGTACTCGTCCAGCGTGGTGGCACCGATGGTCTGCAGCTCGCCGCGGGCCAGCATCGGCTTGAGGATGCTGGCGGCGTCGATGGCGCCCTCGGCGGCGCCCGCGCCGACCAGGGTGTGCAGCTCGTCGATGAACAGGATGATGTCGCCGCGGGTGCGGATCTCCTTGAGCACCTTCTTCAGGCGCTCCTCGAAGTCACCGCGGTAGCGCGAGCCGGCCACCAGGGCGCCGAGGTCCAGCGTGTAGAGCTGCTTGTCCTTCAGCGTCTCCGGGACCTCGCCCTTGACGATCGCCTGGGCCAGGCCCTCGACCACGGCGGTCTTGCCGACGCCGGGCTCACCGATCAGCACGGGGTTGTTCTTGGTGCGGCGGGACAGCACCTGCATGACCCGCTCGATCTCCTTCTCGCGCCCGATCACCGGGTCGAGCTTGGCCTCGCGGGCGGCCTGGGTGAGGTTGCGGCCGAACTGGTCCAGGACCAGCGACGTCGACGGGGTGCCCTCGGCGGGCCCGCCGGCCGTGGCCGACTCCTTGCTGCCGGTCTGGTAGCCGGAGAGCAGCTGGATGACCTGCTGGCGCACCCGGTTCAGGTCGGCGCCCAGCTTCACCAGGACCTGGGCGGCGACGCCCTCGCCCTCGCGGATCAGGCCGAGCAGGATGTGCTCGGTGCCGATGTAGTTGTGGCCGAGCTGCAGGGCCTCCCGCAGCGACAGCTCCAGGACCTTCTTCGCCCGGGGGGTGAAGGGAATGTGACCGGACGGGGCCTGCTGGCCCTGGCCGATGATCTCCTCGACCTGCTGGCGAACGGCCTCTAGAGAAATCCCGAGGCTCTCCAGGGCCTTAGCGGCGACACCCTCACCCTCGTGGATCAGACCCAGGAGGATGTGCTCGGTGCCGATGTAGTTGTGGTTGAGCATCCGGGCTTCTTCCTGAGCCAGGACGACAACCCGCCGCGCGCGGTCGGTGAACCTCTCGAACATCGTTTATCGCTCCTCAGAGCGGTCGGGCAGTTCGGGGTCGGTCCCCGCCCTGTCCTTCCGCATGCTAGTCCCGCTCAGCGGCGCGGCCCACGGATTCACTCCCCGGTATCGGGAGCGAGATGCTGCGCGACCAGCCGACACCAATCCCAACCTGATGCTGGGAGACGGTGTTCCCACAGGTGGGCCCGATGCACCAGATACCGCTACGCCATCGGCGAACAACAGCCGCCTCGGCGGAGCGGGATGGCCTCCGGCCGGTCGTGCATACTGCCCCGGTCGGGGTCTGGGACCCCGTCCACCTGCATTCATACCCGGTTACGGGGAGCTTCTCGCGCAGTTTCCGCGGTGGCGGTGTTCGCCTGGCGAGAAGTCGGCCGGCGGTGACGGTGTCTCAGCGGCGGATGCCTCGGTCTGTAGGCCGTCCCGGTGGTACCGGCGTTACCGCTTCGCCACTACAGCGTTGCACAGCCCGTGAATGTTCCGCCGCCCGAGCCCGCGTCGTCGGAGCCCCCGTCGGGGCCCGGGATGCCCGTGTGTGCACCGCGGGGCGCGGAGGGGATCCCTCCGCGCCCCGCGCGTGTGCCACGGACGCCGCGGGCGGCCGCCGGGGCCCCGCACCCGCTCCGGCGGTCCGGCGCAGCCGGGCTCTGCAGTCTCTCCGGCGCAGCCGGGCCCTGCAGTCTCTCCGGCGCAGCCGGAATCAGGCCGCGTTGGCCTTCTCGTACGCCTCGCGCACGTTGCTCGGCACCCGGCCGCGGTCGTTGACCTCCAGGCCCTGCTCCTTGGCCCACGCGCGGATCTTGGCGGTGTCCGGGGCGCTTCCGGACGGACGCGGGGCGGTGCCCCGGCCCGGGCGTCGGGCGCCGACCAGCCGGCCGCTCTGCTTGCGGCCCTTGTCCACGTACGGCGCCAGCAGACCGCGGAGCTTGTCCGCGTTGGCGCTCTTCAGATCGATCTCGTAGGCAACGCCGTCGAGCGCGAACGTCACCGTCTCGTCCGCCGAACCGCCGTCGAGATCGTCTTCAAGAATGACCTGCACCCTCTGTGCCACGGGCTTCCCTTTCCGCTAAACGACCCATTGCCTAAGGAAAGGAAAGCGCCTTTCACCGGAAAACACAAACCCCTGCCCCGGTCGGGAGCGCCTCACAGGTGCAGCAGCATGCGCGAGTTGCCCAGCGTGTTGGGCTTCACCCGCTCCAGGTCCAGGAACTCCGCGACACCTTCATCGTACGAGCGGAGAAGTTCTTCATAGACATCCGTAGCGATCGCCGCCGGGTCTGTCGTACCATCATCGGTTTCCTGCAGCTCGCCGATCTCGACGAAACCGTGTTTCGCGAAGAAGGCGACCTCGAACGTCAAGCAGAAAATCCGACGGACGCCGAGCCAACGCGCGGTCTGCAGCAGCTTGTCCAGCAGTACGTGTCCGACGCCGTGTCCGCGGCAGGACGGATCGACCGCGAGCGTGCGGACCTCGGCCAGGTCTTCCCACATCACGTGCAGTGCGCCGCACGCCACCACCGCGCCGTTGTCGTCGCGTTCCGCGACCCAGAACTCCTGCACGGATTCGAACAGGGTGACGGTGGGCTTGTCGAGCAGAATGCCGTCGCGCGAGTAGGCGTCGATGAGCCCGCGTACCGCCCGCACGTCCGTGGTCCGCGCCCGGCGGATGGTGACCTCCATGGCGGGACGTTATCGTGTCGGACCCGGTGGGGTCTCCCCGGTATCGGGCCCGTTGCCCTCGGAATCAGGGTTGGCCGGATCGGACGGGAACAGAGCGGCGACCCGCAGTGCATCGCGCAGTGCCTCGCGCTGCTCGGGCGACATCAGGCCGAAGAAGTGCACCAGGGCGGCCGCGGGATTGTCACTGGTGGCCCACGCGTCGTTCATCAGTGCCGCCGTGTACGCCTCGCGGGACGAGACCGGTTCATATCGATAGGCCCGCCCGGCCCGGTCCCGACGCAACCAGCCCTTTCTGTGGAGCTTGTCCAGGACGGTCATCACCGTGGTGTACGCGATTTCGCGTTCCGACTGCAGATCCAGGAGAACCTCGCGAACCGTGACCGGTCGGTTCCACTGCCACACCCGGGTCATGATGGCGTTCTCAAGTTCGCCGAGTTGCCGGACCATAGTGCGGCCAGGATAGGGAGTGAATGGGGCAAATCTTGTGAAGTGCCGCCAAACCGGCGCGCCGCCACCCCCGGGAATCGGGAATGGCGGCGCGCGGTGGACGGGCGGCCGACGGGGTCAGTCGACCGCGTCCTCCTTGGCCTTCTGGGCCCCGCCCTGGCTGCGGATGATGGCCCGCACCAGGAATCCGAAGCCGATCGCCATGACCAGCGGCGGGACGATCGCGCTGACGTAGTCCATCAGGTCACTCCTCCTCGGTCTTCTCCGCCGCCGGTGCGGCGGACGCCTTGGGCTCGGGCTTCACCAGCGGGAAGAGCACCGTCTCGCGGATGTTCTTGCCGGTGAGCAGCATGATCAGGCGGTCCACCCCGAGGCCGAGCCCGCCGGTGGGCGGCATCGCGTACTCCAGGGCCCGCAGGAAGTCCTCGTCCACCTGCATCGCCTCGACGTCGCCGCCGGCCGCCAGCAGGGACTGCGCGGTCAGCCGGGCGCGCTGCTCGACCGGGTCGACCAGCTCGGAGTAGGCGGTGCCGATCTCGGTCCCGAAGATCACCAGGTCCCACTTCTCCGCCACGCCGGCGACCGAGCGGTGCTGGCGGGTGAGCGGGGAGACCTCGGTCGGGTAGTCCTTGATGAAGGTCGGCGCGATCGCGTTCTCCTCCAGCAGGCGCTCGACCATCTCCAGCACGATCTGACCGTGGCCCCAGTCCTTCTCGAACGGGATGCCGTGCTCGGTGGCGAGCCTGCGCAGCTCCTCCACGCCCGTCTCCGGGGTCACCTCGGTGCCCAGGTGCTCGGAGATGCCCGGGTAGACGCCGACCTCCGCCCACGGCTCGGCCAGGTCGATCTCGTGCTCCACGCCGTGCGGGTCCAGGCCCCGGATCACCGTGGTGCCCAGTGCGTCGCGGGCGGCGTTGATGATCGTCGCCCGGATCAGCTCGGCCTGGGTGTCGTAGTCGCCGTAGGCCTCGTACGACTCCAGCGAGGTGAACTCGGGGTTGTGGGTGGAGTCCGCGCCCTCGTTGCGGAAGTTGCGGTTGATCTCGAAGACCTTCTCCGCGCCGCCGACCACCAGCCGCTTGAGGTACAGCTCGGGGGCGATGCGCATGAACAGGTCGATGTCGTACGCGTTGATGTGCGTCTTGAACGGACGCGCGTTGGCGCCGCCGTGCACCGGCTGCAGCATCGGGGTCTCGACCTCGATGTAGCCGCGGTCCTCGTAGGTGCGGCGGATCGAGCGGACCACCTTGCTGCGCAGGTGCAGGATCTCGCGGGCCTCGGGGTTGACGATCAGGTCGACGTACCGCTGGCGGACCCGGGCCTCCGGGTCGGTCAGGCCCTTGTGCTTGTCCGGCAGCGGGCGCAGGCACTTGGCGGTCAGCGCCCAGCTGTCCACCATCACCGACAGCTCGCCGCGCCGGGAGGTGATCACCTCGCCCTCGACGCCGACCTGGTCGCCGAGGTCGATGTCGGCCTTCCAGGCAGCCAGCCGCTCCTCGCCGAGCTTGTCCAGCGACAGCATCACCTGGAGGTCGCCGCTGCCGTCGCGCAGGGTGGCGAAGCAGAGCTTGCCGCCGGTCCGGGAGAGGATCACCCGGCCGGTGATGCCGGCCCGCTCACCGGTGGCGGTGTCCGGCGCCAGGTCCGGGTGCTTGGCGCGCAGGTCCGCGATGGTGCTGGTGCGGGGGAAGCCGACCGGGTACGGGTCGACGCCGGCCGCCCGGAGCCGGTCCAGCTTCTCGCGCCGGACGCGCATCTGCTCGGGAAGGTCGTCGGTCGCGGTGATGGGGCTCTGATCGCTCACCCCACAAGGGTAGCCAGCCACACACCGTGCTCCGCCACGGGATATCCCCGCCGCACGGGCCGTATGGCGGAAGGGGGAGGACGCCAGGGCGTCCTCCCCCTTCCGGGCCGGTCGGGTCAGCGCGAGATCACGTAGAAGTACGCGCTTGTCCGGGAGGTCCGGGTGCCGTCGGCACTGACGGCCTCGACGTAGAGCGTGTGGGTGCCCCACTGGTACATCGGGAGGTTGAGCGTCGCGGTGCCGCCGGTGGCGGCGATGCTGGAGCCCAGGGAGGAGTTGTCGTCCAGGCCGTAGCGGAACGTCGCGGCCTGGAAACCGGGCTCGATCTCGTCGGTGGTGGCGGAGAGGGTGAACCGGGCGGTCTGTCCGGAGTAGAGCGTCCCGGGGTCGGAGATCGTCACCCGGAAGCCGGGGTCGTACCCGTAGCGGAAGCTGCACGGCCGGCTGGCCGCGGTGGTGTGGACGCCGTCGGTGCCGTAGGCGTACCAGCTGTAGGCGCTGCCGGTCTTGAGGTCCGCCAGGGGGACGCCGAAGGTGGACTTGGTGCCGGGGGCGGCCTGGGGGCCCGCGTAGCTCCTCGTGCCGTCCGGGCCGGTGATGACGTACTGCGTCCAGACCGGGCCGGTGGCGCCGGGCACCGGGCTGCCGACGGCGCTGAAGCCGGTCGAGTACATGCCCGGGTGGAGCCAGCGGCCGGGGCTGGGGACGTCGCAGGCGACCGGGTACTCCCAGTCCATCGACAGACCGGTCGGGCCGCCCTGGGGGGCGGTGAAGTAGCCGAAGAGGTCGACCACCACGTCGACCGAGCCGGCGTTGTTGTAGAAGTTCACGTTCCCGGAGGCGTCCACCGGGACGATCACCGTGTTGGCCACGGTCTGGTCCGCGGTGTAGTTGAGGTTCGAGCTGCTCGGGCGGGGGCTGCCGCCCGGGTAGACGTCGAGGTGGCCGGTGGCGGTCGGACCGGTCGCGGTCACGTTGAGCACGACGGCGCTCGGCCTGGCGTCGCCGAGCCCGGAGCCCTCGCCGACGTTCCAGCCGAGCACGCCGCCCGGGCCGACCTTCTGGCGGCCCGGGTCCCGGGTGTCCAGGACCCGGGTCGGACCGGTGGCGGTGAAGCCGGAGCCGCTCGGGGCGCCGGTGTAGAAGCCGAACACGTCCACGACCAGGTCGGCCGTGCCGATGTGGTTGTAGAGGTCGATGCTGCCGTCGGCGCCCAGCGGGACGGTGACGAGGTTGGGCACCGTCTGGTCGGCCTCGAAGTTGAGGTTCGACGTCGAGGGCCGGGCGGTGCCGTGCGGGTAGACCGTGACGAAGCTGGAGTCCGCGGTGTCGGTCGCGGTCACGTTGAGCACCACGGCGGTCGCCCCGGCGGCCGGGACGCGGTTCCTCCCGGCGAGCTTGAGGTTGACGGTGCCGTCGGTGCCGACGTGCTGGGCGCTGCCGCCGGGCCCGCTGCTCCGGGTGTCCAGGGCCCTGGACGGGGTGACCGGCTGGAAGGTGGACGCGGTCGCCGCCGCGTCGTCGGTGTAGTAGCCGAAGACGTCGGCCACCAGGTCGACCGAGCCGAGGTGGTTGTAGATGTCGATGTAGCCGTTGGTCACCGGCACGGTGACCAGGTTGGCGACGGTCTGGCCGGGGGTGAAGTTGAGGTTGGAGGTGCGGGGCCGCGGCCTACCGTCGGGGTGGACGGTGACGTAGCTCTCCTCGGTGGTGTCCGTCGCGGTGACGTTCAGGACCACCGCCGTGGCGCCGGGGGCGAGTTGGCCGACGGCGAAGCGCAGCGTGGCGTCGCCGCCGAGCGGGCTCCTGGTCGGGACGCCGATGGCGTTGCGGGTGTCCAGCAGCCGGGTGAGGTCGGTCTGGACGAACCGGCCGGGCTGGACGGCGGCCGGCGGGACCGGGTCGCCGGCGGCGGCCGGTGCGGCCGAGGCCGGTACGGCGGCCGTCGCCAGGGCGAGAGCGGTGCCCGCGACCGCGAGGCGCAGCAGTGCGCGCGGCGGTGACCAGGCCCGGGGCCGCGGCGGGTGGGGGGCGGACGAAGCCATCCTTGCTCCAGGGATCGTGGGTCGGCAGATCGGGGGGAGCGCACGATGGACGGCCGCCCGCGGTGCGGCCGCGCGGATCGCGGCCGGTGCGGTGTCCGGCGAAAAGGAATGAGGATGCCCCTGCAAAGCCCGCCCCCGCCGGAGGGGCGCTCCGGCACCCCACAGTCATACCAGCGCGGTGATCATTCCTGCTGCCCCCCGATGATCACCGTTCGGCAAAACCTCGGAGGGGCGGCGGGCCCGATGGCCCGCCGCCCCTCCGATGCTCCGACGCTCCGGGGTCAGCCGGTGCCGGTGGCGAGTTCCAGCTCCTCCGGGTCCGTGGTGGGCGGGGCCGGGTGGACGGCGGGCTTGGGGCGGCGGCCGAAGAGCTCGGCGGGGGTGGGCATCCGGTGCGGCCGGGGCTGGCCCTTGGGAGCGGCGGGCTTCTCGGCGGGGGAGTCGGTGCTGCTCATCGGGATCCGTCCTCCAACAGGGGTGGGGAGACTGCGCGGGGGTGCGGCAGGACTCGGTACGGCCATGAGGTGGCGCTGTCCGGTGGTGAGGGCGAGCCGTTCGCGGACGGCGGCCTCGGCCAGCGCGTGGCAGCGGCCGGCCAGCCGGGAGCGGCGGGCGCGTTCGCTCTGGCCGCACGGCTGGCGGGTCAGCCCGCGCAGCGCGGTGAGGTCCTCGGGGCCGGGCAGGTAGCCGTCGGTCACGGCCTCCTCCAGACGTTCCAGGTAGCCGCTCGCGCTGCCGGGCAGGGCCGCCCGGTAGCGGGCGAGGTCGGCGAGCAGGAAGGCGCGCAGCCGGCCGCCCTCCTGGACGGCCTCGTCGATCGCCTCGGTCAGACGCAGGGCGTCCTGGACGTCCTCCGCCCACAGTTCGGCGCCGACGCCGGCGAACGGCAGGCGGTCGGAGATCTGGAGGTGGACGGGTACGGCGGGGTGCAGGGCTTGGGCGAGGGCGCGGCGCAGCACGCGGACTTCGTCGGCGCTGAAGGCCATGCCGCCGCGCGATCCGTGTGGCGTAGGCATGGGTTGACACTACGTGAGGAATATCCGATTTGTCGGTAACGTCGCGCCGACGCCCCACGTTCGGCCGGACACGAACTCGCCCCGGAAGAGTTTTCGCCGCCGCTGTAACATCCCCGCCGCGACCCGGGTCATCCATATGTAAGGGAAATCAATCCGGGGGAGCCCAGGCAGAGATGGCGCGAAACAGTGAGGCCGGCCCGGGGGGACGCGGCGCGCGGGACGAGGCGTTCAAGGCCTTCGCGGTGGCCCGGACGGGACACCTGTACCGGACGGCGTGCCTGCTCACCGGCGGCGACACCCACCTCGCGGAGGACCTCGTCCAGGAGGCGCTCGGGCGGATCTACGCCCAGTGGCACCGCACCTCGTGGTTCACGCCGCGGGCCCGGATCGAGAACCCGGCCGGCTACGCGCACACGGTGCTGGTCCGGGTGTTCCTCTCGCACCGCGGCCGGCGCAGCTCCACCGAGCAGCCCGTGGACGAGGTCCCGGACGGCGCCGCCCGCGAGGGCGACGCCACGCTGCGGCTGACCCTGGTCGACGCACTCGGCCGGCTGTCGCCCCAGGACCGGGCGGTCCTGGTCCTGCGCTACTGGGAGGACCGCAGCGTCGGGGAGACCGCCGACATCCTGCGCAGCACCTCCGGGGCGGTCCGCACCCGGACGGTGCGCGCGCTCGGCCGGATCCGGTCGCTGCTCGGCGACAGCCTCGGCGAGCTCGCGGAGCGCTGACCGCGCCGCGCCGCCCGCCCTCGATCACCACCTTCACCCGCACTCCAGGCCCGACAGGGAGATCCGTCATGCCCGCAGACCCGACCCCGATCGACGAGCAGTACACGCAAGACTTCGCCCGGGAGCTCGCCCGGGCCGGCGAGACCTTCCACACCGAGCCCACCGCGCTGATCGACTCCGCCTGGGTGGTGGGCCGCCGGCTGCGCCGCCGCCGGCGGGCGTCGATGGCGGCCGGCGCCGCCGCCCTGGCGCTGATCGGGGTCGGCGGGGTGGCCCTGGGCTCCGGAGCCGGCTCCCCGTCCGTGGTCGGCGCGGCGTCGGAGGGCGGCACCGCAGCACCGAAGCTCTCCGGCGAGCAGGTCCTCGCCCTGCTGACCGAGCTGCTGCCGGCCGGGACGACGGAGGTCGGCGAGGCCCGCGGGACGGAGACCGACACCACCCAGATCCGGATGGTCCACGACGACGGCAACGGCGCGGGCCAGCTGCTGTTCTGGATCACCCCGACTGCGGTGGGCCCCGACCACACCTGCCCGAATCCGCCGATCGCCGGGGACGCCTGCACCGCGACGACCCTGCCGGACGGCTCCGACCTGGTGGTCTACCAAGCCGGGACCCGGGCGGGCGAGCCGGCCGGTTCCAAGACCTGGGCCGCGTCGCTGTACAGCGCGAACGGCTACACGCTGATGATCCAGGAGTGGAACCGCAAGCCGCTGGAGCGGGGCACCCCGATCACCCGTACCGACCCGCTGCTGAACACCGGGCAGCTCGCCGCGGTGGCCACCGACGCGCGCTGGCGGCAGGTCGCCGCATCCCTGGCGCCGGCCGGACCGAAGCCCAGCGCTCCCCCCGCCAGCCCCGGCGGACAGGCTCCGTCCGCGCCTTCGGAGGTGGTGGCCTCCGCGTTGGCCTCCCTGGCGGCCGGGCAGGGAGAGGCGACCTTCGCGGACGGCTACACGAAGGTGGTCGTCGGGCGTTCCCCGGGGCCGCTCCCCTCGCCGACCGCGGAGGCGGGCCGCTGATCCGCCCACCCGCCCACGTGCCGATGGCGCGTCCGCAGGACGGACGCGCCATCGGCACGTGGCGGGCGGGTGGTGCCGGGGCCTGCTCAGGCGGCCGCAGGCCGGTTGCGCTCGTACACCAGGCGCAGGCCGATCAGCGTCAGCCAGGGCTCGTGCACGTCGATGGTGGTGGCCTCGCCGAGGACGAGCGGGGCGAGACCGCCGGTCGCGATGACCTGGACGTCGTCCGGGTCCTTGGCGAGCTCGCGGGCCATCCGGTCGACCAGGCCGTCGACCTGGCCGGCGAAGCCGTAGAGGATGCCGGACTGCATGCCCTCCACGGTGTTCTTGCCGATCACGTTCCGCGGGCGGGCCAGCTCGATCTTGCGCAGCTGGGCGCCGCGCACCCCGAGCGCCTCCACCGAGATCTCGATCCCGGGCGCGATCGCCCCGCCGACGTAGTCGCCGCGGGCGTTGATCGCGTCGAAGGTGGTGGCGGTACCGAAGTCGACCACGATGCACGGGCCGCCGTAGAGGTGGCTGGCGGCCAGCGCGTTGACGATCCGGTCGGCGCCGACCTCCTTGGGGTGGTCCATGAGGACGTGCACGCCCGTCTTCACCCCCGGCTCCACGATCACCGCGGGGACGTCGCCGTAGTAGCGGCGGGCGACCTCGCGGAGCTCGTGGAGCACGGCGGGGACGGAGGAGCAGATCGCCAGGCCGTCCACCGCGGCCTCGGCGACCGCGGTGTGCGAGCCCATCAGGCCCTGCAGCAGCACCGCCAGTTCGTCGGCCGTGCGGCGCGGATCGGTGGAGATCCGCCAGTGCTCGGCCACTTCCTCGCCGTCGAACAGGCCGAGCGTGGTCTGGGTGTTTCCGACGTCGATGGTGAGGAGCATGGGGCGCTTTCTGCGTGAGGGGAGGTGAGGTCCGATCAGGCGCGCAGGTCGAGGCCGATGTCCAGGATCGGCGAGGAGTGCGTGAGCGCACCCACGGCCAGGTAGTCGACACCAGTCTGGGCGACCTCGGCCGCGGTGGCCAGGGTGAGTCCGCCGGAGGCCTCCAGCCGGGCCCGGCCGGCCACCAGCTCGACGGCCTGCTTCAGCTGCGGGACGGTGAAGTTGTCCAGCAGGATCAGGTCGGCCCCGGCCTCCAGCACCGGCGGGATCTGCTCCAGGGTGTCCACCTCGACCTCGACCGGCAGGTCGGGGTAGGCGGCCTTGACGGCCCGGAACGCCTCGGCGACGCCGCCGGCCGCGACCACGTGGTTGTCCTTGACCAGGGCCGCGTCGGAGAGCGCCATCCGGTGGTTGGCGCCGCCGCCGCAGCGCACCGCGAACTTCTGCAGCGCCCGCAGGCCCGGGGTGGTCTTGCGGGTGTCGCGGACCACCGCGCCGGTGCCCTCCAGGGCGTCCGCCCAGGCCCGGGTGGCGGTCGCGATGCCGGAGAGGTGGCAGAGCAGGTTCAGCGCGCTGCGCTCGGCGGTCAGCAGGTCGCGGGTGCGGCTGCGCACCGAGAGCAGCACCTGGCCGGCCTCGACCCGGTCGCCGTCCTCGACGTGCCGCTCGACCTCGAACTCCTCCTCGCAGACCAGCGAGACGACGGCCTCGGCGATCCGCAGGCCGGCCACCACACCCGCCTCGCGGGCGGTGAAGTCGGCGGTGGCGACGGCGTCGGCCGGCACGGTGGCCACCGAGGTGACGTCCTCGCCACCGGCCAGGTCCTCGGCCAGTGCCAGGGTGGCGATGTCCTCGACCTCGACCGGGTCCAGCCCGGCCGCCTCCAGCAGCTCGGCGAGCTGCGGGTCCAGGCCGGTCTCGTAGCCCTCGGCGTCCCCGCATGCGCAGCCGTCGCCGCAGCCGTCGGCCATCGGGAGTTCCTCGTGCGAGTGGGTCATGGTTCTACTGCTCCTCAGGAGTGCTGACAAGATCGCCGGACGCGGTGAGGGTGGTGATCAGGTGGCGCTGCCAACGGTCGTCGTCCCGCTCGGGGAAGTCCTCGCGCCAGTGGCCGCCGCGGGTCTCCTCGCGCTGGGAGGCGGCCTCGACCAGGGCGGTGGCGACCAGCAGCAGGTTGGCGGCCTCCCAGGTCTCCACCCGGGGGTCGGCCGGCTTCTCCTCGGCGATGTGCGCGTGGGCCTGCTCGGAGAGCAGCGCCAGCCCGGCGGCCGCGTCGGCCAGCGAGGCGGCCGAGCGCAGCACGCCCGCACCGCGGGACATCAGCCGCTGGATCTCGGCGCGGGCCTCGGGCGCGGGCAGCGGCACCGGGTACGCCGCGCGGGCGGCGACGTCCGCCGAGCGCTCGGGCAGGTCGTCCGCCCGATGGCGGGCGACCAGGTCGGCCGCGATCCGCTCGGCGAAGACCAGGCCCTCCAACAGGGAGTTGGACGCCAGCCGGTTGGCGCCGTGCACACCGGTGCAGGCCACCTCGCCGCAGGCGTACAGGCCGGGGACGGTGGTGCGGCCGGACAGGTCGGTCCGTACGCCGCCGGAGGCGTGGTGCGCGGCCGGGGCGATCGGGATCGGCTCGGTGACCGGGTCGATGCCGTGCGAGCGGCAGGAGGCGAGGATGGTGGGGAAGCGCTGCTCCCACATCTCGGCGCCGAAGTGCCGCCCGTCCAGGTACATGTGCTCGGCGCCCTTGAGCTGCATCTGCCGGGTGATCGCCTTGGCGACGATGTCGCGCGGGGCGAGCTCGGCCAGCTCGTGCCGCCCGACCATGAAGCGGGTGCCCTCGGCGTCCACCAGGTGGGCGCCCTCGCCGCGGACGGCCTCGGAGATCAGCGGCTGCTGGCCCGCGGCCTCCGGGCCGAGCCAGAGCACGGTCGGGTGGAACTGCACGAACTCCAGGTCGGCGGCCTCGGCGCCGGCCCGCAGCGCGAGCGCCACGCCGTCGCCGGTGGAGACCGCGGGGTTGGTGCCGGCGGAGAAGATCTGGCCCATCCCGCCGGTGGCGAGCACCACCGCGCGGGCCCGGATCGCGCCGACGCCGTCGCGCTGGCCCTCGCCCATCACGTGCAGGGTGAGGCCGGCGGTGTGTCCGTCGGCGTCGGTGAGCAGGTCGAGCACGAGGGCGTGCTCGATCAGCTCCAGGCCCGGGTCGGACCGGACGGCGGAGACCAGGGCGCGGGATATCTCGGCGCCGGTGGCGTCCCCGCCGGCGTGCGCGATCCGGCGGCGGTGGTGGCCGCCCTCGCGGGTGAGCAGGATCTCGCCGTCCTCGCCGCGGTCGAAGGCGGCGCCGGTCGCGATCAGGTGGCGGACGGCCTCCGGGCCCTCGGTCACCAGGGTCCGGACGGCCTCCTCGTCGCAGAGCCCGGCGCCGGCCACCAGGGTGTCGGCCAGGTGCTGCTCGGGGGTGTCGCCCTCGCCCAGGGCGGCGGCGATGCCGCCCTGGGCCCAGCGGGTGGAGCCGTCGTCGAGCATCGCCTTGGTGACCACCACGGCCCGCAGGCCGGCCTTGCGGACGTTGAGGGCGACGGTGAGGCCGGCCACCCCGGAGCCGACCACGACGACGTCGGTGGTGGCCGTCCAGCCGGGGGCGGGGGCGGTGAGGCGGTGCGTGGTGGGCATGGCGTTCAGTGGCTCCTTCAGCGCGCGGCGGTTGCGGCCGCGCCGTCCGGGCTACCGTACGCTTCGTCGCCGCGGATCAGTCCGGTGCCCTCCCCGGCCTCGGCGGGGTCGCCGCCCATGCCGGTGATCCGGTTCTCCGCGTCCACGAAGACCACCTTCGGGACGTAGCCCTTGGCCTCCGCGGTCTCCATCTGCCCGTAGGCGATGAGTATGACCAGATCGCCGGGGTGGACCAGGCGGGCGGCGGCGCCGTTGATGCCGATCACGCCGGTGCCGCGCGGGCCGGCGATGGTGTACGTCTCCAGCCGGGCGCCGTTGTTGATGTCGACGATGTGGACCAGCTCGCCGGGGAGCAGGTCGGCCGCGTCGAGCAGGTCCTCGTCCACCGTGACCGAGCCGACGTAGTGCAGGTCGGCCTGGGTCACGGTGGCCCGGTGGATCTTGGACTTGAGCATGGTGCGGAGCATGGGGTCACGCCTCCTGTGAGTGCATGCCTGAGGGTGCTTCGGTTACCGAACGGTTCAGTGTGGTGCTCGTCCGCGCGGTGGCGGATTCCGTGCGTGGTGCCCATCCGCCGCCTAGCGGCAGATGAGGCGGACGTTGTCGATCAGGCGGGTGGAGCCCACCGTCGCGGCGACGGCCAGCACGGCCTCGCCCTGGAAGTCGTCCGCGGCTTCGACGAAGTCGTGGGGATCGATCAGGGCGAGGTAGTCAAGGGTGACACCTTCGGCGGTGTCGAGGACGGCCGCGGCGGCCTCGCGGACGGCCTTGGGGCCCTGCGCGGCCGCGTCGCGGCCGGCGAACAGGGCCTTGGAGAGGGCGAGCGCGTGCGCGCGGTCCTCCTCCGAGAGGTAGCGGTTGCGCGAGGACAGCGCCAGCCCGTCCTCCTCGCGGATGGTCGGCACGCCGATGATCTCGACGTCGAAGTCCAGGTCGGCGGTCATCCGCTGGACGATCGCCAGCTGCTGGGCGTCCTTCTCGCCGAAGAAGGCGAAGTCCGGGTCGGTGATGTGCAGCAGCTTGGCGACGACGGTCAGCACCCCGTCGAAGTGGCCGGGCCGGGTGGCGCCCTCGAAGCGCTCGCCCATCGGGCCGGCGGCCAGGCGCACCTGCGGCTCGCCGTTGGGGTAGACCTCGTCCGCGGTCGGGGCGAAGACCACGTCGGCGCCGGCCTCCTCGGCCAGCTGGACGTCCTCGTCCAGGCTGCGCGGGTAGCGCTCCAGGTCCTCGCCCGCGCCGAACTGCAGCGGGTTGACGAAGACCGTGACGGCCACCCGGCCCTCGGGGCCGACCTGCTTGCGGGCGGCCCGGATCAGGGCGGCGTGGCCCGCGTGCAGCGCGCCCATGGTCATCACGACCGCGTTGTCCACCGGCTGCTCGTCCGGCCAGAAGGCGGACTCGAAGTCGGCGACGGTGTACGTCACAACGGCCCGGCGGACCTTGGGTGCCCGGTGCGCCTTGGCCGGCTGCTTGCCGCGTGCCATCAGTTGCTCTCCTCGTTCAGTACGTCCAGCAGCGCCGCCGCCGACGCTTCGTCGATGGTTCCGTTGGCGAGTGCCCGCTGCGCGGTGGCCCTGGCCATCGCCCGGTAGGCCGCGGGGATGTCCGGGGACACCGTACTGAGCTGCGCCAGGTGGCGCCGCACGGTGCCGGCGTCGCCCCGGGCGACCGGGCCGGTGAGGGCCGCGTCGCCGGAGCGCAGGCTGTTGTCCAGGGCGGCGCCGAGCAGCGGGCCGAGCAGTCGGCCGGGCTCGGCGACACCGGCGGTGCGCAGCAGCTCCAGCGCCTGCGCGACCAGGGTGACCAGGTGGTTGGCGCCGTGCGCGAGGGCCGTGTGGTAGAGCGGGCGGACGCCCTCCGGCACCCACTCGGGCTCCCCGCCCATCTCGACCACCAGGGCCTCGGCGACCGGGCGGAGCTCCTCGGGGGCGGTCACCCCGAACGGGCAGCCGGCCAGCCGGGCCAGGTCGACGGAGGTGCCGGTGAAGGTCATCGCGGGGTGCAGCGCGAGCGGCAGCGCCCCGGCCCGGGTGGCGGGCTCCAGGACGGCGACGCCGTGCGCGCCGGAGGTGTGCACGACCAGCTGGCCGGGGCGGACGGCGCCGGTCGCCGCGAGCCCGGCGACCAGATCGGCCAGGGCGTCGTCGGGGACGGTCAGCAGCACCAGGTCGGCGGCGGCGAGGACCTGCGGCGGGGTGACGATCCGCACCCCGGGCAGCAGCGCGTCGGCCCGGCGGCGGGAGGCGGTGGAGACCCCGGAGGCGGCGACCACGCGGTGTCCGGCGAGCTGCAGGGCGGCGCCGAGCGCGGGGCCCACCCGGCCGGTGCCGACCACGCCGACGGCCAGCCGGGCCGGGCGGTTGCCGGGGTCGGCCGGGTCGGCGAAGCCGTCGCCCAGCGGGGCGAACCCGTCGGACCCGGTGAAGTCGGCGCTGTCGGACGTGCTCACGGCTCGACCCTCGTCCTCACTCTCCGTTCCGGTCCTCTTCGGGTACCGGACGTACCGGCCCATTCTACGGGCCGGACGCCGGGGTGCATCCATCCGCCGGGTGGCCGGTCGAACCGCCGCCGGGCCCAAACCGGGGCCCGGGTTCGGGCCGTGGCGACGGCTCAGTCCGCGGCGCCGGCCCGGATCAGGCCCGCCTCGTAGGCGAGCACCACGGCCTGGACCCGGTCGCGCAGGCCGAGCTTGGCCAGGATCCGGCCGACGTGGGTCTTCACGGTGGCCTCGGACAGCACCAGCCGGGCGGCGATCTCGCCGTTCGACAGTCCCTGGGCGACCAGCAGGAACACCTCCCGCTCGCGCTCGGTGAGCGGGGCGAGGGTGTCCGGTCCGGCCGCGCTCGCCGGGGTGGGGAGCACCTCGGCGAAGCGGTCGATCATGCGGCGGGTGGTGGTCGGGGCGACCACCGCGTCCCCGCCGTGCACCGCGTGGATCGCGGCCACCAGCTCGGTCGGCGGCACGTCCTTGAGCAGGAAGCCGCTGGCGCCCGCCTTGAGCGCGGCGAAGGCGTACTCGTCCAGGTCGAAGGTGGTGAGGATGAGGACGTGCGGGGCGTCCGGCAGCGGGCTGCCGTCCTCGGCCAGGCAGATCCGGCGGGTGGTCTGCACACCGTCCAGGCGGGGCATCCGGACGTCCATCAGGATCACGTCCACCGACGTGTGCCTGAGCCGCTCCAGGGCCTGCGCGCCGTCACCGGCCTCGGCGGCGATCTCGATGTCGCCCTGTGACTGCAGGATCATCCGGAACCCGGTGCGCAGCAGCTCCTGGTCGTCGACGAGCATCACGCGGATGGTCAAGGTGGCTCCTATTTCGAGGGCTGCGCAGGGGTGCGGCGGCGCGGTTCAGTGGGCGGTCTTGAGCGGCAGGACTGCTCGGATCCGGAAGCCCCCGCCGGGCCGCGGGCCCACGTCGAGGCTGCCGCTGACCATGCCGACCCGCTCACGCATGCCGATCAGACCATGGCCCTGGCCGTCCGCGCCGCCGGAGGCCAGCTGCTCGTCGGTGGTGCCGCGGCCGTCGTCCTCGATCAGCACGGCCAGCTCGCGCTCGCCGAAGTCCACCGCGACCCGGGCGTGGACATCGGGGCCGCCGTGCTTGCGGACGTTGGTCAGCGCCTCCTGGACGATCCGGTAGACGGTCAGCTCGACACCGCGGGGCAGCTCGCGAGGGTCCCCGGAGGTGGCGAACTCGACCTGCAGACCGGCCGTGCGGACCTGCTCCAGCAGCTCGGGCAGCTCCTCGACGCCCGGCTGCGGCACGTACTCCTCGGCGGTGTCGGCGGTGCGCAGCACGCCCAGCAGGCGGCGCATCTCGACCAGGGCCTGGCGGCCGGTGGAGGCGATGGTGCTCAGCGCCTCCTTGGCCTGCTGGGGCGAGTTGTCCAGCACGTAGGCGGCGCCGTCGGCCTGGACGATCATGACCGAGACGTTGTGCGCGACCACGTCGTGCAGCTCGCGGGCGATCCGGGCGCGCTCGGCGGCGACCGCCACCTTGGCCTGGGCGTCGCGCTCGCGCTCCAGCCGGGCGGCGCGGTCCTCCAGCTCGACCAGGTACGCCCGGCGGACCCGGGTGAGCCTGCCCCACGCCCAGCAGAGGATGAACGGGGTGCTCATCAGCGCGGTGATCAGGACGGACTCGCCCAGCTGGTACGGGCGCTGCAGGATGTCGCCGTCCTCGTCGCGCAGCACCTTGGTGGGGTGGATCTGCCAGAAGGTCAGCGGTCCGGCCGCCAGCCCGGCGGTCAGGGCCAGCCGGGACGTCCAGCGGGAGCCGAAGGCGGCACCGGTGTAGGCGAAGACCAGGTACCCGATGCTGGAGGCGGCGGGCAGGACGCCCAGCACGATCTGGCCGACGCCGAGCGCGGTGGCGGCGGCCACCGTGGCGTCGGGGTAGCGGCGCCGAAACACCATCAGCAGCGGGATGATCAGGGCGACGGCGAACTGGACGCCCGCCCGCCAGCCCGTGTTGGCGCCGCCGCCGTCCGGGAGGACGCCGAGGAAGAGCACGATCGCCGCCCATGCGGAGTCGACCACCATGGGGTGTCGGCGGATCCAGGCATTGAGTCGTTGCACGCTGTTAAGCCTAGGCAGTCGCGAAGCGTGTCCAGGTCCGCCGGGAGGGCGATCCCTCCTACTCCCTAGGTCGGAGAAGCCCCGGCTTCGGTTGGGAGGGTCGACCGGTCTGCCGGTAGCGTCCGGCGGCATGAGCTGGATGCGGTGGCGGCCCGCCATGGAACAGGCCCTCTACGCCCCGGACGGCGGCTTCTACCGCAGGCCGGAGGGCCCGGCCGGGCACTTCCGCACCTCGGTGCACGCCTCCCCGCTGTTCGCCCGGGCGGTGGCCCGGCTGCTGGTGGAGGTGGACCGGGCCCTCGGCCGTCCGGAGGAGCTGGCCTTCGTGGACGTCGGTGCGGGCCGCGGCGAGCTGCTGTCCGGGGTCCTCGCCGAGCTGCCGGACGCGGTGCGGGCCAGACTCCGGCCGTACGGGGTGGAGATCGCCGCCCGCCCGCCGGGCCTGCCGTCCACAGCCCTGTGGGCGGACGCGCCCCCGCCGGGCGTCACCGGGCTGCTGTTCGCGAACGAGTGGCTCGACAACGTGCCGCTGGACTTCGCCGAGGTCGACGAGGACGGCGTGCTGCGCTACGCCGAGGTGGACCGCGCGACCGGCGCGGAGCGGCTCGGCGAGCCGGTGGCGGCGGCCGACGCCGCCTGGGCCGGGCGCTGGTGGCCGGCCCGGGAGCCGGGGGACCTCGTCGAGCTGGGCGCCCCGCGCGACGCCGCCTGGGCCGCGGCGGTCGGCACGCTGGAGCGCGGCCTGGCGGTGGCCGTGGACTACGGGCACACCCTCGCCACCCGCCCGCCGTTCACCACCCGGACCGGCTTCCGGGCCGGTCGTGAGGTCCCGCCGGTGCCGGACGGCTCCTGCGACATCACCGCGCACGTGGCGCTGGACGCGGTGGCCGCCCCCGCCCTCCACAGCCTGTGGACAACGCAGCGCGACGCCCTGCGGGCCCTCGGGGTGAGCGGGGCCCGCCCGGCACTGGCCCTGGCGTCCACCGATCCGGTGGCCTACCTGCGGGCGCTCGGCGGCGCGGGGGAGGGCGCCGAGCTGACCGATCCGGCCGGGCTGGGCGGCTTCGGCTGGCTGGCGCAGACCGTCCGCATGCCGGTACCGGAGAGCCTCGCCGGCCTGGAGGGATGGCAGACTCTCCAGTCATGAGGGAGACCACGGTCGGCATCGGGGCGGGAGCCGAGAACTTCACGGGCGAGGCGGGCACCACCGACATGGTGCTCAACATCGGCCCGCAGCACCCCGCGACCCACGGCGTGCTGCGCCTGAAGCTGGTGCTGGACGGCGAGCGGATCGTGTCCGCCGAGCCGGTGATCGGCTATATGCACCGCGGCGCGGAGAAGCTCTTCGAGGCCCGGGACTACCGGCAGATCATCATGCTGGCCAACCGGCACGACTGGCTCTCGGCCTTCGCCAACGAGCTCGGCGTGGTGCTGGGCGTCGAGCGGATGCTCGGCATGGAGGTCCCCGAGCGGGCGGTGTGGATCCGCACCCTGCTCGCCGAGCTGAACCGGGTGCTCAACCACCTGATGTTCCTCGGCTCCTACCCGCTGGAGCTGGGCGGGATCACCCCGATCTTCCACGCCTTCTCCGGTCGCGAGGACCTCCAGCACGTGCTGGAGGAGGCCTCGGGCGGCCGGATGCACTACATGTTCAACCGGGTCGGCGGCCTCAAGGAGGACCTGCCGGCCGGCTGGCTCGGCCGGGTCCGGGCGGCCGTCGGCGTCGTCCGCTCCCAGCTGCCGGTCTTCGAGGAGCTGGTGCTCGGCAACGAGATCTTCCGTGCCCGGACGGCCGGCGTCGGGGTGCTCAGCCGGGCGCACGCCGAGGCGTACGGGGTCAGCGGCCCGATCGCGCGCGCCAGCGGCCTGGACTTCGACCTGCGCCGCGACGAGCCGTACCTGGCGTACGGCTCCGAGGAGCTGCGGCAGGTGCTGACCGTGGTCACCCGCGAGGAGGGCGACTGCCTGGCCCGCTTCGAGTGCCTGCTGGAGCAGACGGTCAACTCGCTGGACCTCGCGGACGCCTGCCTGGACAAGCTGGCCACGCTCGCGCCCGGCCCGGTCAACCTGCGGCTGCCCAAGGTGCTCAAGGCGCCCGAGGGCAGCACCTACGCCTGGACCGAGAACCCGCTCGGGGTCAACGGCTACTACCTGGTCTCGCGCGGCGACAAGACGCCGTGGCGGCTCAAGCTCCGCTCGGCGTCCTTCAACAACATCCAGGCGCTCACCGAGCTGCTGCCCGGCACCCTGGTCGCCGACATGGTGGCGATCCTGGGCTCGATGTTCTTCGTCGTCGGGGACATCGACAAGTAGCGGCCGCTTCCCGGCCTGCTTCTACTTCCTGGGCTTCTTCACCGGGTCGGCCGGGTGCGGGGCGACCTTGCGGTCGCCCTTGGTGGCGATCCGCTGCTCGCACAGGCCGGCCAGCACCCCGTACCCGGCCGGACCCATCAGCTCGGTGAGCTCGGGGCGGTAGCTGATGTACACCGGGTCCGGGCCGTCGTGCGCCTCCGGGCTGCCGGTGCACCACCAGTGCAGGTCGTGGCCGCCGGGGCCCCAGCCGCGGCGGTCGTACTCGCCGATGGTGACCTGGAGGTAGCGGGTGTCGTCCGGGCGGTCGATCCAGTCGTAGGTGCGGCGCACCGGCAGCTGCCAGCAGACGTCCGGCTTGGTCTCCAGCGGCTCCCGGCCCTCCTTGAGGGCGAGGGTGTGCAGCGCGCAGCCGGCGCCGCCGGGGAAGCCGGGGCTGTTCAGGAAGAGGCAGGCGCCGTTGATCCGGCGGGTCTGGCGGTCGCCGTCCTCGTCGAACATGGTGATGCCGCCGTCGAGCCTGATCCGGCCCCTGTCGTCGGTGCCGTGCTCGAAGTTCTCCCAGATCTCGGGCGTCAGCCGGGCCGCGTGGCCGGACACGCGCTTCTCGTCGTCCTCGTCCGAGTAGTGCGCGCCGAGCGTGCAGCAGCCGTCCGACTCGCCGCGGCCCTCGCGGATGCCGTGGCAGCCCCGGCCGAAGATGCAGGTCCAGCGGGAGGTCAGCCAGGTGAGGTCGCAGCGGAACACCTGCTCCTCGTCGTCCGGGTCGGCGAACTCGACCCAGGCGCGGGGGAAGTCGAGTGCGACCTCGGGGACCCCGGGGCCCAGGGTGGGCATGGCGAGATCGACCGGGGTCGAGCCGGCCTTGGACTTCTTCTTGGACGTGTCTGCTGCCACCCGGCAAGGGTAGAGCCTCCACGGGGGTGCGAACCGCCCGCGGCCGGGGCATTTGCGGTGATTTCGCCGACCGGACGGCCCCGGCGGCCCGGGCGGTGGTGGTGAAGGCGGGGTGAAGAGGTCGCCTCTGGCCTGCGGGCCGCACCGGCCGCACCCCTAGGATGGCGGCCGGTCCGCTACGGGGAGGTACGGGGATGGCCAGCGGCAGCAGTACCGGCACGTCCGGGGGTGGGAAGCTCGTCATCAAGCCGTGGGAACTGCACGGCGAGGGGCGGGAGTTCGAGAAGATCTCGCAGGACTTCGGGAAGGCCGCGGCGGCTCTGGAACAGAGCCTCACCGCGCTCGGCAGCCCCTGGGGCCTCGACAGGCCGGGCAGCGGATTCGCCGCCGCCTACCAGGAGGCGCACGGCCCGCTGCTCGGCGGGCTGCGCGGGCTGGCCGGGCGACTCGGCCAGGTCGGGACCGGTCTGCACACCATGGCCGAGCGCACCGCCGACGCCGACGGCACGGCCGCGGCCGCCTTCGGCCCGGGCCCCGCCGCAGGACCGGCGGCAACCCCGCACGCGCCCGGGACCGTCCCCAAGGACAGGTCGGCCTGACGCCCGAACCGTCCGCGGCGCCGGCACGACGGCCGCGGACCGCAGAGATCCGCTGAAGTGCGTACGTCGAAGGGGGAGATGCACGTGTCCCGGAAGCTGCCCGATGAACTGGTACCCGTACTGGCCAGGACCGGCCACCAGTGGCCGCAGGCCGACGAGGACGGGCTGCGCAAGGCGGCCGGGCACTGGCGGGAGTTCGCCACGGAGTCCGAACGCCTCGCCAAGCGCGGCGGGGACTCCGCCAAGCGCGTCACCGGGGAGAACTCCGGCCTCGCGGTGGAGGCCTTCGGCGAGTACTGGCAGGCGTTCACCGGCGGCGGCAAGGGCCACCTCGACGACGCGCACTCCGCGGCCGGGCTGGTCGCCGGGGCCTTCGACACGGCCGCCCGGGCCGTCGACGGCTGCAAGGCCGACATCGTCGCCACCCTCAACGAGCTGGCCGCCGAGCTGAAGAAGGCCGAGGAGCAGGCGGCCCAGGCCAAGGAGGCCGCCGCCAAGATCGCCGCGGCCGCGCAGAACGGCGGCGGGGACGCGCCCGGCGGGGTGTTCGGCGGGCTGCGCCAGAGCGTCGGCGCGATCGCCTCCGGGGTGCGGAACACGGCCACCGAGAAGGTCGCCGAGACGATGGCGGCGGTCGCCGTCGAGACCGCCAAGCTGAAGATCGGCGGGCTGCTGGACGAGCTCGGCCGGGCCATGAAGGACGGCCTCACCGGCACGCTCAAGGAGCCGGCCGTGGTCGCGCTGCTGCGTCTGGGGACCGGCCCCGGCGGCTCCGCCGCGGTGCGTACGACCTCGGTGACCGGGCCGGGCGGCGTCTTCGACCCGGCGGCGGCCGGACTGCCCGCCGTGCTCGCCGAGCCCGGGGTGCTGGGCGCCGACGGCGCGGGCCTGGCGGTGGTGGTCGGCCAGGACGGCAAGCCGGTGGTCGGCGTGCCCGGCCTGACCGTCAAGCTCGACGCGGCGGGCAAGCCGGTGCTGGACGAGGAGGGCAACCCGGTCATCGTCCGGGCGGACGGCACCGCGGTCGCGGACGCCGACGGGCTGCTGGTGGTCCAGGGCGCGGACGGCAAGCCGGTGGTCGGGGTGGAGAACCTGGCCGTGCAGGTGGACGAGCACGGGCGGCCGGTGCTCGGCAAGGACGGCCGACCGGTGCTGACCGACCAGGACGGCCGGCAGGTGCTCGGTGTGCCGCTGGCCGACCCCGGGCAGACGCACGGCAAGCCGGGGCGCGAGACGGCGCTGGACGGTGCCCCGGGCGGGCCCGGCGGCGCCCAGGCCGGCCCGGGCGGTCCGGGCGGTCCGGGCTCGGTGCTGCCGGGCGCGAACGGGGTGGTGCTGACGGCGTCCGGTGCGGACGGCGTGGTCCTGGCGGCGGGCCCGGAGGCGTCCGTCCGCGTGGGCGGTGCGCACGGCGGTTCCAACGGTTCCAACGGCGGTTCCAACGGCGGCGGTGGCGACGACGGACCGGTGCAGGTCCGGACCGGGCCGGTCAGCGCGGGCGGCGGTGGCGGCGGCGACTGGTCCCCGCCGGTGCGGCCCGCCGCCCCGGCCCACCAGGGCGGCGGCTCGGCGCCCTCCGGCGGCGGGGGCGGCGACGCGCCCTCCGCGGGCCAGCCGTCGGCGCCCTCGCACGGCAACGGCAACGGCAACGGAGGCGGTGGTGGCGGCGTCGGCGCGCCCGTCACCGTGCGGACCGACTCGGTGCTCGCACCGCCCGCACCCCCCTCGTACAGCCCCGGCTCCGCCCCGGGCCCGGAGGCCCACCACGCGACGGCCGCGGGCTCGGGCGGCAGCACGTACAGCACCCCGTTCGGCGGACCGGTGAGCGCCGGGCCGGTCAGCCTCGGACCGGTGGGCGCCGGACCGGTCGGCCCCGGCCCGTACGCGGGCGGCGGCCCGGCACCGGGCTCCGGTGCGATCGGGCACGGCCCGGCGCCGTTCGGCGGCGGCACCGGCCCGGCCACCCCGTCCGGCGCCGCCGGCGCGGTCCACGGCACACCGGCGGGCCCCGCCGGCCCGGCCGGCCTGGTCGCCCTCCCGGGGGCGGCCGCCCCCGGCTCCGGCACGCCCGGCGCGAGCACGCCCGGTACGGCCGGCCCAGGCCAGCACGCCCCCGCCGAGGCCCGGCCGGGCGCCGCCGTGGGCGCGCCGCGGGCGGCCACCGGCACCCCGCACCCCGTCACCGCCCCCGGCCCGCTGCCCGTGCCGCCGCCCTCGGCCGCCCCGCCGGTCATCGGCCCCGGCGCCGGCCGCCCCGAGTTCCACTCCGGTGACACCCGCCGCCGCCCGGACGGCTCGCCGGCCGAGGGCCAGACCGGCCTCGGCTGGGCCGTCCTCCCCGTCGCCACCGCCCACGCGATGGCCCTCCAGCTGGCCATGCGCGCCCTGCGCAAGGACGGCGGCGCCGAGGACGCCCTGGCGGTCCGGCTGCGCACCATCGCCGACAGCCGCCCGTACGGGCTCCCGGGCGGGCTCGGCCCGGTCGACCCGGAGCACCAGCGCGAGGTGGAGCGCCGGGCACCCCGGGACGGCGACGGCGTGCCGGTACGCCACCCCGACCCGGCGGCCGGCGGCTGGGCCGAGGTGGTCAACGACGGCGGGTACGGCGAGCCGGGCCGCGCCAACAACAGCCTGGAGATCGCCCTCTCCGCCGTCGACACCTTCACCGGCCGACCCACCTGCGCGGCCCCGCGGATCCCCACCGAGGGCGACGCGGGCGAGCGCGGCGGCCGCGACCGCGCCGAGCGCGAGCTCGGCGCGCCCTTCCGCGACCTCGGCGACGGCGACCCGGCCTTCGGCCGGCTGGCCGGCGAGCTGCGCCGGGCCGGCCACGGCTCCCAGGCCGTCCTGCTCACCCTGGACGGCTTCGGCCGCCCGCACGCCTGGAACGCGGTCAACCACCAGGACACCGTGACGTACCTGGACCACCAGGTCGGCCGCCGCGGCGCGGCCCCGCTGCACGACGGCGGCCACGGCCTGTGGGCGATCGCCCTGGACCCGGAGGGCCGCCCGCTGGACCTCGCCGCCACCGGCGCCGCCCATGCGGTGGGCGCCGCCTCGTGACCGCCCGCCGCACCGCGCGGGCCGCCACCCGTCCGGGCGGACCGCCCGCCCCCCACCGCGCCGATGCAAGGAGCACCACCCCGTGACCACCCGCGCGCAGGCGATCGAGGCCGCGCATCGCTGGATCAACGGCGACCTGCCCAGGGCCTCGGCCGACGGGGCGACCGGCAGCCGTCCGGTGCACTCGCACGAGTTCGACCTCGGCTGGGTGGTCTGGGCCGAGCCCCCGCCGGTCCGGATCGACCCGCTGACCGGCGAGCGGCGGGCCCCCGAGGAGATCGGCGCGGCCTGCGCGGTGGTGGACCGGGCGACCGGCCGGTTCACCGTCTGGCCGTCCGTACCGGTGGACCAGGTGGTCACGCTCTACCGGGACTTCCTCGGCGCCGGGAGCCACGACCCGGCCCTGCCGCCGGTCACCGGCCGGGGCGCCAGGGCCGAGCTGAGCTACCTGGACCCCCAGGGCGAGCCCTGCTCGCTCGTCCTGCGCTCGGAGCCCGGACGGCCGCACCCCGCGCTGCGCGCCTGGTGGCGGCTGCGCGAGCAGGGCCTGCGGCCCGAGGACGTCCTCGCCGTCCACACCGACCTGCGGATGGGCGCCCTGCCCGGCGGCTACTGGGCGCACGCCCTGGCCGCCGAGCTGCCCGCCGCCCGGGTCGGCTCCGAGCTGCCGTACGGGCCGCGCTTCGACCACCGGGCGGCCGCCGTCCGAGCCCTGCCGCCCGAGCCCGGCGAGCCGCGCCGCAACCGGGTGCCGTTCCCGCGGGCCGTCCCGCCGCTGCCCGCCGAGCCGGACCGGCTGCTCGCCGCCCGGCTCGCCGAGCGGTTCGGCCCCGGCGGCGTCCAGCGCTTCGACCCGCAGGACGTCACCCGGGCCGACCTGCCGGAGGACACCGCCCGGTTCCTGCTGACGGTCGGTGTGCCGGTCGCCGTCGAGGGCTTCTTCGCGCTGCACCACCCCAGGCCGGACGCCATCGCGGACGGCACCCGGCCCGGCCCGGTGCTCCCCCCGATCGCCGCCCACCTGGCGGAGGCCGGTCGCGGCACCCGGGCGGCCGAGCGCGAACTCCGGGCGCTCGCGCCGCAGCTGCTGCTCGGCACCGACGGCTGGGCGCTGGTCACCCTGGACACCGCCTGCGGCGCCGTCCGCGCGGTCGACCCCGACTACGCCACCGCCCGGCACTGCAACGCCGGCCCGGCGGCCTTCGTCCGCTGCCTGGCGATGTTCGCCGAGCAGCTGCCCGGCCTGCGCGGACTGCACCCGCACGCCGCCGGGCCCGCCGTCGCCGCCCTGCAGTGGGGCCTCGCCGCGATCGACCCGACGGTCTTCGACGACCCCGAGAACTGGTGGGCCGTCATCGTCGAGCAGCTCTGGGACGGCCTGCTGTGAGGACGGTCGGCGGGCCCGGCAGCGGGCGTCCGGGTGAACCGCGGTGCGGCGCGGCCCGGATGCCCCGTACCGCGGGCGCAGGCTGAAGGGAACCGGCAGCGCTGTCGGGTTGTCAGATCGATTTGATGATCCTCCACCGATCCGTCGAGGATTCCCCTCACGCCCGCACCCGGCGTCCGAACCAGAGCTGGAGCCCGAGCCGTGACCGCCTCGACCCGCGCCGCCCACACCGCCGTCCTGGCCGCCCTCGCGGTCCTGGCCGCCGGCTGCGCCGGTGCACCCGGCCTGCGGGCCAGGACCGCCGCCGCCCCGCCGGACTGCGGCGCACCGGCGGTGATCGGCCACCGGGGCTCACCGCTCAGCGCCCCCGAGAACACCATGGCCTCCTTCGAGACCGCCCTCACCCAGGGCGCCGACTGGCTGGAGACCGACGTCCAGACCACCCGGGACGGCGTGCCGGTGCTGATGCACGACGCCACCGTGGACCGCACCACCAACGGCCGGGGCGCCGTCTCCGACCTGACGGCCGCCCAGATCGCCGACCTCAGGGTGACCGTCGGACCGGGCCCGGCCGAACCCGTCGCCACCCTCGACCAGCTGCTCCGGCGGCTGGCCGGCAGCAGCGTCACGCTGCTCATGGAGCTCAAGTGGCAGCGTGCCGAGGACGTGCAGCGGATCGCCCGGATCGCGGCCGGAAGCGGCGCCCGGGTCTTCCTCTACTCGTTCTCCGCCGAACACCTGCGGCAGGCCCGCGCCGTCGCGCCCGCCCTGCCGGTCGTCCTCATCCAGGGCGGCGCGATCACCGAGGACCCGGGCGACCTGCCCCTGCACGGCATCGCCCTGGACGCCACCCTCGCCACCGCCTCCCGGATCGCCGCCGAGCGCAAGGCCGGCCGCGAGGTCTACGTCTGGACCCTGGACGACGAGGACTCCTGGCAGCTGATGACCGAACGCGGGGCGGACGGCCTGATCACCGACACCCCCGGCCGGGCCCGGCACTGGGCCGACGCCAACTGCCGCGGCGCGGACCGGGTCGCGTCGCGCGGCAGCCGCCCGCACTGACCGGACGGCCGTACGCACCGACCGCGCACCCGTACCCGCACCGCACCCGGTTCGCACTGGTTCGTACCAACCGCCCGGACCAGCACGGATACCGCCGCCCCGGGCCTCCCGCGGGGCCGGATCGCGTAGCGTGGAGAGTTATGCGACTCGGTGTGCTCGACGTAGGTTCCAACACGGTCCACTTCCTTGTGGTGGACGCCCATCCCGGTGCCGCCCCGCTGCCCGCCTACTCCCACAAGGCCGAGCTGCGGCTCGCCGAACTCCTCGACGAGCAGGGGGCGATAAGCGCGGCCGGGGTGGACCGGCTGGTCGGCATGATCGCCTCGTCGATCCGGGTCGCCGAGGACAAGGGCGTCGTCGACATCCTGCCGTTCGCCACCTCCGCCGTCCGGGAGGCCGCCAACGGTGAGGAGGTGCTGCGCCGGGTCGCCGAGGAGACCGGCGTCGAGCTGCAGGTGCTCTCCGGTCAGGACGAGGCGCGGCTCACCTTCCTGGCCGTGCGCCGCTGGTTCGGCTGGTCCTCCGGGCGGCTGCTCAACCTCGACATCGGCGGCGGCTCGCTGGAGATCGCCTGCGGCCTGGACGAGCAGCCCGACGTCGCCTGCTCGCTGCCGCTCGGGGCCGGCCGGCTCACCGCCCGCTGGCTGCCCGGCGACATCGCCGACCCGGACGGACTGCGCGAGCTCAGACGCCACATCCGGGCCGAGATCGCCACCGTGGTCGGCGAGATCTCCCGGCTCGGCGCCCCCGACCACGCCGTCGCCACCTCCAAGACCTTCAAGCAGCTCGCCCGGATGACCGGCGCCGCCCCCGCCGACGCCGGCCCGTACACCGACCGCCGGCTCACCCGCAGCGGGCTCGCCGCCTGGGTGCCCCGGCTGTCCGCGATGACCGTCGCCGAGCGGGCGCAGATCCCCGGCGTCTCCGAGGGCCGGGCCAAGCAGCTGCTGGCCGGCGCCCTGGTCGCCGACGCGGCGATGGACCTGTTCGGCCTGGACGAGCTCGACGTCTGCCCCTGGGCGCTGCGGGAGGGCATCATCCTGCGCCGCCTGGACGCCATAAACAGCCCCGCCGACCGCAGCCCGGCCCTGACGCCCTGAGGGCGCCGCCGACACGCCCGGCCGGGCGCCGATCCGACGACATCCGCGCAGCCGGTCCCGGGGGGCCGGTCCCGTTCCGGGCGCGGTCCGCTTACGCTGTCTCCCGTGGCGCAACCAGCGGACGAGGACGGGACGCGGGAGGGCCGCGCGCCCGGGGACGGGCAGCCGCGGTCGGACGCCCCGCGCCGTCGGCGGCCCGCCGGCGGCGGCGAGGGCGACGAACCGGGCGCCCCCGGGCGGGCCCGCAAGCTCGGCAAGGCCGTGAAGGGCGCCAAGGCGGCGAAGACCGCGCAGCCGACTGAGACGGCGAAGACGGCCGAGACCGCCGAGACGGCGAAGAAGGCGGTGAAGAAGGCCGCCAAGAAGAGCGCCAAGAAGACCCCCGCGGCCAAGCCGCCCACCGCCAAGTCCGCCAGGACCCCTGCCGCCAAGACTCCTCGCGAGACCAGGACGGCCCGCGAGACCAGGGCCCCGCGCGAGACCAGGACCGCCCGCGCCGCCGGCGCCGCCAAGGCCGCCGTCCAGTCGGTGAAGTCCGTCAAGGCCGCCCGCCAGGCCGCCGCCCGCACCGCCCCCCTGCTGCGCACCACCGACCGCCTGGTGCTGCCCCCGCACCCCGCCCTGCACATCCCCGACACCAAGGTCGCCCTCTCCACCGCCTCGGTGTACCCGGCCAACACCGCCATCGCCTTCGAACTCGCCGCCAGGCTCGGCTACGACGGCGTCGAGGTGATGGTCTGGAACGACCCGGTCAGCCAGGACATCGAGGCCCTGCGCCGCCTCTCCGACACCCACCGGATGCCGATCCTGGCCGTGCACGCGCCCTGTCTGCTGATCACCCAGCGGGTCTGGACCACCGACCCGTGGACCAAGCTCGTCCGGGCCCGGGCCGCCGCCGAGAAGCTCGGCGCCGACGCCGTCGTCGTCCACCCGCCGTTCCGCTGGCAGCGCCAGTACGCCCGCGAGTTCGTCGAGGGCGTGAACCGGATGGCGGGCGAGACCGACGTCCGCTTCGCCGTCGAGAACATGTACCCCTGGCGCTACCGCGACCGCGAGATGCTGGCCTACGCCCCCGGCTGGGACGTCACCGAGGAGGAGTACCGGCACTTCACCATCGACCTCTCGCACGCCGCCACCTCCCGGATCGACGCCCTCGCCATGGTCGACCGGATGGGCGACCGGCTCGCCCACATCCACCTCGCCGACGGCAGCGGCTCGGGCAAGGACGAGCACCTGATCCCCGGCCGCGGCAAGCAGCCCTGCGCCGAGCTGCTGGAACACCTGGCCCGGACCGGCTTCGACGGCCACGTGGTGCTGGAGGTCAACACCCGGCGCGCGATCTCCCCCGCCGAACGCGAGGCCGACCTCGCCGAGGCGCTCGCCTTCACCCGGCTGCACCTGGCGACCCCCGCGCGCGTACGCTGATCAACGAACTGCCGTACCGAGGGGGAGACATGACGGAGAACAGGGACTACCGCGAGCTCGCCGCGTCCTTCGGCGGGGTGGCCGCCGAGTACGACCGGGGGCGCCCCTCCTACCCCGACGAGCTGTTCGACGAGCTGGAGCGCCTGGCCGGCCGGACCCTCAAGGGCGCCCGGGTGCTGGACGTCGGCGCCGGCACCGGCATCGCCACCCGGCTGCTGGCCGCCCGGGGGGCCGAGGTCATCGGCGTCGAGCCCAGCCCCGGCATGGGCGCCCAGTACCTGGCCTCCTCACCGGGCCTGCCGCTGGTCAAGGGCACCGGCGACGAGCTGCCGTTCCACGACCACAGCGCCGACCTCGTCACCTACGCCCAGGCCTTCCACTGGACCCGCGCCGAGAGGTCCGTCCCCGAGGCGATCCGGGTGCTGCGGCCCGGCGGCGCCCTGGCCACCTGGTGGAACGTGAAGGACGCCGGTGTCGGGTGGGTCCGGGCGATGGGCGAGCGGCTCTCCACCGCGCTGTCCGGCATCTACCACGGCTACGGCGCGGTGAACGAGATCGTCGGCCACCTCGCCCCCTACGACCTGCGGATCGAGACCGCAGTGCTGCGCTGGGAGCGCCGGGTCACCGTCGACCACGTGATCACCGACCTCACCTCGCGCTCCTACCTCGCCTCCCTCGCCCCCGAGGAGCGCGCGCCGCTGCTCGCCGTCGAACGCGAGGCCCTGCTGGCCGAGTTCCCGGACGGCTGGGTGATCGAGCCCTACATCCTGGACCTCACCGTCGCCCGGACCCAGGGCGGCGCGGCCTGACCGCATGGCGGACGCGGTGTCCGCCCGCCGGACGGCGGGCGTAGGCTCGAAAGACACAGCGGCCGCGCACCCTCCCTTCCGGCGGGGCCGCCAGCAGCCTCCGAAGGAGTGGAGCACAGTGCCCGAGCTGAAGTCCCGTACGGTCACCCACGGTCGCAACATGGCAGGCGCCCGGGCGCTTCTCCGGGCCGCCGGCGTAGCCCGCGAGGACTTCGGCAAGCCGATCATCGCGGTGGCCAACTCCTTCACCGAGTTCGTCCCGGGCCACACGCACCTCCAGCCGGTCGGCCGGATCGTCTCCGAGGCGATCAAGCAGGCGGGCGGCATCCCGCGCGAGTTCAACACCATCGCGGTCGACGACGGCATCGCGATGGGCCACGGCGGCATGCTCTACTCGCTGCCCTCGCGCGACCTGATCGCCGACTCCGTGGAGTACATGGTCAACGCGCACTGCGCGGACGCCCTGATCTGCATCTCCAACTGCGACAAGATCACCCCGGGCATGCTGATGGCCGCGCTGCGCCTCGACATCCCGACCGTCTTCGTCTCCGGCGGCCCGATGGAGGCCGGCAAGGCCACCCTGGTCGACGGCACCGTGCGCAAGCTCGACCTGGTCGACGCGATCTCCCAGGCGGTCAACGAGAACGTCTCCGACGAGGACATCGCGATCATCGAGGAGAACGCCTGCCCGACCTGCGGGTCCTGCTCGGGCATGTTCACCGCCAACTCGATGAACTGCCTCACCGAGGCGATCGGCCTCTCGCTGCCCGGCAACGGCTCGGTGCTCGCCACCCACACCGCCCGCAAGGCCCTCTACGAGGCCGCCGGCCGCACCATCGTCGACATCACCAACCGGCACTACCAGCAGGACGACTACTCGCTCCTGCCGCGCGCCATCGCCACCCGCGCCGCCTTCGAGAACGCGATGGCCCTGGACATCGCCATGGGCGGCTCCACCAACACGATCCTGCACCTGCTCGCCGCCGCCCAGGAGGCCGAGCTGGACTTCGACATGCGGGCCATCGACGCGATCTCCCGCAAGGTGCCCTGCCTCTCCAAGGTCGCCCCCAACGGCAGCTACTACATGGAGGACGTCCACCGGGCCGGCGGCATCCCCGCCATCCTCGGCGAGCTCTACCGCGGCGGTCTGCTCAACGAGGACGTGCACACCGTGCACTCCGACTCCCTCGACGAGTGGCTGAAGACCTGGGACGTCCGCGGCGGATCCCCGTCCGCCGAGGCCGTCGAGCTCTGGCACGCCGCCCCCGGCTGCGTCCGCTCCTCCGAGGCCTTCTCGCAGTCCGAGCGCTGGGAGTCGCTGGACACCGACGCCGCCGGCGGCTGCATCCGCAGCGTCGAGCACGCCTACTCCGTCGAGGGCGGCCTCGCCGTGCTGTACGGCAACCTCGCCGAGGACGGCTGCATCGTGAAGACCGCGGGCGTCGACGAGTCGATCTGGACCTTCAGCGGCCCGGCCGTCGTGGTCGAGTCCCAGGAGGCCGCCGTCGACGCGATCCTCACCAAGCGGATCAAGGAGGGCGACGTCGTCGTCATCCGCTACGAGGGCCCCAAGGGCGGCCCCGGCATGCAGGAGATGCTCTACCCGACCTCCTTCCTCAAGGGCCGCGGCCTCGGCAAGGCCTGCGCCCTGATCACCGACGGCCGCTTCTCCGGCGGCACCTCGGGCCTGTCCATCGGCCACGCCTCCCCGGAGGCCGCCTCCGGCGGCACCATCGCCCTGGTCGAGGACGGCGACATCATCGCCATCGACATCCCCGGCCGGACGGTCTCCCTGGAGGTCTCCTTCGAGGAGCTGCACGAGCGCCGGCTGAAGCTGGAGGCCGAGGGCGGCTACCGGCCGAAGAACCGCGAGCGCCAGGTCAGCCAGGCGCTGCGGGCCTACGCCGCGATGGCCACCTCCGCCGACAAGGGCGCCGTCCGCGACGTCACCAAGCTCGGCTGACACCGCGCCCCACCGTGAGGGGCCGTCCCGACTGCCGGGACGGCTCCTCCGCCGTTTCCGGGCGCCGGGTGATAATCGGCCGTGTGACCGAGGACCTCACCCCCGCCCCCAAGACCGCCGGCGTCCCCGAGCCGGAACCGATCCGCTGGTTCGGCACCAGCTGGGTCGGCCGCGGCAGCGACTACCGGCTGCGCCGCGTCGTCGTACCGCTCGGCGCGCTGCTGGCGGTCGTCGCCGGGGCCGTCGTCCTGCGCTTCGCCGTCGAGGGGGTCCAGCTCTCCGACAACGGCGGCTTCGTCGACACCCTGCTGATCGGCGCCATCGGGATCTGCTCCTTCCTGGCCGCGCTGCGCACCTGGAAGCTGCTCAGCGAGGGCAGGGACGAGCTGACCGGCTGGATGGCCGAGGACAAGTCGCTCGGCGTGGTCTGGATCATCGGCGGGGTCGGCGCGCTGGCCGCCTACTTCGCCCGCAGCCTGGTCGAGGCGCCCGGTGAGGCCGTGAAGCGGGCCCATTACGAGCGGGCCCTCGCCCAGCACGGGCGCCGCCAGGCCGGCCGCAGCGGCCGGCCCGGCACCAGGGCGCCGGGCCGGGCCAAGCGCAGGCGCTGAGTCGGCGCGGCCGGTCAGCTGCGGCTGACCGTGCCGCAGGCCTCGTCCTCGGGCAGCTGCTTGCCGAGGTCGTACGGATCCCGTGTCGGCCCGGACTGCTCGGGGTTCGGCTGCTTGGCGAACTGCTTGAAGTTCGGGTGGAGGAAACCGTCGAAGGTGCCGCACTCGGTGTTGCCGAAGTAGGACAGCGACTTGTCGATGAAGATCTTCTTCGGGTCGAGCGCGTACCTCGCCGGATCGTGGAAGCGGAAGGTCTCCACCCGCCGCACGACGGTCCGGGCGGTCCAGGTGTCCCCGGCCGCGTCGGCGGCCGGCACCAACAGGCCGACCGGCCGCGCCGTGCCGCCGCCGGCCGGCTCGGTCCGGGCCGGCGCCGTGGGGGCGGCCGGCCTGGTCGGGGCGGGGCGCCTGGCGGCCTCCGGGCCCGGGCGCAGCGCGTACACGTAGGTGAAGTCGGTGTGCACCAGCACACCGCGCTCCCCGTCGCCCTCGACGCTCATGGTGCCCTTCACCTTGACGGTGTCGGTCACCGGGATCGCGTCGTGCGCGTCGAAGCGGCTGAACCAGGTGGTCGGGTCGGTCTGGTCCGAGGGCTTGGCGAGCGCCGCCGCGGCCTTGTCCCGCCCCGCACGGTCCAGCAGGGCGAGCGCGGCCTCCGGCCGCCCGCCCGCGGTCACCTTCGGGTCCAGGTTGGTCGCCGTCAGGTAGTCCTTCACCAGGGCGAGTTGCGCGGCGACCTGGTCGGCGCCGAACGCGCCGGTGGCCTGGGCCTGCGGCAGGACGAACGCCTCCGTCCCGGTCGGCCAGCCCTCGGCGGGCGAGCCGGCCCAGGGGTGGTCGACGGTCGGCTGCTTGGCGTCGGCCTTCGGCGGGGCGGCCGTCGCTCCGGCCGTCCCCGGGGCCGCGGTGGGCACCGAGGTCACGTCGGCGTGGCCGAAGTGCGTCGAGTACCAGGACCGCAGCCCGTCGAGGTTCAGCACGGCGAGCAGCAGGGCGATGGTCAGCACCACGTACAGCGGTGTCCGCCACTCCAGCCGGCGGCGCGGGCGGGCGGTGCCCCAGGGGTCGGTCGGCTTCGGCCGGCGGCCGAACCGCCGGGCCTTCGCCGGGCCGTCGTTGACCGAGCGCCGACCGCCCGGGTCGACCGGAGGGGTGTGCTTCCACTGGGCGGCGAGCATCCGGGTGCGGCCCGACTGCTCCTTCACGGCCGCACCCTTGACGAACTCCTCGTCGAGGACGAGGTCTGCGAACGGGTCCTTCCCGCCCGCCCCGGCGGGGTCGGACCCCGCCGGCTGCCGGCCCTCGGAGGGGCGCGGTTCTGGATCTTCGGCTATCGGCATCGCGCCAGTATGCCGACGGGGGGTGACGGTCGGCCGATCGGGGGCACACCAACGGGTGAACGCCCGCGCGGTCCGCGGGGATCACCCTGGTTTGTCCGGGCCGGGCGGCGGCGTGTCACCGCGTCAGTCCTTCCCGCGGGCCTGCTTCACCGAGCCCACCACCCCCGCGACCGCCAGCAGCAGGCCGGCCGGCAGCAGCGAGAGGAAGAACGCGCCGAACAGGCTGGCGTCGCCGAGGAAGGCCTGCGCCAGGGTGTTCAGTACGAGCAGTCCGCCCGCCGCCGGCAGCGCCGCCTGCCAGGGGTGCTCGGCCGCCCACCGGCGCAGCCGCCGGTCGCCGGTGTCGCGCCGCAGTTGGCCGCCCACCGTGCCGACCAGGAAGAAGAAGAACAGCGCCCAGCCGGCCGGGCCGGCCAGCATGCTCAGCGACCAGTCCCCGGTGATCAGATCGATCCCCAGGGCCGTCGCCCCCACCACCGCACCGACTCCCGCGGCCGTCCGCCAGGGGCCCACCGTCGCGGAGGCGACGGCCAGTTGCCGGTTCTCACGTCGGGACATGTCTCCGTGTGCCATACCTCCACGGTGCGCCCGCCGGCTGCCCGGGGCCATAGGGGAGAACCCCGAGTTTCTCCCTAGGGCCTGACTTGCCGGTCCAGGGGCTTCCCGCAGGGTGGACGCTCCCGCCGGGGGCGCGGGTGCGGTGCGAGGATGGGCCGCAGCACCGGACGTAGGGAGCGGCCATGAGCGGCAGCGCAGCAAACGGACAGAAGATCGCCTTCCTGGGCACCGGCAAGATCGGCGAGGCCCTGCTCTCCGGTCTGCTGCGGGCCGGCAAGGACCCGGCGGACGTCCTGGTGACCGCCCGCCGCCCGGAGCGCGCCGCCGAGCTGGCCGCGAAGTACGGCGTGGCGACCGCCACCAACGCCGAGGCCGCCAAGCTCGCCGACACCCTGATCCTGGCGGTGAAGCCGCAGGACATGGGCACCCTGCTGGAGGAGCTGGCGCCGCACGTCAGCCCCGACCGGCTGGTGATCTCGGCGGCGGCCGGCGTGCCGACCGCGTGGTTCGAGGACCGGCTGGCGGCCGGCACCCCGGTGGTCCGGGTGATGCCCAACACGCCCGTCCTGGTCGACGAGGGGATGAGCGTGATCTCCGGCGGCTCGCACGCCACCGAGGCGCACCTGGAGCGGGCGGAGGAGATCTTCCGCTCGGTCGGCAAGGCGCTGCGGCTGCCCGAGTCCCAGCAGGACGCGGCGACCGCGCTCTCCGGCTCCGGCCCGGCGTACTTCTACTTCCTGGTCGAGGCGATGACGGACGCGGGGATCCTGCTCGGCCTGCCCCGGCAGGTGGCGCACGACCTGATCGTGCAGTCGGCGATCGGCGCCTCGGTGATGCTGCGGGACTCCGGCGAGCACCCGGTGAAGCTGCGCGAGGCCGTCACCTCGCCGGCCGGCACCACCATCTCGGCCATCCGCGAGCTGGAGAACCACGGGGTGCGGGCGGCCCTGTTGAGCGCCCTGGAGGCGGCCCGGGACCGCTCGCGGGAGCTGGCGTCCGGCGGTAAGTAGGCCAGTAGGCTCGGACGTATGTCCTATGACTTGGTGATCTTCGACAACGACGGTGTCCTGGTGGACAGCGAGCCGCTCTCCAACCGGCTGCTGGCCGAGTACCTGACCGAGCTGGGCTACCCCACCACCATCGAGGACTCGTACCGGGACTTCATGGGCACCGCCGCGCACCGGGTCCACGACGTGATCGCCGAGCGGTACGACGGCGCCAGGCTGCCGGAGGGCTTCGACGAGCTGTTCCACGCCCGGGTGTTCGCCGCGTTCGACACCGAGCTGACCGCCGTGCAGGGCGCGGAGGCGCTGCTGAAGGAGCTCCGGCAGCGCTCCGTGCCCTACTGCCTGGCCTCCTCGGCGCACCACGCGTGGATCCGCACCGCGCTCGACGTCACCGGTCTGCGCGGCCACTTCGCCGAGGAGCGGATCTTCAGCGCCCAGGACGTCGGGGTCGGCAAGCCGGCGCCGGACCTGTTCCTGCACGCCGCCCGGACGCTCGGCGTCGACCCGGCCCGCTGCCTGGTGCTGGAGGACAGCGTGAACGGCGTGCTGGCCGCCCGGGCCGCCGGCATGGACGTGTACGGCCACACCGCGCTCACCGAGCCGGCGGGGCTCACCGCGGCCGGGGCCACCGGTCTGATCGGCGGGCTGGCGGAGGTCGGCGCCCTGCTCGGCTGATCGCACGCGGCCGATCGTGCGCGGCCGATCGCGCGCACCCCCTCCCCAAAAGCCGCGGCACCCCCTACGCTCTCGCCAACATCGTCGTACCGGCCAGTAGCGAGGTGTGCGTGAGTATCGGGATACCGCCGCGGCTGCGGGCGGGCAGGGCCGCGCTCGCCGCGTCCTTCCTGCTCCAGGGCGTCACCTTCGCCCTGCTGGTCACCTGCATCCCCGAGCTCCAGGACCGGTACGGGCTGAGCGACGCGCTGCTGCCGGTCTTCCTGGCCGCGGTGCCGATCCTCGCCGGGGCGGGGTCGATCGCCTCCGAGCGCCTGGTGCAGCGGACCGGCGCCCGGGCGGTGCTGCGGGTCGTCCAGCCCGCCGTCTGCCTCAGCCTGGCGGCCGCCGGGCTCGGCGACACGCTCTGGCAGCTCGGGCTCGCCCTGGGCGCCTTCGGGCTGCTGGTCGGGGCGCTGGACGCGAGTATGAACATGCTCGGGGTGGGCCTCCAGCACCGCTACGGGCGCTCGATCATGCTCGGCTTCCACGCCGCGTTCAGCCTCGGCGGGATCCTCGGCGCCGCCGTCGCGGGCCTCGGCTCGCACTACGACCTGGGCCTGCCCCTGCTGTTCGGCGCGGCGGCCGCGGTGATCGCGCCGCTGGCCCTGCTGGCCGGGACTCGGTTCGCCGGGCCCGCCGAGCTCGGCGACGCCGTCCGGGAGGCCGCGGAGGCCGCCGCCCGGTCCATCCCCTGGCGTCCGCTGCTGCCGCTCTGCCTGGCGATGGCCTTCGCGTACATCGCGGACGCCTCGGTCTCCAACTACAGCGTCAAGTACCTGACCGACGGCCTCGGCAGCCCGGAGGACCTCGCCAAGCTGTCCTACCTCGGCTACATGGTCGCGATGCTGCTCGGCCGGGCGCTGGGGGACCGCGCGGTGCAGAGCTGGGGCGCCGTCCCGGTGGTCCGGGTCGGCGCCGCGCTGGCGGCCCTGGGCTTCGCGCTGGCCGCCGCCGCGCCCGGCACCTGGGCGGGCATCGCCGCGTTCACCGTGCTCGGCTTCGGGATCTGCGCGATCATCCCGCAGGTCTTCGCGGCCGGCGGGCGGCTCTTCCCGGCCGACTCGGACGCCGCGGTCGCCCGGCTCAACCTGTTCAACTACGTGGGCTTCCTGATCGGTTCGCCGCTGGTCGGCGCGATCGCGGACGCGAGCTCGTACCGCTGGGCGCTGCTCGCCCCGATGGTGCTGGTGCTCGCCGTGCTCCCGCTCGCCGACCGCTTCGCCCCGGCGCCCGCGCTCGAACCGGCGGCGGCCGTCTGACCCTGCGGACCCCGACTGACCCCGACCGACCCGGCCGGGCCCGCCGGCCCTCAGGGCTCGCGGATCTCGTCCAGCGACTCCTGGAGGAGGCCCTTCGCCCGGGTGAACCAGTCGGCGAGCACGGCGACCTCGTCGGGGGAGTAGTCGGCGAACAGGGCGCCGATGCGCTCGTAGAACGGACCGTAGACCTGCAGGATGCGCTCCTGCGCGGTCTCCTCCATCACCACCCGGACCCGGCGGCGGTCGCCGGGGTCGGCCTCGCGGCGGGCGTACCCGGCCTTCTCCAGCCGGTTGAGCACGCCGGTCACCGCTCCGGTGGTCAGGTGCGCCCGCTCGGCCAGGTCGCCGGCGGCGAGCGGCTTGCCGGCCATCGCCGCCTCGATGACGAAGCCGAGGCAGGTCAGATCCGTGACGTTGAGGCCGAGCCGCGTCGCGATGTCCTGCTGGCCGAACTGCGCGAGCGCGATCATCCGGTCCATCGCGTACTGCGCCTGCTCGGCCGTCGCCCGGGGGCGCGGCTTGCCCTCCACAGGGAATCTCCTTAGCATCTAAGTTACTTAGCTCGTGAGATAAATCTTCTCCGCGCGGCTCGGAGCCGATCCGTCCGCGACCCACCCATCAGACCAAATGAGGAGACATGGGCGCACACGGCGATCACGACATGGGCCACACCGTCGCGGGCTGGACGGGGGTCGCGCTGGCGGTCCTGGGGTCCGCCGTGGCGGGCGCGGCGTTCATCGCGGGCTCGGCCGCCGGGCTCTGGCTCGGCGCCGCCCTCGTCCTCCTCGGCGCGCTCGCCGCCTGGCTGCTGCACCTGGCCGGCTGGGGCAAGGCCACCGGACCGCGCCCGCCCGGCCGCCGGCACTGGCGCGCCCGCGACGCCGCCGCCCCGGGCGGCCACCCCGACTGCCTCGGCTGCCGACTGGCGGGCCGCACGGGCCCGGTGGCCGCTCCCGCGCAGGTCGCGGCAGACCGGCTCCCGGTCTAGCCGCCCGGCCGCGACCGGGGGCCGCCGGGGCGCGCCCTGGCGGCCGTCGCGCCCCGCCGACGCACTACCGTGGAGGCCATGCCCGAAGCCGAGCGTGACACCCCCTGCGGCCTGCACCTCTTCTGGGACGAGGCCGTCACGACCTACGACTTCGGCCCCGGCCACCCGATGGACCCGACGCGGCTGGCGCTCACCATGCGCCTGGTGGAGTCCCTCGGGCTGAGCTCCGGGCCCGGAGTGACGGTCAGGTCCGCGCCCCCCGCCGGGGAGTCCACGCTGCGCCTGGTGCACACCAGCGAGTACGTGGCGGCCGTCAAGCACGCCGCCGCCCACCCCGACCAGCAGGACCACCGGCACGGGCTCGGCACCGACGACAACTGGGCCTTCCCGGCCCTGCATTCGGCCTCCGCGCTGATCGCGGGGCAGTCCGTCGCCGCCGCCGAGGCGGTCTGGCGCGGCGAGACCCCGCACGCCGTGAACTTCGCCGGCGGCCTGCACCACGCGATGCCCGGCAAGGCGTCCGGCTTCTGCATCTACAACGACCCCGCGCTCGCCATCGCCCGGCTGCTCGAACTCGGCGCCGAGCGGGTCGCCTACGTCGACGTGGACGTCCACCACGGCGACGGCGTCCAGCAGGCGTTCTGGAACGACCCGCGGGTGCTCACCATCTCCCTGCACGAGCACCCCGCGACGCTCTTCCCGCAGACCGGCTGGCCCACCGAGACCGGCGGCCCCGACGCCCCCGGCTCCGCCGCCAACCTGGCGCTGCCCGCCGGCACCGGCGACTCCGGCTGGCTGCGCGCCTTCCACGCCTTCGTCCCCGACCTGCTGGCGGCCTTCCGCCCCCAGGTCCTGGTCACCCAGCACGGCGCGGACACCCACCTGGAGGACCCGCTCGCCCACCTCGCCGTCACCGTGGACGCCCAGCGGCTGATCGCCGAGGAGCTGCACGCCCAGGCCCACCGCCTCGCCGACGGCCGCTGGATCGCCCTCGGCGGGGGCGGCTACGCCGTCGTGGACGTCGTCCCCCGGAGCTGGACCCACCTGGTCGCCACCGCCGCCGGGCGCCCGGTCGATCCGGCCACCGAGACCCCGGAGGAATGGCGCGCCGAGGTGTACCGGCGCTCCCGCCGCCCGGCGCCGCTGCGGATGACCGACGGCGCCCGCCCGTCCTGGCGCGACTTCGAGGAGGGGTACGATCCGGCCGACCGGCTGGATCAGGCGATCCTCTCCGCCCGCCGGGCCGCCTTCCCCCACCACGGGCTGCTGGCCTGAACCCGGGCCCCCGGTTGTGGAGGAGCCGGGAAGTGCGCACGTCCCCTGCGACAGACCGTTGAGCGGCTACGTACTGCAACAGGACTATCTCTCACCGTACGAGGACTGCGCTTCTCCCTCTTCCCACTGGTACCACCCATAACTACTCTGGGGATACACGTGTGCCGGTGGAGTCACCGGAGGGGAAGCCGGTGCCTTGCACACGGGTAAGGGTCGGGTGATGGTCATGAGTTCCGGCGAACGCCCTCTGCAGGAAGTCGTCTTCCTGACCGTGGCGGAGGTGGCCGCGGTCATGCGGGTGTCGAAGATGACGGTGTACCGCCTGGTGCACAGCGGAGAGCTGCCGGCCATCCGGGTCGGACGGTCCTTCCGGGTGCCCCAGCAGGCGGTTCACGAGTACCTCAAGGAGTCCTACGTGCGGCTCGAGAGCGCGTAGGGCGCGGTCGGCGGGGCGGGGCTCACAGCCGGTGGGCCCCGCACCCGTTTGCCGTGGATTTCCCGCGAGTTTCCCGGTCAAAGGGACCACGATTACGGCCCTGGCCGAGTGGACGGTAGGCTAGGCCCTCCGTCAGTCGTATGGACTCCGTCTCTCACGGACGAGAGTCTCAGTGAGCGAGGGTTGTTCCGTGGGCTCTGTCATCAAGAAGCGTCGCAAGCGTATGGCCAAGAAGAAGCACCGCAAGCTTCTGAAGAGGACTCGCGTTCAGCGTCGCAACAAGAAGTAAGCGTCCCCGGCCGCGCCTCGCGCGCCACGCGCTTCCACCGCCCGCCCAGGCCCTCGTGGCCTGGGCGGGCGGTGTCGTTTCACGGCCGAACAGGGCGGCGCGGTACGGTGCACGCAGGCCGCCGAGGCCGAGGAATGGGGTGCAGCACCGTGGGCATGGTCGTGCTCGTCACCGGCGTGGCCCGTCGGCTCGGGGCCCGCTTCGCCGACGAGATCCGCCGCCGCCCCGGCGTGGACCTGGTGGTCGGCGTCGATGTGCAGCCGCCGCGGCAGCCGCTCGCGGAGCCGGACGGGCCGGCCGCCGAGTACCGCTTCCACCAGCTCGACCTGCGCCGCCCGGCGGTGGCCCGGGTGATCGCCGAGTACCAGGTCGACACCGTCGTCCACCTCAGCGTCAGCGCCACCGGCCTGGGCTCCACCAACCGCTCGTCGGTCAAGGAGTCCAACGTCATCGGCACCATGCAGCTGCTCGGCGCCTGCCAGAAGGCGCCCGGCGTGGGCCGGCTGGTGGTGAAGTCGACCACCGGCGTGTACGGCTCGGCCCCGCGCGACCCGGCGGTGTTCTCCGAGCGGACGCAGCCCAAGAACCTCCCCGGCGGGGGCTTCGCCAAGGACGCGGTCGAGGTCGAGGGCTACGTCCGGGGCTTCGCCCGCCGCCGCCCCGACGTCGCGGTGAGCGTGCTGCGGTTCGCCAACATCGTCGGACCGGGCGCGGACACCCCGCTCGGCGAGTACTTCGCGCTGCCGGTGCTGCCCACCGTCCTCGGCTACGACCCCCGGCTGCAGTTCGTCCACGAGGACGACGCGGTCGAGGTGCTCTGCCGCGCGGCCGTCGCCGCCCGGCCCGGCACGGTGAACACCGGCACCGTCAACGTGGCGGGGGAGGGCGTGCTGCTGCTCTCGCAGTGCGCCCGCCGGCTCGGCCGGCCGACCCTGCCGCTGCTGCTGCCGGCGATCAGCTGGATGGCGTCGGTGGCCCGGCAGACCAGGATGGTCGACTTCTCGCCCGAACAGCTGCGGCTGCTCACCCACGGCCGGGTGGTGGACACCACGCTGCTGCGCGAGACCTTCGGCTACCAGCCGCGGTTCACCACCCCGGAGGCCTTCGCCGACTTCGCCGCCGCGCAGTCCGCCGGCCTGCTGCCGCCGGAGCGGCTCACCGCCGTCACCGACCGGCTGGCCGCGCTGCTCGGCCCCGAGCACGCCCGGCACTCCGGGCACCCGGGACCCGTCGGGCCCCCCGCGCCGCCCACCCGTCCGAACCGACCCAGGAGCTGAACCCGCGATGAGTGCCGCAGCAGTGAACGCGACGGGCGAGGCCAAGGTCATCCCGATCGAGTCCGCGCCCAGCTGGAGCGAGCCGGACCGGCCCGCCGGCCTGGCCGACCAGCTGGCCGACGCCGTCGGCGGGGCGCTGGCCGGCCGGCTCGGCCCGGCCGCCACCCGGCTGCTCGGCAAGGGCTGGGAGGGCCGGGCCGCCGACGGGCTGGCCTTCCTGCGCCGCCGGATCACCGGCGACTACGAGGTGGACGAGTTCGGCTTCGACCGGGAGCTCACCGAGGAGGTGCTGCTCTCGCTGCTGCGCCCGCTCGCCGACAAGTACTTCCGGGTCGAGGTGCGCGGGATCGAGAACATCCCGTCCGAGGGCGGTGCGCTGATCGTCGCCAACCACTCCGGGACGGTCCCGCTGGACGCCCTGATGACGCAGGTCGCGATCCACGACCACCACCCGGAGCACCGGCACCTGCGGATGCTCGCCGCCGACCTGGTGTTCGTGCTGCCCGGCATCAACGAGCTGGCCCGCAAGGCCGGTCACACCCTGGCCTGCAACGAGGACGCGCAGGCGCTGCTGGAGCGCGGCGAGGTGGTCGGGGTCTGGCCGGAGGGCTTCAAGGGCATCGGCAAGCCGTTCTCCGAGCGGTACAAGCTCCAGCGGTTCGGGCGGGGCGGGTTCGTCGCCTCGGCCCTGCGGGCCGGGGTGCCGATCGTGCCCTGCTCGATCGTCGGGGCGGAGGAGACCTACCCGATGATCGGCAACTTCAAGACGCTGGCCCGGCTGCTGGGCCTGCCGTACGTGCCGATCACGCCGACCTTCCCGTGGCTGGGCCCGCTCGGTGCGGTGCCGCTGCCGACCAAGTGGACGATCCAGTTCGGCGAGCCGATCCCGACCGACCGCCACCCGGCGGAGGCGGCGGACGACCCGATGCTGGTCTTCGAGCTGACCGACCAGGTGCGGGAGACCATCCAGCACACCCTCTACAAGCTGCTGGTGCAGCGGCGCTCGGTGTTCTTCTGACGGGCTCCGCGGCCTTCTGAGCCTGCGGTCTTCTGAGCCCTGCGGTACCGCGACGGCGAACGGCCCGGGGGCCGGCGTACTCACGCCGGCCCCCGGGCCGCTGTCCGTCGACCGCTGCCGGTCAGCCTCCCAGGATCCGCAGTCCGGGCAGCAGACCCGGGATCAGCGGTGGCACGTCCACGCCCGGCGGGGCCCCCGTGGCGGCGCTGGGCGAGACCGACGGCTGCGGAGCCTGCTCCGGGGCCGGATCGGCGCTCGGCGACGGCTTGGCGCCGGTCAGCCCGCTGGTGAGGTTGTCGACCAGCCCGCCGACCGGGTCCGCCGGGTTGCTCGGCGCGCTGCTGGGCGCCGGTCCGCCGCTCCCGCCGCCGGTGGGCGTGCTCGCCCCGGCGCTCGGCGCCCGGTCGGCGGTGCCGGCCTTGCCGCCGCCGACCGCCGCTCCCGGTCCGCCCTGGGCCGGTCCGGCACCGGGCGCGACGCTGCCGCCACCGGCCGGGGTGTCCGCCCGGCCGCCGGACACGGGGTTGTCGCCGCCGCCCGACCCGACGCTCGGACCGCTGCCCTTGGCGGGCGGCTGGACCAGGCGCAGGGGCGCGACGTCCTCGCTTATGTCGTCGAAGAGCTGGTCCACCAGGTGGGCCTGCGGAATCAGCTGGACGGGCAGCTTGCTCTGCAGATCGGTCCAGCGCCCGTCCTCGTCGTGGGCGAACCCGGCCAGCGTGCGCATCGGGTCGAGCGAGCCGTTGCTGCGGTAGACCGAACGCAGCAGCTCCCGGCCCTTGATGGCGTCGGCGTGCATGTCGTCGAGCGCGCGGCGGACCTGGTCGACCGTGCCCGGACTGAGCGAGGTACCGGTGTCCACCCGCCCGATCAGGCTGTTGGCCTCGTCGAGCCGGGTGGAGGCGTGGTCGAGCAGCAGCTCGCCGCGCTCGCTGTCGGAGTCCGCGAGGTCCAGCCGGAGCCCTTCGAGACCGCGCTTCATGCCGTACAGCGTGTCCCCGGGGAGGGCGTTGGTACTGGCGGCGGCAGCGCCCGCGAGGCTGCCCACGGCGAGCCCGGCGACCAGCCCGCCGATCGCGAACCGGCGGCTCCAGCGGCCGCGGGGCGCCATCCGGACCGCCCGGTGGCGGCGCTGCCGGGGCACGACCGCGCCCGTCCCCCCGGCGAAGGCCTGCTCGAAAGCGGCCATCAGCTGGGCTCGTTGGACCGTCCGGACCTCCGGGTCCAGCTCCGGACCGGGCAGCGCACCGAGTGCGCCGGCCATGCCGATCAGCTCCGCCATGGCGGCCGAACCTGCGCCGGTGGAAGCGGTGTTGGCCGATTCGGCGTTGGCGGGGCCGCGTTGCTCTGTCTGGTGGGCCTCCAGCGCCTCGGCGAAGGCCTTCGCGCGCCGGTGCTCCAGCACGTTTGCCGTCACGGGCCACACCTCCCTTCGTCGTTGTCGACACCCCGGCCTGCCGGACGGTTGCCTCGGCGGGCCAAAGCCACTCCATCGGGTGAGAGGTCGCAATTCGACTTGACCGTACGCCTGGTGGAGGCTTGCACGCTGGCCAACGAGCGGTGCGGGCGGTCGGTTACGCACGGCTGATCATCGGACCGACCGTTCACCCGGACGTGTCGGACCGGCACCGACGGTGACGGTCCGGCGGGTATCTCCCCGCCGGAGCCACCGCTTGGTGCGCCGCTCACCGGGCGTCGGGCGGCAGCAGCCGGGCCAGCGTCCGGACGGCGCGGTACTGGAGGGTCTTGATGGCGCCCTCGTTCTTGCCCATGATCCGGGCCGTCTCCGCGACCGAGAGCCCCTGCAGGAAGCGGAGCGTGACGCACTCCTGCTGCTGCGGGTTGAGCCGGCGCACCGCGTCCAGCAGGGCGGCGTTGGAGAGCGACTCCAGGACGGAGTCCTCCGGGCTGCGCTCGCACTCGTTGGAGTCCAGCATCTCGCCGGTGGTGACCTCCAGCCGGAACCGGCTGGACTTGAAGTGGTCGGCCACCAGGTTGCGGGCGATGGTGACCAGCCAGGCGCCGAAGTCCCGGCCCTGCCAGGTGAAGGTGCCGATCCGGCGCAGCGCGCGCAGGAACGTCTCGCTGGTGAGGTCCTCGGCGGTGGCCCGGCTGCCGACCCGGTAGTAGATGTAGCGGTAGACGGTGTCGGAGTAGTGGTCGTAGAGACGGCCGAAGGCCTCGCTCTCGCCGGCCTGGGCCCGTTCGACCAGCTCCATGATCGGGTTGTGCTCGGTCTCGTAGCCGGGACTCGGGGTCGTCCTCGCCCGGCTGCGGCCGGTGGTGCCGGCCCGGCCGCGGGAGCCGGTGCCGGTGGAGCCGGCCGCGGTGGTGCGCAGCGCGAGGCCGCCGGGGTGGGCGTGGGCCTGGCCGAAGGAGGCGCCGGCGGGCACGAGTTGGGGCGAGGTGGCGAGCTGGCTGAGGAGCATGCTGCGCAACAGGTCGAGGCCGGTGGAGATCTGCCGGGCGGAGGCCGGGCGGCCGCGGAGGCTGGTGCGGGAGCGCAGGGGCGCGGGCGACGGGCGGGAGGGTGCAGGCGCGTCGTTCCGGACGGGTGGGTACACGGGACTCCCAGAGGCAGAACTGTGGACGGATCACCTCCGCCTGCGCGGAGAGCACGGCCCCGCAGCCCGTCCGATAGGGGCGCGTGGGTGACGTGCATCCAGGAGAGAATAACGCTTTGTGCAATGACAGCTACACCGTGTGGTCGAAGTGGTCGTTTGGGATCCACATGGCGTGCATATTCGGCTGACACTGACCGAACGTGTCATCGTTCATCCGGCTCAACGTGATCGAACGGGTGCGCCGGGTGACATATTTGGCGGTCCGGCGGACGGTTTCCCTGTCTCAGGCCCCGGCAACCCCTGACTTTCCCGGCCTGGCGAACGATCAGAACCGGTCACTGGCTGGCAGGTTCGCAAGACGGGCGCGGACCGGCCTGCGGCGCGCGGGAGTTCGCCCGTACGAGCGGCCTGGTCAGCGCGTGGATTGACGGGTGGTCACCCGCGCAGGGGAGCCCGGTCCGGGTGCGATCCCGGGCGCGGCGCGCGGCGGTTCGGGGCGGCCGGGGGCGGCGCGGACCGACGGCGGGGCCGGATGGCCCCGGGGGTCAGGCGCGGTGGCGGCGGTGCAGGGCCACCCCGGCGGCGGCCGCGCCCGCGAGGACGCCGAGCCCGGCGGCGGCCGGGAGGCCCACCCGGGCGGCCTTGCGCCCGGTCCGGAAGTCCCGGACCCGCCAGCCCTGGGTGCGGGCGTGTCGGCGCAGCGCGCCGTCCGGGTTCACCACGTACGGGTGGCCGACCAGCGAGAGCATCGGGATGTCGTTGGCCGAGTCGCTGTACGCGGCGCAGCGGTCCAGGTCGAGCCGCTCCCGGCGGGCCAGCGCGCCGACCGCGGCGGCCTTGGCCGGGCCGTGCAGCAGCTCGCCGACCAGGCGGCCGGTGTACAGGCCGCCCTGGGCCTCGGCGACGGTGCCGAGCGCACCGGTCATGCCGAGCCGGCGGGCGATCACCCGGGCCACCTCCAGTGGGGCGGCGGTGACCAGCCAGACCCGCTGCCCGGCGTCCAGGTGCATCTGGACCAGGGCGCGGGTGCCGGGCCAGATCTTGTCGGTGACGACCTCCTCGAAGACCTCCTCGCAGAGGGCTTCGAGATCGGCGGTGCGCTTGCCGGCGACCAGGCCGAGCGCGGTGTGCTGGGCGTCGGCCATGTGGTCCGGGTCCTCGGCGCCGTGCAGCCGGAACCAGGCCTGCTGCCAGGCGAACCGGGCGATGTCGCGGCGGGTGAGGAAGCCGCGCCGGTAGAGGCCGACCCCGAGGTAGAAGATCGCGGCGCCGCGCAGGATGGTGTTGTCGCAGTCGAAGAAGGCGGCGGCGCGCGGGTCGTCCGGCTCGGGGGTGTGGTTCCCGGCGGGCGCCTTGGGGGCCTTGCCGGGCCTGGGCTGCTCGGGCTGGGACTCCGAGGGGGGCTCCGGGCGGGCCGGGGCGGGGTGCGGCTCGGCGCGCAGGGCGGCCTCGGCGGCCGCGGCCGCGGCCTCGCCGGCCAGGGCGGTCCGCTCGGTGGTGGGACGCCTTGTCTGGGTGAGCCTTCGGAGCACGGCCATGGCACCGAGCATAGCCAGCCGGGCCGGGAGCGGCCGTGACGGCGGCGTGCCCCGGCGGTTAACAGCGCGTAGCCGACGGGCTGCCGGTCCGGTGGTCCGGCGGGGGGCGGGTCGGGCGCACAATGGCCGGGTGAGTCCACTGCTGCGACGTGACAAGAGCAAGAGCCCGAAGCCGGCCGACCGTACGGTGACCATGATCGGCAAGCCGGGCTGCCACCTCTGCGACGACGCCCGGGAGGTGCTCCTGCGGGTGACGGCCGAGCTGGGCGCGGCGTTCGAGGAGAAGGACATCACACAGGACGAGGCGCTGTACCGCGAGTACGCGGAGCAGATCCCGGTGACGCTGATCGACGGCCGCCAGCACGACTTCTGGCGGGTCGACGAGCGCCGCCTGCGCGCGGCCCTCGGGGCCTAGAACGCGCCTTGAAGCCCCCGCCAGCCCCCGCCGACCGGCGGGGGCGGTTCGCCGAATCGTTGTGAAGAATCCCGGTATCGGCCTGGGAGCGGCCGTGTTCGTCGGCTTACGATCGAACTCGTCTGCGCCCATGGGGGGCTGAGCACGCGAGGAGTGCCGCCATGCTTCCCGTCCCGACCCCGGGGATGCCCGCCGCCGCGGCGGCCGGGGGTTTCGCGGTGGTGGACGTGGAGGCGACCGGCCGCAGCCCGTGGCGGCACCGGGTGGTCGAGGTGGCCGTGGTGCTGCTCGACGAGCGGCTGGACCCGCAGAACGAGTTCTCCACGCTGCTCGACCCGCTGGGCCCGGTCGGCCCGACCCATGTGCACCGGATAGCGCAGGAGGACGTCGAGGGCGCCCCCCGCTTCCGCGAGATCGCACCGCGGCTGCTTGAGCTGCTGGCCGGCCGGGTGCTGGTCGGCCACCACGTCACCTGTGACCACGCCTTCCTGGATCGCGAGTTCGCCCGGATCGGCGTGCCGCTGCCGCCCGTCCCGCTGCTCTGCACCATGCGCCTGGCCCGTACGCACCTGCCGCAGGCCCGCGGCTTCGGCCTGGCGGCCAGCGCGGAGGCGGCCGGCCTCGGCTGGTACCCGGCGCACACCGCGCTGGGCGACGCCCGGGTCACCGCCGAGCTGCTGCGGTACTGCGTGCGGGCGGCGTCCGGCCCGCCGGACGACTGGGCGGGCCCGCTGCGCGAGGCCGCCCGGGTGCCGTGGCCGAGGCTGGGTCCGGCCCGGTCGCGGCCGTCCGGGGCACCTGTCCCGCTGCTTCGCCGGGAGGCGCTGTACGGCCCCTGGCCACGTGGCGCACAGCCCCCGGCGGTGGTGCTGACAGAGACCGGTGCTATGGGGTCCTCGGCGTGATGCGCATCACTGTGCATGGACAAATCGGACACCATCTTTGTGCACACGTTCACAAACGCATAGCCTGGCTGCCAAAGCCCAGCTTCACCCACAGGAGCACCGTGGCAATCGGCCGATCACCACAGAGCAGTTCGCAGACGCCCGACCAGGGCGCCGCGCGCCGACCCTCGCGTGCCCGGGGAATCCCGGAGGCGACCGTCGCCCGCCTTCCCCTCTACCTGAGGGCCCTCACCGCGCTCTCCGAGCGCTCGGTGCCGACCGTCTCCTCGGAGGAGCTGGCGGCCGCCGCCGGCGTGAACTCCGCGAAGCTGCGCAAGGACTTCTCCTACCTCGGCTCGTACGGCACCCGCGGGGTGGGCTACGACGTCGAGTACCTCGTCTACCAGATCTCCCGCGAGCTGGGCCTGACCCAGGACTGGCCGGTCGTCATCGTCGGCATCGGGAACCTCGGGCACGCCCTCGCCAACTACGGCGGCTTCGCCTCCCGCGGGTTCCGGGTCGCCGCCCTGCTGGACGCCGACCCGGCCGTGGTCGGCAGCAGCGCGGCCGGCCTGCCGGTGCGCCACATGGACGAACTGGAGTCCATCGTGGAGAGCCAGCACGTCTCGATCGGGGTCATCACCACCCCGCCCGGTGCCGCCCAGCAGGTCTGCGACCGCCTGGTCGAGGCCGGCGTGACCAGCATCCTCAACTTCGCCCCGACCGTGCTGACCGTCCCGGACGGCGTGGACGTGCGCAAGGTGGACCTCTCCATCGAGCTGCAGATCCTGGCCTTCCACGAGCAGCGCAAGGCCGGCGAGGAGCCGGACCGCGCCGAGTCGGTGCTGGACCGCGCCCCCGGTCCGGTCCGGGCGGCCGCCGCCAAGCTGCGCCGCGCCGCCGGCGGCAGCGGCAAGGGCCGCTCGGCCGCCGAGCAGGCCAAGGACGCGGCCGAGCCGGCCAAGGGCAACCCCGGCGAGGGCGAGCGCTCCGCGGTGATGCCGGCATGAGAACCGAGAACCGTGGCACCAGGGGGCGGGCATGAGTCTTCTCGTCGTAGGGCTGAGCCACCGCACCGCCCCGGTCGGCGTGCTGGAGCGCGCCGCGCTGACCGGCGACGTCCCGACCCGGCTGCTGCACGACGCGGCCGCCACGGCGACCGTCGGCGAGGCCGCGCTGCTGAACACCTGCAACCGGATCGAGCTGTACGCGGACGTGGACAAGTTCCACGCCGGCGTCGCCGAGCTGTCGCTGCTGCTCGCCCACCACAGCGGGGTGGACCTGGAGGAGCTGACCTCCCACCTCTACGTCCACTACGAGGACCGCGCCGTCCACCACCTCTTCTCGGTGGCCTGCGGCCTGGACTCGATGGTGGTCGGCGAGGGCCAGATCCTCGGCCAGCTGCGGGACGCGCTGGCCAAGGCCCAGGAGGAGCACACCGCCGGGCGCGGCCTGAACGAGCTGTTCCAGCAGGCCCTGCGGGTCGGCAAGCGCGCACACAGCGAGACCGGCATCGACAAGGCCGGCCAGTCGCTGGTCACCTTCGGCCTGGAGCAGGTCGCGGCCGGTGCGGGCGAGATCGCTGGCAAGCGGGCCCTGGTGGTCGGCGCCGGCTCGATGAGCTCGCTGGCCGCCGCCACGCTGGTCCGCTCCGGCGTCGGCAGCCTGCTGATCGCCAACCGCACGCCCGAGCGCGCCGAGCGGCTGGTCGAGATCCTCGGCCCCGGCGCGGCCCGGACGGTCGAGCTGGCCAAGGTCCCCGAGGCGCTGGCCGAGGTCGACCTGGTGATCTCCTGCACCGGCGCGGCCGGCGTGGTGATCAGGGCCGAGGACGTCGCCGCCGCCGTCGCGGCCCGCGGCTCCCGGACGCCGCTGGCCTTCCTCGACCTGGCCATGCCGCGCGACGTCGACCACGCCGTGCACGAGCTGCCCGGCGCGCTGCTGGTCGACCTGGAGAGCCTCTCGCACGCCCACGCCGCCACCCCCGGCGCCGGGGACGTGGACGCAGTCTCCGGCATCGTGGCCGAGGAGGTCACCGCCTTCGGCGCCGCCCAGCGCGCCGCCCGTATCGCGCCGACCGTGGTCGCGCTGCGGGCGATGGCCTCCGACGTGGTCTCCGCCGAACTGGGCCGCCTCGACTCCCGGCTGCCCGGGTTGGACGAGCGCTCCCGTGCCGAGATCACCCAGACCGTCCGCCGCGTCGTCGACAAGCTGCTGCACGCCCCCACCGTGCGGGTCAAGCAGCTTGCCGCCGAGCCCGGCGGAGCCTCCTACGCGGACGCGCTGCGGGAGCTGTTCGACCTCGACCCGGCGGCCGTGCACGCGGTCTCCGGCACCCCGGTCGGCGCTCAGCAGCCCGCCGGCGGACCCCACGCCGTCGGAGGGGTCCGATGAACCGTCAGCCATCCCACGAGTACCACCGGGACGATCACCTCATGAATGGTCAACCACTCTCCGACCAGGCCCCGGCCGCCACCGCGCCACTGCGGCTCGGCACCCGGCGCAGCGCGCTCGCCATGGCCCAGTCGGGCATGGTCGCCCGCGAGGTGACCCGCCTCACCGGGCGCCCCGTCGAGCTGGTGGAGATCACCACCTACGGCGACACCTCCCGGGAGGCGCTGGCCCAGATCGGCGGCACCGGCGTGTTCGTCTCCGCCCTGCGGGACGCCCTGCTGGAAGGCCGGATCGACTTCGCCGTGCACTCGCTGAAGGACCTGCCCACCGCGGCCCCCGAGGGCCTGGTGCTGGCGGCCGTCCCGCAGCGCGAGGACTCCCGCGACGCCCTGGTGGCGCGCGAGGGCCTGACCCTGGACGAACTGGTCGAGAAGCTGGCCGGCGCCGGGCGCACCGCCCGGATCGGCACCGGCTCGCCGCGCCGGACGGCCCAGCTGAACGCCTGGGCCGCGGCCCGCGGCGGCGCGCTGGAGACCGTCGCGATACGCGGCAACGTGGACACCCGGATCGGCTTCGTCGCCTCCGGTGAGCTGGACGCGGTGGTCCTCGCCGCGGCCGGTCTGAACCGGCTCGGCCGCGGCGCGGAGATCACCCAGCACCTCGACCCGGAGCTGATGACCCCGGCCCCCGGCCAGGGTGCGCTCGCCATCGAGTGCACCGCCGCCGACACCGCACTGGCCGCCGAGCTGGCCGCCCTCGACCACGCCCCCACCCGGGTCGCGGTGGCGGCCGAGCGCGCCCTGCTGGCCGCCCTGGAGGCCGGCTGCTCCGCACCGGTCGCCGCCCTGGCCACTTGGGGCCACGAGTACGAACTGCGGCTGGAGGGCGTGGTCGGCACCGTCGACGGCGCCACCCTGCTGAAGATGTCCGCCGACGGTCCGATCGTCCTCGACGAGACCGCCGAGCAGCAGGCGACGGCCCTCGGCCTCGCCCTCGCCGCCCGGCTGCTCGACGCGGGCGCGGCCGCCCTCATGGGGGAGCGAGCCCGATGAGCCCCACCGCTGCCACCGACCTTCCGTTCCCGGCCGACAGCCCCTTCCCGGGCGACGGCTCCTTGCGGGGTGGGGCCGCCCCCGGCCGGTGCACCTTCCTGGGCGCGGGCCCCGGGGACCCGGGCCTGCTGACCCTGCGTGCGGTCGAGGTGCTGTCCTCGGCCGACATCCTGGTCGCGGACCCGCTCACCGCGGCCGCCGTGCGCAGCCACTGCCCGGTCGGCGTGCAGGTGCACACCCCCGGCGCCGAGGCCGCCGAGTTCGACCTGGCCGCGCTGGTCGCCGAGGCCGTCCGGTCCGGCAAGCACGTGGTGCGGACCGTCGACGGCGACCCCGGCCTGGACGGCTGCGCGGCCGAGGAGATGCTCAGCTGCGCGGGCGGCGGCATCCCGTTCGAGGTGATCCCGGGCGTCGCCCAGTCGGTCGGCGTGCCCGCCTACGCGGGTGTGCCACTGCGCGGCGGCAACGGCACCGACGTCCGGTTCGTGGACGGCGCCGCGCTGCTCGCGGGCAGTCCGGTGGACCTGGGCGCGCCGGAGACCACCCTGGTGGTGCGCACCACCCTGGGCCAGCTGCCGGCCACCGCCAACGCGCTGGTGTCCAACGGCCGCAAGCCCGAGTCCGCGCTGAGCGCGACCCTGTCGGGCACCACGACCCGTCAGCGCACCTTCACCGCCACGCTGGCCACCATCGCGGCCGACCTGAAGACGGCCAGGGTGCTGCCCTCGCCGGTCTCCGCTCCGGTGGACCCGGCGACCTCGGTGATAGCCGTGGTCGGGGAGCAGGTCGCACACCGCTCCTCGCACTCCTGGTTCGAGACCAAGCCGCTGTTCGGCTGGAACGTGCTGGTGCCGCGCACCAAGGAGCAGGCCACCGGCCTCTCCGAGCAGCTGCGCTCGTACGGCGCGGTGCCGCAGGAGGTGCCGACCATCGCGGTCGAGCCGCCGCGCACCCCGCAGCAGATGGAGCGGGCCATCAAGGGCCTGGTCACCGGCCGCTACGAGTGGATCGCCTTCACCTCGGTGAACGCGGTGCGCGCGGTACGGGAGAAGTTCGAGGAGTACGGCCTGGACGCCCGGGCGTTCGCCGGGATCAAGGTCGCGGCGGTCGGCGAGACCACCGCGCAGGCCCTGGTGGACTTCGGCGTGAAGCCGGACCTGGTGCCCTCCGGTGAGCAGTCCGCGGCCGGGCTGCTGGAGGACTGGCCGCCCTACGACCCGGTGTTCGACCCGATCGACCGGGTGCTGCTGCCGCGGGCCGACATCGCCACCGAGACCCTGGTGGCCGGCCTGGTCGAGCTCGGCTGGGAGGTCGACGACGTGACGGCGTACCGGACGGTGCGCGCGTCCCCGCCGCCGGCCGAGACCCGCGAGGCGATCAAGGGCGGCGGCTTCGACGCGGTGCTCTTCACCTCGTCCTCGACCGTGCGCAACCTGGTCGGCATCGCCGGCAAGCCGCACAACGTGACCGTGATTGCCTGTATCGGCCCGGCCACCGCCAAGACCGCCGAGGAGCACGGCCTGCGGGTCGACGTGATGGCCCCGGCGCCGTCGGCGGCCGCGCTGGCCCAGGCCCTGGCAGACTTCGGGGCCAAGCGCCGCGATGCCGCGACCGCCGCGGGTGAGCCGGTCTACCGGCCCAGCGAGCGCCGGCCCGGTTCGCGCCGCAAGGCCCGCTGAGGCCCTGCCGTTTCGAGAAGTCTGCGGCCGGGGGCGGCCACCCGTCGCCCCCGGCCCCGCACAACCGTTCGGAGAGAGAAGCCGTGTCCGCTGAATTCCCGTTCGTACGCCCCCGCCGACTGCGTTCGACGCCGGCGATGCGCCGCCTGGTCGCCGAGACCCGGCTGCACCCGGCGGAGCTGATCCTGCCGCTGTTCGTCCGCGAGGGCGTCAGCGAGCCGGTCCCGGTGAGCTCGATGCCGGGCGTGGTCCAGCACACCCGCGACACCCTGCGCAAGGCCGCGGTCGAGGCCGCCGAGGCGGGCCTGGGCGGCCTGATGCTGTTCGGCGTCCCCGAGGTGCAGGACGCGGTCGGCAGCGAGGGCACCAACCCGGACGGCATCCTGCAGCAGGCGATCCGCGACGTGGTCTCCGAGGTCGGCGACGCCCTGGTGGTGATGTCCGACCTCTGCCTGGACGAGTACACCGACCACGGCCACTGCGGCGTGCTGGCGGCCGACGGCAGCGTCGACAACGACGCGACGCTGGAGCGCTACGCCGAGATGGCCCGGGTGCAGGCCGACGCGGGCGTCCACCTGGTGGGCCCCTCGGGGATGATGGACGGTCAGATCGCGGTGGTCCGCCGGGCCCTCGACGAGGCCGGGCACCAGGACACCGGCATCCTCGCCTACACCGCCAAGTACGCCTCGGCCTTCTACGGCCCGTTCCGGGAGGCGGTCGGCTCCTCGCTGAAGGGCGACCGCAAGAGCTACCAGCAGGACCCGGCGAACGCCCGGGAGTCGCTGCGCGAGCTGGAGCAGGACCTCGCCGAGGGCGCGGACCTGGTGATGGTGAAGCCGGCGATGGCCTACCTGGACATCCTGCGGCAGGTCGCCGACGCCTCGCCGGTCCCGGTGGCGGCGTACCAGGTGTCCGGCGAGTACGCGATGGTCGAGGCCGCCGCGGCCAACGGCTGGATCGACCGCGAGCGCATGATCATGGAGACGCTGACCTCGATCCGCCGGGCCGGCGCCGAGCAGATCCTCACCTACTGGGCGCTGGAGGCGGCCGCGATGCTCAAGTAGCGTCCGGCGCACCGCACGACGAAGGCCGGTCCCCCCGCGCGGGGGACCGGCCTTCGCGGCTGTCCGGGGGGTCAGCCGACGTGGGCGAAGCCCTCCTCGCCGCCGAGCGCGTCGGTGGAGGTGGCGGCACCCCAGCCGTGGGCGCCGGCGTGGATGTGGGACGTGTGCGCGAGGCCCCACCACTCGCCGGCCGCGAACACCGGGTGCGCCGAGGCGACGAACTCGCCGCCGCCGGCCAGGCCGACGTGGGCGAACGCCGGCGTGGCGACGCCCGCCAGCGCCAGCGCGCCGAAGGCGGTGAGCGCGGCCTTGCCCAGCTTGCTCTTCATGGAACTTCCTCTCCTGAGGGGGGTTCGGTCATTACACGTGATCACACGCGACCGTCCTCGGCGCTCCCGCACGCGCCGCAGTGACGGCATGTCACCCGGACGGACCGTCCGGTCGATTGATCGCACAAGCCCGGAGGGCCCGGGGAAACCTCCCCGGGCCCTCCGTCCGTGCCGTGACCCCTGATCAGCCGATCAGGTGCGAGACACCCGCGTCGCCCGAGGACTGGGTGTTCTGGCCGACGTTGCAGATCTGCTTCGGGGTGCTGTTCAGGATCGGCACCTCGACCGGCACCGCGACACCGACGACGGCGACCGCGATGTTGTGGACCTCCGGCAGGCAGACGTTGGCGTTGTCCAGGGTGTGGAAGTTCGGGCTGCCGTTGCCGTGGGTGCCGGTCTGGTTGGTGCCGCCGTTGCCCTGGGCCGAGACGGCGGAGCCGTCCGAGTCGGCGATGGCGGAGGCGGAGCCCGCGGACATCGCGAGGGCGGCGACGGCCAGGCCGGCGGCGGCGAAGGACTTCTTGATCATTTCCGGTTTTCCTCTCGGGGTGAATCGGGGAGCGATTCGAAGGGTGGTTCAGGAGGGTGGAGCGGTGGAGCGGTGGGACGCGAGGGTCAGCCGACCAGGTGGGAGACGCCCGCGTCGCCCTTGCTCTGGGTGCCCTGGCCCTGGGTGCAGTACTGCTTGCCACCGCTGTTGGCGATCGGGACCTCGACCGGGACGGCCACACCGAGCACACCCACGGCGATGTTGTGGATCTCGGGGAGGCAGACGTTCGCGTTGTCCAGGAAGTGGAAGTTCGGGCTGTTGTCGCCGACCGTGCCGGTGAAGTTGGTGCCGCCGTTGCCCTGGAGGGAGGCGGCGGCACCATCCGAGTCGCCGATGGCCGAGGCGGGGGCCGCAGCCATGGCCAGCGCGGCCGAGACGAGGCCGGCAGCGGCGAAGGACTTCTGGATCATGGGGAGATCCCTCTCTGAAATGCTTTTGGTTTCCGTGCGGACAACGCGTTCAACGCATCAGACCCGGTCTGCGTCACTGACATTCAGATCAAAGAACGACGGCACGGAAGGTTACGGGGATTTTTGAAAAGAGTCCGGGAGGCTCGTCGGCGAAACGCTTCCCGGTCGGATTATTAGGCCGAACCGGTTAACCGCCGCAATCCGGGCTCCCGGTCGCTCGTTGAGGCAGATTGCTTTCGGCTGCTCCCGGCAGCCGTCCGCTTTCGGCTGCTCCCCCGCAGCCGTCTCAGAGGTCTCCAGACGGACAGGCAGAACGGTGAAGAGCATGAAGTTCTCCAAGCGGGCCGGCGCGATGCTGCTGGCGGTCGGTGCGGGCGTACTCGCCTCCCAGGGAGCGGCGTCGGCCGCCTCGGTGGGCCCCGAGCAGGTCGGGGCCGTGGAGGACGCGCTGGCCACCCAGCAGGTGCCGGCCGACGTGCCGCTCTCCCCGCTGGGCAGCCGGGTCACCGCCGGCATCCCGACCTCGCTGGTGATGCCCGCCGTCCCCGGCCGCACCACCGGCGGCGAGCTGATCCCCGACCGGATCGTCCCGGCGCTCGGCATCGGCAAGGTCGGCCCGACCGCCAAGGCCGAGCTGCCGCTGCCGCTGGTCGACCAGGGCGCGGACCTCGGCGAGGTGCTGTTGGAGGCCCCCAACACGCCGCTGCACGCCGACACCCCCGGGATCGGGGTCGGCAAGCCGCTGGCGCTGGCCCAGGACGGCACCGGCCAGCTGGCCGACGGCCGGCTGAAGGTCGACGAGCTCGACCCGCGGTTGATCACCGGGGCCGTCCAGGTGGTCCCCGGGGCCACCGCCAGCCTGGGCAAGGAGGACGACCGGATCTCGGTCACCGACTCGGTGGACAACCTGGCGACCACCACGACCGCCACCACCACCGGCGTCCTCCAGCAGGCCGCGCTCACCGGGCTCGGCCAGCTCTGACCGGGCCCGGCGCCGCGGCTGAACGCCGCGGCTGAGCGTCGGCTCCGGCCGTCGGTTCCGGCACGCGTGAGCCCCGGTGTCCCCTCCGGACGGGACACCGGGGCTCACGCGTGCCGTTGGGCGTGCGGGCGACCGGGCTCAGCCCGGCAGCACCCCCAGCAGCGGTCCGACGGCCGGCAGGTCGCGCGGGCCGCCGCCGGCGCTCAGCGGACCGGTCAGCGTGCCGGTGCCGATCGGGGCCAGACCGGAGTTGTCGGGCTGGACGGTCGCGCCGTTGTTCAGCACGTCGGCGGAGGAGTTGGCCCACGGGTCCAGGCGCAGGTCCTTGAGCGGTGCGACGCCGTAGCCGAGGCCGGCGGTCGTGCCGCCGAGCGCCTGGCCGACGTCGGTGCGCTGGAGGTTGGTACCGCTCTGGTTCGGCGCCGCCTGCGCCGAGCCCGCGCCGAGCAGCATCGCGGCGCCCAGGGCGGCGGCGAGGCCGGCCCCGCTCATCTTCGAAGCCATGCGGAATCACCCTTCGGGGGATGGGGTCCGGGCGGTCGGTGTGCGCCCGGGATGCCGAACGGCCCCTCGGCCGGAGGGCCGAGGGGCGGTCAGGTCTGGGCTCGTGCCGATCAGGAGATCAGCAGTCGTCCGCGTGGTGCGGGTGCGCTTCCACGTTGGCGCAGCTGTTGCCGAACGCCGGGTTGAGCAGGCCGATCACGTTCACGGAGTTGCCGCACAGGTTGATCGGCACGTGCACCGGCACCTGGACCTGGTTGCCGGAGGCGACACCGGGGGAGCCGGCGGCGACGCCCTCGGCGCCGGAGCTGGCGGCGGCGGAGCCGGCACCGGCCAGCACCACGCCGGCCGCGGCAGCGGTGAGGACAGCGGCCTTCTTCACGTTCTGCATGGGGGTTGATCTCCTAGATCACACACGGGTGGAGCGCGCCGCACCCCGCCGGGAGGCGAAGTGCGGCACGGGCTCGGTGAATCAGCAGTCGCCCACTGGGCGACCGCGGGTTCAGCCGATGTTGGCGCAGTGGTTGCCGAACGCCGGGTTGAGGATGCTGACGACGCCGATCGAGTTGCCGCAGACGTTGACCGGGATGTGCACCGGGATCTGGATCTGGTTGCCGGAGAGCACACCCGGGGAGCCGGCGGCGACGCCCTCGGCACCGGAGCTGGCGAACGCGCCGCCGGCCGCGCCGACGACCAGGCCGGCAGCGGCGAGGGACAGGGCGGCGGCCTTCTTGAAGTTACGCATGTTCTTCCTCCGTTTTCTGCCCGACGGATTGGAAATGTCGGGGGCCGGGCGAAAGGGAATCATCGCCCGTTGGCTTCTGGAATGCCGTGCATTGTCACTCCGGCGGCCCAAATGGCGTGTTTCGTCCGTGGCTTGGACGATGTACGGCCGCCTCGTTCCCGCACCTCGCGAACAATTCCCGCACGGCGGGGGACGATTCGTGCAAAGGCGCGACCAGGAGGGCCCCCGTACCGGTCCGCGGCCCGTGCGGAACGCGGACCGGTACGGGGATCTCCCGGGAGTCACTGAGCCGCCCGGCGGTCACGGCCGGGCGGTCGTCGGGGGGATCCGTCAGGCGTTGGCGCAGCTGTTGCCGAACGCCGGGTTGAGCAGGCCGATCACGTTCACGGAGTTGCCGCACAGGTTGACCGGCACGTGCACCGGCACCTGGACCTGGTTGCCGGACGCCACGCCGGGCGAGTTCGCCGCGACACCCTCGGCGCTGGCGCCGTGGGCGTGGTGGGCGGCGGCGGCGCCGGCACCTGCGACCAGCAGGGCGGCGGTGGCCGCGGTGCCGAAGGCGGCGTGGGCGAGCTTGCGCATGGTGCGGTACTCGATTCGTGAGAGGGCCTGGGTGGAGCGGGTTCCGCCAGGGAGAACGAGGCAGGGCCCGGGGGGAAACGGTCGGACTGCCTGATCACCCGAATGCCGGGGAGCCCGCCGCCGTTGGGCCGGTCGGGTGACAGTGGGCCCGGTCTCGCAACCGCCCCCGGGAGGGCTCGTTGGAGATGTCGCACTCCCCGTGCATCTCTGTCGATAGTCAGGAGGCTCATATGAGCATCAAGAAGACGGCCGCCGTCGGCGCCGCCGTGGTGGGCATCGTTGCGGCCGGTGCCGGTTCCGCGATGGCCAGCTCGGGCGCGGAGGGCGTTGCCGCCGGTTCGCCCGGTGTCATCTCCGGCAACCAGGTCCAGGTCCCGGTGCACGTTCCGGTCAACCTGTGCGGCAACACCATCGACATCATCGGTCTGCTGAACCCGGCGTTCGGCAACCACTGCGTCAACGCGGGCTGACACACGCCCGGTTCGGCCGGCGTGAGCCGCCGTCCTTCGCCTCCCTCCTGGGGCGCGGGGCGGCGGCTCGCCGCGTTTGCGGCCCTGGTCCGCCGCCGCCCGCGGGCGGCAACTGCCGGTGCTGTCACAAGCCTTGTTGCGTTACTTGTCAGTACCTAGAATATGAGACCTGCTCACCTTTCTTGCTCCGCGCCCCTGCCCGGCGCCCGCGCCCGGCAGTTCCGCTCCGAGCCGTCCGGCACCCCAGGCCGGGCGGTCCCCTCCTCGCAAGGAGTCGTGTGTGATCAGGTCACGATTGTCGGGTGCGCGGCGAAGCCGGTCGGCGGCGCGCCGCTCCCCGTACGGCGCACTGCTCGCGGCGGGCGCCCTCATCGCCACCCTCGGCCTGGCCGGCGCCCCCGCCGCCCTCGCGGACACCGCCCCGGCCGCCGCCGGCAGCGCCCGTCCGGCCGCGATCGTCGCCCTCGGCGACAGCGCCATCTCCGGGGAGGGGGCCGGAACCGACACCGGCGACGGCTACTTCCCCGAGACCGACAGCCCCACCAACTACTGCCACCGGCACCCCAAGTCGGAGATCTTCGTCACCGGCATCCCCGGCGTCACCCCGGTCGACCTCGCCTGCTCCGGCGCCCAGACCGGCGACCTGGTCAGCGACCCCGAGCTGGCCAAGATCACCGGACCGGGCAGCGGGGACTTCGGCGAGCGCAAGCAGGACGTCCAACTCGCCGAGGCGGCCGGCAAGTACGACGTCAAGATGGTCGTCGTCACGATCGGCGCCAACGACGACTTCGACTTCAGCGGCATCATGATGCACTGCCTCGCGCAGTACTTCCCGATCCCCAAGGACCAGGGCTGCCGCGACACCATCGGCAGCGAGGACATCGCCCAGCGGGCCAAGCGGGTCCAGCCCAAGGTCGTCGCCGCGCTGCAGAGCATCCGTCAGACCATGCGCGGGGCCGGCTACGCCGACTCCTCCTACCAGCTGGTCTACCAGTCGTATTTCAACCCGATCACCCCGGACATCCGGCGCAACGACTACATCGGCAAGGTCGCCGACGGCTGCCCGGCCTTCCCCGAGGACCTCGCCTGGGGCCACAACTGGGTGGTGCCGGTCTTCAGCGACACCCTGCGCGCCGCCGCCGAACAGGTGCCCGGCGTGCGGTACCTGGACCAGCGGCGGGTCGCCTTCGGCCACGAGGTCTGCGCCGAGTGGACCAGCTCGCCCTACGAGTACAGCAACGGGGACGTCATCAACCTCTCCGAGTGGGTGCGCAACGGCTGCGACCAGCAGATCGGGATCCCCGGCCTGTGCATGAACATGGTCCGCCAGTCGTACCACCTGCGGGTGGCCGGCTACCGGGGCGAGGGCGTCTGCCTCGGCCAGTTCTACGCCCGGCCCGACCAGCAGCAGGCGTACTGCACCCTCAACCAGCAGAACACCACGTCCATCGAACCGCTCACGCCCGGCCGGCCCTTCGCCGACGCGCCCGAGGACGGCGCCTGGTACCAGCTCGCCAACGCGGCCGACGGCAAGGTCCTCGACCTCACGGGCGGCGGCACCTACGGCGACTCCACCAACGGCCGCGGCGCCATCACCTACCCCGCCACCGGCGGGCTCAACCAGTCCTTCGTGCTGGAGGCGAAGCAGGGCGGCGGCTTCGAGCTCGACTTCAGCGGCAACCGCGACATGTGCCTGGACGCCAACGCCGCCTCCACCGCCCCCGGCACCCGGGTCCAGCAGTGGCGCTGCAACGGCGGCGGCAACCAGCACTGGGTCTTCAAGCCGGCCGGCGACGGCCGCTACAAGCTGGCCGACTCGCAGGACCAGAGCAAGGTCGTCACCGCGAGCGGCACCCTCGACGCCAAGGGCAACCGCCTGGTCCAGCTCGCCGTCGACACCGGCGCCCCCGAGCAGCTCTGGCAGCTCACCAAGCTCGGCATCGTCTACCTCCACGGCTGACCGGTCCCACCCCGTCACCGCCCCGTCTGCCGGATCCGGCAGACGGGGCGGCGACGTCCCCGATCCTCGGGCGCCACGTACGGAAGGTTGGCTCGGGCCGTCGAACCCCTGTGCCGTAGGCTCGCTCGACGGCGTCGCGATCGCGGCCGCGCCGATCACGAGCGGGGGCGGAGTCCAGAGCTGATGAGCACGGCATCGAGCACACCGAGGACGTCGGGTACCGAACCGGCGAGCGCGGAGCCGTCCGGCGTCGGGACGGAGCCCGCGGACACGCGCGGCCAGGGCCGGTTCGCGGCCGCGGTCGACCGCTTCGCGCCCGCGCTCGGCGCGTACGCGGTGGTCAAGGCCACCGGCCTGACCGTCTTCATGCTGCTGCTCTCCCACACCGGGGACTTCCTCAAGAAGGACCCGGGCCGCGGCGGCGGCGCCCGGCCCTGGGACGTCCTCGGCACCTGGGACGGCATCTGGTACCAGCGGATCGCCGAGTCCGGCTACGACCCGCAGCTGATCCCGCTGCACGGCTACCCGCTGGCCTCGTACTACGAGAACTCGGCCGCGTTCTTCCCGCTCTACCCCTGGCTGATGCGGCTGGTCTCGGCCGTCACCGGCCTCGGCCCGTATGGTGCGGGCATCGTGGTCTCGGTGCTGGCCTCCTTCGTCGCGGCGGCCGGCATCTTCGCCGTGGCGGACCGGCTCGGCGGCTTCAAGGCGGGCGTGATCGCGGCGATGATCTGGGGGCTCTTCCCCGGTTCGGGCGTGGAGTGGGCGGTCTACTCGGACTCGCTCTTCGTCGCCCTCTCCGCCTGGGCCTGCTACTGCGTGATGACGCACCGCTGGCCGGCGGCCGGCGTGCTCGCCTTGGCGGCCGGCCTCAACCGGCCGACGGCCGCGGTGCTGATCGCGGCGGTCTCGATCGCCGCGCTGGTGGCACTGATCCGGCGTACGGACGGCATCGCGCGCCCCCTCTTCGCCATGCTGATCACCCCGTGGGGCCTGCTCTGGTACGTCGCCTGGGTCGGCTACCGGATGGGCGACTGGGGCGGCTACTTCAAGCTGCAGCGCGGGGCCTGGAACCGCTACTTCGACTGGGGCGCCTCCACCTCGCAGAGCTTCCTGGACGTGATCACCGGGCACTGGAGCTTCTGGCAGTCCAACCCCGTCCCGGACCTCATCGCGGTGGCCCTGCTGATCGCCCTGCCGGGCCTGCTGGTGCTGCTGCTGCGGGTCCGGCCGCCGCTGGTCCTGATCGTCTACACGCTGCTGACCGTCTTCACCGCGCTGAGCAGCAACCAGATCTTCGGCAACATCTCGCGCTACCTGCTGCCGGCCTTCCCGCTGTTCATCGGGCTGGCGATCGCGCTGCGCCGGCTGCGGCTGCCGACCCTGGTCGGCCTGTTCGCGCTGCCGGCCGTCGCCTCCGGCTGGTACGCGGGCTACGCGCTGTTCGAGCTGGGCATTCCGTAGACCGCGCGGCCCGGCGGCCCGGCGGCCCCAGGGAGGACCGGGCCGTCGAGAGGGCCGTCGAGGGGCCCGGCAGGTGGTTGGTCAACGGGATCATCCGCGAGCAGACGGCGTTGCTAACCTCGGAAGCATGACGACGAGCCTTCCCGTGCGCCAGATCCGCGACCTCTCCGGCCTGCTGGACCATGCCAGCCACGTCCTGGCGACCAGGATGGCGGCCGCCTTCACCGAGCTCGGGATCACCCCGCGCGCCTACTGCGTGCTGTTCCACGCCCAGGAGGCCGAGCGCACCCAGATCCAGCTGGCCGAGCTCTCCGACCTGGACAAGACCACCATGGTCGTCACCGTCGACGAGCTGGAGAAGGCCGGCCTGGCCGAGCGCCGCCCCTCGGCCACCGACCGGCGGGCCCGGATCATCTCGGTCACCGAGGCGGGGGCCCGAGCCGTCGAGCAGGGCACCGCGATCGCCGACCGGGTGCACCGGGAGGTGCTGGAGTCGCTGCCCGAGCCCGAGCGGGGGGTCTTCGTCTCGGCGCTCTCCCGGCTGGTGGACGGGCATCTGGCGGAGCCGGTGGAGAGCGAGCGCCCGGTGCGGCGGGCCCGTCGAGCCCGGGGTTGAGCCGGTCGGGGCTGAGGCGGTCCGGAGCAGGGGAGCGCGCGCGGCATCTGCTCCCGAGAAAGATAGTCCCGAACAAAACCATCTGCTAATGTTTCACCCGGTACTCGACGAACCGGGAGACCCACCATGACCACGCACGCCCCGACCAAGCCCGCCCCGGGCCGAGCGGCCGCGAACGCAGCGGCTCCGAGCCCGTCGGCCCCCGTCCGCTCCCGCCTGCTCGCCCTGGCGGTGCTCTGCGCGGGCATGCTGATGATCATCCTGGACGGCAGCATCGTCACTGTGGCCCTCCCGGCCATCCAGGACGACCTGCACTTCTCGCCCGCCGACCTCACCTGGACGGTCAACGCCTACCTGATCGCCTTCGCCGGACTGCTCCTGCTGGCCGGTCGGCTCGGCGACCTGATCGGGCGCAAGAAGGTCTTCGTCGCGGGCATCGCCCTCTTCACCGCCGCCTCCCTGCTCTGCGCGGTCGCCACCGGCCAGGGCGTGCTGATCGCCGCCCGCTTCCTCCAGGGCGTCGGCGGCGCGATGGCCTCCGCGGTCAGCCTCGGCATGATCGTCACGCTCTTCCCCGAGCCGCGTGAGCGCGGCCGGGCGATCGGCGCCTTCAGCTTCGTCGGCGCGGCCGGCGCCTCGATCGGCCAGGTCCTCGGCGGCGTCCTCACCGAGGCGCTCAACTGGCACTGGATCTTCCTGATCAACCTGCCGCTCGGCCTCACCGCCGCCCTGCTCGCCGTCCGGGTGCTCGACTCCGACCGCGGCCCCGGCCTGCGGGCCGGCGCCGACACCCTCGGCGCCGCACTGATCACCGCGGCCCTGATGCTCGGCATCTACACGATCGTCGGCACCGGCACCCACGGCTGGACCTCCGCCCGGACGCTCGGCCTCGGCGCGCTCGCGCTCCTGCTGCTGGCCGGCTTCCTGTTCCGCCAGGCCCGCGCCGCCCACCCGCTGCTGCCGCTGCGGATGTTCCGCTCGCGCAACGTCTCCGGTGCCAACGCGGTGCAGGTCCTGGCCATCTCCGGGATGTTCGGCTTCCAGATCCTGGTCGCGCTCTACCTGCAGAACGTGCTCGGCTACGGCGCCGCGGCCACCGGTCTCGCGCTGCTCCCGGCGGCGGTCGCGATCGGCGCCGTCTCGCTCCTGCTCTCCGCCCGGCTGAACGCCCGCTTCGGGGAGCGCAACGTGCTGCTGGCCGGGCTGGCCCTGCTGGTCGCCGCACTCGGCCTGCTGGCCCGGCTGCCGGCCGACGCCGACTACGTCGTCCACCTGCTGCCGACCATGCTGCTCATCGGCGGCGGGGGCCTGGTGCTCTCCGGACTCACCTCCCTCGGGATGTCCGGCGCCGACGCGGCCGACGCGGGTACCGCCTCGGGCCTGTTCAACACCACCCAGCAGGTCGGCGCGGCCCTGGGCGTCGCGGTCCTCACCACCCTGGCCGGGGCCCGCACCGCGAGCCTGACGGCCGCCGGGCACTCCAGCGCCGAGGCCCTCACCGGCGGGTTCCGGCTCGCCTTCGCGGTGGCCGCCGCCCTGCTCGCCCTGGCCCTGGTGCTCGCCGCCGTCGTCCTCAAGCCCGCCGCCGCCGCGGCGGCGGCCGGGGACGGCACCCCGCCGCTGCTCTGACACGCGACGGGCCTGACACACGACGGGCCTGACACACCAGGAGCTGATCGCCGTTCAGAAGCGGGCCGCCGGGTCAATCCCGGCGGCCCGCAGACGTGTTGCGAAGGGTCGGGCTACGGCCAGACCAGGCAGTACAGCTGGTGGCCCGCGTCGTGCAGGCGGTTCGCGAAGTCCTGCCACTCGTGCAGCATGCTGTAGATCACGAAGGCGTCCCGCGGGCCGCGGCGGTCGGGGACGGTGGACCAGATGAAGGCGGCGGCGCCGAGCTCGGTCTCGTCGGCCTTGCGCAGCGGTTCGACGACGTTCTGCGGGAGCTGGACGACGGCGTAGTCGGGGTGCAGCACGACCAGTTCCAGCGGCGGGACCTGGTGCAGCGGCACGCCCTGGATGCCGGTGAGGACCATGGCGCTCATGGTCTCCGGCTTGATCTTGGTGGAGAGGTGCCCGTTGGGCGAGCCGCTCGTCTCCATCAGGTCGCCGAGCCGCCCCAGCGAGCCGAGCTCGCCGGCGTCCAGCCCGAGCCCGCCCGGACCGAGCGCGGTCGGGACTCTGGCGGCGGTGGCGCGGTCGGGTGCGCCGAAATACTTGTAGGTCACCCCCACGCGTCCCTCACCCCGCCTCTCGCCACCTCGACCGCCACGACCCGTACCCGCTCCCGTACCCCCGCGTCCGGCCCCGGTGGGCCTGCGGGTGCCACCCGCGGCCTCGTCGTAGCCGTCCTGCGCCTCGGACACTCGGACCATCCTCACCGGAATTCGCCGGAATCGACAGACCCCCGCACGCCCGGCGTCCCCCGGACGTGCTCCTTACCCGTCATGTCGCCGCCGTACCCAATCGAGGCACGCGGCAGTCCTGCACCCACCCTGCACATCCGGAATGTCTGCACACCCTGAGGTGCACAGTCTGACTGGTCCGTGCAGCGGAAGCAGCCAGGGGCCCCGTTGTACGGATAACCGTACAGACTCCGGCACCCGGATCATCGTTCCAGATGATCGGGTCCGACATGCAGAGGTCAAGGACACGATTTGAGACCATGTCTCCCGTGAGCTACCCCTACGAAGCACCCCAGTCCCAGTCGCTCTTCGACCGCGCCTCGGTTGTGACGCCCGGCGGCGTCAACTCCCCGGTGCGCGCCTTCCGCGCGGTGGGCGGCACGCCGCGCTTCATGGTGTCCGGCACCGGCCCCTATCTCACCGATGCCGACGGTCGCGAGTACGTCGACCTGGTGTGCTCGTGGGGCCCGATGATCCTCGGCCACGCGTACCCGCCGGTGATCGAGGCCGTCCAGCAGGCGGTCTCGCGCGGCACCTCCTTCGGCACGCCCGGGCAGGGCGAGGTCGAACTGGCCGAGGAGATCGTCGCCCGGGTCGCCCCGGTCGAGCAGGTCCGCCTGGTCTCCTCCGGCACCGAGGCCACCATGTCGGCGATCCGGCTGGCCCGCGGCTTCACCGGGCGGGCGAAGATCGTCAAGTTCGCCGGCTGCTACCACGGTCATGTGGACGCGCTGCTGGCCGCCGCCGGTTCCGGCGTGGCGACCTTCGGGCTGCCGGACACCCCGGGCGTCACCGGCGCCCAGGCCGGCGACACCATCGTGGTGCCGTACAACGACCTCGCCGCCGTCGAGCAGGCGTTCCGGGCGCACCCGGGCGAGATCGCCTGTGTGATCACCGAGGCCTCGCCCGGCAACATGGGCGTCGTCCCGCCGCTGCCCGGCTTCAACGGCGGCCTGGCCCGGCTCTGCCGGGAGAACGGCGCGCTGTTCATCTCCGACGAGGTGATGACCGGCTTCCGCGTCTCCAAGGCCGGCTGGTACGGCCTGGAGGCGGCGCACGAGGGCTGGGCGCCGGACCTGCTGACCTTCGGCAAGGTCATGGGCGGCGGCTTCCCCGCGGCGGCCTTCGGCGGCCGCGCCGACGTGATGGCCCACCTGGCCCCGGCCGGCCCGGTCTACCAGGCGGGCACGCTCTCCGGGAACCCGGTCGCCACCGCCGCCGGCCTGGCGCAGCTGCGCGGCTGCACCGACGAGGTGTACGCGACGGTCGACAAGGTCGCCGCCGAGGTCTCCGCCCTGGTGTCGGACGCGCTCGCCAAGGAGGGGGTGGTGCACCGGCTGCAGACCGCCGGGAACATGTTCTCGGTGTTCTTCACCGAGGCCGCCGTCACCAACTACGACGAGGCGAAGACCCAGCAGGCGTACCGTTTCACCGCCTTCTTCCACGCGATGCTCGCCCAGGGCGTCTACCTCCCGCCGTCCGCCTTCGAGTCCTGGTTCGTCTCGGCGTCCCACGACGAGCGGGCGATCGAGCGGATCGCCGCCGCCCTGCCGGCCGCCGCCCGTGCGGCCGCCGAGGCCCGGCCCGCGTAACCCTCCCAGCCAACCCCAGGAGAACCGAGAAGTGAGCGCCAAAGACATCACCGTCGTCCACCTGATGCGACACGGCGAGGTGCACAACCCGGAGGGCATCCTGTACGGCCGCCTGCCGGGCTACCGGCTGTCCGAGCTGGGCCGGCAGATGGCCGACCGGGTCGCCGAGGACCTGGCCGACCGGGACATCACGCACGTGGTGGCCTCCCCGCTGGAGCGGGCGCAGGAGACCGCCGAGCCGGTCGCCAAGTCGCACGGCCTGGAGCTCGCGGTGGACGACCGGCTGATCGAGGCGGACAACATCTTCCAGGGCAAGACCTTCGGGGTCGGCGACGGGTCGCTGCGCAACCCTGGCTACTGGAAGTACCTCACCAACCCGTTCCGGCCGTCCTGGGGCGAGCCGTACCTGGAGCAGGCCGTCCGGATGATGGGCGCGCTGGCCGCCGCCCGGGACGCGGCGCGCGGGCACGAGGCGGTCTGCGTCAGCCACCAGCTGCCGATCTGGACCGTCCGCTCCTTCGTGGAGCACCGCCGGCTCTGGCACGACCCGCGCCGCCGGCAGTGCTCGCTGGCCTCGCTGACCAGCTTCACCTACGAGGGCGACCGGATCGTCTCGGTCGGCTACCGCGAACCGGCCCGCGACCTGCTGCCGGCGCACCTGGTGGGCAAGGGCGGCAAGGGCAAGCCGGTGGGCAAGAGCTTCGGGGCCTGACCGGGCGGCCGGGGGTGATGTAAGGCCGATCTAAATATGGTCTTCATCACCCCCGGCGCGGCCGATTGGTCTGATCCAGCCGCAGGTCAGAGGGGGTTCGACACGTAAGGTCGGACCCCCCCGAACCCGGTCGTCGGAGCATGCGAAACTTTTCACATGTCTGGCACGACGCGCCCCCGTCCCCGTCTCGCCGCAGCGACCGCCGCCACCGCTGCCGCCGCCGCGCTCGCCCTCTCCGGGTGCTCCTCGTCCGGCTCGTCCGGCAGCGCCGACGGGCAGGTCGGATTCGTCACGAGCAAGGGCACCAACATCTCCCGGGCCGAGGTCGGCCACCGCCAGGACGCGCCGGACATCGGCGGCAACACCCTGGAGGGCACCCCGGTCAAGCTCTCGGACTACCGGGGCAAGGTCGTCGTCCTCAACGTCTGGGGCTCCTGGTGCGGGCCGTGCCGGAGCGAGGCGGACGACCTCCAGCGGGTCTGGGACAAGTACAAGGACCAGGGCGTCCAGTTCCTCGGGATCAACACCCGGGACCAGGAGATCAAGAACGCCGTCCGCTTCGAGCAGGAGAAGGGCATCACCTACCCCAGCCTGTTCGACCCGGCCGGCACCGAGCTGCTGAAGTTCCCCAAGGGCAGCCTCAACTCCCAGTCCATCCCGACCACCATCGTGGTGGACCGGGAGGGCAAGCTCGCCGCCCGGGCCGTCGGCGGCCAGGTCGACGAAGCCCTGGAGTCGATGCTTCAGCCGGTGCTGGCGGAGCCCAAGTCGTGAGCGCTGCCGTCCACCTCGCCGACAACATCGGAACCATCCAGAGCGGGGCGCTGCTGGTCGCGGCGCCGATCGCACTGGTGGCGGGCCTCGTCTCGTTCTTCTCGCCCTGCGTGCTGCCGCTCGTCCCCGGCTACCTCTCCTACGTGACGGGCTTCTCCGCCGCCGACCTCGCGGACGCCCGCGGCACCAGGCGCGGCCGGATGCTGCTCGGCGCGGTGCTGTTCATCCTGGGCTTCACCGCCGTCTTCGTCTCCGGCGGGGCGCTGTTCGGCCAGTTCGGCGACACGCTCAGGGAGCACCAGCAGGTCATCAGCAAGGTCCTGGGTGTGGTCACCATCGTCATGGGGCTCGCCTTCATGGGGTTCGTGCCCGGCCTGAGCATGCGCGAGGTGCGCTCGCACCGCCGCCCGGTGATCGGACTGCTCGGGGCGCCGCTGCTCGGCGTGGTCTTCGGCGTCGGGTGGACCCCGTGCATGGGGCCGACCCTGGGAGCGGTCACGAACCTGGCGCTCAACCAGGCCGACGCCCAGCGCGGCGCACTGCTGATGTTCTTCTACTGCATGGGCCTGGGCGTACCGTTCGTCGTGGCCGCGGTGGCCTTCCGCCGGGCGCTGGGCGCCTTCGGCTGGGTGAAGCGGCACTACCCGCTCGTCATGCGGATCGGCGGCGGCATGCTCGTCGCGGTCGGTCTCCTGCTCGTCACCGGGGTCTGGGACTCCATGGTGAACGACCTGCAGAACCAGTTCGCCGACTTCCAGATCGGAATCTGACCGTGAGCAAGACCACGACCGATACCGAGCTGCCCCCGGCGGCCGGGGCCGAGGCCGCGGCCGAGCGGCTGACCACCGCACCGGTCGAGTCGGACGGCCCCGTCGGCATAGGGGTGCTCGGCTGGCTGCGCTGGATGTGGCGCCAGCTGACGTCGATGCGGGTCGCGCTGATCCTGCTCTTCCTGCTCTCGCTGGCGGCGATCCCGGGTTCGCTGATCCCGCAGAACGGCCAGAACCAGTTCAAGGTCGAGGCCTGGAAGGCGCAGCACACCACGGTCGCGCCGGTCTACGAGAAGCTCCAGCTGTTCGACGTCTACAGCTCGGTGTGGTTCTCGGCGATCTACATCCTGCTGTTCGTCTCGCTGGCCGGCTGCATCGTCCCGCGCACCTGGCAGTTCGTCGGCGTGCTGCGGGCCCAGCCGCCGGCCGCGCCGCGCAACCTCACCCGGATGCCGGTCTACGCGGCCTGGCGCACCGACGCGGACGCCGACGCGGTGAACGCGGCGGCCCACCGGCTGCTGCGCAGGCGCCGGTTCCGGGTCGACCTGGCCGGCGGCGCGGTGGCGGCGGAGAAGGGCTACCTGCGGGAGGTCGGCAACCTGGTCTTCCACCTGTCGCTGTTCGCGCTGCTCGGCGGGTTCGCCTGGGCGAGCCTGGCCAGCGGCACCGGCGGCAAGCTGATGGTGGGTGGCGAGGGCTACTCCAACACCATCACGCAGCTGGACGACTTCACCGGCTCGCGGTTCTACGACACCGAGGACCTCGACCCCTTCTACCTGAAGCTGGACAGCTTCAAGTCGAGCTTCCAGACCAAGGGCGACCAGATCGGCGCCGCCCGCGAGTTCACCGCGAACGTCGAGTACTACGCGGGCAGCGACGCCTCGAAGCTCACCAAGGGCTCGATCGAGGTCAACCACCCGCTGGAGATCGGCAGCAGCAAGGTCTACCTGATCGGCCACGGCTACGCCCCGGTGATCACGGTGCGCAACGCCAAGGGCGAGACCGTCTACACGGGTGCGACGCCGTTCCTGCCGCAGGACGGCAACCTGACCTCCACCGGCGTCGTCAAGGTCTCGGACTACGGCGACAAGGACGGCAGGAAGACGCAGCTGGGCTTCTCCGGCTTCTTCCTGCCGACCGCCCCGCTCAGCTTCGAGGGCACCGGCCCGATCTCGCTGTTCCCGGGTGACGCCGCCCCGGAGCTGGTGCTGAACGCCTTCGCGGGCGACCTCGGAACCGACTCCGGCCTGCCCCAGAACGTGTACCAGCTCAACCAGAAGAACCTGACCCAGCTCCAGGATGGCGGCAACCCGGCCAAGGCGCGGCTGAAGCCGGGCCAGGCCTGGGAGCTGCCGGACGGCTACGGCACGGTCACCTTCGAGGGCTACAAGCAGTGGGCGAGCTTCAACATCTCGCACCGGCCGGGTAACGAGATCGCCCTGGCCGGCGGGGTGCTGGCGATCCTCGGCCTGATCGGCTCGCTGTTCGTGCAGCGCCGCCGGATCTGGGTGCGCGCCGTGGCGCTGCCCGGCGGCGGCACCCTGGTCGAGCTGGCCGGGCTGGCCCGCAGCGAGTCGGCGAAGATCGCCGAGGAGCTGGCGGAGCTCGCGGTCGACCTCCAGGACGACGCCCCCGCGGTCGAGGACGAGCCCGACGCCGACGCCGAGCCCGACGCCGACACCTCCGCCGACACTGGCGACGCCCCGGCGACCGGTGGTCCCGGCGACCGGGACAACCCCGCAGACCCCGCAGACCCCGAGGCCGACGCGGCCTCAGCGCCCGCAGACCCCGCAGTCCCTGCCGACCAGAACTCCAAGGAGTAGACGGTGCATCTCGCCTCGGCGGTCGACCCAAGCCTGGCCGACCTCTCCAACAAGCTGATCTATTCGGCCATGGTTGTCTACACCATCGCCATGCTCGCCCACATGTTCGAGTGGACCTTCGGCAGCAAGGGCGCCGTCGCCGTCCGCTCCTCGGAGCAGGCGGGCGGGCTGGCCGAGACGGTCGCCGCCGCCGACGCCAAGGGCGCCAAGGGCGCGAAGAAGGTCACCGTCACGGTCGCCTCGGCCGGCGGCGGAACCACCACGCTCACCCGCACCGCCCTCGCGGGCGAGGGCGCGACGGTGGTCACCAGCGGTCGCGGCGGGGACGAGGAGGACGGCCCGGGCGCGGCCGGCACCAGCGGGAAGGCCGACCTGGCCGGCCGGATCGCGGTCTCGCTCACCGTGCTGGCGGCCGCGCTGCACGCGGGCGGGGTGCTCGCCCGCGGGCTCTCGGTCTCCCGCTGGCCGTGGGGCAACATGTACGAGTTCTCCTGCGCCTTCGCGCTCGCCATGACGCTCGCCTACCTCGGGCTGCTGGCCGCGCGCAAGCCGGTCCGCTGGCTCGGCCTGCCGGTCACCCTGGCGGCGCTGCTCACCCTGGGCGTCGCGGTCTCCGTGCTCTACACCGAATCCGAGCAGCTCGTCCCGGCGCTGCACTCGTACTGGCTGGCGATCCACGTCTCCACCGCGATCATCTGCGGCGGCGCCTTCTACGCGGGCTTCATCGCGACCCTGCTGTACGTGGGCAAGGACTCCTTCGACAAGCGGATGGCGGCCGGCCTGACCAGCGGGCCGCTCGGCACCGCGCCGTCGATCTGGCGCCGGCTGCCCGCCGCGTCCACGCTCGACAAGCTGTCGTACCGGATCAACGCGCTGGTCTTCCCGCTCTGGACCTTCACCATCATCGCGGGCGCGATCTGGGCCGAGCACGCCTGGGGCAAGTACTGGGAGTGGGACCCGAAGGAGACCTGGTCGTTCATCACCTGGGTCGCCTACGCCTGCTACCTGCACGCCCGCGCGACCGCCGGCTGGAAGGGCCGCAAGGCCGCCTACCTGGCCCTGGCGGCTTTCGCCTGCTGGCTGTTCAACTACTACGGCGTGAACATCTTCGTCACCGGAAAGCACTCGTACGCGGGTATCTGACCGGGAGGGACCACCCACCGGCCCGGCGATCCGCAGAGGAAGCCGGGCCGAGGTGTGACAGGGGTAGTTCGTGCCGGCCGCCGGTGCCGGCACGGGGAGCAACGAGGAGGAAATCGCGCAATGGAGTGCGACGAGGTCATGCTGACCGTCCGAATCACCGCCGCCGAGCGCACGCTGCTGCGCCGGCTCGCTCAGGGACACCGCAGCGACGTGTCCGAGGTCGTGGCCGACGGGCTGTTGGACATCATCCCCACCTTCAGCTCGCGGAAGGACGCCTATCGCCTGCTGGGCGCCCTCACGGCCCCCGCGCCGTGCGCCCTGACGGTCTGGCTGCCGACCCCGCTGGCCGACCTGCTGGTGCCCGGGGCGGCCCGGATCGCCCAGGTGACCGAGGTCCGGATCGGCTCGGCCAGCGCCATGCTGGGGGCCGCCCTGCGGCTCTGGCTGGCCCAGGACCCGGTCCGGCTGGCCGCCAACCTCAGCGTGATGCACGCCGGGCGGCCCGCGGCCCTGGTCGCGGCCTGACGGTCCGGTCCCGGCCCGGTCGGCCCGGCCCGCCGCTGTGTCAGCTGGCGAGCGGCAGGCCGGGCCCGGCGGGGCAGTCCCCGAAGGCCGCCTCCCGCCGGGCCTGGCCCAGCCGGCCGGTGGCCGACTCGCTCACGGGCCCGGCCACCGGCCCGGTCAGCAGCCGGCACTCGGCCGCCGTCCGGCCGTCCTGCACCAGCAGCACCCGGACGGCCGCCGGGCGGTGCGCCGACCCGCCGCCGTCCGGTCCGGGCCGCCTGACCCCGCCCGGCCCGCCGCCCTCGGGCCCGCCGCCGTCCTGGCCGTCCTCGGGGACGGCCCGTACCAGGCAGGGCCGGTCCAGCTCGATGTAGCTGCTGAAGGACGAGACCAGTTCGACCGGCACCACCGGTTCGGGGTGCCGCAGCCGCTGGGCGGCCTGGCGGGCGGCCTCCAGCACCAGCATCCCGGGCACGTGGTCCAGCGCCCGGTCGAACAGCACCGGGTGCCCCGGGTCGGTCCGCAGCAGCCAGCTGCCCGGCAGCAGGGACGGGCTCAGCACCACGTCCGCGGCCAGCTCCCGCCCGACCAGCTCGGGGGCGGTCGGCGCGCCGGGCGGCCCGGGTACGGCGGCCCGCCGGCCGGCGTCGCGCAGCCGCGCGTACGAGGTCGGGGAGATCACCCGCAGCTGCGCGGAGCCGCGGCCGACCGGGCAGCCGGCCCGCTCGACCTCGACGTGCACCCGCAGCGAGCCCAGCCGCCCGTGCGGCATCCGGACGTCCTCGCAGGAGACCCGGAGCATCAGCGAGGTGGGCTCGCCCGCGACGGCCAGCCCGTCGAGGCCGGCCGGGCCCAGCGCGTACGAGAGGTCGTCCATCGCGAAGTGGTGGCCGCGCGGGACGCCGAAGCCGATGTGCCCGATCAGCAGCCCGGCCTGCCGGATGGTCTCGGCCAGCAGCAGCGGATCGTGGTGCCGGTCGCCGGGCAGCCGGTAGAAGCCGTGCAGCCGGGGCCACTGGGCGCCGAGCAGGAAGTCGTACAGGCCGGTGGCCTGCCACCCGGTGATGAGCACCTCGGAGACCGACGCCCGGTGCACCAGGTGCCGGGAGACGGTCCGCTCGTGGAAGTCGTAGCCGGGAGCGGGGTGGGGATACGGGCCGAACACATCCGGATCTACGATCATTGGCATGACGGGCCCCACTCCCGGGTGTCGAACGATCGACCGCAACAGCGGCCACAGTAAAACATACAGACCACCCGGTTTGCCTCCTCCGTTCGGGGTAGGACTTACCCGAGAGCCCGACGTGGTCAGCTGACCGGGGCCGCTGGGCTGCGGTGATGCCTGGGCGGGCAAGCTCCGGACGAGTGGCGGGGGTGCATCCCCGCTGGACGGCGGGGTTCGACGTGGCGCTAGATTAGATACCAACCATGCGGTTTAGGCCGGTGCCGTCCGCATGCGAGGCGTCGCCCCACGGGCGGCGGCGCACCGACAGCAGCCGGGTGGGCCGGGACCTCGCCCGGGCCGAAGCCGGAGGGACCGAGTGGTCAAGCAGGAACGTGCGGGGCGGACCAGGCAGGCCGTTCTGCTCGCCGCGGCGGACACGTTCGCGGACGCGGGGTTCGAATCGGCCAGCCTGGTCGACATCAGCCGGCGGGCCGGAGTGAGCAAGGGCGCGCTCTACTTCCACTTCGTCTCCAAGCAGGCGCTGGCCGACGGCGTGCGCGCCGCGGCCGGGCGCGAGATCGGCTCCGCCGCGCTGCGCGCGCTGCGCAGCGCCGGCCCGGCCCTGCAGGGCCTGATCGACTTCTCGTACGAGCTGGCCCGGCTGCTGCGCGAGGACGTGGTCGTCCGGGCCGGTGTCCAGCTCGGCCAGGGGACCCGCCAGGAGGGCGGGCCCGCGATCGCCCCCGCCGACACCTGGCGCAGCCTGACCGCGGTGGTCCGCCGTCTGCTGGACCGCGCCGGGGCGGCCGGCGAGCTGCGTCCCGGGGTGGACCACCGGCAGGCCGCCGAGCTGCTCACCACCCTCGCGGCCGGCCTGGTGCTGCTGGCCGCCGAGGACGCCGACCGGCTGCGGCCGGAGGCCGTGCGCGGCCTCTGGGCGGCCGCACTGCCGGCCCTGGTGTCCGGGGAGTGCTGCGCGGCCTATCGCGTCTGACCCCTGCTCAGTGCCCGTCCAGGGCTCGCTCAGGGCCCGTCTCGGGCCTGTAACGGGCCGCCCGCGCTCCCGGGCCCGGCTCAGGCGTGCTGCGCCTGCTGGGTGCGCTCCGCGACGGTCAGCCGGGCGAGCGCGTGCGGCTGGACCAGGCCGGGCAGGATCAGCGTCCACATGTCGGTCATCCGCTGGAGCAGGTCCCGCCGGTCGGTCAGCACCTGCGAGCTGAGCTGTATGCCGGTGACCGCGCCGGTGATCACCCCGGCCGCGGCGGCGGGATCCAGCCCGGGGTGCAGGTCGCCGGCGTCCCGGGCGCGCTCCAGCAGTCCGCGGGCCACGTCCGACCAGCCCTGGTAGGCCTCGATCTGCGGATGGGTGAAGCTGCCGTGCTCGATGGTCAGCCGGATCGAGCCGCGCAGCAGCGGGTCCTCCTGCAGTGCGCGCGCGAAGGCGTAGCCGAGGTCGATCAGGGTCTGGACGGGGCTGTCGGAGGTCGGCCGCCAGGTGGCGAGCCAGGCGCCCTGGCCCTCGATGACGGCGAGCGCCAGGTCCTCCTTGGAGTGGAAGTGGAAGTACAGCGCGCCCTTGGTGACGCCGGCCCGGTCCAGGATCTCGGCCATCGTGGCGGCGGCGTAGCCGCGCTCGTCGAACACCTCGGCGGCCGCGAGGAGTACCGCCTGGCGGGTTGCCAGCGCGCGGGCCTGTCTGGCCATCGCAGCCTCCCTGCATGGGTTCCGGTACTCGGCAGCGGCCGGTCCTGTGGGGGCCGACGGGCGGCGGGCCGCATACCGTCCAGTAGGTATTCTACCGAGCCGCGCGTGCCCGGGGCGGGCCGATCAGACGGTACGAATACGAATGAACCCGGCAGGGGAAGGCCGGCGAACGCCCGGCGGCCGGTCACCCGAGTGGGTGACCGGCCGCCGGTACGGAAGGCTGGTGGATCAGGCGGCCTGCTGCCAGCTGACCGGCGAGTAGTACGCCGGGCGGCGCTCCAGGCGCTGCCAGTTGGCGATCGGCTCGATCTGCGCGGCGGCGGCCGCGGCCTGCTGGGCGGCCGCGGCGCGGACCATCAGCACGGCGGTCAGGGCGGCGAGCTCCTCGTCGCTGAGCGAGCCGCGGACGATGTGGATGAGAGGTTCGGCAGAAGCGGTCATGTCCGGTGTCTCCCCGGCGGATGCGGTGTGTGGTCGGTGGCCGACTGCGGTGCACGGATCAGTGGTGCGCGTCCTGTGGTGCACTGAACTGCGGTGCACTGAACGGTGGTGCTACATCGGCGGGTTGCCGTGCTTGCGGCTCGGCAGGTCGGCGTGCTTGGTGCGCAGCATGGCCAGCGAGGAGGCCAGGACCTGGCGGGTCTCGGCCGGGTCGATGACGTCGTCCACGAGGCCGCGCTCGGCCGCGTAGTACGGGTGCATCAGCTCGTTCTTGTATTCCTTGATCTTCTGCGCCCGCATCGCCTCGGGGTCCTCGGCGCCGTTGATGTCGCGTCGGAAGATCACGTTGGCGGCGCCCTCGGCGCCCATGACCGCGATCTCGTTGGTCGGCCAGGCGAAGGAGAGGTCCGCGCCGATCGAGCGGGAGTCCATCACGATGTACGCGCCGCCGTAGGCCTTGCGCAGGATCAGCTGGATGCGCGGCACGGTGGCGTTGCAGTAGGCGTAGAGCAGCTTGGCGCCGTGGCGGATGATGCCGTCGTGCTCCTGGTCGACACCGGGCAGGAAGCCGGGGACGTCCAGCATGGTGACCAGCGGGATGTTGAAGGCGTCGCACATCTGGACGAAGCGCGCGGCCTTCTCGCTCGCGTTGATGTCGAGCACGCCGGCCAGCGACTGCGGCTGGTTGGCGATGATGCCGGTGACGTGGCCGTCGATCCGGGCGAGCACGCACAGCACGTTGGTGGCCCAGCGCTCGTGGACCTCCAGGTACTCGCCGTGGTCGACGATCTCCTCGATCACCTTGCGCATGTCGTACGGGCGGTTGCCGTCGGCGGGCACCAGGTCGAGCAGGACCTCGTTGCGGCGGTCCACCGGGTCGTCGGTGACGACGGACGGCGGCATCTCGCGGTTGTTCTGCGGCAGCAGCGAGAGGAGGTAGCGGACCTCCTCGATGCAGGACTGCTCGTCGTCGTACGCGAAGTGCGAGACGCCGGAGACCCCGGAGTGGACGTCGGCGCCGCCGAGCCCGTTCTGGGTGATCTTCTCGCCGGTGACGGCCTGCACCACGTCCGGGCCGGTGATGAACATCTGCGAGGTCTCGCGGACCATGAAGATGAAGTCGGTGAGGGCCGGGGAGTAGGCCGCGCCTCCGGCGCACGGGCCGAGCATCACCGAGATCTGCGGGATGACGCCGGAGGCCCGGGTGTTGCGCTGGAAGATGCCGCCGTAGCCGGCCAGGGCGGTCACGCCCTCCTGGATGCGGGCGCCGGCGCCGTCGTTCAGCGAGACCAGCGGCGCACCGGCCGCGATGGCCATGTCCATGATCTTGTGGATCTTCTGCGCGTGGGCCTCGCCCAGCGCGCCGCCGAAGATCCGGAAGTCGTGTGCGTAGGTGAACACGGTCCGGCCGTGCACGGTGCCCCAGCCGACGATGACGCCGTCGGTGTGCGGCTTCTTGGCCTCCAGGCCGAAGCCGGTGGCGCGGTGCCGGCGCAGCGGCTCCACCTCGCGGAAGGAGCCCTCGTCGAGCAGCAGGTCGATGCGCTCGCGGGCGGTCAGCTTGCCCTTGGCGTGCTGGGCCTCGGTGGCCTTCTCGCTCGGGCCGCGACGGACCTGCTCGCGCAGTTCGTGCAGCTCGGCGACCCGCCCGTGGGCGTCGGCCGGGATCTCGGGGATCTCGTCGCCGACCGGCGCCTCATGCACAACCGTCATCTCGAACCACTCCAAGGGTGAGGGAACTGTCCGACAGCCAACGTCTGCATTGCCCCCGGCTGCGAATCACTTCTTCACTTATGACTGTACGAGGGGCCGCGTCCTGGTTTCGGCGTTGATTCCGTACAAGGTCGCGTCCGTTTACATGTCAGGGCTGCACAGAAACCGGGCCTTGCCACCCAGTGCGCACCGTGTCCGTTCGAACACGTGGGGTTGCGGCTTGGGTGATTGTCGGATGATCTGAGCGGGAGGAAAGGTGCAGGTCAGGGCCGTCACTCAGCACTGTATCCGGGTCCGCTGAAGGATCGCTCAAGGCTTGCTTGAGCCGATCGGGCGAGCCGGTCCGTGCGCTCCCGGGGCTTCCCCAGTCGTAGGGATGCACCAAAAACGCCACAGCCCGCCCGGAGGGTTCCGAGTGGGCTGTTCGAGGGAGGCGCGTCAGCTCTTGCGGCCGTCCTCCGGCTCGTCCCGGCCGCGCAGCTCCTCCTCGCGGCGGCGAAGATCGGCCTCCCACTGCTTGAGCATGTCCTCGTGCTGCTTGTCGTCCTTCTTCAACGAGGCCAGGAACTCGGGGTCGTCGTCCGGCGCGAGCGGCCGGCCGTCGCGCGGGCGGGCGCCCTCCACCTGGTCCGCCGTCCGGGCCTGTGCGAACCCGCGCCGCTTGCCGGCCACCAGCCAGGCGATCGGGCCGAGCGGCGGGAACAGCAGCACGATGATCACCCAGACCACCTTGGGCAGGTGCTTCACCTCGTCCTCGGGGGTGGTCAGGCAGTCGATGAAGGCCCACACCCACAGGGCGAGCGGGAGCACGACGGTCAGAATCCTCAGCACGGCGGTGATCTCCCCCGGCGACGGCGGTTGCGGCGGCGGTTTCCCCGGGGTCCTCGACTCCATGGGGGCCCTTGACCGAGCCAGGCTATCGGGTGGCGGATACTGACTGGCATGGCATACGACGATCTCCGCTCGTTTCTGCGGGCACTCGACCGTGAAGGCGACCTCAAGCGCATCAAGGCCGAGGTGGACCCCCACCTGGAGATCGGCGAGATCGTCGACCGGGTGCAGAAGGCCAAGGGTCCGGCGCTGTTGTTCGAAAACGTCAAGGGCTCCTCGATGCCCCTGGCGATGAACGTCTTCGGCACCGAGCGCCGGCTCGCCAAGTCGCTCGGCCTCAAGGGGCCGGAGGACATCTCCGAGAAGATCGCCGGCCTGCTGAAGCCGGAGCTGCCGCAGGGCTTCACAGGCTTCCGGGACGCCTTCGGCAAGCTCGCCTCGATGGCCCACGTGCCGCCGCGGAACGTGAAGTCCGGCGACGCGCCCGTGCACGAGGTCGTGCTCACCGGCGACGACGTCAACCTGGACGAGCTGCCCGCGCTGTTCACCTGGCCGCTGGACGGTGGGTCCTTCTTCAACCTGGGCCTGACCCACACCAAGGACCCGGACAGCGGCATCCGCAACCTCGGCCTCTACCGGCTGCAGCGGCACGACCGGCGCACCATCGGGATGCACTGGCAGATCCACAAGGACAGCCGCAACCACTACGCGGTGGCGGCGAAGCGCGGCGAGCGGCTGCCGGTCGCGATCGCCTTCGGCTGCCCGCCGGCCGTCACCTACGCGGCCACCGCGCCGCTGCCCGGCGACATCGACGAGTACCTGTTCGCGGGCTTCATCGCCGGGGAGCGGGTGAAGATGGTCGACTGCAAGACCGTCCCGCTGCAGGTCCCGGCCGACGCGGAGGTCGTGCTGGAGGGCTGGCTGGAGCCCGGCGAGATGCTCCCCGAGGGCCCGTTCGGCGACCACACCGGCTTCTACACCCCGCAGGAGCCGTTCCCGGCCCTGACGATCGACTGCGTGACGATGCGTCGGCGCCCGATCCTGCAGTCCATCGTGGTCGGCCGCCCGCCCACCGAGGACGGGCCGCTGGGCAAGTTCACCGAGCGGTTCTTCCTGCCGCTGCTGAAGATCATCATCCCGGACATCGTCGACTACGACCTGCCCGAGGCCGGCGGCTTCCACAACTGCGTGATCGTCTCGATCGACAAGAAGTACCCCAAGCACGCCCAGAAGACCATGCACGCCATCTGGGGCGCCCACATGATGTCGCTGACCAAGCTGATCATCGTGGTGGACTCCGACTGCGACGTGCACGACTACCAGGAGGTCGCCTGGCGGGCCTTCGGCAACGTCGACTACAGCCGCGACCTCACCGTGGTGGAGGGCCCGGTCGACCACCTCGACCACGCCTCCTACCAGCAGTTCTGGGGCGGCAAGGCGGGCATCGACGCGACCCGCAAGCTGCCCGAGGAGGGCTACACCCGGGACGGCGGCTGGCCGGAGATGGTCTCCTCCGACCCGGCCACGGCCGAACTGGTCGACCGCCGCTGGAAGGAGTACGGGCTGTGAGCACCGCCGCCGCCCTCCCCGAGGTCCCGCCGGGGAAGGTCAGGTCCTTCCTGCGCCTGGTGATGATCGAGCACTCGGTCTTCGCCCTGCCCTTCGCCTACATCGCCGCCCTCACCGCGATGTTCCTCGCCGACGAGCGGGTGCACTGGGGCGAGCTGTTCATCGTCACGGTGTGCATGGTCGGCCTGCGGACCTTCGCGATGGCCGCCAACCGGATCATCGACCGGGAGATCGACGCCCGGAACCCGCGCACGGCCGGGCGCGAACTGGTCACCGGCGCGGTCGCGCTGAGGACGGCGTACATCGGCTCGGCGATCGCGCTGGTGGTGTTCCTGGGCGCGGCCGCGCTGCTCAACCCGCTCTGCCTGGCGCTCGCCCCGGTCGCCGTCGTGCCGATGGTGGTCTACCCGTACGGCAAGCGGTTCACCGACTTCCCGCAGGCGATCCTGGGTCTCGCCCAGGCCATGGGCCCGATCGGCGCCTGGCTCGCCGTCACGGGCTCGTGGTCCTGGGACGCCGTGGTGCTCGGCCTCGCGGTGGGCATCTGGATCGGCGGGTTCGACCTGATCTACGCCTGCCAGGACGTCGCCTCCGACCGGGACGGCGGCGTGCGCTCCGTCCCGGCCCGCTTCGGCATCCCGGCGGCGGTGTGGGGGGCCCGGGTCTGCCACGTCCTGACGACGCTGCTGCTCGGCTGGTACGCCGTCCTGACGGATGCCGGGCCGGCCTTCTGGGTCGGACTGCTGGTGGTCGCCGGGGCGTTCGTCTACGAGCACACCATCGTGAAGCCGGGCGACCTGTCGAGGCTGAACCGGGCGTTCTTCCAGACCAACGGGTTCGTCGGGATCTCGCTGTTCTTCTTCGCCCTGGTGGACCTGGTGATGCGCGGCCTCGGGATCTGAGGTCAGCTCTGCCCGCCCTCGTCGAGCGTGTGCTTGACGAGGGCGTTGGCGTGCCCGTGGCCGAGGCCGTGCTCGCTCTTGAGCCAGGCCACCAGCTCCATGTGCCTGGTCAGCGGGGAGGAGCGGATCAGCTCCTTCCAGTGCGAGATCGGCTGCCCGTGCTTCTTCTCGATCGACGGGAAGTAGCTGGCGGGGTTGCCCTTGGGGGTGTCGGTGCTCATGGTCGGTTCTCCTCGGGTAGTTGTGGATCTTGTTCTGGAGACTGTCGCACGGTCGGCCCGGCCGCGGCGGAACGCGACTCCTGCTCTTAGGACCTGGGGTGCGGGCGGAACTCATCGGTGGGGCCGGTGTGACCCGGGTCACGCGGCCTTCGGAGTGCCGTCGGCTCCGGGATCGACGCGGCGGTCGGCAGTGCCGGGCCCTCCGGGCCACCCGATCCCGTGAACTTCGCCGCCGGGCGGGTCGACATCCGTCAACCCGTCACTACGCTGCGAAACATGGACATCGTGATCCCGCTCTTCGACCGGTTCGAGCCGCTCGACGCGATCGGCCCGTACGAGATCCTCGGGTACGTCCCCGGGGCCCGGGTGCGGTTCGTCGCGATCGAACCAGGCCGGGTCACCGACACGTTGGGCGCGCTGGTGGTCGATGTCCCCACCCGGTACTCGGAGGTCGACTCCTGCGACGTGCTGCTCGTCCCCGGCGGCGGCGGGACGCGGCCGCTGGCCGAGGACGCCGGGTTCCTCGCCTGGATCCGCCGGATGCACGAAACCACCCGCTTCACCACCTCGGTCTGTACCGGCTCGCTGGTGCTCGGTGCGGCCGGGCTGCTCAAGGGCCTGGCCGCGACCTCCCACTGGGGGGTGGTCGCCGACCTGGAGGCCTACGGCGCCCGCTACACCGCCGAGCGGGTCGTCCGGCAGGACCGGATCGTCACCTCGGCCGGCGTCTCCTCCGGCATCGACATGGCCATCGGGCTCGCCGCCCTGCTCACCGACGACCTCACCGCCCAGGCCATCCAGCTGGTCACCGAGTACGACCCCCAACCCCCCTTCGACACCGGCTCCGTGGCGAAGGCCCCGGCCGAGGTCCTGGAGCGCGTCCGCACCCTGGGCTGAGCCTCGGGGCGCCCGGGCGCTCCCGGGTACTCCCTAGACTGCTCGTCAGGGCCCGTCCGGGCCGGTTGGAGGCGAGGGGGAGCCGGTGGGCGCTACCAGGATCGCGGTCGTGACGAGCGCCGTCGGCGTGGAGTACGACGCCGACCTCCCGCGGATCGTGGACGCGCTGCGGGCCGGGGGCCTGGCGGCCGAGGCGGTGGCCTGGGACGCGCACTCCCCGGGGTGGGACGGGTTCGACCTGGCGGTCATCCGTTCCACCTGGGACTACTCGGAGCGGCTCGAGGAGTTCCTGGACTGGGCCGACCGGACGGCTCGCGCCACCCGGCTGGGGCTGGGCAACCCGGCGCCGGTGGTGCGCTGGAACAGCGACAAGCGCTATCTGCTGGAGCTCGCCGAGCAGGGTGTCCCGGTGGTGCCGACGCGGTTCGTCGAACCGGGCGGCCGGTGCGAGGAGGAGGACGTCGACCAGGCCGGGGGAGTGGTGGTGAAGCCGGCCGTCTCCGCGGGCGCCCGCGACACCGCGCGCTACGAGCCAGGCCGGTCCGCGGACGCCGTGCGCCACGCCCGGATGCTGCTGGAGCAGGGGCGCACCGTGATGGTGCAGCCCTACCTGCGCCGGGTGGAGGAGGGGGAGCGTGCGCTGGTGTTCCTCGCCGGGGCCTTCAGCCACGCCATCCGCAAGGGCCCGGTGCTGACCGAGCCCGGGGTGGTCGACAACGACCGGGTGGCGCACCCGGGTGTCACCCCGTACCGGCCGACCGCGGCGGAGCTCGGCGTCGCCCGGGCCGCGCTGGCGGCCGTCCCGGAGCCCGGCCCGCTGCTGTTCGCCCGGGTGGACCTGGCGCTGGACGACGCCGGGGAGCCCGTGGTCATGGAGCTGGAGCTGATCGAGCCCAACCTCTTCCTGCAGAGCGACCCGCAGGCCCTCGGCCGCCTCGTCGAGGCCGTGGCGGGCGCGGCGGCGGCCGAGAACCGGCGGGTCTAGCGACCCCGGGCGGCCGCTACTCGGACTCCGCCTTGATGTAGTCCTCGTACTGTGCGGCGGTGAGCAGGTCCTTCAGCTCGGCGGCGTTGGACAGGGTGATCTCGAACATCCAGCCGCCGTCGTACGGATCGCTGTTGACGTCCTCGGGCGAGTCGTTCAGCTCCTCGTTCACGGCGGCGACCGCACCCGAGACCGGAAGGAAGATGTCACTCACCGACTTGACGGACTCCACGCTGCCGATCGCTTCGCCGGCTTCGAACTTGTTCCCCACCGCGGGGAGTTCCACGAAGACGATGTCCCCGAGCTGCTTCTGGGCGTAGTCCGTGATCCCCACGCGCACCCGGTCCTTCCCGGTGGACTCCACCCACTCGTGCTCCTTGGTGTACGCGCGATCCTGCGGGACGTTCGGCATGAGGGCCTCCATCGGCCGCCGCTGAGGGCTGCTATGTGCTGACGTGACGTCAGATCGATGGAGAGCCTGCTACAGATCCCCTGGTTCGGCCGGGATGTTCATCCGAAGGAGTGAGTCCGGCGGCCCCGGCGCCCAGGCGGGGCGCCTACCATCGGGCCATGATCGGGAAGCTGCAGTGCCTCGTGTTCGACTGTCCCGACCCGGCCGCCCTGGCCCGCTTCTACGCGGAGCTGCTCGGCGGGGAGGTGGACCGGCCCGACCGGCGGTGGTCGCTGGGCGCGTCGTGGTCCACGCTGCACACCGAGGGCGGGGCGGTGCTCTGCTTCCAGCGGGTCGAGGGCTACCGGGCGCCGCGGTGGCCGGACCAGGAGCACCCGCAGCAGGCGCACCTGGACATCGACGTCGACGACCTGGACGAGGCCGGCCGCCAGGTGGTCGCGCTCGGCGCGGCGCCGCTGGACGACGCGGGCGGCTGGCGGGTCTACGCCGACCCGGCGGGCCATCCGTTCTGCCTGATCAGGGGGTAGTGGGCACTGCGGGCGGCCCCTGGCCGGACGGTCGGTGGCCGCCCCGCGCCTGTGCACCCCCGTGCCGCAGGCGCGGGGCGCCTTTTCGGAGTCGCCTCCGGTGGGGGACGATCGGCCCGGACCTATGGGGAGATCCGGGCCGATGGTGAACCCCGGTGGGAGGGCGCCGGGTTGGCGGCGCCTGCGCACCGGTGGATCCGCTGTGCCACGTTAGCCGGGTCGAGCCGGGGGGAGTTGGCAGGACGCGCAGGGTTCCTTGCGGATCCGCGCAGGACGGCCCGCGCAGGGCGTTCTGGCGGTACTCCCGGGGGCTGCTGCCGTACTCCTGGCGGAACGCGCGGCTGAAGGCGGCGGCACTGGTGAAGCCCCAACGGGCGGCGACGGCGTGGATCGGGTCGCGGGCCCGGTCCGGCCGGGCCAGGTCCGCCCGGCCCCCGTTCGAGCCGGCGGCGGCGGATGAGCGCCCCCACGCCCTCCTCCTGCCCCTGGAAGAGCAGTTGCAGGGAGCGCAGCGAGACGTGGTGGCGGTCGGCGACGGCCTGCGGGGTGAGCCGGCGGTCGCCGAGGTTGTACATGCCGGCCGTGGACATGGTCGACCACATCGGAAGCCCCGTTCCCTCCCGGCCACGTCCCCCGCGGCCGGGACGACGCTACAACGCGCCTGGCGCCCGGACCGGCGAGGGGGATTGAGGCGCGCGCCGCGAGGTGTCGGCGGTGCGGGGAACGCCCAGGTCAGGGGCGGGGTCGGTGGGGTCGGCGGGGTGTTCGCGGAGTGCGGGTCTCAGGCCAGTGACAGGGTGTCGCCGACGGCCAGCCGGCCGGGCACGGCGATCTCGGCGAGGGCGTCCAGGCGGCCGTCGTGGGCCTGGGCGATGGCCTTGAGGATCTCGGGGGCGTGCGGCAGGCCGGGCTGGGCGGCGGTGGTCATCGCGCAGCGCTCGCTGGCGCGGACGAAGGTCAGCCGGGCGCCGGAGCGGGCGCTGCCGCGGGCCTCGCGGCCGAACCAGCCGTCCTCCACGAAGGGCGGGGTGTCGGGCGGGGTGCGCAGCAGGATGTTGGGCCGGAACCGGCGCTCGTCGACGACGGCCGAGGGGGCCGCCCGGCGCACCCAGTCCAGGGTGGCGGTGGTGAGCACGCTGACCGGGAGCTGGTCGAAGTGCGAGACGGCGTCCTCGCGGGCGAGCGCGACGTCCGGGCGCTGCAGGTAGGCGCGCAGGAAGGCGTCCGGGTCGGCGACGGGCCGGCCGAGCGGGTCGAACAGCTCGGGGCCGTCGAGGCGGTGGCCGAGCCGGGAGGAGAGGCGGAGCAGGCCGTCCATCCGGCGAAAGCGCCGGGTGTTCTTGCCGGAGCCGAACTTGCCGGACCCGTCGCGCACGGCGTAGAGGCGGTCGCCGGCCAGGCCGCGCTCGTCCACCTCGACGGAGTCGAGCCGCTCGCCGCCGGTGGACTTCACGGGGTAGCGCCAGAGCTGCTCGATCACTCCGATGATCTCTGCCATGGCGGGAAAGCGTAGCGGCGCCTGCGGGGGATGGTCTAGACCAAGGTGTGGAGGTGCTGGGCAGGCTCAGCCCAGTCGGGCCACCGCCCGCACGGGCGCCCCGTCGGCGGCCACCAGCCGCAGCGGGAACAGCGAGACCTCCACCGGCCGCCCGGCCTCCTGGGCGTCGAGCAGGAGCCGCAGGTCGGTGAGGTTCTCGGCGATCACCCCGCCGCCGGGCGCCCCGAGCAGCACCCGGTGGGCGGCGAGGGTGGGCTCCGCGGCGGCCGAGTGGTCGTGCTCGTCGGTGAGGTCGGCCAGCAGCGCGGCCACCGCCGGATCGCCCGGCCCCGGGTCGGGCGTCGGGTCGACGCTCAGCGCGTCCACGCCGACCGTCCGGACCCCGGCGGCGACGATCGCCTCGGCGGCGTCCGGGGTCAGGCTGGGGTGGGCCAGGTAGGTGTCGGTGCCCCAGTGCCGGGCCCAGCCGGTGGCCAGCAGCAGCACGGTGCCCTCCCCGGCGCGCTCCAGCGCCGGGGCGAGCAGCTCGGGCGTCACCGCCGAGCGGGGCTCCAGACCGCGCAGGTCGGCGATCACGGCCGGTCCGGTGAACCGCTCCAAGGGCAGCCCGTCCAGGGTCGGCCAGGTGACGTCCACGTGGTACGGCGCGTCCACATGGGTGCCGGACTGCGAGCCGAGGTGCAGGGCCAGCACGTTCACCCCGGCCGTGGCGGTGGTGAGCGCGGGCTCCAGGACGACCGCCGGATCGCCGGGGTAGACCGGCATCGCGGTGGTCACCTGGTGGGTGAGGTCGACGAGGGTCGGTGCCATGGCGCCCATCCTCGCAGGCCGGGCCGTCCGGTAAATGCGTATAGAAATAAGCCCTATGGGAACAGCGAAGCAGCAGTCGGTACGCCAGCCGTGGGTGGTCGGGGTCTCGGGTGCCTCCGGGACGCCGTACGCCGCCTCCGTCATCCGGGCGCTGCTCGCCGCCGGGGAGGCGGTCGACCTGGTGGTCAGCCGGGCGGCGCGGCTGACCATCCTGGACGAGACCGGCATCTCCTTCCGGGACGCGCACTGGCGCGAGGACCTGGCCGCCTGGCTGGGCACCGGCCCCGAGGGGCTCGACGACGTCCGCTACTGGCCGGCCGGGGACTTCGCGGCCGGTCCGTCCAGCGGCTCCTACCCGGCGAAGGGCATGCTGGTCGTCCCCGCGACCACCGGCGCGGTGGCCGGCATCGCGCTCGGCCTGAGCAAGGACCTGCTGCAGCGGGTCGCCAGCGTCACCCTCAAGGAGCGCCGCCCGCTGGTGGTGTGCGTCCGGGAGGCACCACTCAACGGGGTGACGCTGAAGCACCTGGTGGAGCTGGACGCACAGGGCGCCGTCGTACTGCCCGCCTCGCCCGGCTTCTACGCGGGCGGCTCCACCGTGCGGGAGCTGGTCGACTTCGTCGCCGGACGGGTGCTGGACGCGGTCGGCGTGCCGCACTCGCTGTACCTGCGCTGGGAGGGCGAGTTGGGCGCGGCGGCCCGCCGACCCGACCGGGGGGAGTGAGCGACCCGCGACCGGGAGAGTATGTTCTCTGCGATATCCGGGTTGGTGCGCGCATGCCGCCTTTGAATCCGGATAATGATCTGTGGGTCTGGTGAGGTTCGGAAGGACGCGGACGGTATATGGACACGGTGGACAGACAGCTCATCCAGGCGCTCCGGGAGAACGGCCGTGCGTCCTACGCCGAGCTGGGCCGACTGGTCGGCCTCTCCGGCCCGAGCGTCACGGACCGGATCAACCGCCTGGAGCAGGCCGGGGTCATCACCGGCTACCGCGCGACGGTCAACCCGGCCTCGCTCGGCTTCGGAGTGACGGCCCTGATCGGCCTTCAGCTCACCGACGCCGCCGACCACGAGGACGTCGCGCACCGGCTGAAGGACCTCGGCGAGGTCGAGGACTGCTGGTTCATCGCCGGTGACGACTCGTACATGCTCAAGGTGCGGGTCTCCGACGTGGAGGGCCTGGAGTCGGTGGTCAAGCGCATCTCCGGCACGAAAGGCGTGGCCCGCACCCGCACCACGGTCGTACTCTCCACCAAGTGGGAGAACCGGGTGAGCGATCTCCCCCTGGTCGAAGGAGAGTAATGGCGACGGCACTGGTCGGCCTGGAGGACCTGCACGCGGCCCGGGAGCGGATCGCGGGGGTCGCGGTGCGCACCCCGCTCGTCCCCGCGCCCTGGGCGAACGACGGCGAGCGCCGGCTCTGGCTCAAGCCGGAGAACCTCCAGCCGACCGGAGCCTTCAAGCTGCGCGGCGCCTACAACCGGCTCGCGGCGCTCGGCGACGAGGAGCGCGCCCGCGGCGTGGTCGCCCAGTCCAGCGGCAACCACGCCCAGGCGGTGGCCTACGCGGCGCAGCTGCTCGGCATCAAGGCCGTCATCGTGATGCCGGACACCTCGCCGGCCGTCAAGGTCGAGGGGACCCGCTCGTTCGGCGCCGAGGTGCTCCTGGTGTCCCCGCAGGAGCGGGACACCGTGCCCGGCGAGCTGGCCGAGCGGCACGGCTACGTCTGGGTGCCGCCCTACGACGACCCGTTCGTCATCGCGGGCCAGGGCACGGTCGGACTGGAGATCGCCGAGGACGCCCCGGCCGGGCTGGACACCGTCCTGGTGCCGGTCAGCGGCGGCGGGCTGATCTCCGGTACGGCGGCCGCGCTCAAGCTGACCCGCCCGGACGTGCGGATCATCGGAGTCGAGCCGGAGCTGGCCGCCGACGCCCAGGCCAGCCTGCGGGCCGGCGAGCGGCTCGCCTGGCCGGTCGCGGACACCTACCGGACCATCGCGGACGGGCTGCGCACCCCCTCGGTCGGGGTCGTGCCGTTCGCCCACCTCACCGCCTACGTGGACGACATCGTCACCGTCACCGAGGACGAGATCCGGGCCACCGTCGCCCTGCTGGCGCGCCGCGGCCGCCTGGTCGCCGAGCCCTCCGGTGCGGTCGCCCCGGCCGCGTACTTCCACCGCGCCGCCGAGATCGGCGCCGGGATCACGGCCGCCGTGGTCAGCGGTGGGAACATCGAACCGGCGTTGCTCGCGGAGCTGCTCGCAGCGTGAGCGCGGTAGGGGCGTACGCTCGTTCCGGCAACGAATCGAAGTCGGAGGAGGCGGGTCACCGCATGGACGCAGGGCTCAAGCGCGAGCTGGAGGCGAAGGTCTACGCGGGTGAGCGGTTGACCCGCGAGGACGGGATCGCGCTCTACGAGAGCGACGACCTGGCCTGGCTGGGCGGGCTGGCCCACCACGTGCGGACGCGGAAGAACGGCGATGTCGTCCACTTCAACGTCAACCGCCACCTCAACATGACCAACGTGTGCAGCGCGTCCTGCGCCTACTGCTCGTTCCAGCGCAAGCCGGGCGAGAAGGACGCGTACACGATGCGCATCGAGGAGGCCGTGCGCCTCGCCAAGGCGATGGAGGTGGACTCCCTCACCGAGCTGCACATCGTGAACGGGCTGCACCCGACGCTGCCCTGGCGCTACTACCCGCGCTCGCTGCGGGAGCTGAAGGCGGCTCTGCCGAACGTCTCGCTGAAGGCCTTCACCGCCACCGAGATCCACTGGTTCGAGAAGATCAGCGGCCTGTCGGCGGACGAGATCCTGGACGAGCTGATCGACGCCGGCCTGGAGTCGCTGACCGGCGGCGGCGCGGAGATCTTCGACTGGGAGGTCCGCCAGCACATCGTCGACCACGACACCCACTGGGAGGACTGGTCGCGGATCCACCGGCTCGCCCACGGCAAGGGCCTCAAGACGCCGTCGACGATGCTCTACGGCCACATCGAGGAGCCCCGCCACCGGGTCGACCACGTGCTGCGGCTGCGCGAGCTGCAGGACGAGACCGGCGGCTTCCAGGTCTTCATCCCGCTGCGCTACCAGCACGACTTCCACGACTCCAAGGACGGCGTCGTGCGCAACAGGCTGATGGCCCGTACCGAGATGGCCACCGGGGCCGAGGCGCTGAAGACCTTCGCGGTCTCCCGGCTGCTCTTCGACAACGTGCCGCACGTCAAGGTCTTCTGGGTGATGCACGGCGTCACCACCGCGCAGCTGGCGCTCAGCCACGGCGCGGACGACATGGACGGTTCGGTGGTCGAGTACAAGATCACCCATGACGCGGACAACTTCGGCACCCCGAACAAGCTGGGCCGCGACGACCTGCTCGGCCTGATCCGGGACGCCGGCTTCCGCCCGGTGGAGCGCAACACCCGCTACGAGGTCATCCGCGAGTACGACGGACCGGACCTGACGCGTCGCGAGACGCCGCAGGCGATGCGTCTCTGACCAGCCGTTTCACCGCCCCCCGCGCCGTCCGTCGGTGCGGGGGGCGGTTTTCTTCACCGGGCCCGCACAGGGGTCCGGGTTTCCCAACGGGCTGTTGGTTTGGCAGGATCGGCGACATGTCCGGTTCTCATCGCTCCACCCCGTACCCGTCGTACGAGCCGGCCCACCAGCCGGGGTACGAGGTGCAGCAGCAGCCGTACGGGGTGTACGAGCAGCCGTCGTACCAGGAGTGGGGCACGCCCCAGCCGGTCGAGGGCTACCCGAGCCAGCCGGTCCACCAGGGCCGGCACGGCTACCAGAACCAGGCCGTCTACGCGGACCAGCCCGTCTACGCGGACCAGGGCGGTTACGCCTACGAGGGCTACGACGCCTACGACCAGCCCTTCCAGCCGTACGCCGTCGAGCCGGACCCGTACCCCGCGCAGCCCCAGCCGGAGCCCGAGCTGTCGGCCGTGGTCGAACCGCCGTTCGTGCCCGCCCCCGCCGCCGCCCCCGGTGCGGCGGCCGTGGCCGGATCGCGCGCGGCGGCCCGCGGCCACCGGCGCAAGGCCAAGAAGAAGCGCCACGGCAAGGCCGTGACCGCCGGCACCGTGCTGCTGATCGCGGCCGTCGCCGGCTGGTACACCGTCGGCCAGGACTCGGCCAACCCCGGGGTGACCGCCGCCGACGGCCCCGGCCCGGAGGGCCTGGCCGCCCCCGACCAGCCCTCCCCGCCGGCCGCCGCCCCCCAGGCGGCCGCCGACCGGCACACCGAGGCGCCCGCGGCCAGCCGCAGCGAGGCCCGGCCGGACGGCTCGGTGGCCGCGATACCCGGTCTGGGCGCCGCCTTCACCGCCCGGATACCGGCCGAGACCACCCAGGTGGTGCTCGCCTCGGGCCAGGACAAGAACGCCAACAAGACCACCGTCACCCTCTGGACCCGCACCGCCGAGGGCCGCTGGCGGGCCGGCGAGGCCTGGCAGGGCCACAACGCCAACCGGGGCTGGACCACCGACCACAACGAGGGCGACCTGCGCAGCCCGATCGGCGTCTTCTCGCTCACCGACGCCGGCGGCCGCAAGGCCGACCCCGGCAGCAAGCTCCCGTACGACAAGGACCCCTCCTTCGTGGTCTCCGGGACGGGCTTCGCGGGCGAGCCGCTGGCCGGCTCCTTCGACTACGTCGTGGCGATCGACTACAACCGGGTGCCGGGCAACTCGCCGCTCGACCCGCGCCGCCCCAACGGCTCGAGCAAGGGCGGCGGGATCTGGATCCACGTCGACCACGGCGGGCCGACGCACGGCTGCGTGTCCGTCCCCGAGGACAAGATGGCCGAACTGATCCGCACCCTGGACCCCGCCGCACACCCGGTCATCGTGATGGGCGATGCGGCCTCGCTGGCCGCCTGACCTGCTGTTCACGTCCCCCTGACCCCAGGCGCCACAACGGCTCTTGTCGGTCTCCTACAGCTTCCGGGGACGGATCCTGTAGCCGGTGCGCCCCGCTGACCAGTGGGTAACCCGGTTGAGTGGCAGCATGAGCGGTTCGCGCATTGTGGCACTCGGTCACTACCAGCCCCCCAAGGTCCTCACCAACGGCGACCTGGCGGTGCTGGTCGACACCGACGACGAGTGGATCCGCAGCCGGGTGGGGATCCGGACCAGGCACATCGCCGAGGGGGAGACCCTGGTCGACCTGGCCACCGAGGCGGCGCAGAAGGCGCTCGCCAACAGCGGCCGCTCGGCCGCCGACATCGACCTGGTGGTGGTGGCCACCTGCACGGCGGTGGAGCGCAGCCCCAACACCGCCGCCGCCGTCGCGGCCCGGCTCGGGGTGCGGGCGCCGGCCGCCTACGACATCAACACGGTCTGCTCGGGCTTCTCGTACGCGCTGGCCACCGCCGACCACGCGATCCGCGCGGGCGCCGCGAGCCGGGCGCTGGTGATCGGCGCCGAGCGGATGTCCGACACCATCGACTGGACCGACCGGACCACCTGCGTGATCTTCGGTGACGGCGCCGGCGCGGCGGTCGTGGAGGCGCAGCCCGAGGGGGCCGAGCCCGGGATCGGGCCGGTGGTCTGGGGCACCGAGCCCGAGAAGGGCGACGCCGTGGTGATCACCGGCTGGGATCCGGTGATCAGCCAGCAGGGCCAGTCGGTGTTCCGCTGGGCCACCACGCAGATCGCCCCGCTGGCCCGGCAGACCTGCGAGAAGGCCGGGATCGACCCGTCCGAGCTCAAGGGCTTCGTGCCGCACCAGGCGAACCTGCGGATCATCGACGCGATCGCGGCCAAGCTGGGCGCCCCCGACGCGGTGATCGCCCGGGACGTGGTGGTCTCCGGCAACACCTCGGCGGCCTCCATCCCGCTGGCCTTCTCCAAGCTGGTCGAGCGCGGCGAGCTGTCGCCCGGCGACCCGGTGCTGCTGTTCGGCTTCGGCGGCGGCCTGGCGTACGCGGGCCAGGTCGTGCGCTGCCCCTGAGTCGTGCGCTGCCCCTGAGCGGGCCTCCACGGGCCCGAGCGGGCCCGGGCACCCCTGACGGCCCCGAAGCCGGCCTGGGGGCCCTACGGCGCCCCGGCGGCGCCCTTGAACGCGCACATGCCGGTGGGCGGGCACCCTTGCGGGGGTGCCCGCCCACCGGCATGTCTGGCGCGCTGCGGCACGTCGGCGGACCTCCCCCGAGGACACGGCCGCCGTCCGTCGTTCCCCGGACAGGAGGCCGGGGTTGCGCGCGGAGCGGATGGGTGGAGTAGGGGGACCGGTCTACTTGGGCGGCTTCTTGCCGGTGACACCCAGGTACACCAGGGGAGCGAGGTTGGGCTTGAGGTCCTTGACCTTGACGCCCCAGGAGGTGAAGGCCTTCTGGTGCTCGGCCGCCGAGGCGAGCAGCGAGACCAGAGACCCTGCGACGGCGGCCGCGTCGAGCGATTTGTCGGCCTGACCCTTCGCCTGGAGTTCCCTGACGGCATCCGTGAGCGGCTTGGCGACCGCGTTGAGGACGGTCATGCGGATCTTGAAGAACCGCTTGTCCCCTTCGGCGGCACCGAGCGTGACCACTCGGAGAATGGCGTCGTTCTTGCGCCAGAAGGCGAGGAATCCGTCGACCAGTTCTTCCGAAGTGGCCGAGCCGGACTTCCCTGCCCAGGACTTTCCGGCCACCAGCTCTTTGAGGGTGTCGGCGTCCTTGGCCATTTCCTCGGCGATTTCGAGGACAGCGCCCTCGACATCCGGGAAGTACTGGTAGAAGGTCGCGGGGGAGGTACCCGCCATACGGGCGACGTCGATGACCTTGACGTCCCGATAGGGCGACGTGCTGAGCATCTCGCGGAGGCAGTCGAGCAGCTTCTGCCGCGTCTCCTGTCCGCGTCGCCCGGCGACGCGACCGTCGACGGTGCGAACTTGTCCTGTCATGCCGTCAGCTTACCGTGGCACGATCTTGGCGCGATTCGGTGATGCGACTATTACTCCGCACGGGGGTTGGTATAGGGGCTTGAACGAGTTCGGCCGGATATTCACAGGGGCCCGGAGAGCCGGTTTTGAAGCCCCCCCGTGTGCTTATGACCCCACAGCGTGACGACCCCTCCGCTGAGGGGTTATCGGGTGACGGAGCGTAACGATCGAAGGAATTCTTGTGGACGTCCGGCGGGCGGCCCCCGGACGGGTCGGGCGCAAGCCGCGTCCGGAGCGGGCGTCAGGATCCGGCCGTTCCGTGGGCACTGGCCGGACGGGGTCCGGCGGGCGCCGTAGGCCGACTCGGGGCGGGGGAGGTTGGAGTTGAACCGGGCGGCATTGGAGAATCGGCTCCGGCACCCCGCGGCGGGTGCGGAACACGGGGAGGTGGCAGCGGAGTGGACCAGCTGACGGCGCACGATCCGAGGCGGATCGGGCCCTTCGAGGTGCTGGGGCGGCTCGGCGCGGGCGGGATGGGCCTGGTCTACCTGGCGCGCTCCGCATCCGGCCGGCGGGTTGCCATCAAGACCGTCCGGGGGGAGCTGGCCGAGGACGAGCTGTTCCGGGTCCGTTTCGCCCGGGAGATCGCGGCCGCCAAGACGGTGGGCGGCTTCTACACCGCGGCGGTGGTCGACGCGGACGCCGACGCCCGGGTGCCCTGGCTGGCCACCGCGTACGTCCCGGCGCCGTCCCTGGAGGACCTGGTCAGCGAGTGCGGGCCGCTGCCGGTGGGGGCGGTGCGCTGGCTGGTCGCGGGCATCGCCGAGGCGCTGCAGTCCATCCACGCGGCCGGGCTGGTGCACCGTGACCTCAAGCCCTCCAACGTGCTGGTAGTCGAGGACGGCCCGCGGGTGATCGACTTCGGCATCGCGGCGGGCGTCTCGCACACCCGGCTCACCATGACCAACGTCGCGGTCGGAACCCCGGCGTACATGTCGCCCGAGCAGGCCCGCGACAGCCGCAGCGTCACCGGCGCCAGCGACGTCTTCTCGCTCGGCTCGCTGCTGGTGTTCTGCGCCACCGGGCACCCGCCCTACCGGGGCGCCAACCCGGTGGAGACGGTGTTCCAGCTGCTGCGCGACCAGCCCGACCTCTCCGGGCTGCCGCCCGAGCTGGTGGACCTGGTGCGCGCCTGCATGCGCCCGTCCCCCGAGCACCGGCCGAGCCCGGCGCAGATCCAGACCGAGCTGGCCCCGCACCTGTTCTCCCGGGACGACGCCTCGGGCGAGGCCGGTGACTGGCTGCCGGCCAACGCGCTGGAGCTGATCGAGCGCAAGCGCAGCCGCCGGCAGACCGCGCCGCCCGCCCGGCCGCCCGTCCAGGGCACCGCGCCGATCGGCCAGGCCGGGCCGCCGCAGGGCGGGCCCCCGCAGGCGCCGGTGCCGCCCCAGCGGCCCGTACAGGCCGATCCGCGCACCCAGCACCCCGGCGGGCCGCACGCCCCGCCCGGGACCGGCCCGGTGCACGCCGCACCGCCCGTCCAGGGGCAGGACGGCGAGGCCGCCACCGAGAAGATCTCCGCGCGCCGCCGCCACGGCGGACCGGGGGCCGGGGACGCCGCCGGGGTGCAGCTGGCCGGCGCCTCGGTGCGGATAGGCCCGGGGCCGCGCGCCGAGCAGGCCGGCCCGGGCACCGCGCCCGCCGAGACGGACTGGGTCCGCCGGGTCGCCCCGGCGCCCGTCCCGGCCGCCCGCTGGCGCCCCTGGCGGTTCCGGATGTCCAACGACGTCTGGGGCACGCCGGTGGTGGCCGACGGCACGCTGTTCGTCTCCAGCTTCGAGGTGCACGCCCTGGACATCGCCTCCGGGCAGCGCCGCTACAAGACCCGGGACGTCGCCTGGGCGCTCGCGGTGGACTCCGGCCGGGTGCACGCCGCCGACGGCCCGCACCTGTACACGGTGGACGTCGCGGACGGCACCGAGCGCTGGCGCCACTCGCTGGACGGCTGGGTGTACTCGCTGGCCGCCGCCGACGGCGTGCTCTGCTGCGGGATCCGGGGCGGCGGCGTGCAGCTGCGCTCCGCGGCCACCGGCGCCGAGCTCTGGCGGGCCGACGACGCCCAGCAGGACTACGAGAACCCGCAGTCCGGCCCGGCCCTGGTGGCGGGCGCCGCGTACTACTACGGCGGCGGGCGACTGCGCTGCGTCGACCCGCGCGGTGCCGGCCTGCGCTGGTCCTTCCGGGTCGGCGAGGACGTGCCCTCGCACCCGGCCGAGCGGGGCGGGGTGCTGTACGTGACGGCCGGCACCCGGGTGTACGCGCTGGACGCGGCCAGCGGCGCCGAGCGCTGGCGGTTCGAGGCCCCCGTGGTGCTGTTCACCCCGCCCGCGCTGGACACCGACGCGGTGTACGTCGCGGACTACCTCGGCACCGTGTACGCCCTGGACGCGGCCAGCGGCCGGGAGCGCTGGCGCGGGGCCACCGGCAGCCGCCAGGGCGCCGAGCCGGTGGTGGTCGGGGAGGGCATGGTGCTGGTCGGCAGCGGGGAGGTGCTGTACGCCTTCGAGGCGGCCTCCGGCCGGGAGCGCTGGCGCTACACCACGCGGGGCGAGATCGTCGGCTCCCCGGCGGTGGCCGACGGGCTGGTCCACCTGGGCAGCCGGGACCACTCGCTGCACACCCTGGACCTGGCGAGCGGTCAGCTGCGCTGGGAGCTCGGGACCAAGGGCGAGCTGACCGGCTCACCGGTGGCGATCGGCGGGCGGGTGTTCGTCGGCAGCAAGGACCGCTGCGTCTACGCGCTGGACGCCTTCTACGGCACCGCGGTGCCCTCGCACTGACGCCGGTGCGGACGGCGGGGGCCGCGCCCCCGCCGTCCGGCCCGGCTACTTCTTCCGAGCCTCCGGGTGGCGGCTGCACCAGCCCTCCCACGCCGAGGCCACCATCTCCTCGACGCCGTACCGGGCGGTCCAGTCCAGCTCGCGGCGGATCAGCTCGGCGGAGGCGACCACCCGGGCCGGGTCGCCGGCGCGGCGCGGGGTGACCTCGCCGGTGGCGTCGTAGCCGGTGACCTTGCCGATCACGTCCAGCATCTCCTTGACGCTGACGCCCTCGCCGCGGCCGATGTTCAGGATCAGCGCGGTCTCGCCGGCCGGGTCGGCGGCCAGCCGCCGGGCGGCCGCGACGTGGGCGGAGGCGATGTCCGAGACGTGGATGAAGTCGCGCACGCAGGTGCCGTCGGGGGTCGGGTAGTCGGCGCCGAAGATCCGCGGGGCGGTGCCGGCGGTGAGCCGCTCGAAGACCATCGGGATCAGGTTGAACACGCCCGCGTCGGAGAGCTCCGGCGAGGCCGCGCCGGCCACGTTGAAGTAGCGCAGCGAGACGGTGGACATGCCGTAGGCCTTGCCGACGGCCGACACCAGCCACTCGCCGGCCAGCTTGGTCTCGCCGTAGGGGCTCATCGGGTCGCACGGGGTGGACTCGGTGACCAGGTCCACGTCGGGCATGCCGTAGACGGCGGCGGAGGAGGAGAAGAGGAAGCGCTTCACCCCGCCCTCGGCGGCCGCCTCCAGGACGGTCTGCAGGCCGATCATGTTCTCCCGGTAGTAGAAGAACGGCTGCTCGACCGACTCGCCGACCTGCTTCTTCGCCGCGAAGTGCAGGATCCCCTGCACGCCGTGCTCGCGGATCGCCGCGTCCAGCACGGTCCGGTCCAGGGTGGAGCCCTCGACCAGGGCGACCCCCTGCGGCAGCCGGGTGCGGTCGCCGGTGCTGAAGTCGTCCAGGACGGCCACGCGCTCGCCCGCGTCGAGGAGCTGCTGCACCACGTGCCCGCCGATGTATCCGGCACCGCCGGTGATCAACCAAGTCATGGCCCGCATCCTAGGCGTTCCGGGTTTCCGCCCGGTGCCGGGCGAGTCGGCGCGAGGATTCGGACATATCGGTGAAATGCTCGCAAAGAGCTCTGTGATCTCTCGATGATCCCCGGCAGCGAGCCCTCCGGCCGCCCTTCGGCCGTTCCGCGGGGCGGCTCCGGGCGGTCTGCGGGTGGTCCCCGCGCGATCCCCGCGTGTGGCGATGGAATCGGAGGCAGCCCAGGTGAACCGCAAGAAGGAACCCACCCGCCCGCTCCCGGCCGGGCCCCGGCCCACCGGGCCCAAGGCCTTCGGCGCCCGCCTGCTCGCCCCCGGGGCGGTCGCCGCGCTGACCGCCCTGGCACTGGCCGGCTGCAGCAGCGGCTCCTCCCAGAGCTCCTCCTCCTCGGTCGCCGCCGGCGCCTCCTCCCCGTCCTCCCCGACGGCCGGCGGCAACCAGCTGGAGGACGCCTACCAGCGGGTGATCGCCGACGTGCTGCCCTCGGTGGTGCAGATCACCACCGACAGCGGCCTGGGCTCCGGCATCGTCTACGACAACAAGGGCGACATCGTCACCAACGCCCACGTGGTCGGCTCCGCCACCACCTTCGGCGTCACCCTGGCCAACGGCACCAAGCCGCTGGACGCCACGCTGGTCGCCAGCTACCCGGAGTCCGACCTCGCGGTGATCAGGCTGACCAGCCCGCCGAGCGGCCTCAGGCCGGCCGTCTTCGGGGACTCCGCCAAGGTCGAGCTGGGCCAGATCACGCTGGCCATGGGCAGTCCGCTGGGGCTGTCGAGCAGCGTCACCCAGGGCATCGTCTCGGCCACCGGCCGGACCGTCTCCGAGCCGCAGGGCGGCGGCTCGCCGGGCGCCACCATCGGCAACATGGTGCAGACCTCGGCGGCGATCAACCCGGGCAACAGCGGCGGCGCACTGGTCAACCTGGAGGGCCGGGTGATCGGCATCAACACGCTGGCCGCCACCGAGCCGGAGACCAACGGCGCCGCCGCCCCCGGCATCGGCTTCGCCATCCCGGCCGCCACCATCACCAGCATCGCCGACCAGCTGATCAAGGACGGCAAGGTCACCAACTCCGGCCGCGCGGCGCTCGGCATCACCGCCCGGACGTACTTCGACCAGAACTTCCGGCCGGCGGGGGCCACCATCGTGGCCGTCGCCGCGGGCGGACCGGCCGCCTCGGCGGGCCTCCAGGTCGGCGACGTGATCACCAGGATCGGCGACACCCCGGTCGAGTCGCTGAACTCGCTGACCACCGCGCTGGCCTCGCTCACCCCGGGCACCAAGACCACCGTCACCTACACCCGCGACGGGCAGTCCAAGACCGCCGACGTCACCCTCGGGACCCTGCAGACACCCTGAACCCCTGTCGGCGCCCCGCCCGCCCGCCGCGCAAGGGTCCGCGGGCGCGGCGCCGTACGGGAACGGCCGGGACCTCGTCACCGCCTCGACGAGGTCCCGGCCCTTTTGCCGTCCTGCTGCCGTCCGCCGGGCCCCCGTGTCAGCGGCGGGCGGTGCGGGTGCGCCAGGGGAGTTCGATGGTGACCGTGGTCGGCCCGCCGTGCGGGCTCTCCACCAGGAACACCCCGTCCACCGCCCGGATCCGGTCGGCCAGCCCGGCCAGGCCGCTGCCCGGGTAGGGGGCCGCGCCGCCCTTGCCGTCGTCCTGGACCAGCAGCATCAGCTGGTCGCCGGCCCGCCAGACGTCCACCGTGGCGGTCCGGGCGCCGGCGTGCTTGGAGACGTTGGTCAGCAGCTCGCTGACGGTGAAGTACGCGATGCCCTCCACCGCGGAGTCCGGGCGTTCCACCTCGCCGCGGTCGTTCTTCAGCTCGACGTGCACCTTGACGCCGCCGGGCACCGTGCAGCGGGCGGCCACCGCGGAGAGCGCCGCGTCCAGGCCCCGGTCGGTGAGCACCGCCGGGTGGATGCCGCGGGCCAGGTCGCGCAGCTCCTGGAGGGCGAGCTTCACCTCGCCGTGCGCGTTGTCCACCATCTTCGCGGCGGCGACCGGGTCCTCCTCCAGCTTCTCCTTGGCCAGGCCGAGGTCCATCGCCAGCGCCACCAGCCGGGCCTGGGCGCCGTCGTGCAGGTCGCGCTCGATCCGGCGCAGGTCGGCGGCGGCGGTGTCGACCACGGTGCCCCGGTCGTCCTCCAGCTCGCGGACCCGCTCGGACAGCGCGCCCGGGTAGAGCAGGGTCTCCACCAGCATCCGGTCCACGGCGCCCTCGAAGCGGACCACCCAGGGCAGCACCGGCCAGCCGACGATCACACAGACCAGCGTCACGGCGAAGCTGAGCACGCCCCAGGGCAGCAGCAGCACGTTGTACAGCGCGGACCGCCAGCTCAGCGCGTCGGTGAGGTGGGCGATCGCGTACCCGGTGGCACCCGGGCGGGACCGGTGCACCGGCTCCGGCTCGTGCACCTCGGAGCCGTGCACCGCGCGGGCCCGGCGGCGGGCGACCGAACCCAGGCCCCGGCAGCCGGCCAGACCGGCCGCCAGCAGCGGCAGGCCGACCACGGTGATCGACAGCGCCAGGCCGATCGACAGCAGCGCGATCGTGAAGACGAACCCCGCGATGCCGATCGGCAGGTTGAGCATCAGCTGCCCGACCTGCTTCCACATCCGCGCGCCGTACAGCGGGTCGCGCTCACTGCGCGCGTCCTGCTCCTGGTTGGCACTCGCGGCGCGGTGCAGAGGCTTCATCTGGATCTACCGTCCCTCTCGTCGAGCTGGTGATCCAAGCTTCCCTGGTGGGCCCCGGCCGGTGCCATGGGGGTGATACGTCTTCCCGGGCGGGGGTTATCCCCACCCGGGCGGCCCCCACCGGGTGCCGCCCGGAAGGCCGCCGACCGGCGCCCGGGTGTCCACCGGTTGTCCACGGGCCGTCTTGCGGACCGGGCGGGGGGTGGGGGCAGCCGAGCCGTGCACTTAGACTCACGCATTGGCGATGGTTATGACCGTGTAAAGAAACGTCGTAGAACTGCCCTCAAAGCGGTTTTCACGGCCGATGTGGAGGCGAGGGGCATGGAGGCGCAGCACGCGGCTGCCGACCCGGCGGCCGGCAGCGGCTACTTCGACGCGTATGCCGCGATGGGCCTGCTCGCCGTCGTCGGCGTGCTCTTCGTCGCCGTGGCGTTCACCGCCAACCGGCTGCTGCGGCCGGTGGTGTACTCGCCGGAGAAGCTCCTCGCCTACGAGTGCGGCGTGGACCCGGTGGGGGAGGACTGGGCGCACACCCAGATCCGCTACTACGTCTACGCCTTCCTGTACGTGATCTTCGCGGTCGACGCGATCTACCTGTTCCCGTGGGCGACCGTCTTCGCCACCGCCGGATACGGCGCCGGGACGCTGATCGAGATGTTCGTCTTCATCGGCTTCCTCGCGGTCGGGCTGCTCTACGCCTGGAAGAAGGGCGTTCTGGAATGGACGTGACGCACAACCACCCGCACGCGCAGGGCGCCTCCGGTGGACCCGTCCCGCTGGGCCTCCCGGACCCGGCGCGCCCCGGTGCCGCGATGGAGCGGCCCGCCCTCGGCCCGCTCGCCCGGCTCGCGCCGGACCCGGTCAAGGTCGTCCTGAACTGGGGCCGCCGCTACAGCCTCTGGTGCTTCAACTTCGGTCTGGCCTGCTGTGCGATCGAGTTCATCGCCGCGTCCATGGCCAAGCACGACTTCATCCGGATGGGTGTCATCCCGTTCGCGCCGGGCCCCCGACAGGCCGACCTGATGATCGTCTCGGGGACGGTGACCGACAAGATGGCGCCCGCCGTGAAGCGCCTCTACGAGCAGATGCCCGAGCCGAAGTACGTCATCTCCTTCGGCGCCTGCTCCAACTCCGGCGGGCCCTACTGGGACTCCTACTCCGTCACCAAGGGCGTCGACCAGATCATCCCGGTGGACGTCTACGTGCCCGGCTGCCCGCCGCGGCCCGAGGCGCTGCTCCAGGGCATCCTCAAGCTCCAGGAGAAGATCGCCGCCGAGTCGCTGCCCCAGCGGTACGCCGCGCCCGCCGCCGCGCTGCGCCGTCCGCTGGTCGCGGGGCCGGCCTCCGGCGGCGCCGCGGGCCAGGATGCGGGCCCGGCCGTGGAAGGGCGAGCCTCATGAGCAGCGCCGAGCAGTACGCGGCGTCGGTCGGCGAGTGGGCCACCGGCGCCGAGGCATACGGGCTGATCACCGTCGACGTGCCCGCCGAGCACTGGATCGAGGCGCTGACCGCCGCCCGGGACACGCTCGGTCTGAGCTTCTTCGACTGGCTGAGCGCCGTCGACGAGCTGGCCGAGGGCTTCTCGGTGGTCGCGCACCTGGCCGCCCCGCAGGTGCACGGCGTCCGCCACCTGGTGCTGCGCACCAGGGTGCCCCGGGACGGCGCCGCCCTGCCGACCGCCGTGGCGGTGTACGCCGGTGCCGCCTGGCACGAGCGCGAGACGCACGAGATGTTCGGCATCGACTTCCCCGGGCACCCCCACCTGGCCACCCTGCTGCTGCCGGACGGCTTCGAGGGGTACCCGCTGCGCAAGGAGTTCGTGCTCGCGGCCCGGGTCGCCAAGGCCTGGCCGGGGGCCAAGGAGCCGGGCGAGTCCGACCACGGCGACGGCCCGGCGCGGCGCAAGATGCAGCCGGCCGGTGTGCCGGACCCGAACGAGTGGGGCCCGCTCAAGGGCACCCTGCCGCCGGTCGCCGAGCGGCCGGCGCGTGGTGCGCGGGCGGCCGGAGCGGCGCGTACGCCGCGGGCGGCCGGGGCTGCGGCCGGAGCAGGTGCGGCCGAGGGTGCTGTCGCGGTGCGGGCGGACCGGCCCCGGCGGACGCGGTCCGTCGACGCGGGCTCGGTGAGCCAGGCGGCCGAGGGTGCGGCCCAGGCCTCCGGGGGCGCCGCCGCCGAGGGCGGGGCGCCGCTGCGCGCCGACCGGCCGCGGCGGACCAGGTCGGTGTCGGAGGGCTCGGCGAGCCAGCCGGCTCCCGCCGCCGATGACGCCGCCGCGGAGGCCGCGGCCGTGGCGCCCGCCGAGGGTGCCCCGGTGAAGCCCGAGCGGGCGGTACCGGCCCGGACGCAGTCCTCGGACGCGCCCTGGCACACGCCGTCGCCGGCGCACGAGCCGGCCGGGCCCGCGAAGCCCGCGGAGCCTTCGACGGCCAAGGAGCCGGAGAAGGCCGACGAGCCGGCCCCCGGTGCCGATGCCCCCGCCGAGGCCCCTGCCGAAGCCCCTGCCGATCAGGCCCCCGACCAGGACGGAGACAGTGCGTGAACCTGCTCGACACGTTGCTCCGCTGCGTCGCCACGCTCGTCGTCTTCCTCACCTTCCCCCTGATCATCGGCCAGACCGAGCACAAGGTGATGGCGCACATGCAGGGCCGGCTCGGCCCGATGTACGCCGGCGGCTTCCACGGGTGGGCGCAGCTGGTCGCCGACGGTGTGAAGTTCGCGCAGAAGGAGGACATCGTCCCGGCCGGGGCGGACCGCCGGATCTTCCAGCTGGCCCCCGCCGTCTCGCTGCTGCCGTACCTGTTCGTGCTGCTGGCCATCCCGGTCGGCCCGGACGGCTTCGTCGGCCAGGCCGTGGACGCCGGACTGTTCTTCGTCCTGGCCGTGATGGGCGTCGGGGTGATCGGCAAGCTGATGGCCGGCTGGGCCTCGGCGAACAAGTTCTCGCTGCTCGGCGGCCTGCGGACGGCCGCCCAGCTGATGTCCTACGAGCTGCCGATGGTGCTCGCGGCCGCCTCCGTCGCCATGGCGGCCGGGACGCTGTCGCTGCCCGCGATCGTGGACGCCTGGCAGTGGTACTGGATCCCGTGGCAGATCATCGGCGCGTTCGTGTTCTTCACGGCTGGTCTGGCCGAGCTGCAGCGCCCGCCGTTCGACATGCCGATCGCCGACTCGGAGATCATCTTCGGCGCGTACACCGAGTACACCGGTCTGCGCTTCGCGCTGTTCCTGCTCTCCGAGTACGTGGGCATCCTGGTGGTCTCCGGGCTGACCGCGGTGCTCTTCCTGGGCGGCTGGCACGGCCCGCTGCCGGACGAGCTCGGCTGGCTCTGGACGATCCTGAAGACCTTCGCGCTGGCCTTCGTGGTGATCTGGCTGCGGGTCACCTACCCGCGGCTGCGGGAGGACCAGCTGATGCGCTTCGCGTGGACCGTGCTGATCCCGCTCGCCCTCGTCCAGCTCGCCCTCACCGGCATCATCAAGGTGGCGATCTCATGAGCTTCCCCGGCTCCGGCCTGGCCAAGGGCCTGGCCGTCACCCTGCGGACGATGACGAAGAAGAGCATCACCGCGCAGTACCCCGACGTCCAGCCGGTGCTGCCGCCGCGTTCGCGCGGCGTGATCGCGCTGCTGGAGGAGAACTGCACGGTCTGCATGCTCTGCGCCCGTGAGTGCCCGGACTGGTGCATCTACATCGACTCCCACAAGGAGACGCTGCCGGCCGCCGACCCCAACGCCCGGGCCCGCACCCGCAACGTGCTGGACCGCTTCGCGATCGACTTCTCGCTCTGCATGTACTGCGGGATCTGCATCGAGGTCTGCCCGTTCGACGCGCTGTTCTGGTCGCCGGAGTTCGAGTACGCCGAGACGGACATCCTGGAGCTGACCCACGAGCGGGACAGGCTCCGCGAGTGGATGTGGACCGTCCCGGCGCCGCCGGCGCTGGACCCGGCGGCCGAGGAGCCCAAGGAGATCGCCACCGCACGCAAGGCGGCGGACAAGCTGGCTGCTGCCGCCGCCGCTGCCGCTGCCGCTGCCGCCGCCGTCTCGGACGAGGGGGGTGAGGGGCAGTGAGCGCCGTCGCCCTGCTCGCCGCGACCGGCCCGCTGGACCCGGCCGCCCGTTCCTTCCTCTCCCCGACCGGGGTGGAGATCGTCTTCCTGCTGGTCGGCATCGCCGTGCTCGGCTCGGCCCTGGTCGCCGTCACCACCAGGCAGCTGGTGCACGCCGCGCTCTGGCTGGTGGTCGCCCTCGGCGGGCTGGCGGTGGAGTTCCTGCTGCTCACGGCCGAGTTCATCGCCTGGGTGCAGGTACTGATCTACCTCGGCTCGGTGGTCGTCCTGGTGCTGTTCGGCCTGATGCTCACCAAGGCGCCGATCGGCCGCTCGCCGGACGCCGACTCGGGCAACCGCTGGGTGGCCCTGGTGGTCGCGCTGGCCTCGGCCGGGACGCTGGTGACGCTGGTCGTGGACGCCTTCCGGACCTCCTGGATCGACCTGGGCGGGGGCGGCGGCTCGGCCGCGGCGACGGGTGCCAGCCTGTTCCGGACGTGGGTGCTGCCCTTCGAGGCGCTCTCCGTACTGCTGCTGGCCGCGCTGGTCGGGGCGATCGTGCTGTCGCGCGGCGCCCGGCGGCGGGTGCCGGCGCCCCGGGCCGGGAGGCTGCGGGCCGGTCGGCCGGTGGGCTCGAACGGGACCGTCGCCGCGACGGCGCCCGTCTCGGAGCCGTCCGCGCCGCCCGCTCCGGCTGCCGACGCCGCCGCCCCGGCTTCGACGACTCCGCCTCAGGAGGGCTGACCGCCGATGCACCTCGCCTATCCCGTCGTCCTCGCCGCGCTGCTGTTCAGCACCGGCGTGTACGGCGTGCTCGCCCGGCGCAACGTCGTCCTGGTGCTGATGTCCGTCGAGCTGATGCTCAACGCCGTCAACCTCAACCTCGTCGCCTTCGACGCCTGGCTGCGCGACTCGCTGCACGCCGGCCAGGCGCTCACCCTGTTCACCATCACCATCGCCGCCGCCGAGATCGGCCTCGGGCTCGCCATCGTCCTGCTGCTCTTCCGGGCGCGGGGCACCGCGGACATCGACAGGGCCACCGCACTCGGGGACCCGTCCGAGGACGCGCCCGAGGCAGCGGAGGCCGAGAGCGGACTGAAGGGCCAGGCCGTCGCATGAACCTCGCCCTGCCCGTCCTCGTCCCCGCCCTGCCCGCGCTCGGCGCCGCCGCCACCCTGGCCGTCGGCCGGCGGGCCCCCGGCCTGGCCCGGCCGCTGGCGATCGTGCCGGTCGCCGTCTCGGCCGTGCTCGCGCTGGTCGTCGCGATCCAACTGGGCAGCGGCCAGGCGCTGGACGCCGCCACCCGGCTCACCCCGACCGGCGGCCCCGACCTCGCGCTCGCGATCCACCTGGACGGGTTCAGCTCGCTGATCTCCGTCCTGGTCGGCCTGGTCGCCACCTGTGTGCAGGTCTACTCGACCGCGTACCTCAAGGAGGACCCGCGCTACCCCTCCTACGCGGCGCTGGTCTCGCTGTTCACGGCGGCGATGTTCCTGGTCGTCTACTCGGGCGACCTGATCGTGCTGCTGGTCGGCTGGGAGGTCATGGGCATCTGCTCGTACTTCCTGATCGGCCACCACTGGGAGACCGCCGACGCCCGCTCGGCCTCGCTGAAGGCCTTCCTGGTCACCAAGCTCGGCGACGTGCCGTTCCTGTTCGGCCTCTTCCTGCTCGGCGCGGACGCCGGGAGCTTCCGGATCGAGGACGTCCTGGCGGCGGCCGCCGACGGACGGCTCGGCCACCCGACCCTGACCGCGCTGCTGCTGCTGTGCGGCGTGGCCGGCAAGAGCGCGCAGTTCCCGCTGCACACCTGGCTCCCGGGCGCGATGGCCGGCCCGACGCCGGTCTCCGCGCTGATCCACGCCGCCACCATGGTCGCGGCCGGCATCTACCTGGTCGCCCGGCTGATGCCGGTCTTCCTGCTGTCGGGCGCGGCGCTGGTCGTGCTCGCGGTGATGGCCGCCGTGACGATGATCGGATCGGCACTCTGTGCGCTCGCCCAGGACGACCTGAAGCGGGTGCTCGCGTACTCGACCGTCGGCCAGCTCGGCTACATGGCCGGCGCGCTGGCCAGCGGCGACCGCGAGGCCTCGGTGTTCCACCTGATCAGCCACGGTGTCTTCAAGGCGCTGCTGTTCCTGGCCGCCGGTGTGGTGATCCACGCCGCGCACACCAACTCCATCTCGGCGATGTCCCGGATGCCCGGGCTGCGCCGACGCGTCCCGGACGCCTACTGGACGATGGGCATCGCCCTGGCCGCCCTGGTCGGCCTCCCGCCGTTCGTCGGCTTCTTCAGCAAGGAGGCGGTGCTGACCGCCGCCGAGCACGCCGCCAACGGCGAGGCGCTGACCAACGGACTCGGCCCCGCCTCCGCCGTCCCGGAGGCGGCCGGGTGGATCGTGCTGATCTCGGCCGGACTCACCGCGCTGCTCACCGCCGCGTACGCGACCCGGCTGTTCCTGGTGGCGTTCCACGGTCCGGACGGCGCCCGCGCCGCCACCGCGGCCGCCGCCGTACCGGCCGGACCCGAGGCGGACGCGCCGTACTCGCCCGAGGTGGACGAGGCCGACCCGGCCACCGCCGAACCTCCCGCGATGCGCTGGCCGCTCTGGGTGCTGGCCGTTCCGACCATGGGCCTCGGCGTGGCCGCCCTGCGCTCGGACTGGCTGCCCGCCCTGCTGGACGGCGGCTCGCTACGGCCCTCGCCCGTCACCGCGGTGATCGGTACCGGACTCGCCGTGGCGGGCATCCTGGTGGCGTACGCGGCCTGGCGCTCCGTCACCGCACGGCTCACCGCCGGCCGGCCCGCCCCGGCGGCCGAGGGCCGGGTGCCCGAGCAGGCCGGAGCCCCGGCCGCCGAGGTGATCGTCGCCGACCCCGGGCGCGCCCTGCTCGGCCCGCTGTTCGGTCCGGCCCGGCACGGCTTCGGCGTGGACCGCCTCTACAGCGCGCTGTTCGTCCGCCCGGTGGCCGCCGCCGCCCGGCTGGTCCGCTTCCTCGACCGCGAGGTCGTCGAGACGTACGTGCGCGGCAGCGGGGTCGGCGCCAACCTGCTCGGCCGGGCCGTCCGGCTCGCGCAGACCGGCAACGCGCAGACCTACCTCAGCGCACTGCTGGCCGGCGTCGTGCTGCTGGCCGTCCTGGTGGCGGTGTAGCGCATGCCCGACCGCAGCACCTCGAACCGGCCGACCGCCGCCCCGACCGCAGCAGCAGCTTGGAGCACCCGATGAACGCAGTCCTCATCGCCCTCCTGGTGCTGCCGGTGCTCGGCGCCGCCGTCACCCTGGCGCCGGTGTTCGGCACCGACGGACCCGCCGCCGACCGGCGGGCCCTGCGGCTGAACAGCGTCGTCACGGGTGCGGTACTCCTGCTCACCGTCGTCCTCGCGGCCGGCTTCGACCACGACGAGCCCGCCCGGATGCAGGCCACCACCGACGTGGCCTGGATCCCGGCCATCGGCGTGCGCCTCCACCTCGGCGTGGACGGCGTCTCACTGCCCCTGATCGTCCTGACCGCGCTGCTCACCTTCCTCTGCGCGGTCTACTCGGAGCGGCGCCTGCCCTCGGGGGAGGGCGTGCCCACGGCCCGGTCCTTCGTCGGGCTGTTCCTCCTCCTCGAAGTCGGCATGCTCGCCACCTTCGCGGTGCTGGACCTGGTGCTCTTCTTCCTGGCCTTCGAGGTCGTACTGATCCCGATGTACTTCCTGATCGCCCGCTGGGGGAGCGGGGCGAAGGTGCCGGCCGCCAACCGGTTCATCCTGTACACGCTGCTCGGCTCGGCCGTGATGCTGCTCGGCTTCCTGCTGGTGGGCAGCAAGGCGGGCACCTTCGACATGCAGGCGCTGGCCGCCGCGCACGGCAGCGGCCTGAGCCACACCACCCAGGTGGTCGCCGCACTGGCGATCATGATCGGGCTGGCGGTCAAGGCCCCCGCCTGGCCGCTGCACAGCTGGCTGCCGGACGCGCACACCGCGGCGCCCACCGTCGGCTCGGTGCTGCTCGCCGGCGTGCTGCTGAAGATGGGCACCTACGGCCTGGTCCGGGTGCTCCTCCCGATCGTGCCCGACGGCACCGCGACGCTCGCCCCCTACCTGGGCGCGTTCGCCGCCGTCGGCATCGTCTACGGCTCGCTGGCCTGTCTGGCGCTGGCCCGCCCCGGCGCCAAGGGCGACCTCAAGCGCCTGATCGCCTACTCCTCGGTGGGCCACATGGGCTTCGTCCTGCTGGGCATCGCCTCCCTCACCCCGGTGGGGGTCAACGGCGCGCTGTTCGCCAACATCGCCCACGGACTCGTCACCGGCCTGCTGTTCTTCATCGTGGGCGCGCTCAAGGACCGCTACGGCACCGCGGACCTCGACACCCTCGCCGGTGCCACCGGCGGTGCCCTCTACGGACGGGCGCCGCGGATCGGCGCGCTGCTCGCCTTCGCCGCCGTGGCCAGCCTCGGCCTGCCCGGGCTGGCCGGCTTCTGGGGCGAGCTGCTCGCGATGTTCGGCGCGTTCGACCCGGCCGCGGGCCTGTCCCGCCCCGCGTTCGTCACCTACATGGTGCTGGCCGGACTCGGCACCCTGCTTACCGCCGGGTACCTCCTGATCGTGGTCAAGCGGGTCTGCATGGGCGACCCGAAACAGCCCGCCCCGGTGGCGGAGCTCGCCGACCTGCGCCCGTACGAGGCCGTCAGCTGGACGCCGCTGGCCGCCCTCACCCTGCTCGCGGGCCTGTGGCCCGCGCTCCTGCTCGGCCTGTCCGACCCCGCCGTCAAGCACCTCCTCGGGGGTGGCTGATCATGATCGGCACCCTGTTCGGCGCCCAGTCCGCACTCGGATCCCACTCCACGGGGCAGCCCACTGTGACCTCCCTCGCCGTAGCCGACCCGGGCGCACTGATCCAGTCCGTGGACTGGGTGGCGATCGCGCCCCCGCTGATCGCCGCCGTGGCCGCCCTGGCGGTGCTGCTCACCGACCTCTTCCTGCCCGAGCGCCGCAAGAAGCTGCTCGGCTGGTTCTCCGTGGCCGGGCTCGCCCTCGCACTGCTCGCCCTCCTCCCGCTCACCGGGGGCCCGGCACGGGCCACCTTCTGCGCGAAGGGCGTCACCGGGCTCACCGGCACCACCGGCTGCTCCTACGTGGCCGACCATTTCGCGCTGGCCTTCCAGCTGATCGCGCTCGGCGGCGCGCTGATCGCGGCGCTGCTGTCGGTGCACACCGTCGAGGAGGAGCGGCTGCCCGGCGGGGAGTACTGGTTCCTGCTGCTCTCCAGCGCCGCCGGCGCCGCCCTGCTGCCGGCCTCCCGCGACCTCGCCACCCTGGTGATCGCGCTGGAGGTGGCCTCGCTGCCCGCCTTCGCCCTGGTCGCGCTGCGCCGCGACGGCCGCGGCGCGGAGGCCGCGCTGAAGTTCTTCCTCTCCTCCGTCACCGCCACCGCCGTGATGCTGCTCGGCGTCGGCTTCGTTTACGCCGCCAGCGGCAGCCTGTACCTGGGCGCGGTCGCCGAGGGCCTGGAGCACGCCCCCGCCCAGCTGAGGCCGCTGGCCGAGGCCGGTGCGGTGCTCACCCTGGTCGGCTTCGCCTTCAAGGTCGCCGCCGTCCCGTTCCACTTCTGGGTGCCCGACACCTACACCGGGGCACCGCTGCCGGTGGCCGGCTACCTCTCGGTGGTCGGAAAGGCGGCCGGCCTCTCCGGTCTGGCGCTGGCCACCACCGTGGCCTTCCGCCCGTACGCGCACACCTGGGGGCTGGTGCTGGCGGTGCTGGCCGCCGTCACCATGACGGTGGGCAACGTGGGTGCGCTGCGCCAGCGCTTCGACACCCGGTACAGCGCGGTGCGGCTGCTGGCCTGGTCCTCGGTCGGCCAGGCCGGCTACCTGCTGGTGCCGCTGGCCGCGGCCGGCTACGCGCCGACCGGGACGGACCCGCTGGGTGCGACCGCCGCGTACGCGCTGATCTACGGCGTGGTGAACCTGGGCGCCTTCGGCGTGGTCGCCGCGGTCGGCCGCCACGCCGGGACCAGGGTGGACGACTTCCGCGGCCTGTTCGCGCGCCGCCGCTGGACGGCCCTGGCGCTGGCCTTCTTCCTGCTCTGCCTGGCCGGGCTGCCGCCGGGCGTGATCGGCCTGTTCGGCAAGGTGGTGGTGTTCCGCGCCGCCGTCGACGCCGGACTGGGCTGGCTCGCCGTGGTGATGGCCGTCAACGTGGTCATCGCGCTGTACTACTACCTGCTCTGGACGGCGCGGCTGTTCGCGCCGGACGCCGCCGACGCGGCGCAGCGGCCGACCGAGCACCGGCTGCCCGTCCCGCTGGCGGCCACCCTCGGGCTGACCGCCTCGGTGGCGGTGGTGCTCTCGGTGGCCCCGCAGCTGGTGCTCCAGGTCGCGGGCGGCACGCTCTTCTAGGCCCTGTCCGGTGCCGCTTGGGCCACGGCCCGGCGGGCCCGGTCGGGCGACAAGGTGCGCACAAGGGAACAAGGCCGACGGCCCCGCCCGTTGTCGGGGCAGAGGGACGAGGCAGAAGGGGCTTCCCCACCGCACCATTGGAGGGCCTGCCGTGCACCGCCGGCACAACGGACTGAGGACCGCAGCTCTGCTGGGCGGCCTCTCGGCGCTGATCCTGGTGATCGGCTCCTTCTTCGGCCGCACGGGCTTCGTGATCGCCCTGCTGGTCGCCCTCGGCACCAACGCCTACGCCTACTGGAACAGCGACAAGCTCGCCCTGCGGGCGATGCGGGCCCGCCCGGTGAGCGAGATCGAGGCGCCGCGGCTGTACCGGATCGTCCGTGAGCTCTCCACCTCGGCGCGCCAGCCGATGCCGCGGCTCTACATCTCCCCGACCCCCGCGCCGAACGCCTTCGCGACCGGGCGCAACCCGCGCAACGCGGCGGTCTGCTGCACGGACGGCATCCTGCGGCTGCTGGACGAGCGGGAGCTGCGGGGCGTGCTCGGGCACGAGCTGAGCCACGTCTACAACCGGGACATCCTGATCTCCTCGGTCGCCGGGGCGCTCGCCTCGGTGGTGATGTTCCTGGTGAACTTCGCCTGGCTGATCCCGTTCGGCCGCAGTGACGACGACGACGGCCCGGGGCTGTTCGGCATGCTCGCGATCATGATCCTGGGGCCGCTGGCGGCCTCGCTGATCCAACTGGCCGTCAGCCGCTCCCGGGAGTACCAGGCCGACGCCGACGGCGCCCGGATCACCGGGGACCCGCTCGCCCTGGCGAGCGCCCTGCGCAAGCTGGAGGCGGGCACCCGGCAGCTGCCGCTGCCGCCGGAGCCGCAGCTCCAGACGGCCAGCCACATGATGATCGCCAGTCCGTTCCGGCCGGGCGAGGCGGGCGCCAGGATGTTCTCCACCCACCCGCCGATGGCGGAGCGGATCGCCCGGCTGGAGCGGATGGCGGGCTACCGGGGGTGACGGGCTTCCGGGGGTGACGGGCTTCCGGGGGTGACGGGCCCGCCGACGGGCCCCGCTCAGCCGGCCACCTCCTCGTAGGCGCGGCGCAGCTGGTGGACGCCCTCGGCGATCCGGGTGGCGCTGTCGACGGCGGCGTAGCTGAGGCGCAGGTGCGGGGCCGGGGGCTCGGCGGCGTAGTAGGGGCGGCCGGGCGTGACCAGGGTGCCGGCGCGCAGCGCGGCCGCGGTGAGGGCGCCCTCGTCGACGCCGTCCGGCAGCCGCAGCCAGAGGTGGTATCCCCCGGTCCGGTGGGGGCCGAGCAGACCGGGCAGCTCCCGGCGGAGCGCGGCCACCGCGGCCACCCGCCGGTCGCGCAGCTCCGCGCCGAGGGTGCGCAGATGGCGGGCCCAGCCCGGGTCGGCGACCAGTTCGAGCGTCGCCTCCTGGAGCGGCCGGGGGACGAAGAAGCTGTCCACCACCTGGGCGGCCCGCAGCCGCTCCAGGGCCGGGCCGCGCGCGGTCAGCGCGCCGACCCGCAGATTGGGCGAGGTGGCCTTGGTCAGCGAGTTCAGGTGCACCACCACGCCGTCCGGGTCGTCGGCGGCGAGCGGGCGCGGCAGCGCGGGCGAGTCGGTGTGCACCAGGCGTCGGGCGAAGTCGTCCTCGATGACGAACGCCCCGGCGGCCCGGGCGATCCGCAGCACCTCGGTGCGCCGCGCGGGGGACAGCACCGCCCCGGTGGGGTTCTGGAACAGCGGCTGGCAGACGAAGGCCCGCGCCCGGGTGGCGTCGAAGGCCGCCGCCAGCAGGTCGGTCCGCACGCCGTCCGCGTCCACCGGGACGGGGACCGGCCGCAGCCCCGCGGACCGGGCGACCGCGAGGATCCCCGGGTAGGTCGGCGACTCCACCAGGACGGGCGCGCCCGGGGCGATCAGCGAGCGCATGGCGACCGTCAGCGCGCTCTGGCCGCCGGAGGTGACCAGGACGTCACCCGCGCCGAGCAGCCCGCCGCTGCCGCCGATGTCCCGGGCGAACCAGGCGCGCAGTTCGGTCAGCCCCGCCGCCGGCGGCCGCTCCCAGGCGCCCGGCCGCCGCCCGGCTCGCGCCAGCGCGGCGGCCAGCAGGCGCTCCGGCTGGAGCGAGGCGTGCGGGTATCCGCCGTTCAGGTCGATCACCTCGGGCGAGGGCACCGCGAGGGTCGCGAACAGCGGGCCCGCACCGAGGTCGCGCGGCCCGGCGTCGGCGCTGAGCGCCACCTCCTGCCAGGAGAGGTCGCCGGGGCGGATCGCGCCCACCGCCGCCGGGGAACCGGAGCCGCGGAAGGCGGCGGCCCGGAACACCCCGGCGCCCGGCCGGGAGAGCACCAGCCCCTCGGCGGCCAGGACGGCGATCGCCCGCGACACCGTCACCGGACTCACCTGGTAGCGCTCCATCAGGGCCCGGCTGGGCGGCAGCTTCCCGCCCTCCGGGTAGCGCTCCACCTCCCGCCGCAGCCTGTCGGCGAGATCGGTCACGCTGCTACGCTCGTTCATGACGGCACAAGATAGCGCTATCCGGCATTCGGCAGTAGCAGGCCCGCAGGAACGGTCCGGTACGGCCCTCGCCGCGCTCGCGGTCCTCTCCTTCTCCTTCAGCTTCCCCGCGACCACCTGGACGCTGGCCGACTTCGGCCCCTGGACGTCCGCCGGACTGCGCTGCGCGCTGGCCGGACTGCTCGCCGCGATCTGCCTGGCGGCCGCCCGCGTCCCCCTCCCCGAACGGCGGCACTGGCCGGGGCTGCTGGTGGTCTCGGCGGGCTGCGTGCTCGGCTTCCCGCTGCTGACCACGCTGGCCCTGCGGACCTCCTCGACCGCGCACTCGGCGGTCGTCATCGGGGTGCTGCCGCTGGCCACCGCCGTGGCCGCGGTGCTGCGCACCGGCGGCCGGCCGTCGCGCCGGTTCTGGTGCGCCGCGCTCGCCGGGGCGGCGGCGGTACTGGCCTTCACCCTGCTGCAGAGCCACGGGCGGCCGACCGTCGCCGACCTCTACCTGTTCGCCGCGCTGCTGGTCTGCGCGGCCGGGTACGCGGAGGGCGGGCGGATCTCCCGGGAGCTGCCGGGCTGGCAGGTGATCGCCTGGGCGGTGGTGGTGGCGCTGCCGGTGACGGTCCTGACCGCCGGGATCGCGCTGAGCGCCGAGCCGGTCCGGCTGGGCGCGAAGGCGGTGGCCGGGCTGGCCTACACGGCGGCGGTCTCGCAGTTCGGCGGGTTCGTGCTCTGGTACCGGGGGATGGCGCAGATCGGGGTGCCGAGGGCCAGTCAGCTGCAGCTCGCCCAGCCGCTGCTGACGCTGGGCTGGTCGGTACTGCTGCTGGGCGAGGGACTCCCCGTGGCGGCGCTGGTCACCGCGCTGGTGGTACTGGTCTGCATCGCCGTCACCCAGCGGGCCCGGGCCTGATCCGGGCGGCCGTGCGCCCGCGCCCTGGACGGGCGCGGGCGCGGGGTCGGGCGGGCCGTCAGAACGCGACCTCGTCCGGTCGGTAGACGCACAGGGCCCAGATGATGAAGACGTCCAGCGCGATCACGATGAACGACCAGAACGGGTAGTACGGCACGGCGAGGAAGCTGTCCAGGGCGCTCACGACGGTGAGGACGATACCGGCGTACCGGGCCCAGGAGGCGCCCTTGAGCAGGAAGGCGCCGACCACCGCGACCAGCGCTCCGATGATCACGTGGATCCAGCCCCACCCGGTGAGGTCGAAGCGGAACACGTACCGCTGGGTGGTCAGGAAGACGTCGTCGTCGGCGATCGCCATGATGCCGCGCAGGGCCTCCATGAAGCCGTTCAGCAGCATCAGGACACCCGCGAAGATCACCAGGCCGGGTGCCCAGTCGCTGAACTTGTTCGTCCCCGGCGGAGGCGGCGCGTTGGAGCCCGCGCGCCAGGGCGGGGGTTGGTCGGGGGCGGACTGGCTGCTCATGGACTCCTCCTAGACCGAACAGTCGTACGGACTTCGACGGTCCGCCCGGCCCGGGCGCCGGGCAACCGGGCCGCACCTGTTCGGGTGACGCGCCCGCGTGCCCCCGGTCGGCGCGGCCGACGACTGGTAGTGGTTGTCCGACGACCGTCCGGTGCCGTGGGGAGGCGGCCGCCGGCCCCCGAGCACGGAAGGCGCGGTGCATGACGCTTCTGCCGCAGGAAGCCCCGGAGCAGACCCCGCGCCCCTCGCGCACCCCCCGGCTGGACCGCTGGCTGGCGGGTGCCCGGCGCCGCCGCGGCCGGGCCCTGGTCGGCTGGCTGACCACCACCGACCACAAGCGCATCGGCACCCTCTACATGACCACGGCGTTCGCGTTCTTCCTGGCGGGCGGCCTGATGGCGATGCTGATGCGGATCGAGCTGGCCCGGCCCGGCCTCCAGCTGCTGTCCAACGAGCAGTTCAACCAGCTGTTCACCATGCACGGCACGATCATGCTGCTGATGTTCGCGACCCCGCTGTTCGCCGGGTTCGCCAACTGGATCATGCCGCTGCAGATCGGCGCGCCCGACGTGGCCTTCCCCCGGCTGAACGCGCTGGCCTACTGGTTCTACCTGTTCGGCTCGCTGATCGTGATGGGCGGCCTGCTGACCCCGGACGGCGCGGCCGACTTCGGCTGGTTCGCCTACGCGCCGCTGAACAGCCTCCAGCACAGCCCCGGCATCGGCGCGGACCTCTGGATCATGGGCCTGGCGCTGTCCGGGTTCGGGACCATCCTCGGCGCGGTCAACTTCATCACCACGATCGTCTGCTTCCGGGCGCCGGGCATGACGCTCTTCCGGATGCCGATCTTCGTCTGGAACATCCTGCTGACCGCCGTGCTGGTGCTGTTCGCCTTCCCCGTGCTGGCGGCGGCGCTGCTCTGCCTGGAGTCGGACCGCAAGTTCGGCTCGCACGTCTTCGACCCGGCCAACGGCGGGGCGCTGCTGTGGCAGCACCTGTTCTGGTTCTTCGGCCACCCCGAGGTGTACATCATCGCGCTGCCGTTCTTCGGCATCATCACCGAGGTGATCCCGGTGTTCAGCCGCAAGCCGGTGTTCGGCTACAGCGGCCTGGTCGCGGCCACCCTCGCCATCACCGGCCTGTCGATCACGGTGTGGGCGCACCACATGTTCGTCACCGGGCAGGTGCTGCTGCCGTTCTTCGCGATCATGACGATGCTGATCGCGGTGCCGACCGGGGTGAAGTTCTTCAACTGGATCGGCACCATGTGGCTGGGCTCGCTGAGCTTCGAGGCGCCGATGCTCTGGACCGTCGGCTTCCTGGTCACCTTCCTGTTCGGCGGCCTGACCGGGGTGCTGCTGGCCGCGCCGCCGATCGACTTCCAGGTCTCCGACTCGTACTTCGTCGTCGCCCACTTCCACTACGTGGTGTTCGGGACGGTCGTCTTCGCGATGTTCGCCGGGTTCCACTTCTGGTGGCCCAAGTTCACCGGGCGGATGCTGGACGAGCGGCTCGGGCGGATCCACTTCTGGACGCTCTTCGTCGGATTCCACGCCACCTTTCTGGTGCAGCACTGGCTGGGCGCCGAGGGGATGCCCCGCCGCTACGCGGACTACCTGGCCTCGGACGGCTTCACCACGCTCAACACCGTCTCCAGCATCGGCTCGTTCCTGCTCGGCCTCTCCACGCTGCCGTTCCTCTACAACGTCTGGCACACCGCGCGGTACGGCGAGCGGGTCACCACGGACGACCCGTGGGGGTACGGGCGCTCGCTGGAGTGGGCCACCTCCTGCCCGCCGCCGCGGCACAACTTCACCACGCTGCCCAGGATCCGCTCCGAGTCCCCGGCCTTCGACCTGCACCACCCGGACATCGCGGAGCTGGACCGCCGGCAGAACGCCGGGCTGCCGCTGCGCTGAGGCCGTTGCGCTGGGGCCGTTGCGCCGGCTGGGGCCGGTGCCGCCGGGCCCGCCGGCCGGGCCGGGAACGGGCCGTGGACCGGCCGCTCGTTAGGATGACAGCGTGTCCCGCCGGTGGCGGGGCGCGGCATCCGGAGGGAGCGGCCGTCATGGCTGAGGAGAGGCACGCCCCGGCGGCCGGGGATCCGCGGGCCAGACGGCGCGGTCAGGGCGAGTTGGAGGCCCAGGTGCTCGCGGTGCTCCAGCGGGCGCCCGGCCCGGCCACGGCGGGGTGGGTGCAGGAACGGCTGGACGGCGGCCTCGCCTACACCACCGTGATGACCATCCTGTCCCGGCTGCACGCCAAGAAGGCCGTCTCCCGGACCCGTTCGGGCCGCTCCTACCTGTGGCAGGCCTCCTCCGACGCGGCCGGCCTGGCCGCCCTGCGGATGCGCCGGATGCTCGACGGCGAACCGGACCGGGACGCGGTACTCGCCAGCTTCGTCACCGCCCTGCTGCCGCACGACGAGGAACTGCTGCGGACCCTGCTGGACAGTGCGTCCGCCGATCCGGCCGCGGCCGACCGCGAGAACTGAACAGAGCCGAACCGTGGGCGTCTTCGTCTTCCTCCCGCTCGTCCTTCCGCTGACGGCCGTGCCGATCGCCCGGCTCGCCGGGCAGCACCTGCACCCGCGCGGGGTGGCCCGGCTGCTCACCGCGATCAGTGCGGTGATGGCGCTGTGCAGCGCGCTCTGCCTCGGTCTGATCGGCGTGGTGGGCACCGCGCAGATCCCGGGCAACCCGCTGCCGGACAGCTGGTCCGACCCGGAGGTGCGGGCGGCGCTGCAGTACCACGAGACGATCGGGACGGCGGCGATCTGCGTGCTCCTGGTGGTGGCCGCGGCCACCACCAGGACGGTCGTGCGGCACCTGCGGGTCCGCGGCCGGGCCCGGCGGGCGCTGGAGGGGCTGCCGCCCGGCGCCCCGGCCGACGGCGCCCCGGCGGGCGGCCCCGGCCTGTTCGGCGATGTCGCCGTGCTGCCGGACGGGGCCGCGTACGCGTACGCGCTGCCCGGCAAGCCCGGGCGGGTGGTGGTGTCCACCGGCATGCTGGCCGGGCTGGCCGCGGACGAGCGGGAGGCGCTGCTCGCCCATGAGCGGGCGCACCTCGTCCACCGGCACCACCGCCATCTGCTGACCACCCAGCTGGCCGGGTGCGTCAACCCGTTCCTGCGGCCGCTGCAGCAGGCGGTGGCGTACAGCGCCGAGCGCTGGGCGGACGAGGAGTCCGCGCAGGCGGTGGGCGACCGCCGGATCACGGCCCGCGCGGTGGCCCGGGCCGCCCTGGTCTCGCGCCGGGCGCCCGTGCCCGGCTTCGCGGCCTTCGCCGCGCCGGGCCCGGCGCCCGGCCCCGTCCCGCGCCGGGTGGCCGCACTGCTCGGCCCGGTGCCGTCCTCGCGGAACTGGCCGCCCGCGCACAGCCGGGCGGGCCTGGCCGCGATGGTCGCTGCGGTGGGGGCGGCGGCCTCCGCGCTCTGCGCGCTCAACGCGGCGGTGGCGCTGCTGCTGGTGCTGAAGGCCGTCACGCCGCTGTAGGGCCGCTCTTTCGGAGCGTGCCGGGTCGAACGCCCGTTCCGTCCTGTTCTGCCGGACGGGCTGGTGCGTATCCGAAGCCCCCTAGGGGCGTCCTCTGGCGGGAGAGGGCGCGCGCGGCGTGTCGCGCGCCGGTCGGCGCCTACTGAAGAAACGGTTCTTCCCCTGCCGGGCCTATGCCGAAGGCATGATCATCGCTCGCTCACGCCGTGGCGGAATGGTGAATAAACCGGCCGCCCGACCGATGGATGGTCATATTTTCTTAACTATCGAATTGTGATCTGAATCCCTCCACCCCAGGGGTGAGAACGCTGGACAGGCCGCTGGTCGGTCGGGAGTCTTGACGCGAAGTAAGGCCCAATCGCGTACGCCGATATGACCGCCGAGCGGTCGGCGAAATTCTTGGGAGACATCCCGTGGCGGAAACCCGATCAGAATCGGCCCCCGTTTTCCAGCAACGCGACGGAAGGCAGCCCTCGCGTGCCTCCCCGCTCGCGGCGTCGACCCTCTGGGCCGGCACCCTTTCCGAGGTGTTCGACGCCAGGCTTTTCCGGGAGAGCGCGGAATCGGTGACGGCCCAGCTGGAACACCAGTTGGCCGACGCCTCGATCCGCGGACTCGAACTCATCGACCCCGACATCCTGGACCGGGCGGCCCGCGGGCTGATGACCCCGGAACGGGACCGGATCGCGGCGTTCGACGAGAAGCGGCTGGCGGCGATCGTCGACCTCTATGTGCGCACCGGAATCCAGGTGCATTCGCCCGGATATCTGGGGCGGCAGTTCTCGGGGGTGGTCCCGCTCGCCGGGATCGTCGACTTCGTGGGCTCGGTGGTCAACCAGCCGTCCTCGTTCTACGAGGCCGGCCAGTTGCCCAACGTGGCGGAACGCATCATGGCGGAGGAGCTCAACCGGTTCATCGGGTGGGAACCGGAGAGCTTCGCCATGGTGACCACCTCGGGCGGCTCGCTGGCCAACCTGACCGCGCTGCTGGCGGCCCGCAACAAGCGGTTCCCGGACTACTGGTCGCAGGGCGGCGGCGCGCTCGCCGGCCGCCCCCGGCCCGCCATCGCGGTCGGCGCGGACGTGCACTACAGCGTCTCCCGCGCCGCCGGTGTGATGGGCGTCGGCGACGAGCAGCTCGTCCGCCTGCCGCTCGACCGGGAGCAGCGGATCTGCCTGGACCAGGCCCGGGGGGCCCTGGAGGACGCCGAGCGGCGGGGGCTGGAGGTGTTCTGCCTGGTCGCCTCGGCCGGCACCACCTCGGTCGGCGCCTTCGACCCGATCGACGGGCTCGCCGACCTCGCCCGGGAGAAGGGCCTCTGGCTGCACGTCGACGGCGCGCACGGCGCCAGCCTGCTGGTCTCCGACGAGCTCCGCGGGAAACTCGCGGGAATCGCGAAGGCGGATTCGCTGACCTGGGACGCGCACAAGATGATGTTCGTCCCCGCGCCCTGCACCCTGCTGTTCTACCGGGACCGGCGGGACGCCCCCGGGGCCTTCCGGCAGCAGGCCAGCTACGTCTTCGACGACAAACCGGACGCCTATACCGCGCTGGACAGCGGGGACAAGAACTTCGAGTGCACCAAGCGCCCGATGATCATGCCGCTGTGGGCGCTCTGGAGCATTCACGGCCGGGCGCTCTTCGCCGAGAAGATCGAATACCTCTGCCGGCTGACCGCGGACATCCACACCATTCTGCTGGACGAGCCGGACTTCGAACCGCTGCACCGGCCCGAGGCGAACATCCTCTGTTTCCGGCACCTCCCCGCCGGGCTCACGGAATCCGATGTGCACCGCCTCCAGCTGGATATCCGGAACCGGCTCAAGCTCCAGGGGAATTTCTTCATCTCCAAGGTCGACATCGACGGGGTCGCCGCCCTGCGGGTGGTCCTGATGAACCACCGGATCACCACCGAGCACTTCCGGATGCTGCTCGGCGAGATCAGGCGGGCCGGCTACGACCTGCGCCACCGTGCCAACGGCCGGGAGACCGGCAGCGACAGTGAATAGGAATCCACGATGAGCCCAGTGACCGTTTCGCCGACGGCCGTACCGCAGGCCCGGACGGCACCGGTCGGTGCCGCCGAGGCCGCCGCACTGGCGGACCGGCTGATCCCCGACGCGGAGCTCAGGCCCGAGTCGGTCGACGCCGTCGGGAAGCTGCCCTCCTTCCTCAGCCGGATGCGCGAGGCCGAGCGGGCCTGCCAGGCCCCCTACAGCGAGCTGCCGCACGAGGTCCAGGACGCCCTGGTGCTGCGCCGGCTCCAGCAGATGGTCAACACCGCGCTGCTCAACCCGCTCTGGCGGGAGCGGCTGGCCGGCGCCGGGGTGGGCGGCGCCCCGGCGACCTACCAGGACTGGCAGGCCGTCCCGCTGTCCGACAAGGACGTCCAGCGCGACTTCTTCATGGACGACCGGCCCGGCATGGTGGTGCCGATCGCGGCCGGCGGCTTCGAGATCGTGGCCAGCGGCGGCACCAGCAGCGGACGTCCGCTGGAGACCGTCTACTCGCTGCGGGAGCTGCGCGACACCTACGAGGTGGCCGGCCACTTCATGGGCGCGTACCAGCTCGACCGGTACCTCGGCGGCGGCACCGACCCCAGGTGGCTCTACACCACGCTGGCCGACTACCAGATGTGGAGCAGCGGCACCATGGTCGGCGGGGTGCTGGCCCAGGTGCCCGGGATCAACTACATCGGGGCCGGCCCGGTGACCGCGCCCGTGCTGGAGCACATGTTCTCCTACCCGGGGCCCAAGGCGCTGATGGGCATCACCGCGGGCATCGCGATCCTGGGCGAGCTCGGCGCCGGGATGAGCCGGGAGGCCAAGGAGAGCTTCCGGGTCGCGCTGTACGGCAGCGGGGTGCTGCCGCAGCGCAAGCGGGCCGAGCTCCAGGCGGTGTACCCCAACCTGACGATCCTCAGCTACTTCGCCGCGACCCAGGCCGAGACCATCGGCCTCCAGCTGCGCGAGGAGTCGCCCGTGCTGGCGGCGGTGCCCGGACTGCACCTGGTGGAGATCGTCGACGAGCAGGGCCGCTGGGTCGGCGAGGGCGAGGAGGGCGAGCTGGTCGTCACCCGCCTGCACGCGCACGAGGCGCCGCTGCTGCGGCTCAAGCTGGGCGACCGGATGGTCCGGCGGCCGCGGCTGGACGGGCCGGGGCTGCGGACCGGGCAGTTCGAGTTCGCCGGCCGCACCGGCGACATCCTGCACCTGAACGACAGCCAGTACTCCGCCTCGCGGGCCTACGACGCGCTGCGCGAGGAGCTGCGGGCGGTCGGCGTGGTGGACCTGGACGAGGCGGCGCACGAGATCCAGTTCGTCAACCACCGCGAGAGCCGGACCATCACGCTGCTCGCCTCGGTCGACGACGTGCCGGGGCTGACCTACCGGACGGACGCCGCGCTCGGCCCCTACGGGCTGCAGCGGGTGTTCGTCCACGCGATGCCGCGCTCGCTGTCGCTGTTCAACCAGGGCGAGGCGAACCCGGTGTCGGTGGAGAAGACCGGCTACCGCTTCCTGCTCAAGTTCGTCCACCGGTCCTCGAACGAGATCGAGCGGACGAGTGTCGGCAAGGTCCCGCTGGTCCGCGACCGCGGGTAGGGCCTCTTCCCGCACACCGAACACCCACAGAGGACAGGAGTGTCAATGAAACCGCAGGTCAACATCGCCGTGGTGGTGGACGTCATCGGGGCGCTCTCGGCCGGCACGCTGCTCGACGGGAACCTCTCCCTGGTGGACGACGGGTCGTTCCAGAGCACCGGCCAGGGCACGCCCGAGCTGTGCACCGTGGTCGCCCCCGGCCAGGTGGTCCAGTGGTCCGCCCTGGCGGTGGACCTCCAGACGCCGGTCGAGATCAGGAGGATCACCTTCCTCGGCGCGGGCCACGGGGGAGCGCCGGAGCCGGTGGAGTCCACCGAGCAGGGCGAGAAGCTCGACCTCGACGTCTGGACGGGCGTGGTGCCGCCGTACCTGACGCCCGGGGTGCCCTACCGGTACCGCCTGGAACTGCAGATGTACGAGGGCCCGTACAGCGTGCTGCACATCGACTCGCCCGCGCTGATGTGCGTCTAGGCCTCCCGGGCCCAGGACGGTCCGGCCGTGCCGCCGGACAGGGCCCAGCACGGCCGGACCGAACCCCCCGAACCACAACGAGAGAGGCGGGCTCATGCCCCAACAGCTAGCGGTCATCGTGCTGGTGGACGTCGGCAACGCGCTGGCCAGCCGGACGCTGCGGGACAACACCTACCTGTTCGACAACATGAAGCTGCACGGCTCCGAGGGCCAGGGCACCGGAGACCTGGTGACCATCGTCAACGGGTCCTACTGGCAGGACGGCTCGCAGGCGAGCGAGCAGGTGCTCAACTGGCTTCCGTACAGCCTCGGTTCCATTCCGCCGACCGTCCCGCGTGGCTACCAGGCGGACCGGGCGCGGCAGGCCGACCAACAGGCGCTGACCGAGCTGGCCGCCCTCGCCGACGGCCCCGGCACGATCAGCGCCGCCGAGGTCACCCGGATCCGGCGCACCGCCGGGCGGCGGGTGGGCACCACGGCGGGCACCCGCGGTCTGGCCGGCCAGAAGATGCTGGACGTCACCGGCCGGCTGGTCGCCGACGGCGGCGCGGCCGCGCACAGCTACCCGGCCCCGGTGATCACCGACATCACCGGGGAGGCGGTCGACGAGAAGATCATCTACCCGGCCGAGTACGGCTCCCCGGACCTGGTCACCGACGGCTGGTACTGGTCCGCGACGATCGCCACCGCCCGCCCGGGCGAGTACCGCTACACGATGAAGATCCAGCTGCACGACCTGGTGCAGAAGGGCGAGGAGTGGTCCTGGGAGCCGGTGAACCTCACCTGCGAGTCCCGGCTGAGGATCGTCACCGAGCCCAAGCGCAACGCCTTCACCGGATCGGGCATGGGCTACCTCCCCGTCCCGCCGGGCGCGCCCGCCTGACCGCCCTGACCCACCCTGATCCATCGAGGACTGAGGACCGAGGAGGAGCGGATGACCACCGCGAGCAGTACCAGCACCAAGGCCAGGGCGCAGTCGCGCAAGGCGGCTTCGCAGCGGCCGATCTCGATCACCGCCGTCGTGGATGCGGTGGGCGCCCTGGCGTCCCGCAGCACCGCCGGCCACCTCTACCTGTACGACACCAACAGGGCCGGCGGCTCCACCGGCCTGGGCACCGAGGAGCTCCGCACCAAGGTCCGGGCCGGCGACCAACTCCTGTGGAACTGCCTGGCCCTGGAGTGCGAGGCGTATGTCGCGATCGACGACGTCGAGATCGATCCGGAGGTCTGCGAGCCGGAGCGCAGGGTGTACCCCGGCACCGATGTCGCGTACTGGACCGCGACGGTGAAGAAGGACGTCACCGAACCCGTCCCGTACCGGCTGAAGTTCCGGCTGGGCACCCGGGACGAGCCGATCGCCGCCGCCCTGTCGCCGTCCCTGGTCGGTTAGGCCCTGTCCGGCCTGGGGCCCGTCCTGGGCCCTGCCTTGGGTCCCGTCCGGCGATCAGGCCGGAACCACCATTCCCACTGAGGAGGAACGTTGACGAGCGGCACGCTCAACAGCGCTGCGGAGAAGCAGAATCCGGGCCAGCTGAACTCGGTCCAGCTCAATGTCGTCACCCTGGTGAACATGGAGCGGGCGACCGCCGACGGCGCGCTCACCGACGCGATGTACATGATGGACAACAGTGTGGGCGGCACCGGCCAGGGCACGTCCCACCTGGAGACGGTCTGCAAGCAGGGCCAGGTCCTGAACTGGATCATCCGCCCGATCGACATGGAGAAGCGGCTCGACGGCACCTGGCCGCCGATGCCGAAGATCAACAACATCGTCTTCCTGGACACCGAGGCGGGTGACGAGGAGGACGTCGCCGAACGGAAGATCTTCACCGAGCTGAAGATCTACGGCATGCCCGACCGGATGCGCTCCCCGTTCACCCCGGTCTACTACTACTGGGCGGGAACGGTGCTCAGCACAGCCAAGCCGGGGCTCTACCGGTACCGGCTCGTGGTCGAGCTGGAGCAGGAGCACTCCAAGGAGAAGCTCTACCTGAACACCGTCGACCACCCGGCCCTGCGGGTGCTCGCGGTCTGACCGCCGCCCCGCCGCCCGCCGCCGCGCCCCACCGGTCCCACCGGTGGGGCGCGGCGCTGCTCCCGGACGTGCCGAACTCGGTTGCGGGGGACGGGTGGAGCAGTTGCGCAAGGCCCTGCTCACCGGGGCGGCGAGGTGCCACACTGGTGCTTCGTGCCCGGGAGGACGGCTCAGCGGAAGGGGGGCTTCATGGCCGAGACGGATCCGGTGGAGACGGCCTGGAAGATCCACGCCTCGTTGCAGGACTGGACCGGGAAGGTGGACGCCAAGGCGGCCTTCGCGCTCACCCTCGAATCGGCCGCGATCGGCGCCCTGACCGCCTTCTTCGGCACCGGCAACCAGCCGGAGCGGCTGACCGGGGTGTTCCCCAAGACCGTGTTCTGGCTGGGCATCGCGCTGCTCGCGCTCTCCGCGCTGGCCGCGGTGTCCGTGGTGAGCCCCCGGCTGCGGAGCAAGGGCGGCGGTGACGACTGGCGGGAGCACTTCGTCTACTTCGGGCACCTGCGGCACTGGGAGCCGGCGCGGCTGGCCGAGAAGCTCTCCGCCACCCCGCCACTGGAGACGCTGAGCCGGCAGCTGGTGGTGATGAGCGAGATCGCCTGGAAGAAGCACCGGCGGGTCCAGCAGTCCCTGCAGTTCGCGGTCGCGGGGGTCGCGGCGGTCGGCCTGGCCTGGATCGTCGGTTAGCGCGGTGGGCGTCGGTCCGACGGGCGGGCCCGTCACCTTCTGGTCGGCGCTGGACGCCGCCGACCGCGAGGCGCTGCTCGGCCTGGGCACCCGCGTCGTCCTGGCGGCGGACACCCAGCTCTTCGCCCAGGGCGACGCCTCCGACTACGTGGTCGTCGTCCTGGGCGGCTGGATCAAGGTGGTCTCGTACTCCTCGGCCGGGTACCGCGCCCTGCTCGCCCTGCGCGGCCCCGGGGACCTCCTGGGGGAGCAGGCCGTCCTGGAGGGCCGCCCGCGCTCGGCCTCGCTGCTGGCCGCTACCGGGGTCGAGGTCCTGCAGCTGACCGCGGCGCGGTTCCGGGCCTTCGCGCAGTCCCGCCAGGGCACCGCCGCCGCCCTGGAGCAGACCCTCTCCCGGCGGCTGCGCGAGGCGGACGAGCACCGGACCAACGTCACCGAGCCGGTCGCCGTCCGGCTCGCCGCGCTCCTGCTGGACCTCGGCGAGCGCTGCGGTGAGCCGGTGCCGCACACCGGCGGGGTCAGGATCGGGCTCAACCTCTCCCAGGACGACCTGGCCGGCCTGGTGCTGAGCTCGCGCCGGACGGTCAGCCGGGTGCTGGAGCAGTGGCGGGGCCAGGGGCTGATCGCCACCGGCCGGCAGTCGCTGCGGATCACCTCGGTGGACGGGCTCAAGCTGGCCGCCTTCGGAGGGTGAGGCGGCCGGCTCAGCATCCGTGGAAGCTCACGCCGGAGCCGGGGGCGCTGACGATGCGGTAACCGCCGCCGGAGCGCGAGAGGTTGTAGGTGAGCTGCCAGTCCGTGCAGGTCTGGTCCTCGTGGCCCTGGGGGCCGAAGCCGGCGGCCTGTCGGCTGCGGAACCGGACGGTCGCGCGGGTGGAGGAGCCGGCGCCGGTGATGGCGGCGATGGCGACGTTCGAGTCCTGGGTGGTGCTCATGATGCGCCGCCATTCGGCGCGCGCCTGCTCGGAGTCGAGGTCGATCGCGGTGTTGTCGGGGTCGTAGTAGCCGAGTGCGGTGTCGTACTGGCGGGTGTTCACCGCGGTGAAGAAGCGGCTGAACAGGGTGGCCACGCCCGCGGCTTCGGGGTGGCCGGCGACCTGGCCGGTGTCCACCGGGACGGTGTGGTCGGTGGTCGGTGCGGCGGGGGCGGGCGGCTTCGTGGTGGGGACGGCCGGCCGGCCGGTGGTGGCCGCGGTGGTCCCGGTCGAGCCGGTGGACGCGGTGGACCCGGTGGACGCGGTCGTGGAGGAGTTCGCCGAGGAGGCCCGGTAGTACTCGACCAGCCGGTCACCGCCCACCAGCAGGGCGGCCGTGACCAGCAGGCCGACGAGCACCCGGGCGCCCCGGCGGGGCGCCCGGGTGATGGCGGGTGGCGGGACCAGCGGAGGCATCCCCGGCGGTGGCGGTGGTGGCGGCGGCTGTGGTGGCGGCGTCGCCGGGCCGAGGGTGCGGACGGTGTGCAGGGCCTGGTCCAGCGGGCCGATCCAGGCGGCCGCCGGCGGTCGGGCGGTCGGGTCGGCGTGCCGGCTCCTCCCGGCCAGCCGGGCCAGCTCCTCGGAGAGGGCGCGCAGCCGGGTGTCGTCCAGACTGTGCTGGTCGCCGTTGAACAGGCGCAGGACGAACCGCCCGAGCTTGGCGGCGTCCGATGCCGGGGTGGCCTTGGCGGCCTCCGGCACCTCCCAGTCCGGCGTCTCCACCTGCTCGACGGCGGAGCGCCCGTACAGGCTCATCGAGTCGCAGTCGATGAGCAGGCAGCGGGGTGCGCCGGCCAGCGTGAACAGCACGTTGTTCGGGGAGAGGTCGCCCACCGCCACCCCGTGGCCGTGCAGTCGGGCGAGCAGCGTCGCCAAGTCCCGCAGCAGGAGGAGCCGTTGCTCGTCGTCGAGGTGCAGGCCGATCCGCTGCAGGAAGGCGGCGTCGTTCAGCAGGAACTGGAACCCCTGGGGCTTGGCGTCGCCCGCCAGGTCGATGAAGAACTCCGGCGGGACCCTGCGCATCGCGAACCCGGCGATCTGCGAGCCGCGTTCGGCCAGGGCGAGCGGCCAGGCGAGCCGGTCCAGCAGGAAGGCGCGGTCGGCCGGGCCGAGGGTGTCCGGGAACCCGGCCATCGCCTCCAGGACGCCCGGGTTCAGCAGCATGCCGGCGCGGTACTCCTTGTAGACCAGCGGGCCGGTCAGGCCGGGCGGCGGTACCGGGACCTCGTAGACGAACCCCTGGCCGCCCTGCCCCAGCCCGTACTGCGTGTAGTCGCCCAGCTGGTCGGGCCGGAACCGGATCACGCTCACCGCGGCCTCCCGTGCGCCGGGAGCTCGCGCGGCCAGAGCGCGATCAGGGTGCGGTCGTCGTCGAAGGTCTCGCGGGAGAAGTCCAGCAGATGGGCGAAGCCGAGCGGCGGTACGGGCCGGCGCAGGCCCTGGACGAACAGCCGGGCGACCTCGCCGCGGCCGTTGCCCACCGGGTCGCCGAAGCCGTCCGTGCCGATCAGCACGACCGAGCCCGGGTCCAGGTAGAACTCCATCGGGCGGATCCTGGTCGGCACGCCCGGCAGGGGCTCCACCGAGGAGGAGACCAGTCCGTCCGGGCCGGCCGACTTGCCGCCGAGCAACTGGTAGATCCGGTCGTACTTGATCTGCCACACGCCGGAGTCGCCCACCGACACCACCTCGATGGCCACCCCGCCCCCGGTCGGGGTGGCGGTGCCGGCCACCAGGGTGGTGGCGAGCAGCTGCGCGGTGGCCTCGATGCCGGCGCCCGGCTGCTTGAGGATGCGCCGGGCCTGCTCGATCAGCTGCCACTGGACGGTGCCGAGCAGCTTCTCCCAGTCGCCGACCCGGCCGTCGCCCGCCCTGACCTGGGCCAGCAGCTCGTCCACCGCGCTGCGGCAGGCCAGTTGGGAGCCGATGTGCGGCTGCCTGGCGCTGGAGACGCCGTCGGCGACGGCGAAGACCACGGTGCCGGTGGTGCGGTCCCAGGCGCAGGCGGCGTCGTCCTCCCGGGGCCGGCCGTCGTAGCGGTGCTGGTAGCCGCGGACGGAGGCCAGCCGCAGGTCGAGCTCGGGGGTGGACCAGCCGTCGCAGACGGTGTCCGGGCGGTAGGACAGGCCGGTGGGCGGGCGGGGGTCGAAGACCGCCACCGGGTCGCCGACCACCACGGGCTGCCAGAGCTCGGGCATGGCGGGGACGGACGGCGGTGCGGCCGGGGCCGCAGGGCCGACGGTGGGCGGGAGGGCCGGCCGCGGAGGCTGGGCGTGCGGGTGTTCGTGCGGGTGTGCGTGGCGCTGGGACTGCGGGTGCGGATGGTGGTGGGGGTGGCCCGCCGGCGTCGGCGGCGCCGTCGGTGCCGGGCCCCGGGTCGGGGCCGGCAGCCACTCGCGCGGCGATCGGGAGAGCCGGGACGGCGGGGCCGTCGGCGGGGGCACCGCGGGCTGGGGCAGGTCCTCGTCGTCGTCCCCGCGGTTGAACAGGGGTGCCACGGTCAGATCACATCGATTGCGACGGTGAAGCCTTCCGGCCGGTCCACGACCAGCTGCGGCTCGGCCGAGCTGAGTGAACGGCCCGAGGCGATCACGCTCTTGGTGAGCGAGGTGCAGAACTTGGCGATGGCCTGCCCGACGTCGACACCCTTGTTGGCGACGAAGCCGAACTCCTGGCTGGTGGCCACCTTGGCGATCACCGCGGCGTCGGCGTTTCCGATCCCGCAGGCGATGATGTTCGGGGCGGCCGGGGTGATGCTCCGGTCGGTGAGCCGGCCGTGGGCGCCCTGCCAGTCCTCGCCGTGGTTCGGCACCCCGTCGCTGAGGAAGAACACCGCGGGCCGGTGCACCTGGTAGCCCTCGCCCTTGAGCCCGGCCACGTCGTTCGGGATCCGCGCGATGAGGTCCTCGAAGGCCTTGGCGTAGCTGGTCATGCCCCGGGTGCGCAGCCGGGGGAACTCGTTGGCGCCGCGCAGGTCGACCATGCCGACCCGCTCCACCACGTCGTCCGAGAAGCCCAGGACCGAGAAGCGGACCTTGGCCGCCGCCATCGGCTCTCCGAGCAGCGCCTGGTGCAGTGACCTCAGCCCGTCGTTGAGTTCGTCGATGTGGCTGCTCATCGAGCCCGACTCGTCGGCGAGTACGTAGATGGGGAGCAGGTGGCCCCGGTTGCCGTCCATGGTGTGGCGATCCCTTCTCGGTGTCCGTGCGCTCAGAGGGTGTCGGCCGCCGGACGGAAGCCGTCCGGGCCGACGACGTCGAACTCGGTGGATCCCGCGGCCAGCCGCCGTCCGTAGCCGACGACCGCGTCCCGCAGGAAGGCCGCGCAGCTGTGCGCCGCCGAGCCGGCGTCCGTGTTCGGTGCGGCCATGTGGCCGAACTCCGGCCTGGTGGCGATCCGTTGGACGGCGCGCGGGTCGGCGGCGGCCAGGCCGCAGGCCACGATGTGCGGGGCCGACGGGTGCCGGGACCGGTCCACGAGCTCGTCGTGGGCGTCCTGCCAGTCGGCGCCCTCGCCGGGCGTGCCGCCGCTGACGAAGAACACCATCGGCCGCAGTACGGCCGTCTGCTCCGCCTTCACCAGCGCCACGTCCTGCGGCAGCAGGGTGCGCAGGGTGCGGAAGGCCTCCCGGTAGGAGAGCCCCGGGCGGCGCATCAGGATCGGTGTCCGGGTGCCCGGGCCGACGGCCTCCAGCGGGAGGCGCAGCTCGGCCCCGGCGGCCATGCCGAGCACGCAGATCCGCAGCCGGGCGGCCACCTCGGGGCTTGCGGACAGGGCGTCGTGCAGGTTGCGCAGCCCGCGGTTGAGCTCGTCCAGGCCGCCCGAGTCGAGCGACTCGTCCAGGACGAGGTAGATCAGGGCCGCGCCGGGGAACGCGGCGGGGGCGTGCGGGGTCGCGGCGGAGTTCACCACGGTCGGCTCGTACAGGCCGGCCGTGGGGGCGCCGCCCGGTCGCGGCGGGGCGGGCGCGTAGGGGGCGGCCTCGTACGGGGTGGACCGCCCTGCGGGGTCGGTAGCGGGTGCGGTGCGGCCGGCCGGGCCCGCCGGGGTGGCGCCGAGCGCCAGCGGGGCGTCCCAGGACACCGCGGGCGGGTACGGCGCGACCGGTCCGACGCCGGTGGCCCGCTGGACCTGGCCGACCAGCCGGTGGCGCATGTCGTTGAGGTCGCCGGGAAGGACCAGCCCCTTGTCCGCCATCAGCTGGAACAGCGCCAGCGACCGGGCGTCCTGCAGGTCCTCCCGGGCCGACCGGGCCTCCTCCAGCTGCCGCATCATCTCGACCGCCCCGGCGGCGTCCTGCGGGTGGGTGACCAGGTACTGCCGGATGAGGTTCTCGCTGGTCATCAGCATCCCGTTGAGCGCCTCGGACTGCCGCCGGGTGGCGGCGATCTCGGCCTCCTGCTGGATGCGCCTCAGCTCGATCTCGCGGTGCGTCCCGCCCCGGCCGGACACGTGCCGGGCGGCACCGGTGCGCTCCTCGCGGGCGGCCTCCACCAGCCCCTCCAGGAACTCCCGGGACTTGGCGTCGGGCCGGACGTTCACCCGGCAGCCGTGCACCAGCAGGCCGGCGCCGACCGCCGTCGGCGGGCCGCAGAGCCGGTTCAGGTGCTGCTGGAGGCCGAAGGAGTCCTCGATGTCGAAGCCCTGGCCGGCGCCGTGGAACAGGTGGTTGATGTGGTCGTACACCACGGGCAGGGCGTCCGGGAGCCCGCCGCGCACCCAGTCCTTGGCGCCGTCCCACCCGTCGACCCGGAAGGCCAGGGTGACGACGACCTCGAAGGCGTGCACCTGGTCGCGGGAGACCAGCGGGCTGCGGCCGATGGTCACCGTCCGCTGGTGGTCCCGCATGTCCACCTCGAAGCGGGTGCGGTACTTGGAGAAGGCCTGCTGGGAGTAGGTCATCGGGCGACCCTCGAAACAGTCCACCTCACCGCGCGGGGTGACGTAGACGACCGCCACGTGCGGGCTGGCGCCCTTGGCGGGGCCCAGGGCGAGCGCGGACATCGGGGCCTTGCTGATGATCAGTGACACCGGTTCCATGGCCGGGGCGTCTCCTTGTGGGGGTCGGTTCAGGGGGCCAGGACGGCGCGCAGCAGGGCTGCCGACCGGCGCAGCGGTCGCAGCTCGTCGTAGGCGTCCCAGCGGGAGGCGTAGCGCAGCAGGATGTCCCGGTTGCGGGCGGTCCGCTGGGCGAGGTCGCGGAGCATGCGGAGCAGGTCGTCGAGCAGGTGCGGATCGGCCTCGGCCTGGCTTGCCCACATCCGCAGCACGCCGGCGGCCTCCGCGCCGAACAGCTCCCCGCCGATCACCTCGGACCAGAGGTGGGCGAGCTGTTCGCGCAGGTCGTCCTGCTGCGAGACGAGGTGCAGCAGCGTGGGCCGGCTGCGCGGGGCGGCGCCGGCCGCGGGCGGCGGGATCTCGGTGACCAGGGCGTCGGCGAGGATCAGGAAGGCGAGGTGGCCGGTGGCCCGGCTCTCGTGCCGCTGCATCATGCCGACCAGCGCGGTCAGCACCACGGGGGTGGTGCCCTCGACGTCCTCCTCGATCAGGTCGGCGAAGCTGTCCCCGATGGCGATGGCGACCCGGATGTCGTCCACCGTGCCCATCCGGGCCAGTGCCTCCACGGCGGTGGCGAGGTCGGCGCCGCCCAGGCAGAGCCCGTAGGCGCGGGCCGCCGCGGCCTGGGCCTGCCAGGTGCCGGAGAGGTACCAGCCGTCCACCATGGCCCGTACGCCGGCCCGCAGCGCAGGGTCCTCGACGCAGACCCGCAGGGCGTACGCGACGGCCTCGCGGCGCAGGGTGCCGGTGTCCTCGTCGCGGATCCACCCGGGGAAGACCCAGGTGCTCAGGTGGTCGAAGGCGCCGGTGGCGACCACGCCGAGCGCCGTCCCGGCGAAGCTGCGCACCTGCTCGGAGGCCGAGTCGACCAACTCGCCGAGCCAGTCGAGCAGTTCGGCCTGGATGTCGTACTCGGACCAGACGTGCCGGATGACCCGGGGGGCGTGGCCGCCGTCCCGGTACTCGGTGATGGTGCAGGGCAGCCAGCCGTACTGGCCGCGGGTCACCGTCGCCACCGTCCTGGCCCGCAGCTGTTCCAGCACCGCGCGGCGCGGATTCGCGAACGGGTCGCGGATGAGCGGGGGTTGGCCGCCGGGCGGGACGGTGACCAGCGTCCGGTCGGTGCGGAACCGGGCCAGCAGGGCGGCGCCGCCCGCCGCCACGTCCTCCTGGGGGAGGCCGTTGAGGACCGCCAACGCGACCGCCTGAGCGCGTAGTTCGGGCTTGGCCAGGCCGTCGAACCAGTCGTCGACGGACTGGCCGTCGCCCTGGTCCAGCAGGGTGCGGACCCGGTCCGGGTCCAGCACGCCCCCGGCGTGTTCGTCGGCGAGCACCTCGGCCAGCCGGGCGGCGGTCCGGCAGGACCCGTCCGCTCCCAGCAGTTCGGCCACCAGGTCTTTCAGGTCGCCGCTGTCGAGGGTGTCGTCGGCCGCGGACTCGCCGATCCGCCGGGCGAGATGGGCGCGGACCACGGCGTCGAGGACGGGCGGCCGGTCGAGCCGCTGGACGTACTCGCCGACGCCCCGGTTCAGCAGTACGTCCGTACCGACGGTCAGCACCAGATGCGCGCCGGAGCGCTCCAGTTCGTGCTCCAGCGACTCCAGCAGCGGGCCGCGCAGCTCGGCGGCGTCGGCCGGGCAGTTGAGCAGCAGCCCGGCGCCCTGGCCGAGTTGCTCGACCGCGGTGAGCCGGGTGAGCTGGGCGACCGAGTCCAGCAGGTACCAGGAGCGGGACTGCGCGGTGAGCAGCAGCCGGACGGCGGCCGCGGTCTTCCCGGCGCCGGCCGGGCCGCGCAGCACCACCGAGCGGCGGCGCCAGGCGTTGGTGCGGATCTCGTCCCAGCGGGGCGGCTCCTGGAAGGAGTGCCGGACGGCCTCGACGACGGCGGGGGACAACGAGCGCAGGGTGAGCCGGTGCTCCTCGCCGGCCATGATGACGATCTTGTCGCCGCCGACGGCGTCGCCCTCGACGCGCAGCCGCGCCTGTCGCAGCAGGTCCTTGCGCTTGCTGCTCTGGCCGGTCCGGGCGGTGGCCTCGGCGGCGCTCTCGCCCGCCCCGACGCTGTGGCTGGGGGCGGAGGGCGCCGCCGGATCGCCGGCCGGGGCTCCGTCGCCGCCGGGGCCCGGGGCGCCGCCCGGCTCGGGGGCCGGGGACGGGCCGTCGGACGGCGGTGCGGGCGGGGATCCGGCCCCGGCGGCGGGCGGTGGGGCCGGCGCGGGTGCGGGCGCCGCGGCCGGAGCGGGTGTCGGGGTCGGGGCGGGGGGAGTGCTCACGGCCGGACCGGACCGGTCGGGTGGATGGTGACGTGCTTGTCGCCCTCGACGTAGTCACCCTTGACCTTGATCTGCCGGGAGGCGGGCGCGGGGGTTGCGGTGGGTGCGGTGGGTGCGGTGGTCGTTGCTGGTGCGGTGGGTGCCGGTGGCGCCTCGGCGGGCGCGGCCGCGGGCGTCGCCGGCCGGTGCGGAACGGGCGGAGCCGGGTCCCCCGTCCCGGCTCCGCCGTCCGGCCCCCCGGCGAGACCGCCGCTCCCGGGTCCCCCGACCCCGGTCGGCAGCTCCCCCGACGCCGGGGGGAGTCCTGGAGGAGCCGGGTACCCGGGGACGGTCACCCATCCCCGGCGCGGCTCCCCGTGCTTGGTGACGAAGTCGGCCGGGAGGTACGCGGCCGCGTCGATGCCCGGGTACCGGCCGAGCACCACGGAGCGGTGGAGCTCCTCCGGGACCACCACCACCAGGTGCGCCCGCTCGGCCGCCGCGAGCGCCCGTTTGACCGGTCCGGCGTCCACCAGCCGGGCCAGGTCGTTGATCGCGGTGCCGGCCCAGCGCTCGTCGTGCTGGATCACCAGCCCCTGGTTCAGCCCGACCCGCAGCCGCATCCGGTGGTCGTCGCGGTACTTGGCGTGGTGCTCGGCCAGCGCGTCCTGCAGTCCGCGCAGCAGCTCGCGGAGCAGTACGGCCGGGCTGGTCGAGGCGGGGAGCAGGATCAGCATGCCGTCCCCGCGGTCCTGCACCTGGCAGGCGGACCGCTCCAGCCGGGCCCGCCCGAAGGCGAACCAGACCACCTCGTACAACTCCTCGTGGAGGGTGGCCTGCACGGTCTCGGGGCGCAGGCTGAAGTCCTCGATGTCCACGAGTGCGATCCAGTGGCTCTGCGGATCCGGTGACACCATGCGCGTTCCCTCCCGAACCTGGACGGGGCATGAGGGCAGCCCCGTCATCTCCTTGGATAGACCCTGCGGCTGTTCGCGTCTGCGTCACGTGGCGCACAACGGGATCGATCGTGATCCCGCCGGAGGTGTCCGCCAGGACCGGCAGGTCTTCCGGCGCCGCCCGGGTTGCGTCAGCGACGGTAGCGATCTGATCCACGAAGCACCACTGAAATGACAAGAACTGACGCTGCTTCACCTGACGATTCGCCACATTCGGGTCGGCGAAGGGTGCGTGTCGGCCGGGAGTGGTCGTGCGGTGGGTGGGGCTGGAGGGCGGCCTGCGGGCGCAGGTGCGGCCCTCGTCCGCCGCGCGCCCCGATGAGCCCCCTACCGGCTCCGCTGCCGGCCCCCGCCCGTGGAGGCGGCGGACCCCGGGCAGGTCCGGGCGGGGCCCGCCGGTCCGGGCGGGCCCCCAAAAATCCCGTAGCACCGTGTAGCCCCATGTAGGGCGCGCCCCGGGCGGGTATACCAGTCTGGAAGCACCACCCATGGGAGGCTGAGCAACATGAAGGTGATCGGATTCGTCCTCAACGTGCTCTGGCTGATCTTCTGCGGCATCTGGATGGCCATCGGGTACGCCATCGCGGGCATCATCTGCTGCATCCTGATCATCACCATTCCGTTCGGCATCGCCGCCTTTCGGATCGCCGGCTACGTGATCTGGCCCTTCGGGCGGACGACGGTCGAGAAGCCGGACGCCGGGGCGCCGTCCTGCGTCGGCAACGTGATCTGGCTGGTCTTCGCGGGCTGGTGGCTGGCGATCGGCCACCTGATCACGAGCATCCCGCTGTTCCTGTCGATCATCGGCATCCCGTTCGGCTGGGCGAACCTCAAGATGATCCCGATCTCGCTGATGCCCCTGGGCCGCGAGGTCGTCCCCACCGACGAGAAGTTCGGCGCCCGCTGAGGAGGCGATGACCCTGACCCCGCCCGACCTCGGCCGGGCGGCGGTCGGGCACGGTCACCAGAGCGTCTCGGCGGTGTACTCGGACCGCAGCTTGTCGAGCGGCACCGGACCCTGCGGGGTGACGACGGACCAGAACTCCCATCCGTTGGTGTGGATGCCGCTGGCCTTGGCGGCGCCCGACGGCGTGTCGTACGCCTCGCCGTCGACTTCGATGAGGCCGCGCTCATTGACGCTTGCCGTCACCGAGTGTCCGGCCCAGGATGGCTTGAGGATGGCCCCCGGCTCCAGCAGGCCGGCGTGGATCAGCTTGTGCAGGGGAAGCCGGGATCCCCCCTGGCGCATCGTCGGGTTGGCGAGGATGTCGGGGGCGGGGTAGCAGGGGTGGTAGTCGCTGCTGCCCAGCTGGACGAACGCGTCCCGGACCACGGCGGCCATGAGCTGCCTGCGGGCGCCGAGGAAGTCCTCGTACTCCATGGACTCCCAGCCCTCAGGTAGCGCGTGCCAGTACTGCTGCTGGGCCAGGCGCGCAGGGTCCAGCTGCCTGGCGGCGGTCTGCTGCGGCCAGTAGACGGCCGGCGCCTGGTCTGAGATGTCGATGTTCTTGTGCCACTCGACCAGGGTCATGTTGGCGATCTGGTTGATCTTCTGGCTCTCCCGGATCCCGAGAGTGCGCACCAGGTGGGCCTTCGGGAAGAGGTGGTGCCGCTCGATCCCCCGCTTGGTGGTGACCGCCGGGTCGAGGCGGCTGCGGACCTTGCCCCGGGAAAGCAGCGCGTCGGCGTCGAGGATGTTCAGAGCCGCGATGTAGGACAGCAGGGCCGGTGTCTTGGAGGCCGAGGCGTTCAGTTCGTTGGGAAGCGTGATAGTCCAGTAGTCCGAGGTCAGAGTATCGGAAATGATCTTGTCGAGGACGGCGATGAAGGCGTCGGGGTCGCCGTCGGGGATCTCGCGGAAGCGGCTCAGGTCCTGTTCCACCTGGCTCTCCAGTGACCCCGAGTAGCGCGCGGTCCCGTGTGCCATGAAGAACCAGCGGGCGATCGCCTCCCGGAGGCGGTCGAGCGGCACCTTGTAGTGAATCCTGCCGATGAGCCACATGGCGTAGCTGTACAGGATGGCGTTGTTGCTGGAGATCATCTTCGAGCCCCGGAAGCCCGCCCGCTCCAGGCACTGGAAGAACTCGTGCCAGTTCGTCAGATCCAGAACGCTCTGCTGGGCCTCCTGCAGCTTCGCGAACTGCTTGTCCCTGAGGGTCGCCGATGCCTTTCCGGTGTCCGGGTCGCGGCCGCTGAGCACGATGTAGACCTGCTTGAGCACGGCCCGGCGCAGGGCCAGCGCGGTCGTCACCCGCAGCAGGTCGGACGGCTGGGGCTCCAGGAACCAGTTGAACGGTGATGCGCCGGAGCGGGAGGGGAGCTGGCTGTCCCGGCAGAACTGCTCGAGCTCGCGGCGGCCTTCGTCCCAGGACACCGACATCAGCGTGAGGATGAAGTCGGACTGCTTCAGCTTCACGCCTTTGCTGTTGATGCGTACGAAGATCTCGGAAACCTCCTCAAGGCTGATGTCCGCCGAGAGCTCGACGATCTGGAAGCTGTACATGCTGAGCCCGTGGACATGGCAGATCGCGGACTCCAGGCGGTCGCGCTCGTCCTCGTCCAACTCGCGCTTCTCGGCGAGCCTTCCGAGGAATGCCCGGACAGTCCTCTTGAGTACGTTCGCGTCGGACTGCCAGAGCACGCTGATATCCGGCAGGTACTCCGCGTCCTTCTCGATCGGGGCGCCGGAGACGGCGAAGGTCTCGTCGGAAGGGCGGAAGGCCAGCCGCACCCGGCCGGTCGAGTAGTCCTCGTGTGTCACCTCTGCACCGGTCATGACTGCGAAGAGTGAGGTCAGACGCTGCTGGCCGTCGATGATGATCTGTCGGGGCACGCGTTCCTTGGACCCCGCGCCGATCTGTTTGGTGCCCGGTTCGGCATCGGTCCCCCAGAACAGCAGGTATCCGACCGGGAATCCCTTGTACATCGAGTCGAAGAGATCCCGGGCCCCGGTGGCGGACCAGACGTACGGTCGCTGCAAGTCCGGTAGGCCGATTTCGCCACGCTCGATGTCCTGCACCAGTCGGGAGACGGGGGAGGAAGTGGTGGAGTACAGCTGGGTGGCCATTCGGGACTGTCCTCACTTGCTTGCCAGGTAGGTCTATGGGCTGAAGCAAGTCTATCGACGGGATCTGACAACTGGTCAGGTCGGATGGTGCGAGGGCTTGTTGATCGGGGCGGCAGGTTGCGTACTCATCCGCTCTTGCCCGAGGGCCGGGCCTTCCTGCCTGCACAGGAAGTCGACGGGTCCGACTTCCTGTGCAGGACGGCCCGCGACGCGGCTACCCCGCCTCCGGGGCCTCCACGGCCTCGCGCAGCCGGCGGAACTCGTCGGCGAGGGTTGCCGGGGTGTAGTGGGCGTTCAGACCGCTCGGGTTGGGCAGGACCCAGACCTCGGTGGCGCCGAGGCCCTCCTCCTGCCGCCCGATCGAGGCGCCGCGCCGCCCGAAGGCCGTCCGGTAGGCGCCGATGCCCAGGACGGCCAGTACCTGCGGGCGCAGCCGCAGGACGCGTTCGGTGAGCGCGGCCCCGCCCGCCCGCAGCTCGTCGGCGGTGAGCTCGTCGGCCTTGGCGGTGGCGCGCGGGGCGACGTTGGTGATGCCGAGGCCGAGGTCGAGCAGTTCGCCCTGCTCGTCCGGGCGCAGTTGGCGCGGGGTGAAGCCGGAGCGGTGCAGCGCGGGCCAGAAGCGGTTGCCGGGGCGGGCGAAGTGGTGGCCGGTGGCGCCGGACCACAGACCGGGGTTGATGCCGCAGAACAGCACCCGCAGGCCGGGCGCGACGACATCGGGGATCGTGGTGTCACGGGCCGCGAGCAGCTGCTCGGCCGTGGGCTTCAGGGGAGACGGAGTGGGCACCGGCCCAGTCTGGGCCATCGCGCGCCGAAGGCGCCCACCGAACTCCGCAGGTCAGCCGCCGAGCGACACCCCGGAGGCCTCCCTGGCCCGCGCCTCCCGGGCCCGGACCTCCCGCGCCCGCAGCCGCCGGGCCCGCACCCGGCGGACCCCGTACACCGTGGCCGCCGCGTAGGCCCAGCCCGCGAACACGTCGACGATGAAGTGCTCGGCGCCGTACACCAGGGTGAACGCCATCGCGAGCGGGTAGGCGACCAGCAGGACCCGCAGCCACCGGCCGGCCGTCGGCCAGAAGAACAGGGTCAGCATCATCGGGTAGGCCGAGTGCAGCGAGGGCATCGCGGCGACGTCGTTGGCGAACCGGCTGCCGTTCTCGAACACCGAGCCGGCCCGGGGCAGTCCGCTCTCGGCCAGGACTTCGGAGACCACCCGGGTGAGCTGCGGCAGGTGGCCCTCCTGGGCGACCAGCCACGGCGGGTCGGCCGGGAAGAACACATAGGTCGCGAACCCGGCGTAGGTCAGCACCAGGTAACAGACGAGCAGTTGCCGGAACCGGTCGTGCCGCCGCCGCCAGAGCACCGCGAGGATCAGGAACACCGCGAAGAAGTGCGACATGTAGACGGTGACGGCCGCGTAGTCGTACCAGTGCGGCGAGCCCGGCGTGTACAGCGCGTGCTGCAGCCGGACCGTCCAGGTCTCGCCGAAGCCGAGCACCCGGTCGGCGACCAGCTGCGGGCGCCAGTGCGGGGCCCACGGGGTGTGCGCGCCGTAGCCGCGCAGCAGCGAGTACGTCCAGACGGCGGCCATCACCGGCACCCAGTCGCGCAGCACGAGCAGGAAGCGGCGCAGCCCGTGCCCGGCGTGCACGGCGGCCGCGAGCAGGGCGCCGATCAGCCAGCAGAACACCACGTCGTTGGCGTACGGCACGCCGTTGATGCGCACGTACTGCACCAGGGCGAGGAGGTAGAGCGGCCACGCCAGGAGCCGCAGCCGGCCCAGTGCGGTCGCGCGCGCACTGGGCAGGGGCCGGGACACCGGACGCAGCCGCCCGGCGCGCGGGGGTGGGGTCGGCGCCGGGCGGAGCAGCTTTGTCATGTCGGTCGAAGCTAGCAAGCCATTCTTGGAGAACTCTTCACGCGAACCGCCGGTCGTCCAGAAAAAACTCAGACAGCGGAATGCCCCGGCCGTGAGCAGCCGTTACGCCGGGCGGCCAGGCGCGTCACGAGACGATGCCCAACTCGTGCGGGGTGTTGTTGAACCGCCGCCCGCCGTGCTCGGTCACCGTGACGATGTCCTCGATCCGCACCCCGAACCGGCCCGGCAGGTAGACGCCCGGCTCGATCGAGAAGCACATGCCGGGCACGAGCGGCCGCTCCTCGCCCTCGACCAGGTACGGCGGTTCGTGCGTGGTGATGCCGATGCCGTGGCCGGTGCGGTGGATGAAGTACTCGCCGTACCCGGCCTCGGTGATCACCCGGCGGGCGATCCGGTCGATCTCCTGGCAGCTCACCCCGGGCCGGACGGCCTCGAAGGCGGTCTGCTGCGCCTGCCGGACGACGTCGTGCACCTTCTGCACCTCGGTCGGGACGTCGCCGCCGACGTGCACGGTACGGGTGGTGTCGGAGCCGTAGCCGTCCTTGAGGCCGCCGAAGTCCAGGACGACGGTGTCGCCGGGCTGGATCACCCGGTCGCCGGCCTCGTGGTGCGGGTTGGCGCCGTTGGGGCCGGAGCCGACCACGGTGAAGTCGACCTGGCTGTGCCCGTACTGGATGAGCAGCGCGCTGAGGTCGGCGGCGACGTCGGTCTCCCGGCGCCCGGCGAACTCGACCTCCAGGATGCCCCGGTAGGCGGCGTCGGCGGCCCCGCCGGCGGCGGCGAGGCGGTCCAGCTCGTCGGAGTCCTTGACGGCGCGCAGCATCGGCAGGGTGTCGGTGAGCGAGGTGTAGCCGGTGCCGGGGAGGGCGGCCTGCAGGCCGAGCAGGTGCATGGCCCAGGCGTTGTCCGAGACGCCGTACCGTCCAGCCGGGTCGATCAGCGGGACGGCGGTGGCGTACGGGTCCTCGCCGTCGGTCCAGTCGAGCAGCCGCACGGCGGGGGAGCCGGGGGCCTTCTCGGCATCGGGCCGCTCCAACTTGGGGACGATCAGGGCGGGTTCGCGGCCGGCGGTGAGGACGAGGGCGGTCAGCCGCTCGGTGATCGCGGTGGGCTGGTAGCCGCACAGGTAGACCAGGTCGGGCCCGGGGGCGACGACCAGGCCCGCCAGCCCGGCGGCGGTCGCGTCGGCGGTGGCCCGGGCCATCCGGGCGCTGTAGTCCTCGGTGGTGAACGGTCGTGGCATGGGGTTCCTCCTCGGATCTGTCCCTGGTAAACCGAACTCCATCACGTGCCCGCCGAGTTGGCGTAGTGTCGGAGGAACAGCGCCTCGACGTTGGCCATGTGCTCGATCTCGCCGGGGTCGACGCTCTCGTTGGGTGCGTGGATCAGGCAGCGCGGCTCCTCCACGCCCATCAGGATGATCTCCGCCTCGGGGTAGGTCTGCGCGAACACGTTGCACAGCGGGATCGAGCCGCCCTGGCCGAGGAAGGCCATCGGCTTGCCGTAGACCTCCTGCATGGCCTTGTCGAGAGCGCTGTAGGCGCGCCCGCCGGTGGCGGCGCGGAACGGCGAGCCGGTGCTCTCCGGCTGCACCTCCACCCGGACGCCCCACGGCGCGGCCGCCTTCAGGTGCGCGATCAGCGCCTCCTGGGCGGTGCGCGGGTCGGTGCCGGGCGGGATCCGCAGGCTGACCCGGGCTCGGGCGGTGGCCGGGATGGCGGCGGCCGAGCCGACCACCGGCGGGCAGTCGATGCCGAGCACGGTGACGGCCGGCCGGGCCCAGAGCCGGTCGGCGACGCTGCCGGAGCCGGTCAGCCCGACGCCGTCCAGCACCCCGGCGTCCTGCCGGAACTGCTGTTCGTCGTACCCGACGCCGCTCCAGGACCCGTCGCAGTCGAGCCCGTCGATCCGGGTGCCGCCGTCGGGGCCGCGCAGCGAGTCGAGCACCCGGATCAGCGCCGCCAGCGCGTCCGGGGCCGGGCCGCCGAACATGCCGGAGTGCATGTCGCCGTGCAGGGCGGAGGCGGTGACCACCACGTTGGCGAGCCCGCGCAGCGAGGTGGTGGCGGTGGGCCTGCCGACCGCGGCGTTGCCGGTGTCGCAGACCAGCAGCGCGTCGGCGTGCAACTCGCCCGCGTGCGGGGGCACATAGGCTTCGAGCCCGCCGGTGCCCTGCTCCTCCGAGCCCTCGGAGACGAACTTGAGGCCGACCGGGATGTCGTCGCCGAGCGCCCGCAGCGCGGTGAGGTGCATGACGATGTTGCCCTTGCAGTCGGCGGTGCCCCGCCCGTACCAGCGCCCGTCGCGCTCGGTGAGTTCGAACGGCGGGGAGGTCCAGGCGGCGTCGTCGAGCGGCGGCTGGACGTCGTAGTGGCAGTACAGCAGGACGGTCGGTGCGCCGGGCGGCGGCGGGCGGTGGCCGATCACGGCGTGGCTGCCGTCCGGGGTCTCCTCCAGGTGGACGTCGTGCAGTCCGGCGTCGGAGAAGGCGGCGGCGACCCACTCGGCGGCGTCGCGGCACTTCTCCGGCGGGTACTGGCGGGGGTCGGCGACGGAGGGGATGGCGACCAGCTCGGCCAGGTCGGCCTTGGCCCGGGGCATCAGGGCGGCGATCCGGCGGGCGAGTTCGTCGGTCATGGGCGGGCTCCCGAGGCGTTCGTGGTGGGGCGTTCGCAGTAGGAAGTGACTGGCTGGGCGTCAGTTTCGAATGGTGTCGCGGAGCTTGAGGTCGTCGATCTTCTCCTTGATGGCGGCGAGCTGGTCCGGGCAGTACACCGAGAGCACCAGCGACTCGGCGTACACGACCTCGCGGTCGGAGAGCACCGGCCGCTGCCCAGGTCCGCCCGCGCCGTTGGACATGCCGTACTTCCACTGCGCCTGGGTCAGCGCGTGCGCCGGGTTCTCGCAGACGGCGCCGCCGTCCTCGCCCAGGGTGTGCACGATCTGGCTCTGGCTGGGCACCGGATAGCCGGCCGCGGTGAGCGCGGCGGTCAGCTGCTTGGCCTTGTCGTTGGCCTGGTTGGTGGCGTGCAGCTGGGAGTACGTCAGCAGGCCGGTGATCAGCATCCCGATCAGCAGGACGATCGCGCCCAGGTAGATCCAGCGGTGGCGGGAGGCCATCATGGTGCTCATGCCGTACCTCCGTCGGCGTTGCGCCGCTCCTCGGCCTCCTGCTCGGCCAGTTCGGCCTGGGCCTCGGGGGAGCGCCAGGAGGGCTTGCTCAGCTTGAGGAAGAGGAGGGGGATCACCAGGCCGAGCAGCAGCAGGCCGCCGCCGACGATCGCCACGTAGGACCAGACGCTGCCGCTGCCGAACTGCGAGGACGGCACGAACCCGATCACCATCGCGGCCGCCGAGGACAGCAGGCCGGTCACGCACACCAGGACCAGCGCCGGGGCGCGGTAGCCGCGCGGGTGGTCCGGCTGGGTGCGGCGCAGCCGGATCGCGGCGGCGAACATCAGCAGGTAGACGATCAGATAGACCTGCGTGGTGATCACCGAGAAGATCCAGTAGGCGCTGGAGACGTTCGGGATCAGCGCGTAGGCGAGGGCGATGATGGTGGTCACCACGCCCTGGGTGACCAGCAGGTTCTGCTGGATGCCCTCCTTGTTGAGCCGCTGCAGGAACGGCGGCAGGTAGCCCTCCTGCCGGGAGATCATCAGCAGGCCCTTGGACGGCCCGGCCAGCCAGGTGAGCATGCCGCCGAGTGAGGCGGCCACCAGCGCCACCGCGATCACCGGGGTGAGCCAGCCGATGTGGAAGTACTGGAAGAAGGAGTCGAAGGCCTGCATCACGCCGGCCGTCAGGCTCAGTTCGGCGGACGGCACCACCCAGCTGATCGCCAGCGCGGGGAGGATGAAGATCAGCAGCACCATCCCGGAGGCGGTGAACATCGAGCGGGGGAACTCCTTGGCCGGGTTCTTCAGCGAGGAGACGTGGACCGCGTTCATCTCCATGCCGGAGTAGCTGAGGAAGTTGTTGACGATCAGCACCAGGCTGGCCAGACCGGTCCACTGCGGGAAGAGGTGCGAGGCGTTCATCGGCGCGGCGGAGGGGTTGCCCTGGCCGAGGAAGACGAGGCCGAGCACCACCAGCAGCGTGCCGGGGATCAGGGTGCCGATCACCAGGCCCCAGGAGGAGAGGCCGGCCACGGCCTTCGTCCCGCGCGAGGAGACCCAGACGCCGGACCAGTACAGCACCATGATCACGATGGCGGTGTAGGGGCCGTTGCTGGCCAGGCTCGGGTTGACCACGTAGGCGATGGTCGAGGCCACGTAGGCGAGCAGCGACGGGTAGTAGAAGATCGTCATCGCGAACTGGCACCAGACCGCGAGGAAGCCGAGCGGCTTCGACAGGCCCTCCGACACCCAGCGGTAGACGCCGCCCTCCCAGCCGGAGGCCAGCTCGGCGGAGACCAGGGCCGTCGGCAGCAGGAAGACGATGGCGGGGACGAGGTAGAGGAAGACGCAGGCCAGGCCGTAGACCGCCATGGTCGGCGCGGCGCGCAGGCTGGCCACCGAGGCGGTCGTCATCAGGGCGAGCGTCAGCCAGGACATGCGCGGCGCACTGGCCATCCGGGCCGCCACCGCCCCGCCCCCGGTGCCCGTCCCGGTGCCGGGCCGGTCATGGGCGGCCGGGCTTCCCCGGCCGCCCGGCGAGGGCGCGTCCATGGAACTCATGAGTCCTCCTCCGGGTACGGCCCGGGTCTGCGCGTCCGTGGGAGCCGTTCGTCCGCTGCGCCGGGAGGGCCCCGGTGGCGGGCCGTACCCGGCCAGTTCACCCGGTTGCCGGGCACGCCGCATGCCGCGTGCACCCGCACGGGTGATCGACTGTCAGGGGCGTGCGGAGGAGGTTTGGGCCCGGCCACCCGGTCGGGGTCGTCTGCCCGGCTCCCGCTGGCCGGTGTCGTCCGCCTGGCGATTTCCGCCCGGTGCCGCCTGCCCGGTGCCGCCTGCCCGGTGCCGCAGGCTCAGGCGGTCGGCGCCGGCCAGACCGCGCGGCGCAGGGTCCGGGAGGAGGTCGCGGGCAGCAGGGCGGCGGCGAGCAGGCCGGCGATCACCGACAGCGCGGTACCGGGGGAGAGGTGGTCGAGCAGCAGGCCGCTGCCGAGCATCCCGGCGGGCATGCCGACGGTCAGCAGCGTCATGGTTGCCGCGATCACCCTCCCGCGGAGCTCGTCCGCGGTCTGCCGGAACACCAGGACGTCGATCATCACCCGGAGCGCGGGCGTCCCCAGGCCCATGGTGAACAGCGCCGCGAAGACGGCGACCGGGCCGCCGGGCAGCAGCGGCACCAGCAGGACGGGCACGCCGAGCCAGGCCACCGCGAGCAGCAGCACGCCGGGGCCGAACCGCCGGTGCAGCCTGGTGACCAGCAGCGCCCCCGCCAGCGCGCCCACCGCCTCACCGGCCAGCGCCAGGCCGATCCCGCCGCTGGAGGTGCCGTGGCCGCGCAGCAGGACGATCACCGGCAGCAGCATCGCGGTACCCGTCAGATTGGTCACCAGGATCACGGCGAGGGCGGGGCGCAGCACCCGGTCGGCGGCCAGAAAGCGGAAACCGGCCAGGACGCCGCCCTGCGGGGTCCGCGAGGAGGCCTCCGGGCGGCCGGGGAACCGGACCAGCAGGGCGGAGGCGATCGAGAGTGCGGCGGTGACCACCGTGCCGAGGAACGGCACCGCCCGGCCCAGGCCGAACAGGTACCCCGCCAGCGGCGGCCCGATCAGCCCGGCCCCGCTCATCCGCGCCTCGTCCTGGGCGAGCGCCTGGGAGAGCTGCGCGGGCGGCACCACCGAGCGCACCGCGATCAGCCGGATCGGCCCGGTGTAGCCGATCGTCGCGCCGATGACGAGGGCGACCAACAGGGTGTGCGGCACGGTGAGCCGGTCCAGCGCCAGGGCGAGCGGGACGCTGGCGGCGGCGGCCAGCCGGACGGTGTCCGCGACGATCAGCACCCGCCGCCGGTCGTACCGGTCGGCGACCGAGCCGCCGTGGAGGCCGAACACCACCGAGGCGCAGATCTGCAGAGCCCCGAACGCCCCCGCGAGGGTGGACGACCCGGTCATGGCGAGCAGGAGCAGCGGGTACGCGGTGTCGGCGAGGTGCAGGCCGAGGGTCGAGGCGGCCTGGCCGGCCCAGAGCGTCTGGAACCGCAGGTTGCGCCGGAGCGGGACGAGCGGCGGCTCCCCGACCGCCGTGTCCGGATGCCCCTGCTGGTCGGCTTGCGCCGTGGTGGTGCCCATCCCTGCCCCCCTGTGGTGTTCGTGTCTGCGCGATGTTCGTGCCTGCGTCATCATTCACGCTGCCGTAAATGATTACTCTGCCGTGATTGGTTGCGCAAGGGTGATTGCGTCGGCGTCCGGGGATCTGGGAGGGTGGTCCCATGGTCGAGAGCACTGTCGAGGAGGGCGCCGAGGGGGGCGCCGCGGTCGCGGGGGGTTCCGGGGGCGCGGGGGCGGCTGCCGAGGAGGCCGGGCAGGCCGCCGACGGGCGGGTCGGGGAGCGCCAGGTCGGGGACGTCGAGACGCTGAAGGCGCTCGCCGACCCGCTCCGGCTGGGCATCCTCCGGGCGCTGATGGAGGTCGCGGGCGAGGGGCTGACCGCCAAGGAGATCGCGGCCTTCCTCGGCGAGTCGCAGACGAAGCTCTACCGCCACCTCAAGCAGCTGGAGAAGGCCGACCTGATCGTCGTGGCCGGCACCCGACTGGTCTCCGGGATCGTCGAGAGCCGCTACGCGGCCGCGCAGGAGTCGGTCCGACTCTCCCCGGAGCTCTTCGCGACCGGCTCCCCGACCCGCACCGAGGCGTACGGCGCCGTCCTCGCCGCAGTCGACCGGGTCCGCGACGACTTCCACGCCCAGGCGCGGTCCGGGCGGCTGGACTTCAGCGCCCCCAAGGACGGATCGGCCGGGCCGCCCAGTCTGTTCTCGCACATAGTGCTCCGGGTGGAGCCCGCCAGGCTGGTCCGACTGCGCGCACAACTCGCCGCTGTCATCGACGAGTTCATGGCCGACGGAAACAGCGATGCCGACGGTTCCGTCGACATCACCCTGCTCGGCCTGCTCTACGGCGTGCCGTCCGATCAGGCTGCTCGGGGCTCCGGTGCACCGTCGGATCCGGCTGCGTGGGGCTCCGGCATACCGTCCGGTTCCGCTCCGGGCACGGAATCGTAAATCCCGGGCGAACTGTCAGTGGCATAGGCCAGGATGACTGAATGCCATACGAACTTCAGGCGTTGATAGGCCCGGTGGAGCTGATCACGGTGGCGGCCGCCGAAGTCCCGGCCGCGCGCATCGCCCCGCTGGGCCAGGGGCTGGCGCTGCTGCCGGCCACCCCCGTCTTCCTGGCCGCCCTCCAACTGGGCGGCGAGGAGGGGGCGCACGGCGGCGAGGGCGGCTTCGAGTGGTTCCCGGGCGGCTTCGAGCGCCGGCTCGCCGCCTGGTCCAAGGCCGGTCCGATCGCCTGCGTCGAGGCCGACTACTTCGGCGGCACCGGCACCCAGCGCGCCGCGGTCTGGGCCGACGGCCGACTCGACCTCGGCCCGCTCACCAGCGCCGAGTCCGAGCCCTTCCCGCCCGAGGGCAGCCCGATCTCCCGCGTGCTGCGCCGGATCGGGGCCCGGGTGGAGGACGGCCACCTGGACGAGTTCGACGCGGTCGGCCTGCCCGCGCACCGCAGCACCAGCGGCTGGGCGGCGGCCGGCTGAGTGGTGGGCCGTCGGCCTCCGGCCCCGCTTCGCCCCGGCCGAGCCGCCCGGTTGACGGGTGGCGAACCGTTCGGCGTACGAGCGGTGGCTGGGCCAACTGGCGTGCCCCAACGTGTGAATCAGGCATTTCGCCTGTTTCGCATCGAAAGGAAGCACCACCCATGCGTTCCACCTGGATGGCCGCCGCGCTGACCGCAGCCGTTGTGCTGACCCCGGTCGCCACGGCGTCCGCCACCACCGCCGGCCCGGGTACTGCCACTGGCTCCGACGCCGCGGTCCCGCACCTCGTGGCCGTGCCCCGCGCCGACGTTCCTCTCCCGGTCGGGGCTCCGCCTGTCGGGGTTCCCCCCGTTGCCGCGCCGCCCGTTGCCGCGCCGCCCGTCGGGGTTCCCCCCGTCGCGACCCCGCCGACCGTCACCCCGCCCGCTGCTGCGGCGGCGGACCCGACCGCGACCCTCGGGGCGCTCGGCGGCCTCGGCGACATCCTCAAGCTGGTCGACGGCCTGCTGACCGCCGCGACCCCGCCGACCGGGGCGCCGGACCTCGGCGTCCTGCAACAGCTGCTCGCCACGCTCGAGTCCGCGGCGACGGCCCTGCTCGGCCAACTGCCCGCGGCCCCGGTGGCACCGCCCGTCCCCGTACCCGCGCCGCTGCCGGTGGATCAGCAGCCCCGCACGGCGGCGCCGCTGCCCGCCCTCCCCATCGAGGAGCAGCTCACCGCCCTCAAGGCGAAGGCCTCGGCCCTGGTCGACGCCGCCACCGCGGTCAAGCCCGACCCGGACGCTGTCCAGCAGGCCGTCACCGGCCTGGCCCCCGACGTCCTCGGCACCGCCACCGCCACGGTCACCCGCCTCACCGGCCTCTAGCAACCCGTCCGGCCCCACCGGCGCGCCCCGGCCCCGACCCACGGGCCCGGGGCGTGCCCCTGCCCGGACCGCCGTCCGACCCCGGACAACAGCAAGGCCCCGCGACGGCCGACCGTCGCGGGGCCTCCCCGGCCAGGGCTCCGCTCAGCGGTAGTTGACGAACTGGATCGCGAAGTCCAGGTCCTTGCCCTTGAGCAGGGTCTGCACGGTCTGCAGGTCGTCGCGGCTCTTCGAGGTGACGCGCAGCTCGTCACCCTGGACCTGGGCCTTCACGCCCTTCGGGCCCTCGTCGCGGATGATCTTCGCGACCTTCTTGGCATCGTCCTGGGTGATGCCCTCCTTCACGTCCGCGAAGATCTTGTACTCCTTGCCGGACAGCTGCGGGTCCTTGGCGTCCAGCGCCTTCAGCGACAGGCCGCGCTTGATGAACTTGCTCTGCAGCACGTCCAGCACGGCCTTCACCCGCTCCTCGCCGCTGGCCTTCATCTCGATCGTCTCGCCGGATCGGCTGATCTCGGCGCCGACGTTCTTGAAGTCGAAGCGGGTGGCGAGCTCACGGGAGGTCTGGTTGATCGCGTTGTCGACCTCCTGCCACTCGACCTTCGAGACGATGTCGAAACTGGAGTCGGCCATGGGTGTTGGTCTCCTTGATGCTCTGGCTTCACTGACACGGCCCGCCCCACCGGGCGTCCGCCGCCCCAGCCTATCCAGCACCACCCCGCCGCCGCCCCCGACAGCCACGCCGTACCCCTTGATCATCGTGTGACCAATCGAGTGGCGAACCACCCCCCGGCATCGGGTATTGTTTACGGAGTCGAACGGGGCAAGCCCCGTGAGACACCAATCCTGGCTGGTTGCCCGAGCGGCCAAAGGGAGCAGACTGTAAATCTGCCGCGTAAGCTACGCAGGTTCGAACCCTGCACCAGCCACTGGATTACCAGACCGGCCCCGAACAGCGGAAACGTTGTTCGGGGCCGGTTCTGTTTTGGGGCGTCAGGCGGGGGCGGAGAGCAGCAGGGTGGCGGCGGCGGGGGTGTCGGGGGCGGTGTAGGTCGGGGCGGGGTGCTGCGGGGGGAGCGGCGGCGCGGGGGTCGGGGTGATCCAGATGGAGCGCAGCCCGGTGGCGTGGGCGCCCTGGAGGTCGGTGGCGGGGTTGTTGCCGACCATCCAGTCGGCGGGGGTGAGGGTGCGGCCGAGGCGCTCGGCGGCGAGGTGGAAGATCTCGGGCGCCGGTTTGCGGGCGCCGGCCTCCTCGGAGACGCAGACGGTGTCGACGGCGGGGAGCAGGCCGGTGCGGGCGAGTTTGGCGCGCTGGATGTCGGTGGAGCCGTTGGTGACGACGCCGATGGTCCAGCCGGCCTCGCGCAGGGCGGCGAGGGCTGCGGGGACGCCGGGGATCAGGAGGGTGCGGGCGGCCTCCTGGGCGACGTGGGCGTCCCAGAGCGCGGCGCCGGAGTGGCGCAGCCCGTACCGGTCGGCGATCCGGGTGAAGCCGGCGGGGGAGCGGTCGGCGCGGAGGATCTCGAAGACGGCGGGGGCGTCCGCGGCGGGGATGCCGTGCTCGGCGCAGAAGGCTGCGGTCCAGGCGTCGGGGCCGCCGACGCGTTCGACCAGGGTGTGGTCGAGGTCGATGAGCAGGAGGGGGCTGGAGCGGGTCACATGCGGAGAGTAGTCGAGTGGATGCGCAGCGTGCGATCGGCTCGGCGGGCGTGTTATTGCGTATCGCTTGCAATTACATCCTCTAGGCAGCAAAGTGGCTGTCCAGGGGTGGGTCGGGCCGTTCAGCCTCACCGCCGAGTGGTCCCGGGTGTACCGAGGTGCGCGCCGGGAGTCCTCCGTCCGAGCTGATCGTCTTCCCAACCGGCGCCCGCCGGGACACCGGCCCGACCACCCCCGGCTACTCCGGACCACCCGCGACCACCCCCGGCCGCGGCTCCGCCCGGCCGATCGGCGAGGCGGATTGTCGCCCTGTGGGCGTAATGACCGATTTTCTCGGCATATCTTGACGATGTCTTAACGGGGGGGCTTAACGCCCTCGATATGCCCCGTGTGCACTTGGCGCACCGCGCTCATAGCGCCTCCGACCTGCGGGAACATTCATCCCAAAGGGCGCGCCGGACCTCTCCGTTACTCCGGGAGGGCCCATTGCCCTGCCGATCCGGGCCCTTACGCTCGCCCATGTGTTCAACGTGCCCCAGGCGCTCAAGCGCCTAGTGATCGGCAAGGCCATGCGCAGCGAGGAGCTGGGCGAGACGCTGCTCCCCAAGCGGCTGGCGCTGCCGATCTTCGCTTCCGACCCGCTCTCCTCGGTCGCCTACGCGACTCAGGAGATCCTGCTGGTGCTCACCGTCGGTGGCACCGCCTTCCTCTACCTGACCCCGTGGGTCGCGGCCGGTGTGGTCGCCCTGATGGCCGTCGTGGTGCTGTCGTACCGCCAGGTCGTGCACGCCTACCCGAGCGGCGGCGGATCCTACGAGGTGGTGTCCCGCAACCTCGGCGCCAACTCCGGTCTGGTGGTGGCCGCCTCGCTGATGGTCGACTACGTGATGACGGTCGCGGTGTCGGTCGCCTCGGGCGTGGACAACATCATCTCGGCGCTGCCCTCGCTCGCGGACTACCGGGTCGAGCTGGCGGTCGCCTTCGTGGTGCTGCTCGCGGCGATGAACCTGCGCGGCGTCCGGGAGTCCGGCAAGGCCTTCGCGGCGCCCACGTACCTGTTCATCGGCGGCATGCTGCTGATGATCGTCACCGGCCTGGTGAAGGCCGCGTTCGGGGACACCCCGGTGGCGGCCAGCGCCTCGTACGGGGTGCTGCCGGTGGACGGCAAGGACACCCTGGCCGGGCTCGGACTGCTGATGCTGGGCCTGCGGGCGTTCGCGTCCGGCTGTACGGCGCTGACGGGTGTGGAGGCGATATCCAACGGCGTGCCGGCCTTCCGGGCGCCCAAGTCGAAGAACGCCGCCACCACGATGGCCGTGATGGGCACCACGGCGGTGGTCATGTTCGTCGGCATCACCGCGCTGGCCCTGATGTCCAAGGTGCACATCACCGACGACGCCTGTCAGCTGACCGGGTTCGCCGGGGACTGCCACACCGCGCCGCAGCAGACCGTGATCGCCCAGCTGGCGGCCGCGATCTTCGGCGGCGACCAGAGCGTCCTCTTCTACTTCATCCAGGCCGTCACCGCGCTGGTGCTGATCCTGGCGGCCAACACCGCCTTCAACGGGTTCCCGCTGCTGGCCTCGATCCTGGCCGAGCACCGCTACCTGCCCCGGCAGATGCACACCCGCGGCGACCGGCTCGCCTTCTCCAACGGCATCATCGCCCTCGCGGTGGTGGCCGGCGGGCTGCTGTGGCTGTACGACGCGGACGTCACCAGCCTGATCCACCTCTACATCCTGGGCGTCTTCACCTCCTTCACGCTGTCGCAGATCGGCATGGTGAAGCACTGGAACGGCGTGCTGCGCGGTGCGACCGACCCGGCCGTGCGCGGCCCGGCCCAGCGCTCGCGGGTGATCAACGCGTTCGGCGCCGTCACCACGGCGCTGGTGCTGGTGATCGTGCTGCTGACCAAGTTCACCCAGGGCGCCTGGCTGGCCGTGGTCGCCGCGATCGTGCTCTGGGTGATGATGCGCGGCATCCGCCGGCACTACGACAGCGTCGCCGACGAGCTGGCGGTGGACGACCCGGACGCGGACTCGGTTCGGCCGTCCCAGGTGCACGGCATCGTGCTGGTCTCCAAGCTGCACAAGCCGACCCTGCGAGCGCTTGGCTACGCCCAGGCGTTCCGGCCGGACTCGCTGGAGGCGCTGACCGTCGCGGTGGAGCGCGAGGCCACCACCGAGCTGGAGCAGCAGTGGGGCGTGCTGGACATCCAGGTGCCGCTGAAGGTGCTGGACTCGCCGTACCGGGAGATCACCAAGCCGGTGGTGGCGTACGTCCGCGAGTACCGGCGGACCAGTCCGCGGGACGCCGTGGCGGTGTTCATCCCCGAGTACGTGGTCGGCCACTGGTGGGAACACCTGCTGCACAACCAGTCGGCGCTCTGGCTGAAGAGCCGGCTGCTGTTCACCCCCGGCGTGATGGTGATCAGCGTGCCCTGGCAGCTGTCCTCCTCCGGCCGGGCGGACCAGCCCGCCCGCCGGGCCCCGGGATCGGTCCGGCGCGGCGAGCCGACGGTGCGCTCGGAGCGCGAGAGGCTCCCGGCGCCCGAGAACGCCTGACGACCGGCCACCAGGGGCCCCGGACAGCACCCGCCGTCCGGGGCTCCCGCCGTTGCCGCGGCCGGCTCCCCATACGGGCCGGCCGGAGCCCCTCGCCCCACAGACCCGCCGCCGACCAGCCCGTATGGACCCCGTCAACAACCGAACGGGCGCCGTATGGAGGGCGTCAAGAACGACGGCAGGCACCCGAACAGGCGATTTGCTGGGCACGCCGGCCCGCCGCCGGTGCCGCGTCCGGTCCGTTCAGGAGCGCGTGGCCACCCCGAACCACTGTGGTGGAGCCCATGTCCGATCTCATCTACGTCGGTGTCACGGTCGTCGTGTTCGCCGTCATCGCCCTGATCGCGCGGGGGGTGGAGAAGCTGTGAGCGCGGAGAACATCGCCGGTCTCATTGTCGCTGTCGCGCTCGTCGGCTACCTCGTCGTGGCGCTGATCTACCCGGAGAAGTTCTGACATGGGCTCCACTCTCGCGGGCTGGTTGCAGGCCCTCGCCCTGGTGGGCGCGCTGGCCCTGTGCTACCGGCCGCTGGGCGACTACATCGCCCACCTCCTGACCTCCAAGAAGCACCTGAGAGCCGAGCGCGGCCTGTACAAGGTGATCGGCGTGGACGGCGACGCCGACCAGCGCTGGCCGGTGTACCTGCGCTCGGTGCTGGCGTTCTCGGCCGTCTCGGTCCTCTTCCTGTACGGCCTGATCCGGGTGCAGCAGTGGCTGCCGCTGGGCCTCGGCGTCGAGCAGATGCCGGGCCACCAGGCGTGGAACACCGCGATCTCGTTCGTGGCGAACACCAACTGGCAGTCCTACAGCGGCGAGTCCGCGATGGGCCACCTGGTGCAGATGGCGGGCCTGGCGGTGCAGAACTTCGTCTCCGCGGCGGTGGGCATCGCGATCGTGGCGGCGCTGATCCGCGGGTTCACCCGCAACCGCACGGACCGGGTGGGCAACTTCTGGGTGGATCTGACCCGGATCTCGCTGCGGCTGCTGCTGCCGGTCTCGGTCGTCTTCGCCCTGGTGCTGCTGGCCAACGGCGTCGTGCAGAACCTCCACGGCTTCCACGAGGTGGCCACGCTGGGCGGGGACACGCAGTCCGTCCCGGGCGGGCCGGTGGCCTCACAGGAGGTCATCAAGCTGCTGGGTACCAACGGCGGCGGCTTCTACAACGCCAACTCGGCGCACCCGTTCGAGAACCCGACCGGGTTCACCAACGTGCTGCAGGTCTTTCTGATCCTGCTGATCCCGTTCGCGCTGCCGCGCGCCTTCGGGAGGATGGTGGGTGACAACCGGCAGGGCTACGCGATCGTCGCGGTGATGGGCCTGTTCTGGGTGGCCTCGGTCGCGCTGATCACCTTCTTCGAGTCGCGGCACTCCGGCGCCGCGATGCAGGCGGCCGGCGGGGCGATGGAGGGCAAGGAGCAGCGGTTCGGCATCGCGGCCTCGGGTCTGTTCGCGGCGTCGACGACGCTGACGTCGACGGGTGCGGTGAACTCCTTCCACGACTCGTACTCGCCGTTCGGCGGCGGGCTGACGATGTTCAACATGATGCTGGGCGAGATCGCGCCCGGCGGTACCGGTTCGGGCCTGTACGGGATGCTGGTGCTGGCGATCGTCGCGGTGTTCGTGGCCGGGCTGATGGTCGGGCGCACCCCGGAGTACCTGGGCAAGAAGCTGGGCGGGCGGGAGATGAAGTTCGCCTCCCTGTACATCCTGACCACGCCGACGATCGTGCTGGTCGGCACGGGTGTGGCGATGGCGCTGCCCGGCGAGCGGGCCGGGATGCTCAACTCCGGTGCGCACGGCTTCTCCGAGGTGCTGTACGCGTTCACCTCCGCCTCGAACAACAACGGTTCGGCGTTCGCCGGTATCACCGTGAACACGGACTGGTACGACACGGCGCTGGGTCTGGCGATGGTGTTCGGCCGGTTCCTGCCGATGGTGTTCGTCCTGGCGCTGGCCGGCGCGCTCGCGCAGCAGCAGCCCGTCCCCGCCACCCCGGGCACCCTGCCCACCCACAAGCCGCTGTTCGTGGGCCTGCTGTCGGGCGTCGTCCTGATCGTCGTCGGCCTCACCTACTTCCCGGCCCTGGCCCTCGGGCCGATCGCGGAAGGTCTCTCCTGATGTCCCCCACCCTGACCGAGAAGGCCGGGAAGCCGGCCGCCCAGCAGCCGGAACCGGCCCAGGCCCCGCACCGGGCGTCCGGCGGCCTGCTGGACCCGAAGGTGCTCCTCGCCGCACTGCCGGACGCGGTGAAGAAGCTCGACCCCCGGGTGATGGTGAAGAACCCGGTGATGTTCGTGGTCGAGGTCGGCTCGGTGGTCACCACCGTCGCCGCGATCGCCGACCCGTCGGTGTTCGCCTGGTCGATCACCGTCTGGCTCTGGCTGACCACGGTCTTCGCCAACCTCGCCGAGGCCGTCGCCGAGGGCCGCGGCAAGGCGCAGGCGGACACCCTGCGCAAGACCAAGACCGACACCATGGCGCGCCGCCTCACCGACTGGCCGAAGAGCCGGGCCGAGGAGGAGGTCCCCGGCACCGCCCTGCGCCTGGGCGACCACGTCGTGGTCGAGGCCGGCCAGATCATCCCCGGCGACGGCGACGTCGTCGAGGGCGTCGCGTCCGTCGACGAGTCGGCGATCACCGGTGAGTCCGCGCCGGTGATCCGCGAGTCGGGCGGTGACCGCAGTGCGGTGACCGGCGGCACCAAGGTGCTGTCCGACCGGATCGTGGTGAAGATCGCCTCGGAGCCGGGCAAGTCGTTCATCGACCGGATGATCGCCCTGGTCGAGGGCGCCGCCCGGCAGAAGACGCCGAACGAGATCGCGCTCAACATCCTGCTGGCCTCGCTGACCATCGTCTTCCTGATCGCCGTCGTGACCCTGCAGCCGATGGCCACCTTCGCGGGCGCGCCGCAGTCGATGATCGTGCTGGTCGCCCTGATCGTGGCGCTCATCCCGACCACCATCGGCGCACTGCTCTCCGCGATCGGCATCGCCGGCATGGACCGCCTCGTCCAGCGCAACGTGCTGGCGATGTCCGGCCGCGCCGTCGAAGCGGCCGGCGACGTCAACACCCTGCTGCTCGACAAGACCGGCACCATCACCCTCGGCAACCGCCAGGCCGCCGAGTTCCAGCCCGCCGCCGGTGTCTCCACCGAGGAGCTCGCCGACGCCGCCCAGCTCTCCTCCCTCGCCGACGAGACGCCGGAAGGCCGCTCGATCGTCGTCCTCGCCAAGACCGGGTACGGCCTGCGGGCCCGCGCCCAGGGCGAGTTGGAGCACGCCACCTGGGTGCCGTTCACCGCGCAGACCCGGATGTCCGGCGTCGACCTGGAGGAGGCCGACGGCATCCACTCGGTGCGCAAGGGCGCAGCCGGATCCGTCACCAACTGGGTCACCGAAAACGGCGGCACGGTCGGCCGGGACATCGCCGAACTGGTCGACGGCATCTCCGCCGCCGGCGGCACCCCCCTGCTCGTCGCCTCCAAGACCGGTAGTGCGGCCCCCAAGGCCCTCGGCGTCATCCACCTCAAGGACGTGGTGAAGGAGGGCATGCGGGAGCGGTTCGACGAGCTGCGCCGGATGGGCATCAAGACCATCATGATCACGGGTGACAACCCGCTGACCGCCCGGGCGATCGCGCAGGAGGCCGGCGTGGACGACTTCCTCGCCGAGGCCACCCCCGAGGACAAGATGGCCCTGATCAAGAAGGAGCAGGAGGGCGGCAAGCTCGTCGCGATGACCGGCGACGGCACCAACGACGCCCCCGCCCTCGCCCAGGCCGACGTCGGCGTCGCCATGAACACCGGGACCATGGCGGCCAAGGAGGCCGGCAACATGGTCGACCTGGACTCCAACCCCACCAAGCTGATCGAGATCGTCGAGATCGGCAAGCAGCTCCTGATCACCCGCGGCGCCCTCACCACCTTCTCCATCGCCAACGACGTCGCCAAGTACTTCGCGATCATCCCGGCGATGTTCGCCGCGGTCTACCCGGGCCTGGACAGGCTCAACATCATGGGCCTGCACAGCCCCCAGTCCGCCATCACCTCGGCGATCGTCTTCAACGCCCTGGTCATCATCGGCCTCATCCCGCTCGCCCTGCGCGGCGTCAAGTACCGCCCCTCCGACGCCAGTTCACTGCTGCGCCGCAACATCGGGGTCTACGGCTTCGGCGGGCTGGTGGTCCCCTTCGTCGGGATCAAGCTGATCGACCTGGTCGTCCAGTTCATCCCCGGCCTGAGCTGAGAGAGGAGAAACGCATCATGTCCAAGCCCCTGCCCACCACCGTGCGCACGCACTTCACCGCGCTGCGGATGCTGCTGGTGATGACGGTGGTCCTCGGCCTCGCCTACCCGCTGCTGGTCACCGGCATCGGCCAGGCCGTCTTCAGCGACAAGGCCAACGGCTCGATCGTGAAGGCCGCCGACGGCAAGGAGATCGGCTCCAGCCTGCTGGGCCAGAACTACGACCTGCCCAAGCAGAACCCCGACGACGCCGACGAGGCGGCCAGGCCGGACCCGCAGTGGTTCCAGCCCCGGCCCTCGGCCAACGGCTACGGCGGAAAGGTCTCCGGCGCCTCCAACCTGGGCCCCAACAGCGAGAACCTCACCACAACGGTCGAGGACCGCCGCAAGGCCGTCGCCGAGTTCGACGGCGTCGACCCGGCGAGCGTGCCGGTGGACGCCGTCACCGCCTCCGGCTCCGGCCTCGACCCGCACATCTCCGTCGCCTACGCCAAGGAGCAGGTCGACCGGGTCGCCAAGACCCGCGGCACCGTCTCGTCCGAGCAGCTGAACAAGCTCGTCGAAAAGTACACCGAGAGCCGCTCACTCGGCTTCCTCGGCCAGGAGGGCGTCAACGTCGTCCTGCTCAACAAGGCGCTGAGCGAGCAGAAGTGACGCTAAATCAGTCATCTGAGTAACCGGACCGGCCCGGGCAGCGGGAACACACCCCGCCGCCCGGGTCGGTCGTCCATGTTTGCCCCGCAATCGACCTGCCTCACCTACTGAACGGAAAGAGCAGCGCCCATGGCCCGCGACCTCACCCCCGGCACCGGCCCCCGCCGTGGCCGGCTGAGGGTGTACCTCGGTTCCGCCCCCGGTGTCGGCAAGACCTACCGGATGCTGGACGAGGCCCACCGCAGACAGGAGCGCGGTGCGGACGTGGTGGTCGGTTACATCGAGTGCCACGGGCGGAGGTTCACCGAAGGGCTGGTGGACGGGCTCGAAATGCTGCCAAGAATCAGGCGGACCTATCGGGACGCCGAGTTCGAGGAGATGGACCTGGACGCCCTGATCGCCCGGCGTCCCTCGGTGGCACTGGTCGACGAGCTGGCGCACACCAACATCCCGGGTGGCCGCAACGCCAAGCGCTGGCAGGACATCGACGAGCTGCTCGACGCCGGGATCGACGTCATCACCACCGTCAACGTCCAGCACCTGGAATCGCTGAACGACGTCGTCCAGAAGATCACCGGCATTCCCCAGCGCGAGACGGTCCCGGACGACGTGGTCCGCCGGGCCGACCAGATCGAGCTCGTCGACATGGCCCCCCAGGCGCTGCGGCGCCGGATGGCCCACGGCAACGTCTACAAGGCGGAGAAGGTGGACGCGGCGCTCTCCAACTACTTCCGGGTCGGCAACCTGACCGCCCTGCGCGAGCTCGCCCTGCTCTGGGTGGCCGGCCGGGTCGACGAGGGCCTGCGCGACTACCGGGCCACCCACAACATCGACCGCGTCTGGGAGACCCGCGAACGCGTCGTGGTCGCCCTCACCGGCGGCCCCGAGGGCGAGACCCTCATCCGCCGCGCCGCCCGGATCGCCGACCGCACGGCAGGCGGCGACCTGCTCGCCGTCCACGTCACCCGCAGCGACGGCCTGGCCGGCGCCTCCTCCGGCGCCCTCGCCCAGCAGCGCCGACTCGTCGAGACCCTCGGCGGCGGCTACCACGTGGTCGTCGGCGACGACATCCCCACTGCGCTGCTCGCCTTCGCCCGCGCCCGCGACGCCACCCAGCTGGTCCTCGGCACCAGCCGGCGCGGCCGGATCACCCGCTTCCTCACCGGGCCCGGCATCGGCGAGACCACCGTGGACGCCTCCGAGGACATCGACGTCCACATGGTCACCCACGAGTTCACCGGCCGCGGCCGGCTGCCCTCGCTCGGCCGCCGCCACTCCAAGCGCCGCACCATCGCCGGCTACCTCTCCGGGCTGGTCGTCCCCTGGCTGCTGACCGCCGCGCTCTCCCAGGCCCACGGCACCGTCAACCTCACCACCGACGCGCTGATCTTCCAGCTCGGCGTGGTCGTCGTCGCCCTGCTGGGCGGCGCCACCTCGGCGCTGCTCGCCTCCGTCGTCGCCTCGATGCTGCTGAACTACTTCTTCATCCCGCCCGTCCACACCCTGACCATCGGCGAGACCAACAACATCGTCGCCCTGGTGGTCTTCGCCGCCGTCGCCCTCACCGTCTCGACCGTGGTCGACCACGCGAGCCGGCTCACCTCCCGCGCCGCCCGGGCCACCGCCGAGGCCGAAACCCTGAGCACCCTCGCCGGCAGCGTGCTGCGCGGCGCCGACGCCCTGCCCGCCCTGCTGGAGAAGTCCAGGACGGCCTTCGGCATGCACTCCGTCGTCCTGCTGGAACGCACCGGCGGCGCACTGCTGGCCCGCAGCGACGGCGAAGGCGCACCCGCCGGCCAGGGGGAGGCCACCGAAGTCCCGGTCGGCGCGGACGCCGTCCTGGTGCTGACCGGCCGCCGGCTGCCCGCCGCCGACCAGCGCGTCCTCACCGCCTTCGCCGCCCACGTCGCCGCCGCCAGGGAACGCGACCGCCTCGCCGTGGCCGCCGCCGAGGTCGAGCCGATCAAGGCCGCCGACCGGATGCGCACCGCCCTGCTCGCCGCCGTCAGCCACGACCTGCGCACCCCGCTCGCCGCCGCCCTCGCCTCGGTCGGCTCGCTGCGCAGCCCCGACGTCGAGTTCTCGCCCGAGGACCAGGCCGAACTCCTCGCCACCGCCGACGAGTCCCTGGTCAAACTCACCCGGCTGGTCGACAACCTGCTCGACATGAGCCGCCTCCAGGCCGGCGCCCTCACCCTGCACCTCGCCGAGACCCACCTCGACGAGATCCTGCCCCGCGCCCTGGACACGCTCGCCGACCCGTACGCGCCGGTCCAGCCGCTCGACCTGGACACCGCGCCCGCCGTCCTCGCCGACCCGCCGCTGCTCGAACGCGTCCTCGCCAACGTCATCACCAACGCCCTGCGGCACAACGCCCCCGGCGCCCCCGTCCTGGTCGCCGCCAGCCACCACCAGGACCGCGTCGAGATCCGCGTCATCGACCGCGGCCCCGGCATCGCCCCCGAGGACCGCGACCGCGTCTTCCTCCCCTTCCAGCGCCTCGGCGACACCGACAACACCACCGGCGTCGGCCTCGGCCTCGCCCTCTCCCGCGGCCTCGCCGAGGCCATGGGCGGCAGCCTGGAGGTCGAGGACACCCCCGGCGGCGGCACCACCATGCTCCTCACCCTGCCCGCCGCACAGCCGGGCGCGGAACCCGTATGAGCCGGCCGCCGCGCCGCCACCGCCCACGGCTCAGCCGCCGCCGGTGCTCCCCGACTGCCGCGGCAGCGCCAGCGCCACCGTGTCGGCGAACTCCCGTACCGCACTGGTCCGGCTGACGATCCGCCCGCTGTGCACCACCAGTCGGCTGTGCCCGCCCGAGAGCGCCCCCGCCAGGCTGTCCCCGCGCACCGCCAGCAGCTCCGCCGGGAACCCGGCGTCCACCCGGACCGGCGGCAGCCCCAGCACCGCCCGCGCCTGGTTCGCCACCGCGTCGTACGCCGCCTCCGGGTCCAGCACCCCGCCGGACGCCAGCAGGTACGCGGCCTCCAGCGGATCCGCCCGCCCGACCGGGTTGGCCCCGTCGCGCAGCGACCCGCTGCCCGCCGCCAGCGGCACCCGGGCCGTCGCCAGCTCGCGCAGCAGCCCCGGCCGCAGCCCCGCCGAGCGGCCCTCCAGGCCGGTGCAGCAGCCGTTCTGCGGCAGGCAGACCACCCGCACCCCGCTGCTGGCCAGCACACCCGAGCCGCCCGGCGCCAGCGCCCCGCACGGGCCCAGCGCCACCCGCGGCCGCAGCGGCGCCAGCGCGCTCGCCAGCCGGGCCAGCTGCGCCGAGTCGGCGGCCGTGGTGTGCAGGTCGACCGGGCAGTCCGCCTCCCGGGCGGCCTCCAGCAGCAGCTGCACGTACCCCGCCGGGTCGGGGTCCAGCTCCGGGCAGCCGCCCGCGGCGGTGGCCCCCAGCTTGAGCGCGTCGCGCAGCTGCGCCCGGCCGTCCGCGCCGGCCAGCCCGGTGAGCAGCCGGGGCATGGCGACCGCCTGCAGCTCGGCCAGCCCGCGCAGCGCCTGCCGGGCGGTCAGCACGGCCTCCAGCCGGCGCAGTCCGTGCACGTCGCCGATCCGTACGTGGGTGCGCTGGGCGGTGGCGCCGTAGCCGAGCGAGGTGAGGGCGGCCTCGGTGACCCGCCGGGTGAGGTCGGCGGCGGTCTCCGGGGGAGGGGCGGCCAGCGCGGCGGAGAAGGCGACGTCGTAGTGGGCGTGCGCCTCGGCGGGGGCCGGCAGCAGCAGGTAGCCGCCGAGGTCGATCCGGGCGCCGGTGGTGGTGGTGGGCGCGCCGGGCAGGGCGGGCATCGGGCCCAGGCTGCCGGCGGTGCCGACGGCCTGGATGCGGTCGCCGCTGATCCGGACGTCCACCACCCGGCCGTCGGCGAGCCGGGCGCCGGTGAGCAGCAGGACGGGGCCGTGGCCGAGCGGGTTGGCGGCCGGGCCCGGGCCGGGGTGCGGTCCGTCGGAGGGTGCGCTGTCCATCGCCCGGCTCCTTCTGCCCGTGGCCAGGTCGGCCGCTGGTCGGACCGGTCCCGGCCTGTCCGGATCCCGGTCCGGCCTGGTCCCGGCCTGTCACGATCGATGAGCGTCGAGCCTATGGCGCCCGGGCACGGGCTGCCGGGAGGCGGGCAATAGTCGTATCGGGTCGGGCCGTGCCCGGTGCGGGCCGGTCGAACGCCCGGCCTTGGATCGCTCGTCCGTGCGGCCCGCCGACCTGCGGTCTTCCCGGCGGGATACGGATTTCACCTCTGGGCGCGGAACGTGTAATCTCTTCCTCGTTCGCCCCTATAGCTCAGTCGGTAGAGCGTCTCCATGGTAAGGAGAAGGTCTGCGGTTCGATTCCGCATGGGGGCTCTGGTGAAAAGGAGTCAGCTTTGGCTGTGCTCCGGATCACTGTGGCGGTGTAGCTCAGTTGGTAGAGCAAGCGGCTCATAATCGCTGTGTCACCGGTTCAAGTCCGGTCACCGCTACCCCGCGTAGTCGGTCGGGAGATCGCACTCCCGGTCGGCTACTCTTGTTGTGTTCTTATTCATTGTCCAAGGAAGGCACTCCCGTGGCTGCCACCGATGTCCGCCCGAAGATCACGCTGGCCTGCGTGGAGTGCAAGGAGCGGAACTACATCACCAAGAAGAACCGGCGTAACGACCCGGACCGTCTTGAGATGAAGAAGCACTGCCCCCGCTGCAACTCGCACACCGCGCACCGCGAGACCCGCTGACCCCTTTCAGGTGTCACGGGCCTGTGTGAATACAGGTTCTCCGACTCCGGGCCGCATCCCTCTTGGGGTGCGGCCCGGAGTTTTTTGCTACCCATCGTTGGCACCACCGGACAGTTCGAGGAGTTGCCCGTGGCACTCGACCCCTCCTTCATCGGGCGGACGTACCCGCCCACCGAGCCGTACGAGGTCGGCCGGGAGAAGATCCGTGAGTTCGCCGTCGCCGTGGGCGACGCCAACCCGGCGTACAGCGACCCCGAGGCGGCCAAGGCGCTCGGCCACCCGGATGTGATCGCGCCGCCGACCTTCCCGTTCGTGCTCACCTACCGGGCCGCCGGCCAGGTCGTCGCCGACCCGCAGCTGGGCCTGGACTACACCCGGGTGGTGCACGGCGACCAGAAGTTCGTCTACACCCGCCCGGTGCGGGCCGGCGACCGGCTCTCGGTCGAGGTGACCATCGACAACATCAAGTCGCTCGCGGGCAACGACGTGCTCACCGTCCGCGGCGAGGTCGTGGACGAGAGCGGCGAGCACGTGGTGACGTCGGTCATGACCCTGGTGGCCCGGGCCGCCGACGAGGCGGGGGAGTAACACGATGGCGATCAGCTATGACGAGGTCGCGGTCGGCACCGAGCTGCCGGCGCAGTCCTTCCCGGTGACGCGCGCCACGCTGGTGCAGTACGCGGGCGCCTCCGGCGACTTCAACCCGATCCACTGGAACGAGCGGTTCGCCCTGGAGGTGGGCCTGCCGGACGTCATCGCGCACGGCATGTTCACCATGGCCGAGGCGATCCGGGTGGTCACCGACTGGGTCGGCGACCCGGCCGCGGTGGTCGAGTACGGCGTGCGCTTCACCCGCCCGGTGCCGGTGCCCAACGACGGCGTCGGCTCCGTGATCGAGGTCTCCGCCAAGGTCGCCAAGCTGCTGGACGACCGCCGGGTGCAGGTCGACCTGCTGGCGACCTACGGCGGCCAGAAGGTGCTGGGCATGTCCCGCGCCGTCGTCCGGCTGACCTAGGCCCCCCGGGGGAAGGGGTTTCCTTCGCGCAACCCTTTCCCCCGTACGCTGGGGGCGTGCTGGTAGAACTCGACGCCCCCCTCGCCCCGCTGACCACCCTCAGGCTCGGCGGCCCGGCCCGGCGGCTGGTGACCGCGACCACCGACGACGAGGTGGTCGCCACCGTCCGCGAGGCCGATGCGGCCGGCGAGCCGCTGCTGGTCCTCGGCGGCGGCTCCAACCTGGTGATCGGCGACGCCGGCTACCCCGGCACGGTGCTGCGGATCGCCACCACCGGCTTCACCCTGGACGGCACGGTGCTGGAGCTGGCCGCCGGCGAGGTCTGGGCCGACGCGGTGGCCGGGACGGTGCTGGAGCACGGCCTGGCCGGCATCGAGTTCCTGGCCGGCATCCCCGGCTCGGCCGGCGCCACGCCCGTCCAGAACGTGGGCGCGTACGGCCAGGAGGTGGCGCAGTCCATCACCGAGGTGGTCGCCTACGACCGCCGGGCCGGCGAGGTGGTCACCCTCTCCAACGCCGCGTGCGAGTTCTCCTACCGGCACAGCCGCTTCAAGGCCGACCCGGACCGCTACGTCGTCCTCCGGGTCCGTTTCGGCCTCCAGGACAACGGCGGGCTCTCCACCCCGGTCGCCTACGCCGAGACGGCCCGCCACCTGGGCGTCGAGCAGGGCGAGGCGGTCGACCTGCGCGAGGCCCATGCGGCGGTGCTGCGGCTGCGCTCGGGCAAGGGCATGGTGCTCGACCCGGCGGACCACGACACCTGGTCGGCGGGCTCCTTCTTCACCAACCCGGTGCTGACCGGCGAGCAGTACGCCGCCTTCCTGGCCCTGGCGGCCGAGCGCGAGCTCACCGCCCCGGCCTACCCCGCGCCGGACGGCCGCACCAAGACCTCGGCGGCCTGGCTGATCGACAAGGCCGGCTTCGGTAAGGGCTACGGCAGCGGCCCGGCCACCCTCTCCACCAAGCACACGCTGGCCCTGACCAACCGCGGCGCGGCCACCGCCGAGGATCTGCTGGCTCTCGCCCGGGAGATCCGCGACGGCGTCCGGGCGGCCTTCGGCGTCGAGCTGGTCAACGAACCGGTGATGGTCGGCGTCAAGCTCTAGGCCGGACGGGCCCTCACGGCCTAGGGTCGTCCACCAGCCAGGCGTCGATGTCCGCCAGCAGCTCCTTGCGCACGCTGTCCGGGGCGCGCGAGCCGCGCACCGACTGGCGGGCCAGCTCGGCGAGCTCCGCGTCGTCGAAGCCGAGCACGTCCCGGGCCAGGTCGTACTGGTCGGCCAGCCGGGTGCCGAACAGCAGCGGGTCGTCGGCGCCCAGCGCCATCGGCACCCCGGCGTCGAACAGCCGGCGCAGCGGGACGTCCTCGGGACGCTCGTAGACCCCCAGCGAGACGTTGGAGGACGGGCAGACCTCGCAGGTGACCTGGCGGTCCGCCAGCCGCTGCATCAGCCGGGGGTCCTCGGCGGCCCGGACGCCGTGGCCGATCCGGCCGGCCCCCAGGTCGTCCAGGCAGTCCCGGACGGACTCCGGCCCGGCCAGCTCGCCGCCGTGCGGGGCGGCCAGCAGCCCGCCGCTGCGGGCGATGTCGAAGGCCCGGTCGAAGTCCCGGGCGAGGCCGCGCCGCTCGTCGTTGGAGAGGCCGAAGCCGACCACGCCGCGGTCGGCGTACCGGACCGCCAGACGGGCCAGCGTGCGGGCGTCCATCGGGGATTTCATCCGGTTGGCCGCGACCAGCACCCGGATTCCCACGCCGGTGGCCTCGGAGGCCTGCTCCACGGCGTCCAGGATCAGCTCCAGCGCGGGGATCAGACCGCCGAGCCGGGGCGCGTACGAGGTCGGGTCGACCTGGATCTCCAGCCAGCGCGAGCCGTCCCGCCGCTCGTCCTCGGCGGTCTCCAGCACCAGTCGGCGGATGTCCTGCTCGTCGCGCAGCACCGAGCGGGCGGTGTCGTACAGCCGCTGGAAGCGGAACCAGCCGCGCTCGTCGGTCGCCCGCAGGCTGGGCGGCTCGGTGGAGCTGAGCGCCTCGGGCAGCCGTACGCGGTGCTTGTCGGCCAGTTCCAGCAGGGTGGTCGGGCGCATCGACCCGGTGAAGTGCAGATGGAGGTGGGCCTTGGGGAGGTCCCTGACGTCTCGTGGCTGTGACAGGCGTTCCATTCGCCGATACTGCCGCATCCGGCCCCGGTACGGGAACCGCCCCCTCCACGTCCCTCGAAGGGGTGAAGGGGGCGGTGTTCGTCACCGGGTGACGAGGACGGGGACCCGAGGTCAGTCGCGGGCCTCGCCGAGCAGCTTCTGCATCCGGCCGACGCCCTCGGCCAGGTCGGCGTCGCCCAGCGCGTAGGAGAGCCGCAGGTAGCCCGGGGTGCCGAAGGCCTCGCCGGGGACGACCGCGACCTCGGCCTCGTCCAGGATCAGGGCGGCCAGCTCGCCGGAGGTCTGCGGGCGCCTGCCGCGGATCTCCTTGCCCAGCAGGGCCTTGACGGACGGGTAGACGTAGAAGGCGCCCTCGGGCTCGGGGCACAGGACGCCCTCGATCTCGTTGAGCATCCGCACGATCGTCCTGCGGCGCCGGTCGAAGGCGGTGCGCATCTCGTGCACGGCGGACAGGTCGCCGCTGACCGCGGCGATCGCGGCGCGCTGGGCGACGTTGGAGACGTTCGAGGTGGCGTGCGACTGCAGGTTGGTCGCGGCCTTGATGACGTCCTTGGGGCCGATCACCCAGCCCACCCGCCAGCCGGTCATCGCGTAGGTCTTGGCGACACCGTTGACCACGATGGTCTTGTCCGCGAGGCCGGGCAGCAGGGCCGGCAGCGAGGTGAAGGTCGCGTCGCCGTAGACCAGGTGCTCGTAGATCTCGTCGGTGAGCACCCAGAGGCCGTGCTCCAGCGCCCACTCGCCGATCGCCCGGGCCTCGGCCTCGGTGTAGACCGCGCCGGTCGGGTTGGACGGCGAGACGAACAGCACCACCTTGGTGTTCTCGGTGCGGGCGGCCTCCAGCTGCTCGACCGAGACCTTGTAGCCGGTGGTCTCGTCGGACACGACCTCCACCGGCACACCGCCGGCCAGCTGGACCGACTCCGGGTAGGTGGTCCAGTACGGCGCCGGGATGATGACCTCGTCGCCCGGGTCGAGGATCGCCGCGAACGCCTCGTAGATCGCCTGCTTGCCGCCGTTGGTCACCAGCACCTGCGAGGCGTCCACCTCGTAGCCGGAGTCGCGCAGCGTCTTGGCGACGATCGCGGCCTTCAGCTCGGGCAGGCCGCCGGCCGGGGTGTAGCGGTGGTTCTTCGGGTCGCGGCAGGCCTCGACGGCCGCCTCGACGATGTAGTCCGGAGTGGGGAAGTCCGGCTCGCCGGCGCCGAAGCCGATGACCGGTCGGCCGGCCGCCTTGAGGGCCTTGGCCTTGGCATCGACCGCGAGGGTCGCCGACTCGGCGATGGCGCCGATCCGGGCGGAGACGCGGCGGTCGGCGGGGCGGGCGGAACTGTCGGGCTGCGGGGTGGAAGCGCTCATGCCTGCATCGTCGCAGAACCGGGACGGACCGGGCATGGCGGTTTCACCATATGTTCGCGCCGGTCCACATGGCGGCCCCGAAAGAAAGAGGTTCGACCAAACACCCCTGGACCACGTACACTCACTGCTCGAAGGCCACCGAGAAGCTAAAACTTCCACTGCCTGTACATACAGCGGTGGGGGATGCGGTAGGTTGGTGGTCGCTACTGGAGCCGCAAGGCACCGTAGGGCAATAGCTCAATTGGTAGAGCACCGGTCTCCAAAACCGGCGGTTGGGGGTTCAAGTCCCTCTTGCCCTGCTGCTTGATCCGTATTCAGCCCGTTCGCTCCACAGAGCGAGCGGGCTTGATGCGGAGAGGGCACCGATCAGCACCGCTTTCGCCGGCCGCTCGTACCCTCTCGGGTACGCAGGTGACGCTCGGCAGGACCCGGATTCAGGTGAGGACGAGTGACGGAGACCACGGGCTCCACCGCAACGCCTGAGAGCGGCAACCCCGAGGGGGCCGACGGCGCTGCCGAGACGACGCCCGCCGAGGGCGAGTCGCAGTCGCGTCGCGACCGCAAGCGGGCCAACCGGTCCGGCGACAAGAAGTCCGGCAAGCGGGCCAAGATGGGCGCGTTCGCCCGGCTCGCGCTGTTCTACCGCCAGATCATCGCCGAGCTGCGCAAGGTCGTCTGGCCCTCCCGCAACGAGCTGGTCAACTACACGACCGTCGTCGTCGTGTTCGTCGTGGTCGTGATGGCCTTCGTCGCCGGCCTCGACTACGGGTTCTCCAAGCTGAGCCTCTGGATCTTCGGCTGACCGAACCGCACCACCTGTGAAACAGCTTCCCGACCCGGGCCGATTCTTCGGCCCGGGTCGAGCTGTCGGCGCCGAACGTACGAGGCCGCTACCGTTGACTCGGTACTGTTGAAGTCTCCGAGTCGTTTCCTGACGCGCCCGCGAGAGCGGGGCTGTGCCGGAGCGGCCCGGAGCGCGCCACCTTCACCATCTCCAGGAAAGAAGCAGCCACCGTGTCTGAGTCCCCCCTGTACGACGCCGACGAGACCGTCCGCGAGGCGGATGTCGCCGCCGAGCTGGACGCGGCCGAGCTGGCTGACGAAGCCGAGTCGGCCGAGCAGATCGTGGACGCCGCGGACAGCGAAGAGGACGAGGTCGAGGCGTACGACGAGGCCGAGGCCGGCGAGCCGGCCGAGGAGGCCGCGCTGCACGTGGAGTCCGACGAGGAGCTCGCCGTCGAGGAGGCCGCCGCGGAGGAGGCCGCCGACGAGGAGACCGCCGAGGAGGCCGAGGCCGAGGAGGCCGTCGAGGTCGACCCGGTCGCCAAGTTCCGCGAGGACCTCCGGTTCATGCCGGGCGAGTGGTACGTGATCCACACCTACGCCGGCTACGAGAACCGGGTGAAGCAGAACCTGGAGCAGCGCGCCGTCTCGCTGAACGTCGAGGAGTACATCTTCCAGGCCGAGGTGCCGCAGGAGGAGGTCGTCCAGATCAAGAACGGCGACCGCAAGACCATCCGCCAGAACAAGCTCCCCGGCTACGTCCTGGTGCGCATGGACCTCACCCCGGAGTCCTGGGGCGTCGTGCGCAACACTCCCGGTGTCACCGGCTTCGTCGGCAACGCCTACGACCCGTACCCGCTGACCCTGGACGAGGTCGTCAAGATGCTCGCCCCCGACGTGGAGCGCCAGGCGGCCAAGGAGGCGGGCAAGCCCTCCCCGGTCAAGCCCAGCGAGATCCAGGTCCTCGACTTCGAGGTCGGCGACTCGGTCACCGTCACCGACGGCCCGTTCGCCACCCTGCAGGCGACCATCAACGAGATCAACCCGGACTCGAAGAAGGTCAAGGGCCTGGTCGAGATCTTCGGCCGGGAGACCCCGGTCGAGCTCTCCTTCGACCAGATCCAGAAGAACTAGTACGGAGCTTCGGATTCGGGGCGGGGCCACGGCCCCGCCCCGAATCCGTTTTGGTCCAGCGGCGCATCCGCGTTAGCCTGGTCCGATGTGTGTGCGGCGGCCGGGTGTCGCCCTGACCGCGCACGCACCAGCAATCACCTCTCGGAAGGACCCGGAGAGAAATGCCTCCCAAGAAGAAGAAGGTCACGGGGCTTATCAAGCTCCAGATCAACGCCGGTGCGGCCAACCCGGCGCCGCCGGTCGGCCCCGCGCTGGGCCAGCACGGCGTCAACATCATGGAGTTCTGCAAGGCCTACAACGCTGCGACCGAGTCGCAGCGCGGCATGATCGTGCCGGTGGAGATCACGGTCTACGACGACCGCTCCTTCACCTTCATCACGAAGACGCCGCCGGCCGCGCGCCTCATCCTGAAGGCTGCCGGTGTCGACAAGGGCTCCGCCGAGCCGCACAAGACCAAGGTCGCGAAGCTCACCAGCGCCCAGGTCCGTGACATCGCCACGGTGAAGATGCCCGACCTGAACGCCAACGACCTGGACGCGGCGGAGAAGATCATCGCCGGCACCGCCCGGTCGATGGGCATCACCGTCGAGGGCTGATCCACCCGTCGGTAGAACCCTTCTCGTCCCTGTGGTAGGGCCAGCGCGGCCCGTGCATACCACAACTCCATTCACCATTCAGGAGCAGCAGTGAAGCGCAGCAAGGCTCTGAAGGCCGCGGACGCTCAGGTCGACCGCGACCGCCTCTACGCCCCCCTCGAGGCCATCCGCCTCGCCAAGGCGACCAGCACCAGCAAGTTCGACGGCACCGTCGAGGTCGCCATGCGTCTGGGCGTCGACCCGCGCAAGGCCGACCAGATGGTCCGCAGCACCGTGATCCTCCCGCACGGCACCGGTAAGACCGCCCGGGTCCTGGTCTTCGCGACCGGCGACCGTGCCGAGGCCGCGCGTGCTGCCGGCGCCGACATCGTCGGCTCCGACGAGCTCATCGACGAGGTCGCCAAGGGCCGCCTCGACTTCGACGCCGTCGTCGCCACCCCGGACCTCATGGGCAAGGTCGGCCGCCTCGGCCGCGTGCTCGGTCCCCGTGGCCTGATGCCGAACCCGAAGACCGGCACCGTGACCCCGGACGTGGCCAAGGCCGTGAACGAGATCAAGGGCGGCAAGATCGAGTTCCGCGTCGACAAGCACTCGAACCTGCACTTCATCATCGGTAAGGTCTCCTTCACCGACGAGCAGCTGGTCGAGAACTACGCCGCCGCGCTGGACGAGGTGCTCCGCGCCAAGCCGTCCGCCGCCAAGGGCCGCTACATCAAGAAGACCGCGGTCTCCACCACCATCGGCCCCGGTGTCCTGGTGGACCCGAACCGCACCCGCAACCTCCTGGTCGAGGAGGACCCGGCCGCCGTCTGAGCCCTTCGCTCCGACCGGTAGCCGCGTCCTGGGCGCAGCAGCAGTCCGTACGACGGGCCCGTACCCCCTCCGGGGGGTGCGGGCCCGTCGCCGTTTCCGGATCGAGACCGGGCGGGGGAGGAACTGTTGTACGGCTCGTCGTACGCTCGCCCGGTCCGATCATCCGTTCGGAACATGCCCGCAGCCCGACCGCCGGAGTGTGCCGTGCCGTCCGCCTCTCGCCCCGCCGTCTCGGGGGCGGCCCTGCTCCTGCTCGCCGGCGCCCTCACCGCGTGCAGCCTGCTGGCCGTCTCGGGGGACCGCACCCCGGAGGGCGCCCCCGCGACCGTCCGGCCGCCCAGGCAGGTGCTGCTGTCGGCCTCCCAGAACCTCGACGACATCGGCGGCGCGCGCGTCCAGGTGGTCGAGGAGGGCCCGGCCGGACGGCGCTCCGCCACCGGGAGCCTGGTCTGGGGGGCCCGGGACGCGGCCGAGCTGACCGTCAGCGACGAGCGGGGCACCGGCCGGCTGCGGGCCGCGGACGGCACGCTCGACCTCGCCTACGACGGTGCACCGCCGAAGCGGGCGGAGCGGGCCGAGGCCGAGTCGCTGGACCCGCGCGGCGGCGGCGCAGCGTACGCCGGCGGCTGGCTGAGCGGGCTGGTCTCCAACCCGGGCGGCCAGGTGCACGCGATGGCGCTGGCGGGGCGGCTCAACTCGCTCGGCGGCGAGGAGCTGGCGGGGACCACGGTGGCGCACTACCGGGCCAGCGCGCCGGTCGCCGAGTTCTTCGAGGCCGACCAGGGCCTCACCCCCGAGCGGCTCTCCGTCGTGCTGGCCTACTACCGGGAGCGCGGGGTCACCGCGATCGGCTACGACTTCTGGGTCGCGCCGGGGGACCGGCTGCTGCGACTGCGCGCCACGGCCCAGGGCACCGGCGGAACCGTGGTCACCACGACGGACGTCTCCGAGCCCGAGGCGGTGGCGGAGACGCCGGCCGCGGCGGGGTGACCGGACCGGGGGAAACCGGTGCCGGGCCGCCGGGGCCATCCGTTAGAGTCCGCCGGGGATTGTCCGGGGTTCAGATCACAACGGGGGGATTTCTCATGGGCGCTGTGCGTCTGGTCTCGGTGGCCGTCACGGCCGCCGTCCTGATGGCCGGTCTGTCGGCCTGTAGCAGCAGTGGCGGCAAGGCCGACCCGAAGGCCGCCGGGGACGCGGTCGGGGGGAAGGTGCTCGATCTGGACCCGAAGGCGGCCCTGGCCGCCTCGGCCCTGGTGATGCAGAAGGCCGGCAACGGCAGCGTCCGGATCGTCGCGCAGCAGGACACCGCGGCGGGGACGTCCGAGTGGCAGCACGCGAAGACCTCCTCCGACCTGACCGGCCAGGCCAAGGGCGGCACCAAGGCGCGGATCATCGGGGACGAGGTCTTCCTCGGCGGCGGCCCGGAGGTGACGGCCGCGCTGGGCGGCAGGCACTGGGCCAGGGGCGAGGCCAAGGACCCGCTGGTGGGCCCGATGGCGGGGATGTTCCTGACCATGGCCCAGATGATCAACCCGGTCCTCCAGCTGACGGCGGCCGCCCAGGCCGGCAAGCCCGAGAAGGTCGGCTCGGAGGCGGTCGCAGGGGTGCAGACCACGCACTACCGGGTCGTCGAGGAGACCGCCAAGCTGGCCGAGGGGCTGGCCGCGCTCGGGGCCGACCAGCGCGCGAGCGTCCAGAAGGCCCTGGAGGCGTACGGCAAGACGCTGACCGTCGACCTCTGGATCAACGCCAAGCAGGAGCTCGTCCAGCTCAAGGAGTACGGCGACAAGGCCGGGGAGCAGGCGGGCGTCAGCGTCACCTACTCGGGCCTCGGCGCCGCGCCGAAGATCGAGACCCCCGCCGCGGGCGACATCGCCGGTGCGGCGGACTTCACCAAGATCATTCTCAACGGTAAGGGCTGAGCCCGACGCGGTCGGGTCCGGCGACATCGCCGGGCCGGCCGAGGGGGGCGCCACCGGCCGACCCCGGTCCGGGTGGCATGGTGGCTCGGAGCAGGGTCGCCGTCGGTGGCGGCCGGGAGAAGGGGAGCGGGACATGGCGGTGCGGCAGCGGCTGGCGGCCACGGTGGCCACCGTGCTGCTGGCGAGCGGCCTGACGGCCTGCGGCGGGGGCGGCTCCGAGCCGCCGGCGCCGTCCGGCACACCGTCCCCGACCAGTGCCTCCCCGACCGGCCCGGCCAAGCCCACCGACCGGTCGCCGCACGGGGTCCTGCTCTCCTCCCAGATCGCCATGCAGACCGCCCGCCGGGCCAAGGTGAGCTACCGGCTGGGCGCGGACGCCGGCGGCGGGCCGCTGTTCTGGCTGCCCAAGACGGCCCTCCAGGTCCACCGCTCCACCCCGGCCGAGGCCGAGCAGCTGATCGTCGTGGACACCGTGGCCTACCAGGGCGGCGACGCCGCCACCGCGGCCCGGCAGGGCGGCCGGCACTGGGAGCGGTTCTCCGGCGCGCCCGGCCAGGACGGCCACCGGGAGATCCCGTACGCCGGCCTGATCGACCTGCTCAACCCGACGGCGGCGCTGGCCGCCGCCACCGCCGACGGGGTGGACGCGCAGTACGTCGGCGAGGAGAGGGTCGACGACTCGGCGGTCGAGCACTACCGGGTCACCACCACCGCCGAGCGGTACGCGGCCGCCCAGTCCCAGCTGAGCCAGGCCCGCCGGGACGGACTGCGCACCGCGCTCGCCCCCGGCGGTTCGGTCTCGCTGACCCTGGACCTCTGGCTGAACGACCGGGACCAGCTGGTCAAGCTGCAGCGCACCGGGACGGGGGACAGCGGCCGCCAGGACGACTCGGTGGTCTACTCCGAGTTCGCCGGAAGCCTCTCGGTGCAGGCGCCGGCCGAGGCCGACACCGTGGACGCGGGCACCCGCAGCACCTCCCCGCTGGCCCGCTGAGCCCCCCTGCGGGCCGCCCGCCCCGGGCGATTTGCCCAGGACGGCCCGCTCCGGCTACTGTTACCGAAGCCAAAGACCGCTGGTTGTCGCCGTGCGCCCGCAAGGGTGTCGGGGACCGAAGGATCTGCGACTCGTCGCAGGCAGCCCGCGCAGGAGTGTTTGGAGCTTGGACTTCCGGGTCCGCGTTTGTTCGCGGACCTGTCGAGGTCGTACTGAGCCCCGTGCGCCTGCGCACCGGGGCTCATCTGCTTTTCCGCAGGAGCTTTCCTTCCGAACGGCCGACCGGTCCGAGGCGCAGATGGTCGACTTTTGCGGTCGGCCCGATTTCGACATCACGGAAGGAGGCGTACGCCTATGGCAAGGCCCGACAAGGCTGCCGCCGTCGCCGAGATCACGGACAAGTTCCGTGCCTCGAACGCGGCCGTGCTGACCGAGTACCGCGGTCTGACGGTGAAGCAGGTTAAGACCCTGCGTCGCTCGCTGGGTGACAACGCCCAGTACGCCGTGGTGAAGAACACGCTGACCAAGATTGCGGCCAACGAGGCCGGGATCACGGAGCTCGACGACCTGTTCGCGGGTCCGACGGCTGTCGCCTTCGTCACCGGTGACCCGGTGGAGTCGGCGAAGGCTCTGCGTGACTTCGCCAAGGAGAACCCCGCTCTGATCATCAAGGGCGGTGTCCTTGATGGCAAGGCGCTGTCCGCCGATGACATCAAGAAGCTCGCGGACCTCGAGTCCCGCGAGGTGCTGCTCGCCAAGCTGGCCGGCGCCATGAAGGGCAAGCAGTCCCAGGCTGCCGCGCTCTTCCAGGCCCTGCCCTCGAAGCTCGTCCGCACCGTGGACGCGCTTCGCGACAAGGTCGAGCAGGGCGGTGCCGGTACGCCGGCTCCCGCCGCCGAGGACGCTGCCGCCGAGTAATTCGGCCAGGCTCACGCCTCGCTGCGGGCCCGTGCCCGCCCAACCCGTACATACGGCACCACCTGCCGATTTAGTGGAAGGACGCCATCATGGCGAAGCTGTCCCAGGACGAGCTGCTCGCGCAGTTCGAGGAGCTCACCCTCATCGAGCTCGCTGCCTTCGTGAAGGCCTTCGAGGAGAAGTTCGACGTCACCGCGGCCGCCCCGGTCGCCGTGGCCGGCATCGCCGGCCCGGGCGCCGTTGCCGAGGCCGTTGAGGAGCAGGACGAGTTCGACGTCATCCTCGACGGTGCCGGCGACAAGAAGATCCAGGTCATCAAGGAGGTGCGCACCCTGACCTCCCTCGGCCTGAAGGAGGCCAAGGACCTCGTTGACACCGCTGGTGCCAAGGTCCTGGAGAAGGTTGCCAAGGACGTTGCCGAGAAGGCCAAGGCCGCCCTCGAGGGTGCCGGCGCCAAGGTCACCGTCAAGTGACTTTCCCCCGGCCCTAGTGGCCGGGAGGCATTCCCTGACCCCCCTGAGGGGGTCTGAGGCCGGGCCGATCACCCTTGCGGGTGGTCGGCCCGGTCTTTTCGCGTACCCGGCCCCAGAGGGCCGCGCAGACCCGCCACCACCGGTGTGGCCGAGAGGGCACTCGGCACTGTCGGTGCGGGCGGGTATGGTGATCGCTGTCATCGAGAGTGGCCCCCACCACGGCTTCTGTAACGCCCGGGGCCTCTCGGTCGATAGACAGGTCGAGGCCCGCGCCGGAGGCGGGCCCTTGACGAACCAGGCGAGGCGCGCGATTCTCAAGGCGCGAGTCCGCCCGGTTGGTTTGCTTCTGGATGCATAACCAGTGGCTCCGGCGGGAAGTGACTCCACGTGAGTTGTGGGGGCCCGGCATCGTCCGGGCGAGTGCAGTACCCGGTGGGCGTACGCGTCCGCCGGCTACCGGGAGGAGTCTCCGATTCGGCTTCCGAATCAGAGCTGGACAGCAGTGTGCCGTTTGGCTACACTGTCCCTTTGCGCTGCCTGTTAGCTGCTCCGTGACTCGTCGCCCGGAGCGTGCACTGCCCTGACCTGGGAGTTCTCCCTCGGCAAGGCCCGGCCGGTACGCGCGTAGTGAGCTCCGAGCCCTCGGAAGGACCCCCCTCTTGGCCGCGCCGCGCAACGCCTCGAACAATTCCGCCGCATCCACCGCCCCGCTCCGCGTCTCGTTCGCGAAGATCAAGGAGCCCCTTGAGGTCCCGAACCTCCTGGCCCTGCAGACCGAGAGCTTTGACTGGCTGCTCGGCAACGCGGCCTGGAAGTCCCGGGTCGAGGCGGCCCTGGAGAGTGGTCAGGACGTCCCCACGAAGTCCGGTCTGGAGGAGATCTTCGAGGAGATCTCCCCGATCGAGGACTTCAGCGGGTCGATGTCGCTGACCTTCCGCGACCACCGTTTCGAGCCGCCGAAGAACTCCATTGACGAGTGCAAGGACCGCGACTTCACGTTCGCGGCCCCGCTCTTCGTCACGGCCGAGTTCACCAACAACGAGACCGGTGAGATCAAGTCTCAGACGGTCTTCATGGGCGACTTCCCGCTCATGACCCACAAGGGCACGTTCGTGATCAACGGCACCGAGCGTGTCGTCGTGTCGCAGCTCGTCCGCTCCCCGGGTGTGTACTTCGACTCCACCCTGGACAAGGTGTCCGACAAGGACATCTACTCCTGCAAGGTCATCCCCTCGCGTGGTGCCTGGCTGGAGATGGAGATCGACAAGCGCGACATGGTCGGCGTCCGCATCGACCGCAAGCGCAAGCAGTCCGTCACCGTGCTGCTCAAGGCTCTCGGCTGGACCAACGAGATGATTCTCGAGGAGTTCGGCGAGTACGAGTCGATGCGCGCGACCCTGGAGAAGGACCACACCCAGGGCCAGGACGACGCGCTGCTCGACATCTACCGCAAGCTGCGCCCCGGCGAGCCGCCGACCCGTGAGGCCGCGCAGACCCTGCTCGAGAACCTCTACTTCAACCCGAAGCGCTACGACCTCGCGAAGGTCGGCCGCTACAAGGTCAACCGCAAGCTGGGCAACGCCGAGTCGCTGGACTCCGGCGTGCTCACCGAGCCCGACATCATCGGTGCGATCAAGTACCTGGTGAAGCTGCACGCGGGTGAGACCGAGTGGCAGGACGGCGCCGGCCGCGACATCGTGGTCGAGGTCGACGACATCGACCACTTCGGCAACCGTCGCCTGCGCAACGTCGGCGAGCTCATCCAGAACCAGGTCCGTACGGGTCTCGCCCGTATGGAGCGCGTCGTGCGCGAGCGCATGACGACCCAGGACGTCGAGGCGATCACGCCGCAGACCCTGATCAACATCCGGCCGGTCGTCGCCTCCATCAAGGAGTTCTTCGGCACCAGCCAGCTGTCGCAGTTCATGGACCAGACGAACCCGCTGTCGGGCCTGACCCACAAGCGCCGTCTGTCCGCACTCGGTCCCGGCGGTCTCTCCCGTGAGCGCGCCGGCTTCGAGGTCCGTGACGTGCACCCCTCGCACTACGGCCGCATGTGTCCGATCGAGACCCCGGAAGGCCCGAACATCGGTCTGATCGGGTCGCTGGCCTCGTACGGCCGGGTCAACGCCTTCGGCTTCATCGAGACCCCGTACCGCAAGGTCGTCGACGGTGCCGTGACCGAGCAGGTCGACTACCTCACCGCCGACGAGGAGGACCGCTACGTCATCGCGCAGGCCAACGCCCCGCTGACGCCGGAGCTGACCTTCGCCGAGCCGCGTGTCCTGGTCCGCCGCCGTGGCGGCGAGATCGACTACATCCCGGGCACCGAGATCGACTACATGGACGTCTCGCCGCGCCAGATGGTGTCGGTCGCGACCGCCATGATCCCGTTCCTCGAGCACGACGACGCCAACCGCGCGCTCATGGGCTCGAACATGATGCGCCAGGCGGTGCCGCTGCTGAAGAGCGAGGCCCCGCTGGTCGGCACCGGCATGGAGTACCGCTGCGCGGTCGACGCCGCCGACGTGATCACCGCCGAGAAGTCGGGCGTGGTCCAGGAGGTCTCGGCCGACTACGTCACCGTGGCCAACGACGACGGCACCTACACCACGTACCGGGCCGCCAAGTTCACCCGCTCCAACCAGGGCACCGCCTTCAACCAGAAGGTGCTCGTGGACGAGGGCTCCCGGGTCGAGGTCAACCAGGTGCTGGCCGACGGCCCCTGCACCGACTCCGGCGAGATGGCCCTCGGCAAGAACCTGCTCGTGGCGTTCATGTCGTGGGAGGGTCACAACTACGAGGACGCGATCATCCTGTCGCAGCGCCTCGTGCAGGACGACGTCCTCTCCTCGATCCACATCGAGGAGCACGAGGTCGACGCCCGTGACACCAAGCTCGGCCCCGAGGAGATCACCCGGGACATCCCGAACGTCTCCGAGGAGGTCCTCGCCGACCTCGACGAGCGCGGCATCATCCGGATCGGCGCCGACGTCGTCACCGGCGACATCCTGGTCGGCAAGGTCACGCCCAAGGGCGAGACCGAGCTCACCCCGGAGGAGCGCCTGCTCCGCGCGATCTTCGGTGAGAAGGCCCGTGAGGTCCGCGACACCTCGCTGAAGGTGCCGCACGGTGAGTCCGGCAAGGTCATCGGCGTCCGCGTCTTCGACCGCGAAGAGGGCGACGAGCTGCCCCCGGGCGTGAACCAGCTGGTCCGCGTCTACGTGGCCCAGAAGCGCAAGATCACCAACGGTGACAAGCTCGCCGGCCGCCACGGCAACAAGGGCGTCATCTCGAAGATCCTGCCGGTCGAGGACATGCCGTTCCTGGAGGACGGCACCCCGGTCGACATCATCCTCAACCCGCTGGGTGTCCCGTCCCGAATGAACCCCGGGCAGGTCCTGGAGATTCACCTCGGGTGGCTCGCCAAGCAGGGCTGGGACGTATCCGGCCTCGCCGACGAGTGGGCCCAGCGCCTGCAGGCGATCGGCGCCGACACCGTCCAGGGCGGCACCAACCTCGCCACCCCGGTCTTCGACGGCGCCCGCGAGGACGAGATCACCGGCCTGCTGGACAACACCACCCTCACCCGTGACGGTGAGCGCCTGGTGAACTCCACCGGCAAGGCCCGCCTGTTCGACGGCCGCTCCGGTGAGCCGTTCCCGATGCCGGTCTCGGTCGGCTACATGTACATCCTCAAGCTGCACCACCTGGTCGACGACAAGCTGCACGCCCGTTCGACCGGTCCGTACTCGATGATCACCCAGCAGCCGCTCGGTGGTAAGGCGCAGTTCGGTGGTCAGCGCTTCGGTGAGATGGAGGTGTGGGCCCTCGAGGCGTACGGCGCGGCCTACGCGCTGCAGGAGCTCCTCACCATCAAGTCCGACGACGTGCTCGGCCGCGTGAAGGTCTACGAGGCCATCGTCAAGGGCGAGAACATCCCCGAGCCCGGCATTCCCGAGTCCTTCAAGGTTCTCATCAAGGAAATGCAGTCGCTCTGCCTCAACGTGGAGGTGCTGTCCTCGGACGGCCAGTCCATCGAGATGCGGGACTCCGACGAGGACGTGTTCCGCGCCGCCGAGGAGCTCGGCATCGACCTGTCCCGGCGCGAGCCGAGCAGCGTCGAAGAGGTCTGACGGAGGTTGGGCCGGCTGCCCGCTGAGCAGCCGGCCCGCCCCCAGGCCCCCCTCAGACCACATGAACGACTCTCGACTTACGAAAGAGGGCTTGACGACCAGTGCTTGACGTCAACTTCTTCGACGAGCTCCGCATCGGCCTGGCCACCGCCGACGACATCCGCCAGTGGTCGCACGGCGAGGTCAAGAAGCCGGAGACCATCAACTACCGCACCCTGAAGCCGGAAAAGGACGGGCTCTTCTGCGAGAAGATCTTCGGCCCGACCCGGGACTGGGAGTGCTACTGCGGTAAGTACAAGCGCGTCCGCTTCAAGGGCATCATCTGTGAGCGCTGCGGCGTCGAGGTGACCCGCGCCAAGGTGCGCCGTGAGCGGATGGGCCACATCGAGCTGGCCGCCCCGGTCACCCACATCTGGTACTTCAAGGGTGTCCCGTCCCGCCTGGGCTACCTGCTCGACCTGGCGCCGAAGGACCTCGAGAAGGTCATCTACTTCGCCGCCTACATGATCACCTGGGTGGACGACGAGCGCCGCCAGCGCGACCTCCCGTCCCTGGAGGCGCACGTCTCGGTCGAGCGCCAGCAGATCGAGAACCGCCGCGACTCCGACCTCGAAGGCCGCGCCAAGAAGGCCGAGACCGACCTGGCCGAGCTGGAGGCCGAGGGCGCCAAGGCCGACGTGCGCCGCAAGGTGCGCGAGGGTGCCGAGCGCGAGATGAAGCAGCTGCGCGACCGCGCGCAGCGCGAGCTCGACCGCCTCGACGAGGTGTGGGCCCGCTTCAAGAACCTCAAGGTCCAGGACCTCGAGGGCGACGAGCTGCTCTACCGCGAGCTGCGCGACCGCTTCGGCACCTACTTCTCCGGCTCGATGGGCGCGGCGGCCCTCAAGGACCGCCTCGAGACCTTCGACCTGGCGGAGGAGTCCGAGCGCCTGCGCGAGATCATCCGCACCGGCAAGGGCCAGAAGAAGACCCGTGCGCTCAAGCGCCTCAAGGTCGTCTCCGCGTTCCTGCAGACCACCAACAAGCCCAACGGCATGGTGCTGGACTGCGTCCCGGTCATCCCGCCGGACCTGCGTCCGATGGTGCAGCTGGACGGTGGCCGCTTCGCGACCTCCGACCTGAACGACCTGTACCGCCGCGTGATCAACCGCAACAACCGCCTGAAGCGCCTTCTCGACCTCGGTGCCCCCGAGATCATCGTGAACAACGAGAAGCGCATGCTCCAGGAGGCCGTCGACGCGCTGTTCGACAACGGCCGTCGCGGCCGTCCGGTCACCGGCCCGGGCAACCGGCCCCTGAAGTCCCTCAGCGACATGCTGAAGGGCAAGCAGGGTCGTTTCCGTCAGAACCTCCTCGGCAAGCGAGTCGACTACTCGGCCCGTTCGGTCATCGTCGTCGGCCCGCAGCTCAAGCTGCACCAGTGCGGTCTGCCGAAGGCCATGGCGCTGGAGCTCTTCAAGCCGTTCGTGATGAAGCGCCTGGTGGACCTGAACCACGCGCAGAACATCAAGTCGGCCAAGCGCATGGTCGAGCGCGCCCGCCCGGTCGTGTGGGACGTCCTCGAAGAGGTCATCGCCGAGCACCCGGTCCTGCTGAACCGTGCGCCCACCCTGCACCGCCTCGGCATCCAGGCCTTCGAGCCGCAGCTGGTCGAGGGCAAGGCCATCCAGATCCACCCGCTCGTCTGCACCGCGTTCAACGCGGACTTCGACGGTGACCAGATGGCCGTCCACCTGCCGCTCTCCGCGGAGGCGCAGGCCGAGGCCCGCATCCTGATGCTGTCCTCGAACAACATCCTGAAGCCGGCCGACGGTCGCCCCGTCACCATGCCGACCCAGGACATGGTGCTCGGTCTGTTCTTCCTGACCTCGGACCGGGAGAACGTCAAGGGCGCCGGCCGCTCCTTCTCCTCGACCGCCGAGGCCGTCATGGCCTTCGACGCCAAGGAGCTGGACGTCCAGGCCGTCATCGACGTCCGCCTGCCGATCGGCACCGTCCCGCCCCGCGGCTGGACCCCGCCGGTCGACGAGGACGGCCAGTCGGCATGGTTCGAGGGCGAGTCCTTCCGCCTGCGCACCACCCTGGGCCGCGCGCTCTTCAACGAGCTGCTGCCCGAGGACTACCCGTTCGTCGACTACGAGGTGGGCAAGAAGCAGCTCTCCGCGATCGTCAACGACCTGGCGGAGCGCTACCCCAAGGTCGTCGTCGCGGCGACCCTGGACAACCTGAAGGCGGCCGGTTTCCACTGGGCCACCCGCTCGGGTGTCACCGTCTCGATCTCGGACGTCGTCGTCCCGCCGCAGAAGGCCCAGATCCTCGAGGGCTACGAAGCGCAGGCCGAGAAGATCCAGAAGCAGTACGAGCGCGGTCTGATCACCAACGACGAGCGCAAGCAGGAGCTCATCGGCATCTGGACCCGGGCGACCAACGAGGTCGCCGAGGCGATGAACGCCAACTTCGAGAAGACGAACCCCATCTTCATGATGGTGGACTCCGGCGCTCGAGGAAACATGATGCAGATGCGTCAGATCGCCGGTATGCGTGGTCTGGTGTCGAACGCGAAGAACGAGACGATCGCCCGTCCCATCAAGGCGTCGTTCCGTGAGGGCCTCACCGTTCTCGAGTACTTCATCTCGACCCACGGTGCCCGTAAGGGTCTGGCCGACACCGCTCTGCGTACCGCCGACTCCGGCTACCTCACCCGTCGTCTGGTCGACGTCTCGCAGGACGTCATCATTCGCGAGGAGGACTGCGGCACCGAGCGCGGCCTGAAGCTCGCCATCGGCACCGTGGGTGCGGACGGCGTGCTGCGCAAGACGGACGACGTCGAGACCAGCGTCTACGCCCGCATGCTCGCCGAGGACATCACGGTGGACGGCAAGCTCCTTGCCACCGCCAACACCGACCTCGGTGACGTGCTGATCGACGAGCTGATCCGCCACGGCATCAGCGAGGTCAAGACCCGCTCGATCCTGACCTGTGAGTCGGCCGTCGGCACCTGTGCCTTCTGCTACGGCCGTTCGCTGGCCACCGGCAAGCTGGTCGACATCGGTGAGGCGGTCGGCATCATCGCCGCCCAGTCCATCGGTGAGCCCGGTACCCAGCTGACCATGCGTACCTTCCACACCGGTGGTGTGGCCGGTGACGACATCACCCAGGGTCTGCCGCGTGTCGTCGAGCTCTTCGAGGCCCGTACCCCCAAGGGTGTGGCCCCGATCTCGGAGGCGCAGGGCCGGGTCCGCATCGAGGACACCGAGAAGACCCGCAAGCTGGTCGTCACGCCGGACGACGGCACCGACGAGATCGCCTACCCGGTCTCGAAGCGTGTGAAGCTGCTCGTCAGCGAGGGCGAGGCGGTCGAGGTCGGCCAGAAGCTGACCATGGGTGCCACCAACCCGCACGACGTGCTGCGGATCATGGGCCAGCGTGCCGTCCAGATCCACCTGGTCGCCGAGGTCCAGAAGGTCTACAACTCGCAGGGTGTGTCGATCCACGACAAGCACATCGAGATCATCATCCGGCAGATGCTCCGCCGCGTGACGATCATCGAGTCGGGCGACGCCGAGCTGCTCCCGGGCGAGCTCGTCGAGCGCGGCCGCTTCGAGACCGAGAACCGTCGCGTGGTCTCCGAGGGCGGTCACCCCGCCTCCGGCCGTCCGCAGCTGATGGGTATCACCAAGGCCTCGCTGGCCACCGAGTCCTGGCTGTCGGCCGCCTCCTTCCAGGAGACGACCCGGGTCCTCACCGACGCGGCGATCCACGCCAAGTCGGACCCGCTGCTGGGCCTCAAGGAGAACGTCATCCTCGGTAAGCTCATCCCGGCCGGTACGGGTCTGCCCCGCTACCGCAACATCCGGGTGGAGCCGACCGAGGAGGCCAAGGCCGCGATGTACTCGGCCGTCGGCTACGACGACTACGACCTGTCGCCCTTCGGCGCCGGCTCCGGCCAGGCGGTCCCGCTGGACGACTACGACTACGGCCCGTACACCGGCTGAGATCAAGGTCACTGATCGCAGGGCGGTCACCCCTCAGGGGGTGGCCGCCCTGCGGCGTTCCCGGCCGGTCTGCTTTTCTGCCTGCCAGCGGGTGTTTTGCCTGGATTTATGCGGGTCTTCGGGGGTGGAGGGGAATCGATTAGGTTCCCTGGTCATCTTCGCGTAGAGTCGTGTTTACCGACGCGGGGTGGAGCAGCTCGGTAGCTCGCTGGGCTCATAACCCAGAGGTCGCAGGTTCAAATCCTGTCCCCGCTACAAAGAGAAGGGCCCGGAGGCATCAAGCCTCCGGGCCCTTCGCTGTTGTCCGGTCGCCTCCGCCGACCGCCTCCGCCGGGCGCCTCCGCCGCACGGGGGAGGCGGGGAGACCGCCCGGGCGGGGGAGGCGGGGGCGGGCCGCGGCGGGGGAGTCTCTTGGCGTCGAGGACGGATGACGTGAAGGGGAGCCGGAGATGAAGCGGGCGCTGGGGGCGATGGCGATCACCGTGGCGGTACTGGGGGGCATGTCGGGCTGCCTGTTGGACGACGAGGAGCGCCGGGACGTCGGGTACGGGGTGGCCGAGCCGGTGCGGGTGCTGGTGGTCGAGGGGCACACGGGCGGGATCACCGTCCGCGGCGGTGGGGACGCGGTGCGGGTCACCGAGCACCAGAACTACCGGGGCGCCGCGCCGCGGAGCAGCCACGTGGTGCAGGACGGCACGCTGACGCTGACCTACGACTGCGACGACTGCGGGGTCGGCTACGAGGTGGACGTGCCGGCCGGGACGCGGGTGCGGGTCGGTTCGGAGACCGGCGGGGTGCGGCTGAGCGGGCTGGCCGGCGAGGTGGAGGCGAAGGTCGGCACCGGCGGGGTGGAGGCGAGCGGGCTGACCTCGCGGGTGGTGCGGCTGACCACCGGGACGGGCGGGATCGAGGCCTCGTTCGCGGCCGGCCCGGACACCGTGGAGGCGCGGGCGGAGACCGGCGGGGTCACGGTGCGGGTGCCCGCGGGGCAGGCGTACGCGGTGGACGCCACCGCGGGTACGGGCGGGGTGTCGGTGGAGGTGCCCCGCGAGCCCGGTGCGGCGCGCAGCATCACGGCGCGTACCGGGACCGGGGGAGTGACGGTCCGCGGTGCCTGAGCGGGCCGTACCGGTGGCACTGCCGGTAGGGCATGATCTTCTCCGCGGGGGCGGTCTCCCCGGGTTCGGGGGGATGGTGGACGAGGACCGGTTCACGCGCGGGCGGGCCTTGCGGGCCCGGTTCGCCGGGGTGAGTCCGTACGTCCTGGACGGCCTGTTGGCGCTGGGCTCCGCGGCGGTCTCGCTCTGGTCGGTGTACCACGACGACGGCCACTGGGGCTGGTGGGTGTACCTGCTGGCGCTCGGGACGGCGGCGCCGCTGCCCTGGCGGCGGCGGGCCCCGGTGACGGTGCTGGCGCTCAGCGGCGGGGTGTCGGCGGCGCTGTCGGTGGTGGCGCACCCGGCGATGCCGCAACTGCCGCTGTACGCGGTGATCACCGTCTACACGGTGGCCGACCGGGCGCGGGACACCCAGCGCTGGGCCGTGCTGGCCGTGGTGGTGGCCGCCAACGTGGTGGGCACCCGCTCGCCGAACGGCATGCTGTTCTCCCTGCTGACCTCGGTCGGCGCGTTCGTCTTCGGCTCGCTGGTGCGCGAGCTGAGGCGGCTGGCGCAGGTGGAGACCGAGCGGGCCCGGGAGGCCGGGCAGCGGGCCGCCAGCGACGCGGCGCGCGCGGTGTCGCAGGAACGGGCCCGGATCGCCCGGGAGATGCACGACATCCTGGCGCACGCCGTCTCGCTGATGGTGATCCAGGCGGAGGCCGGGCCGCTGGTGGTGCACCGCGACCCGGAGCGGGCGATCAAGGCCTTCGACACCATCGCCGACTCGGGCCGCGATGCCATGGTGCAGCTGCGGCGGGTGCTCGGGGTGCTGAAGGAGGAGGGCGCGGCGCCGGAGCTGGCGCCGCAGCCGCGGCTGGCGGAGCTCGCGGGCCTGGTCGGGCGGGTGCGCCAGGCGGGCCTGCGGGTGGAGCTCGAACTGGCCGGGGAGGGCGCCGGGTGGCCGGCCGACGTGGAGGCGGCGGCCTTCCGGATCGTCCAGGAGGCGCTGACCAACACCGTCAAGCACTCCGGCGCGGACCGGGCGGCGGTGCGGGTGGTCCGGGCGGGGGAGGTGCTGGAGGTGGTGGTGTCCGACAACGGGCACGGGGTGCGCCGACGGGCGGACCGCGCGGTGAGCGACTGGTCCGGCGGGCGGGGGCTGGTCGGCATCCGGGAGCGGGCCGCCGCGTGCGGGGGCCGGGCCGAGGCCGGGCCCGGGCCGGAGGGCAGGGGTTTCCTGGTGAGTGCCCGGCTGCCGTTGGGCGCGGCCGGGCTGGCGGAGGAGGTGGGCGGATGACGCCGATACGGGTGGTCGTGGCGGACGACCAGGAGCTGGTGCGGGCCGGGTTCGGGATGATCCTGGACGCGCAGCCGGACATCGAGGTGGTCGCGGAGGCCTGCGACGGGGTCGAGGCGGTCGAGGCGGTCCGGGTGCACGGCCCGGACGTGCTGCTGCTGGACGTCCGGATGCCCGTGATGGACGGGCTGGAGGCGGCCCGCCGGGTGTGCGCGGAGTACCCGGCCACCAAGGTGATCATGCTGACCACCTTCGACATCGACGACTACGTCTTCGACGCGCTGTACGCGGGGGCCAGCGGGTTCCTGCTGAAGGACGTCCGGCGGGACGACCTGGCGCACGGCGTGCGGATGGTGGCGTCCGGGGAGGCGCTGCTGGCGCCCTCGGTGACGCGCCGGCTGATCGGCGAGTTCGCCGCGCGGCGGCCGGGCGGTGCGGGGCAGGGCGCCCAGTCGGTGCGGGCGCCGTCCCGGTTGCTGGAGCAGCTGACGGCGCGGGAGCAGGAGACGCTGCGGCTGCTGGCGCGCGGGCTGTCCAACGCGGAGATCGCCGCAGAGCTGGTGGTCAGCGAGCACACGGTGAAGACGCACGTCAGCAATGTGCTGGCCAAGCTCGGGCTGCGGGACCGGGTGCACGCGGTGGTGTTCGCGTACGAGGCGGGCGCGGTGGTGGCGGGGGAGGGCTGAGGGGGCCGCGGCTGCGGGCCGGGGCTGGGGGCTGGGGCTCCCCCGCGTGGGGGAGGGCGGTACTTCGCCGGTGCGGGCGATCCCCGATGAGGGGTGCGGTGGACAGGATCCGTGGTGTCGCAACGACCCCGCAGAGCAGGAGAGAGAGCACATGAGCGCCTCGCAGACCAGCCGCCTCACCACGTACGCCGTCGTCGGCGCCCCCGCCCTGATGGCGCTGTACGGCGGCATCCGACTGCTGGACGGCTCCCGGGAACCCGGCGCCGGGTGGATGGTCGGCCACAGCCTGATGCTGGTGGGGCTGCTGCTGTTCGTCCCGATCGTCGCCGCGCTGCGGGGGCTGCTCACACCGGGCGGCGCGGGCGGCCGGATCGCGGCCACGGCCGCCGCGGGGGCGGCCTTCGCGGGCCTCGCGGCCTCGGTGGTGCAGATCGGGATCGACCTGTACGTCGGGGCGGTGGCCGTCGACAAGGCCGACCAGCACCGGCTGTTCGACATCGTCCAGAGCAAGCCGGGCGTGCTGCCGGCCTTCTACTCGGTGGGCCCGCTGCTGTTCTACGTCGGCCTGCTGGCGCTGCTGGTGGCCGCCTCGGTCGGTGCGGCGCGCCCGCTGCGCTGGTGGAGCCCGGCGCTGGTGCTGCTCGGCACCGCCCTCACGGCGGCCGACCTGGCCCTGATCGCGCCGGCCGCCGTGCTCTACCTGGTGGCGCTGGCCCCGCTGGCGGGGGCACGCGGCGCCGGGCGGCTCGCGGCGGCCTGAGCCGCGCCGCGGGGCGCCACGGACCGACCGCCCGCCGGGCCGGAGCGGCCCGTGGCGCCCCGGATTTTCGGTGGCGGCCCGGGCCGCCGGGGCCGTACCGTCCGGGGCATGAACGCCAAGCGCCCGCTGATCGCCGTGCTCACCGGCGCCGGGATCTCCACCGACTCCGGCATCCCCGACTACCGTGGCCCGAAGGGCCTTTGGCAGCGGGATCCGCAGGCCCAGCAGCTGGTCACGATCGGCCCGTACCTGGCCGACCCGGACGTCCGCCGGCGGGCCTGGCTGCTGCGCCGGGACGCGGGCGCGCTGGCCGCGGAGCCGAACGCGGGCCACCTGGCGCTGGTGGAGCTGGAGCGCTCCGGCCTGCCGGTACGGGTGCTCACCCAGAACGTGGACGGACTGCACCAGCGGGCCGGTCTGCCCGACCGCAAGGTGCTCGAACTGCACGGCACCGCACGGGAGGTGCAGTGTGTCGGCTGCGGGGTGCGCAGCGGGATGGCGCAGGCGCTGGAGCGGGTGGCGGAGGGCGAGCCGGACCCGGCCTGCCGGGAGTGCGGGGGCGTGCTGAAGCCCTGCACGGTGATGTTCGGGGAGGCCCTCGACCCGGTGGTGCTGGAGCGGGCCGACGCCATCGCGAAGGCCTGCGACCTGTTCGTCGCGGTCGGCACCAGCCTGCAGGTCTACCCGGTGGCCGCGCTGCCGCAGATCGCGCGGGAGTCCGGGGCCCGGCTGGTCGTGGTGAACGGCGAGCCGACGCCGTTCGACGAGGTGGCGGACGAGGTGATCCGGGAGCCGATCTCCACGGCGCTGCCGGCCCTGGTGCGCAGGCTGCTCGCCGAGCGGGGCTGAACCGGGCGGGGGCCGGAGCGGGAGAGGTCAGGGCGGGAAGGGGTTAAACCGGACACGCCGCGTGCGTACGATGATCACTCCGGCTCCCCCTCACGGCCTGGAGTGATCGATCAATGACGACGACGGCGAAGTTCGACCCCTGGTCGGCGGAGTTCGTGGCTCATCCGTACGACGCGTACGCCGAGCTGCGCGAGCACGCGCCCGTGACGTACTACGAGCCCACCGGCCAGTGGCTGGTCTCCCGCCACGAGGACGTCAGCGCGCTGCTGCGGGACCGCCGGCTCGGCCGGACGTACACCCACCGCTTCAGCCACGAGGAGTTCGGCCGACCCGCGCCCGACCCGGCGCACGAGCCCTTCCACACCCTCAACGACAACGGGCTGCTCGACCTGGAGGCCCCCGACCACACCCGGATCCGCCGGCTGGTCTCCAAGGCCTTCACCCCGCGCATGGTCGAAGGGCTGCGGCCGACCGTCCGGCGGCTGGCCGGAGAGCTCGTCGACGATCTGCTCGCGGCCGGAGGCGGCGACCTGATCGGCGCCGTAGCCGAGCCGCTGCCGGTCGCGGTGATCGCCGAGATGCTCGGCATCCCGGAGGCCGACCGCCACCTGCTGCGCCCGTGGTCCGCCGACATCACCGGCATGTTCGAGCTCAACCCCGGCGAGGAGACCGCGCGCCGGGCCGTCACCGCCAGCATCGAGTTCTCCGAGTACCTGCGCGTCCTGATCCGCGCGCGCCGGGCCGAGCCGGGCGACGACCTGATCAGCGCGCTGATCCGGGCCCAGGAGGGCTCGGACGCGCTCAGCGAGCAGGAGATGGTCTCCACCTGCGTCCTGCTGCTCAACGCCGGCCACGAGGCGACCGTCAACACCACCGGCAACGGCTGGTGGGCGCTGTTCCGCAACCCGGACGAACTCGCCCGGCTGCGCGGCTCGGTGGACGCGCTGCTGCCCACCGCCGTCGAGGAGCTGATGCGCTGGGACACCCCGCTGCAGATGTTCGAGCGCTGGGTGCTGGAGGACGTCGAGGTGCGCGGCGTCACCATCCCGCGCGGCTCCGAGATCGCCCTGCTGTTCGGCTCCGCCAACCGCGACCCGGCCCGCTTCGCCGACCCCGACCGGCTCGACCTCGGCCGCGCCGACAACCCGCACATCACCTTCGGTGCCGGAATCCACTTCTGTCTGGGCGCCCCGCTCGCCAGACTGGAGCTCACCGAGTCCTACGGCGCACTGCTGCGCCGGGCGCCGGGCCTGCGGCTGGTCCGCGAACCCGGGTGGCGCCCGGGGTACGTGATCCGGGGGCTGGAGGAACTGCTGGTCGAGATCTAGGGTCCGCCGTGAGGACGGCCCCTGGGAGGGGGAGTTGTGGGCAAGGCGACGGGAACACTGCTGGGTCTGGCGATCGGGGACGCGCTGGGCCGGATGACCGAGTTCCGGACGATCGAGATGATCGCCGCCTACGAGGGGCCGGACTGGCGCGCACTGCCGCTCCCGGACAGGGCGCTCGTCACCGACGACACCCAGATGACGCTCGCCCTCGGGCGCGGCCTGCGCACCGCCCTGGAGCGTGGGCCGCTCGGCCCGCTGTTCCTGGAGCGGCCGGTGCGGGAGGAGTTCGTCGACTGGTGGCGCTCGCCGGAGAACAACCGGGCCCCCGGCGGCACCTGTATGCGCTCCTGCCAGCGGCTCAGTGACGGCCGCCGCTGGCAGCAGGCGAGCGACGTCGGCTCCAAGGGCTGCGGCGCCAACATGCGGGTCGCGCCGATCGGCCTGGTCAAGGAACTGACGGTGCAGCAGCTCTCCGGCGCCGCCCAGCTGCAGTCCGCCCTCACCCACGGCCACCCGACCGCACTCGCGGCCAGTGACCTCACCGCGTACGCCGTCCGCAGGCTCACCGAGGGCCTGGCGCCGTCCGCGCTGACCGCCGAGCTGCGGGCGCACGCGCTGGCCAACCGCACCCGGTACGACGGGTTCTGGCTCGGCGACCTCGCGGCGCACGCCCAGGACCCCTCGCCCGAGCACTTCATCGCCCGCGGCTGGGACGAGTGCCTGGGCGTGCTCGACCGGCTGGACGCGGCGCTCGCGGCACCCGACGCCGAGGCGGACCCGTGCCTGGCCACCGGCGAGGGCTGGATCGCCGAGGAGGCCCTCGCCACCGGCCTGCTCTGCTTCCTGCTGTTCCCGGACGACCCGGTCGCGGCCGTCCGCCGGGCCGCGTACTCCTCCGGCGACTCCGACTCGATCGCCTGCCTGTCCGGCGCCTTCGCCGGCGCCCGGCACGGCGAGGCGGTCTGGCCGGAGTCCTGGGTGGAGCGGATCGAGTACCGGGACGAGCTGCTCGCGCTCGGCGCGCTCTGGGACTGAGGCGCGCTCGGCGGCTGAGGCGCGGTCCGGACTGAGGCCCGGTCACGGGGCGTCGGCCGGTCCGACGCCCCGGGACCGGCGGAACCTCCTGGGGGGCTGCCGCGTCGAACCGCCATGAACAGCCGAACCCGCCGAATCCGCCGGGCCAGCCGCGGCCGCCGTCCCTCGGTCCCGTTCCTCGCCGCCGCGCTCGCCGCACTGCTGCTCACCGCCACCGCCACCGCCTGCGGCGGCGGAGCCGACCGGCCGCCCGTGGTCCTGCGGGCCCCCGCGCCCGCCACCCCGGCCCCCGTCGACCCCGCCCAGGCCGCCGCGACCGCCGATGCCACCAACGCCTTCGGCCTGGACCTGCTGCACACCCTCACCGCGGCGCCCGACCAGGCCGGCCGCAACCTCGTGCTCTCCCCGTCCGGCCTGGCCACCGTGCTCGCGATGGTCCTCCCCGGGGCCCGCGGCGCCACCGCCGCGGAACTCGCCAAGGCCCTGCACACCGACCTCACCCCGCAGCAGTACGCCCTCGCCACCGGCGCCCTCGACCGCGGCACCCCGCCCACCGGCGGCCCGACCCTGCGCCGGTCCGACGACCTCTGGGTCCAGCAGGGGTTCCCGCTCGACCAGCAGTACCTGGGGACCCTCGCCGCCGCCTTCGACACCGGCGTACACACCACCGACTTCCGCAAGGACGCCGAGGGCTCCCGGCGGACCGTCAACGCCACGGTGGAGAAGGAGACCGAGGGCCGGATCAAGGACCTCTTCGGCGAGAAGGCGATCGACCCCAACACCCGTCTGGTGCTCACCGACGCGCTCTACCTGAAGGCCGACTGGGCCTCCCCGTTCCGCCACGGGAGCACCACCGACCAGCCCTTCCACCGCCTCGACGGCTCCGCCCCGACGGTCGCCACGATGAGCCGGACCGGCGTGCTCCGCTACGCCGAGGGCTCCGGCGGCATCCTCGGCGAGCCCTGGCAGGCCGTCGAACTGCCCTACGCGGGCGGGACCCTGGCGATGGACCTGGTGGTGCCCGCGCAGGGCGGCTTCGAGGCCTTCCGCAAGGGCCTGGACCAGGCGCAGCTCGCCCTGGTCCTCGGCTCGCTGGCCGACCGCCCGGTCGACCTGGCCCTCCCGCGCTTCCACTTCGACACCGCCGAGGACCTGGTGCCCGCCCTGCGCGCGCTCGGTGTCGCGGCCGCCTTCGACGCGGCCGACTTCGGCGGCATCCCCGGACCGGGGGCGCAGGAGTCGCTGGCGATCGGCGCGGTGGCGCAGAAGGCCACCGTCCAGGTGGACGAGCAGGGCACGGTGGCCGCGGCGGGCAGCGGCGTCGGCATGACGGCGGCGGGCGCGCCCGCCCCGCAGCAGGCCGTCCAGCTGCACATCGACCGGCCGTTCCTGTTCCTGATCCGGGACACCGCCAACGGGTGCCCGCTCTTCCTCGGCCAGGTCACCGACCCGCAGGCGCGCTGAGTCCGGTACGAGGAGCGGCGGCTACCAGGCCGGGTAGCGCCCGCCGAGCGCCGGATGGGCGGGCTCACGGCTGCCGAACAGCACCAGCAGGTCGTCCGCGACCCGAATCAGCGTCTCCCCGCCCTCCACCGCCTCGGTCCAGTCCGCCGGCAGGGCCGAGGCACCGTACGCGGCGCCGACCAGGTTGCCGCAGACCGCACCCGTGGAGTCGCTGTCCCCGGAGTGGTTCACCGACAGCAGCAGCGCCTCCCTCGCCGGATCCGGCCCGGAGGCGGCCAACAGGCAGTACACCGCGATGGCCAGGCACTCCTCGGCGATCCAACCGAGCCCGACCCGCTCCACCGCCTCCGCCGACGGCTCGCTCGCCTCGGCCACCCGCACCGCCCGGTGCAGCGCCTGGACGGTCTCCTTGCCGCCCGGCCACTCGCCGACCTGGTCCACGGTCTGCCCGACCGCCGTCCACGCCTCCATGCCGTCCGCCAGCCGCTCCACCAGCGAGGCGAACGCGCCCGCCGCCAGGTAGCCGGTCGGGTGCCCGTGGGTCAGCTGCGCGCACTGCGCCGCCAGCCCGAAGGACTGCTCGACGCCCAGCCGGCCCAGCCCGAACGGCGCCGAGCGCATCACCGTGCCGCACCCCTTGGAGTGCGCGTTGATCGGACCGGGCTGCCCGAACGCGGCCGGCGCCTCGAACTCCTTGTGGTACGACACCCCGCTCAGACAGGCGTTGCCCGGCGCCCGCCGTGCGTACAGGAACGGGTGCCGCAGCAGCCAGCCGTCGTACGGGCGGGGGAGCGGCCGACGGCTCGGCGCGCCCTGCTGCTGGGTGAGCAGCCAGCGCTGGTAGGCGCCGTGCACGGCCTCCGGCACCGAGCCGCCGTCGCCGGACCAGCCCCGGACGAAGCCGCGGATCAGCCCCTCGGCGGTGAACAGGGTCATCTGGGTGTCGTCGGTGACCTCGGCGATCCGGCCGCCGGTCGGCAGCCCGGCCACCCCGGCCGGGCCGTGCTGCTCCCGGATCTGGTGCAGCTGCTGGAACTCCACCGGCCAGCCCAGGGCGTCTCCGATCCCGCCGCCGAGCAGTGCCCCGCGTACCCGGTCCGCGTACCCAGGCTCCGTCACCGTTGCTCCCCCTTGTTCGTCGCTGTCCGTTCTATCAGGCCCGCCCCGCCGCGCCCGGGGGCCCGGCGTCCACACTCCTAGGAACGGATCTCCCCGGCCCGGCCGTGCAGGGCGGCCCGGTCGGCGGCCGCGCGGCCGGCCGCCCAGCCCTCGCCGTCGCTCACCCGGACCCGCTGCGAGACCAGCTTCGGGAACATCCGCCCGACCTCCTGGTCCACCGCCTCGGCGCGCGCCAGCAGGACCGGCAGCAGCCGCTCGTCGGGCGTCAGCTGCTCCTCGGTGCCGTCCTCGCGCAGGTGCCGGCCGGCCGCCGCGTCGCTGGTGGCCTGCTCGGTGGCGGCGGTGAGCCGCTCGCGGATCCGCGCCGCGTACGCCACCAGGAAGGACTGCCGGAACGCCTTGGTGCGGGAGGCGCCGTCCAGGTGCTGGCGCGAGCCCGCCTTGTGCATCGCCGCCGTCGCCTGCACCAGCAGCGAGGTGTACAGCAGCTCGACGCCGTCCAGGTCCCCGTCGAAGCCGACGATGGTGCAGAAGCCGAACTCCTTCGCCCACACCACCCGGCAGCGGTTGGCCGCCGCCACCGCGTCCAGCAGCATCGTCTTCGGGCTCTCGTAGGGGTTGTCCACCCCGATCCGCAGCGCCGCCGGGGCGTTGCGGTCCGGCACGCCGACGGCCAGCAGGGCCTCGTCGATGCTGTGCTGGGCCATCAGCTGCTGGGCCTTGGCGGTCAGCGCCTCGGCCTCCTCCGGGTACTCGGTGGACTCGGCCTTCGCCAGCAGCGCCCGGATCCGCGACAGCATCCGCGGCTCGCCCGGCACCGGGCCGCTCTGCGGTCGGTTCACCCGGGCGCCGCCGGAGGGCGCCCCCGCCCCCGGAGCCGGGCCGACCGGCGAGATCGGGGGCAGCCGGCCCCAGGTCCGCAGCAGCTCCAGCGCGGCGGTCGCCAGCGCGAAGCGGTCCAGCCGGTGCCGGTGGGCGAAGGCGGCGAGGTAGGCCTCGTCGCCCTGCCACCACACCTCGACCTCCAGCTCGCGCAGCTGCTCCAGCCAGCGGCGGTCCGGCGCGGCCGCCGGGTGGCGCCGGCCCTCGGCGGCGATCAGGTCCACCGCGAGCGCCAGGTGGACGGGCTTCAGCTCCCGCCGCACCACCCGGACCAGGTCCGCCGGGCGCCACCCGGCCGACCAGCACCGCCCCACCGCGGTGTCCGCGTGGCCGAGCAGCGCCCGGCTCACGGCCGGCCACTGCGCGACCGAGGCGGCCAGCAGCGAGGCCCCGGTGTCCAGCGCGAGGTCGAGCCGCTCCTCGGGCGCGACCAGCACCGCCGCCACCGCCTGCTCCAGTAGCGGCCCGGCGCCCCCGTCCGCCCGGTCGCCGCCCTGCTGCCTGCGCTTGCCCACGGTGTGTCCCGTTCCTCGTCGCGTCCGCCCGATGGATCGGAACGGTCTCCCGCCCATGATGCCGGAGCGCCCGGCCCCGCCGACGGGACGTGCCCGGCCTGCGGGGGCCGGGCGCTCCGGCGGGGCCTCAGCGCTGGACGGCCTTGGCGAGGATCTCCGGCGTCCGCTCCAGCAGCCGGCCGGCGGCCAGTCGGATGCCCAGGGCGGCGATCAGCGCGCCGTACGGCGGGCCGACCAGCAGGACCGGCCAGCCTGGCCCGTCCGTCGCCAGCGCCCACAGCAGGAGGCCTCCGACGGGCAGGCCGAGCAGCACGGCGCCGACCATCGAACCCATGCTGTTGAGGATCACCAGTCCGCTCTGGCCGGGCGCGGCGTTGCGCATCGGATTGCTGTCGGAGGGCATGGTGTACGGCGCCAGCACGCTGAGCACCGCGCCGACCGCGAGGCCGCAGCCGAGCAGCGCCAGCGCCAGGCCGATCGCGGGCGCCAGCCCCGCCCAGTCACCGGTGACCGCGGCCAGCACCACCGCCAGCACCACCGTCACCGGCACGGCGTACGACAGCACCGCGTACGCCCGCCCGCGCAGCTCGTCCCGGGCGTCGGCCGGGGTGAGCAGGGTGGCCGCGACCATCCAGAACGCCGAGCCGTCCATCCCGAACAGGTTGAGCATCTGCAGGCCGAGGAACATCCCGGTCATCGCCACCAGGTACACGCTCGCCCAGCCCTGGACCACCGACAGCACGCAGACCACCAGGGTCATCCCGATACTGGTGAACACGGCGGCCTTGGCCCGCGGCTCGCGCCAGGCGTACCGCAGGTGGCGCTGCATCACCGCGCCCACCCGCCCCTCGGGCAGGAAGCCCCAGCCGCGCGAGGCCTGCACGCCGCGCGCCACCTCCAGGGTGGAGGCGTCCGCGGTGACCATCAGCTGCTGGAGGCTGCCCAGCCACCAGCGCAGCAGCAGCGCCAGCAGCGCGGCCGCCGAGGCCAGCTGGAGCACGGCGAGGCCGTAGTCCCCCTCGCCCGCGGTACGGGAGGCGTCCACGGCGCTGACCGGCGGCACCCAGCGCAGCACCGACGCGATCGGCGCCAGCGGGCTGAGGTCCAGGCCGTCCTCGCCGGCCTTGCCGAAGACGCTCTGCGAGCCGATGTTGGCGATCTGGATCAGCAGGGCGAACAGCAGCCCGCCGAAGATCGCGAAGTCCTTGCCGCGCCGGCTGGACAGCAGCCGGGCGTTGCCCGCCGCGACCGAGCGCGACAGGGCCACCAGGGAGACCACCGCGAGCGGCACGCCGACCACCGCGGCCACCGCAGACCCGGCGCCGTCCGCACCCGCCAGCGCCGCACCGGTGGCCAGCACCAGCGTCACCAGCGGGCCCGGGCCGATCAGCGCGGCCAGCAGCGAGCCGCGCAGCAGCGGGCCGGGCCGCAGCGGCAGCATGGTGAGCCGGGTCGGGTCGGAGCTCTCGTCACTGGAGAAGAGGAAGAGCGGCAGCGCGGCCCAGCCGATGGTCAGGACGCCGACCAGCATCACGCCCGCGTCGCCGGCGCCGTCGATCCGGCCCAGGAAGGCGAAGGCCACCGCGACCAAACCGGCGAACAGCAGGCCCAGCACGCTGCCGACGACGTAGACCGCCGTCCGCCCGGGGCTGCGCCGCAGTCCGTTGCGCAGCAGCCGGAGCTTGAGCGCGACCAGGGTGCGCACGACGACCCGGCCGTCGGGGACGGCCGGATGGAGCGGAGCGCTCACCGCTCGCCCCCGAGCCAGCCGAGGGCCTGGCCGTCGTCCTCGCGCACGCCGACCAGCTCCAGGAAGGCGGCGTGCAGGGTGCGTCCGCCGCGCACGGTGTCCAGCGGGCCCTGGGCGATCACCCGGCCGGCGTTGACCACCGCCACCCAGTCGCAGAGCTGCTCGACCAGCTCCATGACGTGGCTGGAGAAGACCACCGTGGAGCCGGCCGCCGCGTAGCGCTTGAGCACCCCGCGGATGGTCTGGGCGGAGACCGGGTCGACGCCCTCGAAGGGCTCGTCCAGGAACAGCACGTCGGGGTTGTGCAGCAGCGCCGCGGCCAGGCCGATCTTCTTGCGCATGCCGGTCGAGTAGTCGGCGACCAGCTTGTCGGCGTCGCCCAGCAGGTCCAGGACGGCCAGCAGCTCCTCGGCACGGCGGTCCACCTCGGCCCCCGGCAGGCCGCGCAGCCGGCCGTTGTACTGGAGCAGCTCCCGCCCGCTGAGCCGCTCGAACATCCGCAGGCCCTCCGGCAGGATGCCGATCCTGGCCTTGACCGCGACCGGGTCGGCCCAGACGTCGGCGCCGTGCACCAGCACGGTGCCCTGGTCGGGCCGGAGCAGCCCGGTGACCATGGACAGCGTGGTGGTCTTGCCCGCGCCGTTCGGGCCGACCAGTCCGATGAACGCGCCGGCGGGCAGCTCCAGGCTCAGCCCGGCGACGGCGGCCTGGCTGCCGAAGTGCTTCCACAGCCCCTGGATGCTGACGGCGGCCGGGGCGCTGGGCACGGGGACGGGGGACGGCGGCGGCGCTGACGCCTGCATTGGCGGCCTACTCTGCTCGGTGGTAGGAGGACGGACCAGCTCAGCCTGCCACTGCCCGACCGCACTGTCTCCTCCGGGGATGATCTTCGTCGGCGGGGCCGGCCGGGCGGGCGCGGAACGTCAACCACTCGCACCGCAAAAGTGGCAACTACTCAGGACCCCCGTTCGTCCTGCACTATGAAGGCCAGTGAGCGCGCACGGCGTGCCGGGGTGTCGGAGGTGGCGGATGGCCGTTCAGCCGTGGGGCGAGCAGGGCCCCGGTTGGGGTGGCCGACCGCCACAGGTGCCGGCGGCCAAGCCGTACGGTCAGCCGTGGCAGCCGGCGCACACCCCGCAGACCGCGATGCGGGCCGCCCACGCCGACCGCGAGCGCACCATCGACGTGCTGAAGGCCGCGTACGCCGAGGGCCGGCTCTCCGCCGACGAGTACGCCCAGCGCTTCGACGTCGCGAGCGCCGCGCAGACCTACGGCGAACTGGCCATGCTGGTCGCGGACCTGCCGTCCGGTCCGATGGGTGCACCGATGGGTGCACCGATGGGTGCCCCGATGGGCAACCCCCTGCCGCTCGTCCCGCCGACCTTCCTGCCCCCGCCGCCGCGCCGCACCAACGCCGCCGCGACGGCCTCCCTGGTCCTCGGCGTGCTGACCATCCCCACCATGGGGATGACCGGTGTACCCGCTGTGATCTGCGGACACATCGCCAAGAACCAGCTGGCCACCCGGAACGAGGAGGGTGACGGCATGGCCGTCACCGGCCTGGTCCTCGGCTGGCTCTCGGTCGCGAGCTGGCTCCTGCTGCTCGCCGCGCTCGTGTTCGCCTCCTGACCATCCGGCCCTGCCACGGGCGGACGGGCGGATCTCGCGTGAACTCTTGTGCGGTCAGGCCTTAGGATTCCGGGAGCAGCTGCCCCGGACCCTCGCCGGGACCCCGCACGTCCTGTGGCGGGCCCGTGAACCGGTGGGCAGCCCGTCGGAGAACCCACCAGCTGAGGGACCAGTCCAGTGACAGTCAGTGCCGAGGACACCAGTACGCCCTCTTCGACGGGGGGCCGCTCCCGGACGGTGGCGACGACCCGGCGGCACGGCTCCGGCGGGTCCTTCTGGAGCTCCTCACCGATCCTGCTGGCCGGCGAGGCGGTGGTCGCCTTCCTGGCGGCCCTGGTCCTGCCGCTGATGGCCCGCGGCTTCGACCTCAACCCGCTCAACCGGATCGCCCAGGTGAGCGGTCTGGCCGCAATCCAGCTGCGGTTCGCGCTGATCGGCCTGTTCCTGCTCGCCGTGGTCGTCGTCGCGATGCGGCTGCGGGCCGGCCGCCACTTCAACCTGGCCGCCCGCTTCGCCAGCGCCGGACTGGCCGGCCTCGCCAGCGGCTTCGTCGCGGCGGGCGCGGTCGTCGCCCTGCTCGGCACCCCGTGGCCGATGTTCGGCCTCAACGGCGACAGCGGGCGGATAGTCGAATGGGCCCACGCGGTGGCCAACGGGCAGCCCTCCGGCTCCCCGGTCTACCCGCCGCTGCCGCTCTACACCCTGGGCTACTACGCCGAGTGGTTCCGCGGCGGCAACACCGCGTACGCCTTCAAGGACCTGCAGATCCTCGGCGCGGCGGCGTTCGGCCCGATGGTCTACCTGGCCTGGCGCACGCTGCTCAGCCCGGTGCGCGCGCTGGCCTTCGGCGTGCTGCCGGCCTTCGCGCTGATCGACGCCTACAAGCCGTACAGCCAGACCGTGCTGGTCCTGCTGGTGCCGGTGCTGGTCGCGATGGTGGTCGAGCTGCGCCGCAGCGGGACGGCCGGCTGGCCCCCGGTGCTGCTCAAGGCGACCGCCTTCGGGGCGGTGCTCGGCGTGCTCTTCCTGACCTACTCCGGCTGGTTCCTGTGGAGCGCGGCGGGCGTCCTGGTCGCGGTGCTGCTCTACTTCCCCTGGCGGACCGGCCGGCTCAAGGGGCTGGCCTTCCTCGGGGCGACCGGCGCGGCCTTCCTGGTCGTCGCGGGGAGCTACCTCGTCACCATGCTGACGGAGGGGCAGGACACCAAGGACTTCAACTTCCGGTTCGACAACTTCGTCGACCCGGCGTACTTCCTGATGTGGCGCACCGACATGCCGGGCAAGGTGGGCGAGTGGCCGCTGCCGGGCGAGTTCGGCGGCATGGGCCTGTTCGCCGTGGTGATGTTCGTCTGCCTGGGCGCCGCACTCTGGCTGGGCCTGCGCAAGCCCCTGGTGGTCACCATATGCTGCATGTTCGCCAGCGCCTGGGTGATGCGGATGTACATCGCCTCGCACATGTACGAGACCCAGACCGTCCAGCTCTACACCCGCACCAACAACCAGCTGCTCTACTGCGGCCTGATCCTGTGCGCCCTGGTCGCCCACCTGGTCTCGCTGCGGCTGGCGGAGCGCCGGGCCGGTACCGGCGAGCTCACCGCGGCCGGGTCGGCCACCGCGTCCGGTGAGGCCTTCCCGAACCTGCGGGCCGCGGTGGTCGGCACGCTGTTCGCGCTGCTGTTCCTGTTCGGCACGGTCTCCTCGTCGATGTCGGACCGCTACATGCCGGCCAAGGAGAACACCTACCGGATCCTGCCCTGGGTGTCGCACACGGTGCAGAAGCTGGACGGCAGCTGCCCCACCTTCGCCCCCGAGGGCAAGTGTTCCAAGGACGGCGACCAGACGTGGCTCACCCTGATCCAGTGACGGCGCGCCGGCGGCTCCGCCGGCGCGCATCCCGACCGACCTGAATCCCATCGAGGCCCAGCAACCGATGATGAACGTCATGAAGCGACTCGCCGACCGGCTCGCGACGACTCCCAGACGCCTCTGGACGGTGTCCTTCGCGCTGTTCCTGGCCCTGGGGGCGTCCTGGTCGGTGGCCACCCCGATCGGGGCGTCGCCGGACGAGCACGCGCACCTGATCCGCGCCGCCGCCGTCGCCCGCGGCCAGATCGAGGGCCGCGAGGTGATGGTCCCGCACATGGTCGCCGGGATCGAGGGCCACTTCGCGGAGACCGGGGTGACGCTGCCCAAGTTCTACCAGGACCTCAAGGACGTCAACGCCTGCTACGTCTTCCAGTCCGAGAAGTCGGCCGCCTGCGCGCCCGCGCTGAAGGACAGCGAGACCGAGGCACTGGTCACCACCGCGGCGGGCCGCTACAACCCGGCCTACTACCTGGCCGTCGGCTGGCCCAGCCTGGTGGTGTCCGGCGAGGGCGGGCTCTACCTGATGCGCCTGATGTCGGCCGTGATCTGCGCCGCACTGCTGGCGAGCGCGGTGGTCTCGGCCGCCGAGTGGCGCCGCCGCTCGCTGCCGATGCTCGGCGTGCTGGCCTCGGCCACCCCGATGGCGCTGTTCATGGCCGGCATGGTCAACCCCAGCGGTCCGGAGATCGCGGCCGGCATCCTGGCCTGGAGCGCCGGGCTGCCGATACTCATGTCGCCGGAGCCGAAGCTGCTGACCCGCCGGCTGGCCCGGCTGGGCATCGGCGCGATCGTGCTGATCAGCATCCGTCCGCTGGGCCTGATCTGGTTCGCCGGCGCGGTGGTGTTCGCCCTGCTGCTGCAGGAGCGCGGAGCCCTGCGCGAGGTGCTGCGCCGCCGCTCCGCCTGGCTCTGGGCCACCGCCGTCGTGGCCGCCTCGGTCGCCGCGCTGGTCTGGTCCTCGGCGCACCCGGACAACTCCGTCATCCGGACCCCGGACACCCTCACCGCGCTGACCGCGGCCCGCAAGACCTTCGACAACACCTTCACCTACATCCAGCAGATGGTCGGCTTCTTCGGCTGGCTGGACACCGCGCCGCCGGCCGCGACGATCCTGCTCTGGGCCGGGATCGTGGTGATGCTGGGCCTGCTCGCGCTCTGCTTCGCCCGCGCCCGCGAGGTGCTGGCCATCGTCGGCTCGCTGATCGGCATCGTGATGATCCCGGTGGTGGCCCAGGCCATGCAGGCGAGCACGCTGGGCATGATCTGGCAGGGCCGCTACCTGCTGCCCTTCGCGGTGGGCCTGCCCATCATGGCCACGGTGATCTGCGCCCGGCAGTCGTGGCGGCCGGGGATGCCCTGGCGCCGGCTGCTGGTGCTGTCCTCGTTCACGCTCTCGGTCGCCAACGCGGCGGCCTTCGTCTGGGCGCTGCGCCGCAACACCGTCGGCACGACCGGGCCGTTCCTGATGCGCCCGGCGCTGTGGGCGCCGCCCGGCGGCTGGCCGCTCTGGGTGGTCGTCTACACGGTGGCGGCCCTGGTCCTGGCCCTGCTGGTGGTGGTGACCGACCGGGAGGATCCGGCCGCCGCGTCCACCGGGAAGCGCGCCCGCGAGGCGGGTGGCCGGCACCGTCCGCTCGCGGCCATACCGGCGGACGCGTAGGGTCGGGACAGCGGGCACCCGGGATGTGTGGTATGCGGAGCGGGCGCCGGGGAGATCCCCGGCCCGCTCCGGTCGCGCTTCCGTCACAACCGCCACGACCTGCGGCGTTACATTTGTTTTGACCGAGCCCGATGCGCTAGGTACGCTCTGACCTTGTGCCTGGGGTGTCCCCGGGTCCTTGTGCGTGCATGCACACCGGTCGCCGCGCCAAGCCGGAGCGCCTTTTCGGCGCGCCGCGCGTGAGCGCCGTCGCTGTACAGCAGCCCATGGGATTCCGTACCGGAATAAGCCCAACACACCCGACCGCGTGGGTCGACCACGGGGCCGTGTGCGATGGGAACACCGCAGGTTAGTTTCACCAAGCCTTGGCACACAGAAAACGGAGAAACGGTGCCTACGATCCAGCAGCTGGTCCGAAAGGGCCGGCAGGACAAGGTCGAGAAGAACAAGACTCCCGCGCTGAAGGGTTCCCCGCAGCGCCGTGGGGTCTGCACGCGTGTGTACACGACCACCCCGAAGAAGCCGAACTCGGCGCTTCGTAAGGTCGCCCGTGTGCGCCTCACCAGCGGGATCGAGGTCACCGCTTACATCCCGGGCGAGGGCCACAACCTGCAGGAGCACTCCATCGTGCTGGTGCGCGGTGGTCGTGTGAAGGACCTTCCTGGTGTCCGCTACAAGATCATCCGCGGTTCGCTTGACACCCAGGGTGTCAAGAACCGCAAGCAGGCTCGCAGCCGCTACGGCGCCAAGAAGGAGAAGTAAGAATGCCTCGTAAGGGCCCCGCCCCGAAGCGCCCGGTCATCATCGACCCGGTTTACGGCTCCCCGGTCGTCACCCAGCTGGTCAACAAGATCCTGCTGCACGGCAAGCGCTCCACCGCCGAGCGGATCGTCTACGGCGCCCTCGAGGGCGTCCGTGAGAAGACCGGCTCGGACCCGGTCGTGGCGCTGAAGCGCGCGCTGGAGAACGTCAAGCCGGCCCTCGAGGTCAAGTCCCGCCGTGTCGGTGGCGCGACCTACCAGGTCCCGGTCGAGGTCCGTCCGGGCCGCGCCAGCACCCTGGCGCTGCGCTGGATGGTCGGTTACTCCCGCGCCCGTCGCGAGAAGACCATGACCGAGCGCCTGATGAACGAGATCCTCGACGCCAGCAACGGTCTGGGCGCTTCCGTGAAGCGTCGCGAGGACACTCACAAGATGGCCGAGTCGAACAAGGCCTTCGCGCACTACCGCTGGTAGTCCTAACCCCGTCACTAGACAGAGAGAGAACGAGCCACCATGGCTGCAACCTCCCTTGACCTTGCCAGGGTCCGCAACATCGGGATCATGGCGCACATCGACGCGGGCAAGACCACCACCACCGAGCGGATCCTGTTCTACACCGGTGTCTCGTACAAGATCGGTGAGGTCCACGATGGCGCTGCCACCATGGACTGGATGGAGCAGGAGCAGGAGCGCGGCATCACGATCACGTCGGCCGCGACGACCTGTCACTGGACGCTCGACGGCGTTGACAACACCATCAACATCATCGACACCCCGGGCCACGTCGACTTCACCGTCGAGGTGGAGCGTTCGCTGCGCGTCCTCGACGGTGCCGTCACGGTGTTCGACGGTGTCGCCGGTGTCGAGCCCCAGTCCGAGACCGTGTGGCGGCAGGCTGACCGCTACGGCGTCCCGCGCATCTGCTTCATCAACAAGCTGGACCGCACGGGCGCGAACTTCTTCTTCTGCGTCGACACCATCGTGGACCGCCTCGGCGCGACCCCGCTGGTGATGCAGCTCCCGATCGGTGCCGAGGCGGACTTCCAGGGCGTTGTCGACCTGGTCCGCATGAAGGCGCTGGTCTGGACGGCCGAGGCCGCCAAGGGCGAGATGTACGACATCGTCGACATCCCGGCCGAGCTGGCCGACCAGGCCGCGGAGTACCGCGAGAAGCTGCTGGACACCGTGTCGAACGTCAGCGACGAGGTGATGGAGCTCGCCATGGAGGGCGAGGACGTCCCCCAGGAGCTGCTGATCTCCGCGATCCGCAAGGGCACGCTGAACTCGGACTTCACGCCGATCTTCTGCGGTACCGCCTTCAAGAACAAGGGCGTTCAGCCCCTGCTCGACGCGGTCGTGAACTACCTCCCGTCGCCGCTGGACATCGAGTCCATCGAGGGCACCAAGCCCGGCGACGACACGGTCAAGATCTCCCGCAAGGCGTCGGACGAGGAGCCGCTCGCGGCTCTGGCGTTCAAGATCATGTCCGACCCGCACCTCGGCAAGCTCACCTTCGTCCGGATCTACTCCGGGCGCCTTGAGGCCGGCACCGCCGTCCTCAACGCGGTGAAGGGCCGCAAGGAGCGCATCGGCAAGATCTACCGCATGCACGCGAACAAGCGTGAGGAGATCGACTCGGTGGGCGCCGGCGACATCGTCGCCGTCATGGGTCTCAAGCAGACCACCACCGGCGAGACCCTGAGCGACGAGAAGCACCCGGTCATCCTGGAGTCCATGGACTTCCCGGCCCCGGTCATCCGCGTCGCGATCGAGCCGAAGTCGAAGGGTGACCAGGAGCGTCTGGGCACCGCGATCCAGCGGCTGGCCGAGGAGGACCCGTCCTTCCAGGTCAACACCGACGAAGAGACCGGCCAGACCATCATCGCGGGTATGGGCGAGCTGCACCTCGAGGTGCTGGTCGACCGTATGAAGCGTGAGTTCAAGGTCGAGGCCAACGTCGGCAAGCCGCAGGTCGCCTACCGCGAGACGATCCGCAAGGCCGTCGAGCGCATCGACTACACGCACAAGAAGCAGACCGGTGGCTCCGGCCAGTTCGCGAAGATCCAGATCGCGATCGAGCCGATCGAGTCCGGCGAGGGCTACGAGTTCGTGAACAAGGTCACCGGTGGCCGCGTTCCGAAGGAGTACATCCCCTCGGTCGACGCCGGTTGCCAGGAGGCCATGGAGTTCGGCGTGCTCGCCGGCTACGCCCTCCAGGGTGTCCGCGTGACGCTGCTCGACGGTGCCTCGCACGACGTCGACTCCTCCGAGCTGGCGTTCAAGATCGCCGGTTCGATGGCCTTCAAGGAGGGCGCTCGCAAGGCGTCCCCGGCTCTGCTCGAGCCGATGATGGCCGTCGAGGTCACCACGCCCGAGGACTACATGGGCGATGTGATCGGCGACATCAACGCTCGCCGTGGCCAGATCCGGTCCATGGACGAGCGTTACGGTGCCCGCGTCGTTTCGGCGCTGGTGCCGCTCTCCGAGATGTTCGGCTACGTCGGTGACCTGCGCAGCAAGACCTCTGGTCGCGCGAGCTACTCGATGCAGTTCGACTCGTACGCCGAGGTTCCGCGGAACGTGGCGGACGACATCATCGCCAAGGCCAAGGGCGAGTAACTCCGGCTCCTGCCGGTAGTCGTGTCAGCCCGACATTCGGGATGATTACGAACCCTTAGGCTTGTAGGAGGCGTTCCGGGAGAATCCGGCCGGATTCTCCCGGGGCCCTCCGGCCCCCCCACCCGCGGGACGGCATGGGGTGCTTCGGCTCCCCGTACCCAACCCGATCAAAGACCAACTGACGTCAGCACGGCGTACAGAACTGTCCTCAGGAGGACTGCAGTGGCGAAGGCGAAGTTCGAGCGGACGAAGCCCCACGTCAACATCGGCACCATCGGTCACATCGACCACGGTAAGACCACTCTTACCGCGGCGATCACCAAGGTGCTGCACGACGCGTACCCGGACATCAACCCCTTCACGCCGTTCGACCAGATCGACAAGGCGCCGGAGGAGCGGCAGCGCGGTATCACCATCTCGATCGCGCACGTCGAGTACCAGACCGAGGCGCGTCACTACGCCCACGTCGACTGCCCGGGTCACGCGGACTACATCAAGAACATGATCACCGGTGCGGCCCAGATGGACGGTGCGATCCTCGTCGTCGCCGCCACCGACGGCCCGATGCCGCAGACCAAGGAGCACGTGCTCCTGGCCCGCCAGGTCGGCGTCCCCTACATCGTCGTGGCCCTGAACAAGTCCGACATGGTGGACGACGAGGAGATCCTGGAGCTCGTCGAGCTCGAGGTCCGCGAGCTGCTCTCCGAGTACGAGTTCCCGGGCGACGACCTGCCGGTCGTGCGCGTCTCGGCGCTCAAGGCGCTCGAGGGCGACAAGGAGTGGGGCGAGAAGCTTCTCGGCCTCATGCACGCTGTCGACGAGGCCATCCCCACCCCGGCCCGCGCCACCGAGCTCCCGTTCCTGATGCCGATCGAGGACGTCTTCACGATCACCGGTCGTGGCACCGTCGTCACCGGTCGTATCGAGCGTGGCATCCTCAAGGTCAACGAGACTGTCGACATCATCGGCATCAAGGAGACCAAGACCACCACCACGGTCACCGGCATCGAGATGTTCCGCAAGCTGCTCGACGAGGGCCAGGCCGGTGAGAACGTCGGTCTGCTCCTCCGTGGCATCAAGCGCGAGGACGTCGAGCGCGGCCAGGTCATCATCAAGCCCGGTTCGGTCACCCCGCACACCGAGTTCGAGGCCCAGTCGTACATCCTGTCGAAGGACGAGGGTGGCCGTCACACCCCGTTCTTCAACAACTACCGCCCGCAGTTCTACTTCCGTACCACGGACGTGACCGGCGTCGTGACCCTCCCCGAGGGCACCGAGATGGTCATGCCGGGCGACAACACCGCCATGACGGTCGTGCTGATCCAGCCGATCGCCATGGAGGAGGGCCTGAAGTTCGCCATCCGTGAGGGTGGCCGCACCGTCGGCGCCGGCCAGGTCACCAAGATCCTGAAGTAATTCAGGTCTAGACCTGCCTGTACCGCACAGGCGAACCGAAGGGCCCCGCACACTCCGGTGTGCGGGGCCCTTCGGCATCGGCCCGGGGGGAGTCCGACCAGGTCGGACGGCTTCCAAGGCGCCGTTCACGGGCTCTCACGGGGGCCTCAGGAGCGGCTGCTATCGTCGGGCCACGATCCAGCCCCAGCAGTGGAAAGCGGGACCAGCCCATGTCTACAGCGCCCCGGTTGTCGGTCGTCATGCCGATCTACAACGAGCAGGAGGCGCTGCCGCTGACCGCCACGAGGCTGCGTCCGATCCTGGACGGGCTCGGCATCGACTACGAGGTCGTGGGGGTCGACGACGGCAGTACGGACGCCACGCCCGTCATCATGCAGAAGCTGCGGCAGGACTGGCCGCAACTGCGCACCGTGCGGCTCGCCCGCAACTCCGGGCACCAGGCGGCGCTGACCGCCGGCATCCACCGGGCGCTCGGCGACTACGTGGTCTCCATCGACGCCGACCTGCAGGACCCGCCGGAGAAGATCCCCGAGATGCTCGCGCTCGCCCGCGAGGAGAACCTCGACATCGTCTACGGGGTCCGCGGGGACCGCGGCACCGACACCTTCTTCAAGCGGCGCACCGCCGGCGCCTACTACTGGCTGATGCGCCGCCTGGTCGGCAAGAAGATGCCCAACCAGGCCGGGGACTTCCGCCTGCTCAGCCGGGCCGCCGTCGACGCGCTGAAGGCGATGCCCGAGCACCAGCCGGTGTACCGCCTGCTGGTCCCGTGGCTCGGCTTCCCCAGCGGCGAGGTCGTCTACATCCGCGAGGAGCGGGTCGCGGGCAGCACCAAGTACCCGCTGTCGAAGATGGTCAACCTGGCCCTGGACAGCATCACCAACTTCTCGGCCAGCCCGCTGCGGCTCGCCACCTGGCTCGGCCTGCTGAGCTTCGTGGTCTGCCTCGGACTGGCGGTCTACTCCACGGCCGCGTTCGCGTTCGGCTCCACGGTGCCCGGCTGGTCCTCGCTGTTCATCGCGATGCTCTTCATCGGCGCCGTCCAGCTGATCTGCGTCGGCCTGCTCGGCGAGTACATCGGACGGATCTACTCCGCGGTCCAGGCGCGACCGGCGTACTTCGTCGGCTACGACTCGGCCGAGGACGAATGGCAGGGAAAATCCCGATGACGTTCACCGGCGAACCGACCAGGCCGCCGAGGCAGCGCCGGGCGCTCCTGCGCCAACTGCCCTCGTTCCTGGTCATCGGGGTCCTGAGCACCCTCTTCTACCTGGGGCTGTTCGTCCTCGCGCGCTGGTTCACCGGCGCGCAGGCCGCCAACCTGATCGCCCTCGCGGTCAGCGCCGTCGCCAACACGGCCGCCAACCGCCGCTTCACCTTCGGGATCACCGGCAGCGAGGGCGCGCTGCGCCACCAACTCCAGGGCGCGGTGGCCTTTCTGATCGGGCTGGGCCTCAGCAGCGGGGCGCTCGCCCTGCTCGACGTGTTCGTGCCGGACGCCTCCCGGCCGGTCGAGCTGGCCGGTCTGATCGCGGCCAACGGCCTTGCCACGGTGGCCCGTTTCCTGCTGCTCAAGACCTGGGTCTTCCGCGGCCGCTGACGGCCCGTCGACCGGCGGCGACGCACAGGGGCCCGGCCGCAGTCGATGCGGCCGGGCCCCTGTGGAGCAGTCGGTATCGGACGATGCCAGGGCGATCGAGGCGGCGGGTCGGTCAGACCCTGAGGGGAGGCCGTTCCTGCTGGTGCGGGATGACGACCGGCTCGCTACCGCGGGCCGCGACGGCCTTCAGCCGGCGGACCGGCCACGGCGTCCAGTCCTTGAGCCGCATCATCGGGGACTCCACCACGTACCAGGAGAGCGCCGCCAGTACGACCGTGCCGGCCAGGGCGAGGGCCAGGTAGACGGCGTGGCCGTGCTTGGCGTAGCCGAGCATCGTCAGGGCCTGCTCGACGGTGAAGCCGTACACGTAGATGCCGTAGGAGAAGTCGCGCTTGCTGCCGACCCGGTGGAAGGCCCGCGGAAGCCGGACGGCGAGCCACAGCAGCAGGTAGGCGATGGCGGGGTAGCCGAGGACGAAGAAGCCGCCCCAGTGCAGACTGACCCCGGCCACGACGGCACACAGTGCGGCGAGCGAGTCGCTGACCGGCAACCGGTCGCGGTAGAGCCGGAAGGTGGCGCCGAGCAGGAAGGTGAATCCGAGATAGACCAGGAAGCCCTGAAGCTGGTCGCCCAGCAGGGGCAGCCGCACCCACAGCTTGGTGTCGACCGGGCCGCCGCCGGTCCAGAGCGGTGCGGTGATCCAGTCGCGGAGCATCAGGATCCACAGTGCGAGGGCCATCAGCGGGACCGTTCGGCGGGCGTTGCGCAGTGCGCCGCCTGCGGCGAGCAGGCCGATGACGATGTAGCACATGATCTCGTACGGCAGCGACCAGAGCACACCGTTGAGCCCGGTGTGGTGCAGCAGGCCCGCGTTCACAGCGCCACTGGTGAGGCCGGCGACGTCGTAGCCGTTCGACATCGAGAGGTTCCAGGCGCCCTCGAGGTAGTGGCGGGGCCCGCCCCCGGCGGTCCAGAAGGCGTCGGCGCTTCCGTACTGCCAGCGGTACAGCAGTGGAGCGATCACCAGGGCCGAGACGGCGAGCGAGACCCAGAACCCGGGCAGGATGCGCAGCGCCCGGTGCCATGCGTAGCGGCCGATGGTGGTCCGCAGCCCGCTTCCGGTGATCATGAAGCCGGATATCACGAAGAAGCCGACCACGGCTATCTTTCCGAGGTCGCTCTGGTTTCGGCTGAGGTGGGCCAGCGGCTCCAGGGTGCCCCACCCCAGCGGGTACATGTGGGAGACGACTACCGCGACGGCGAGGATGGTCCGCAGTAGGCCGAAGCTGTTGGCCCGGCCGGAGAAGACATCGGCGAGGGTGCCGCGATAGCCGGGCCAGCGTGAGATCTTCATGGGAGTCCCCCCAGGACGGAGCGGGTTCGAGCCCGCGAGGAGCGCTGCTCGGTGCACGACGGTGCGCAGCTGGACGGACGACCGCCCGGGGCCTCCCCCAGCGAGGGCGGCTCCGGGCGGTCGTCGGTGACCTGAAGGTCAGATGGTGCGCAAGGACTCGGTGAAGGCCTTGACGGCCTGGTAGTCCGGGAGCAGGCCGCTCGCCAGGGCGTCGGCCAGCGACGGGGCCTCGGCGTCCTTGGCGGAGAGCTGCGGCGCGTCGGCCGGCCACTCGATGCCGAGGTCCGGGTCGAGCGGGTGCACGCCGTGCTCGCCGGTCGGGTTGAAGGTCTCCGAGCAGAGGTAGGACAGCGTGGCGTCGTCGCTCAGCGCGCAGAAGCCGTGGCCCAGGCCCTCGGAGATGTAGACGGCCTTGCGCTCGGTCTCGTCGAGGCGCACGCCCTCCCAGCGGCCGAAGGTCGGCGAGCCGACCCGCAGGTCCACGATGACGTCCAGCACCGCGCCGCGCACGCAGGTCACGTACTTGGCCTGGCCGGGCGGGACGTCGGCGAAGTGGATGCCGCGCACGACGCCCTTGCTGGAGACCGACAGGTTCGCCTGGGCGAGCCGCAGCGGGTGGCCGACGACCTCCGCGAGCTTGTCGTAGCGGAACCATTCGGTGAACAGACCGCGCGGGTCGCCGTGCAGCTGCGGGGTGATCTCCCAGGCGCCCTCGATGGACAGCTCGTTGAACTTCACCGGGAGCCCTCCTCGTCCAGCAGCGCCACCAGGTACTGGCCGTAGCCGCTCTTGAGCAGCGGCTCGGCGAGCTCGCGCAGCTGTGCGTCGTCGATCAGGCCGGCCCGCCAGACCGCCTCCTCGATGCAGCCGATCTTGAAGCCCTGGCGCTCCTCGATGACCCGGACGAACTCCGAGGCCTGCACCATCGAGACGAACGTGCCGGTGTCCAGCCAGGCGGTGCCCCGGTCGAGGATCGTCACGTGCAGGTCGCCGGCCTGGAGGTAGGCCTCGTTGACCGCGGTGATCTCCAACTCGCCGCGGGCGCTGGGCTTCAGGCCGCGGGCGATCTCGACCACGCGGTTGTCGTAGAAGTACAGGCCGGGGACGGCGTAACGGGACTTGGGCTCGGTCGGCTTCTCCTCGATGGAGATGACCTGGCCGTCCTCGTCGAACTCGACCACGCCGTAGGCGGTCGGGTCGGCCACCGGGTAGGCGAAGACCCGGCCGCCCTTGGCACCGGTGTGCTCGGAGAGCCGGGTGCCGAGGCCGCTGCCGTGGAAGATGTTGTCGCCGAGGATGAGCGCGACCGGCTCGTCGCCGATGAAGTCGGCGCCCAGCACGAAGGCCTGGGCGATGCCCTCGGGGCGCTCCTGGACGGCGTACTCCAGGCGGAGGCCGAACTGGGAGCCGTCGCCCAGGAGGCGCTCGAACTGCTCCCTGTCGTTCGGGGTGGTGATGATCAGGATCTCGCTGATCCCCGCCATCACCAGGGTCGAAAGGGGGTAGTAGATCATCGGCTTGTCGAAGACCGGGAGGAGCTGCTTCGACACCGCCCGGGTCAGCGGCCAGAGCCGCGAGCCGGTGCCGCCGGCCAGAAGGATTCCACGCATGCGTGCACCTTATTCGAGTCCGGGCGGGCGGGTGAGGCCCGGGTCGGTGGGGGTACCGGCGCGACGGTAGACTACGGCGCACTATGCGCATCCTCGTGACCGGCGGTGCCGGCTTCATCGGTTCTGAATTCGTCCGCCAGCTGCTGGGCGCCGACACCACTGACCAGATCACGGTCTTCGACAAGCTCACCTACTCGGGCGTCGAGGCCAACCTGGCGCCGGTGGCGGGCCACAGCGGCTACACCTTCGTCCGTGGCGACATCTGCGACGCCGACGCCGTCGACCAGGTCATGCCCGGCCACGACGTGGTCGTCCACTTCGCGGCCGAGTCGCACGTCGACCGCTCGATCGCGGGCGCCGGCCCGTTCGTGCTGACCAACGTCGTCGGCACCCAGGTCCTGCTGGACGCCGCCCGCAAGCACGGCGTGGGCCGCTTCGTGCACATCTCCACCGACGAGGTGTACGGCTCGATCAGCGAGGGCTCCTGGACGGAGGAGTGGCCGCTGGAGCCGAACTCCCCGTACTCGGCCTCCAAGGCCTCCTCGGACCTGCTGGCGCTGGCCTACCACCGCACGCACGGCATGGACGTCGTGGTGACCCGCTGCTCCAACAACTACGGGCACTACCAGTTCCCGGAGAAGGTCATCCCGCTGTTCACCACCAACCTGATCGACGGCCGCAAGGTGCCGCTGTACGGCGACGGCGGCAACATCCGTGACTGGCTGCACGTCTCCGACCACTGCCGCGGCATCGAGCTGGCCATGCGCAAGGGCCGGGCCGGCCACGTCTACAACATCGGCGGCGGCACCGAGGTCACCAACAAGGAGCTGACCGGTCTGCTGCTGGAGGCCGCCGGCCTCGGCTGGGACATGGTCGAGCACGTCGAGGACCGCAAGGGCCACGACCTGCGCTACTCGATCGACATCAGCAAGATCCGCGAGGAGCTCGGCTACGAGCCGCAGGTCCGCTTCGAGGACGGCCTCGCCGCGACCATCCAGTGGTACCGCGACAACCGCGCCTGGTGGGAGCCCCTGAAGACGAAGGCGGCCCTGGCCAAGTGAGCGCCAACGCCTCGGGGCAGGTCCGCTGGCTCGTCACCGGCGCGGCCGGCATGCTCGGCCGGGACCTGCTGACGGTGCTCGCCGCCGACACCACGGCCGAGGTCACCGCCCTCGGCCGGGCCGGCCTGGACATCACCGACGCGGCGGCCGTGCAGGCCGCCGTCGACGGCCACGACATCGTGGTCAACTGCGCGGCCTGGACGGACGTCGACGGCGCCGAGACGGCCGAGGAGGCCGCCACCGCCGTCAACGGCACCGGTGTCGCCCACCTGGCCGCCGCCTGCGCCAAGGCCGGCGCCCGGCTGCTGCACGTCTCCACCGACTACGTCCTGGCCGGCGACGCCGACCAGCCGTACCCGGAGGACGCGCCGACCTCCCCGGTCAACGCCTACGGCCGCAGCAAGCTGGTGGGGGAGCAGGCCGTCGCCGAGCTGCTCCCGGAGCACGGCTACACCGTGCGCACCGCCTGGCTGTACGGCGAGCACGGCCCGAACTTCGTCGCCACCATGCTCAAGCTCGCCGCCCAGCGGCCCAGCCTGGACGTGGTCGACGACCAGCAGGGCCAGCCGACCTGGTCGTACGCCCTGGCCCGGCAGCTCGTCGCGCTCGGCCACGCCGCGCTCGCCGGGCAGGCGCCGGCCGGTGTCTACCACGGCACCGCGACCGGCCGGACCACCTGGTTCGGTCTGGCGCGCGAGACCTACCGGCTGAGCGGCCTCGACCCCGAGCGGATCCGCCCCACCACCTCGGCGGCCTTCGTCCGCCCGGCGGTGCGGCCCGCGTTCAGCGTGCTGGGCCACGACCGCTGGTCCGCCGCCGGCCTGACGCCGCCGGCCGACTGGCGCGAGCAGCTCGGTGAGGCGCTGGGCACGCCCGTGTTCACCGAACTGGCCGCTGCGGCCGGGACGACCGAGAGCGACAGACCTCAGTGAAGAATCCGCTGACGAAGGTGGCCGCCGCGCTACCGCCGGGAACCCTGGCGGTGGCGGGCGGCACCGTCGTGCTCGGCGCGGCGTCGTACATCCACCTCGGTGTGGCGGGTCACAGCCTGTCCGTCGACGACATGGCGAACGTCTCACTGCTGTGGACGATCGTGATGTCCGTCGGCATCGGCGTGTTCTTCCCGATCGAGCAGGAGCTCACCCGGATCGTCGCCGCCCGGGCCGCGCTCGGCCACGGCGCCGGGCCGGTCCTGCGCCGGGCCACCCTGCTGACCGGTGCCATCCTCGGCGCCGTGCTGCTGGCGATCGGCGTCGGCTCCGGGCCGATCGCCGACCTGATGTTCCACGGCGACCGCTCGCTGGTGTTCGCCCTGGGCGGCGCCTTCGCGGGCATGGCCGTCTGCTACCTCACCCGCGGTGTGCTGGCCGGCCTCGGCCGGTTCGGCGCCTACGGGACCCAGCTGGGCATCGACGGCGGCCTGCGGATCGGGCTGGCCTTCGGCTGCGGCCTGGCCGGCGTGCACTCCGCGCTGGCGTTCAGCCTGATCCTCGCCGCCGCACCGATCGCGGCGACCCTGGTGACGCTGCCCGCGCTGCTGCGGGTGGTCAAGCCGGGCCCGCGGATCCCCTGGTCCGAGCTCTGCTCCGGGCTGGGTCTGCTGATCTGCTCGACCCTGCTCTCCCAGGTCGTGGTGAACGCCGCGGTGGTGAGCACCAAGCTGCTCGCCCCGTCCGACTCGGCCCTGATCGCCGCACTGCTCAACGCGCTGGTGCTGGCCCGGGTGCCGCTGTTCGTGTTCGGCTCGCTGCAGGCCTCGCTGCTCAACGGCCTCTCCGCGGCGATCGCGGTCGGCGACCGGGCGGCGTTCAGCGGCATGCTCCGCCGGATCGGCGCCGTGGTCGGCCTGCTCGGCGTGCTCGGCGGGATCCCCGCCGTGGCCCTGGGGCCCTGGCTGATCCAGGTGCTGTTCGGCGCGAAGCCGGTGCTCGGCTGCGTCGACTTCTTCTGGCTGTCCGCAGGAACCGTGGCGTACATGTTCGCGATGGTGCTCGGACAGGCGCTGATGGTATTCAAGCGGCACAACCTCCAGCTGCTCTGCTGGGCGGTGGGCACCGGCGTCCTCGCGGGCGTCACCTTCCTGCCGGGCGAGGTGGCCACCCGTGTGATCCTCGCCTACGCGGCGGGCTCCGTGGCCACCGTGCTCGGTATGCTGGCCGCCCTCAGGCGCAGCTTCCCCGGTTCGCCCGCGAAGCAGGCCGCTCCCGCGCAGAGCGCATCGGAGCAGACCATGCCTACCCTGAGTGCCGGGGTGGTCGGCGAATGACCGCATCGGCCCCCGACATACGGATTGCCGCGCACGAGCGCGGGAGACACCCCGAACATGGAGCCCCCGTGTCCCAGTACGACGATGTCTGGCTGGTGATCCCGGCCTACAACGAAGGCCAGGTGATCGCTGACGTTGTGGAGGGAGCGCGCAAGACGTTCCCCAACATCGTCGTGGTCGATGACGGCAGCGCGGACGACTCCGCCAAGCACATCATGACGACCGGTGCCCACCTGGTGCGGCACCCGGTCAACCTCGGCCAGGGCGCTGCACTGCAGACCGGTCTGGCCTACGCGCTCGCCCAGCCGGGCGCCCAGTACTTCGCCACCTTCGACGCGGACGGGCAGCACCAGACCGCCGACGTCGAGAAGATGGTCGAGTTCCTGCGTGCCGGCGAGGCCGACGTCGTCCTGGGCTCGCGCTTCATCGAGCAGAACGGCCAGGTGCCCTGGATCAAGCGGGTCGTCCTGCGCACCGCCGCGACGGTCAGCCCGACCGCGCGCAAGCTCAAGCTCACCGACTCGCACAACGGCCTTCGCGTGCTCAACCGCGAGGCGGCCGGCCGACTGCGGATCACCATGAACGGCATGGCCCACGCGTCGGAGATCGTCAGCTTCCTGGCCGGTTCCGACCTGCGGGTCGCCGAGCTGCCGGTGGACATCCTGTACACCGACTACTCACGCGCCAAGGGTCAGTCCCTGATCAACGGCGTCAACATCATCTTCGACATCTCGCTGCGGGAGCGTGGCCGCCGATGAACTACTTCTGGATCCAGCTCGTCCTCATCCTGGGCTCGGTCATTCTGGCCTTCACGTTCATCCGGCGCTGGGACGCCGCGAACACCCGGGCCTGGAAGCGCATCGCCTTCTCGGTGTTCGTGGTGGTGAACATCTACGCCGTGCTCCGGCCGACCGATGTCACCTGGATCGCGCACAAGCTCGGTGTCGGCCGCGGCACCGACCTGGTGCTGTACGTGATGGTGCTGGCGATGGGCTTCCTGACGCTGAACACCTTCCTGCGCTTCCGCTCGCTGGAGAAGAAGCTCACCGACCTCGCCCGGACCGTGGCGATCAACGAGGGCGCCCGGCTGAACGAGGAGCGCTTCGACCTGGACCTGCCGGTCTCGGCGCCGGTCGACCGCAGCGGGGTCTGAGCACCATGGCCACCTTCGAGTTCATGCTGCCGTACTACGGCGACGTGGGTCTGATGCAGGCCGCGGTGCGCAGCATCCTGGGGCAGACCGACCCGGACCTGCGGCTGACCGTCGTCGACGACGGCAAGGAGCCGGACGTCCCGGGCTGGTTCGCCGAGCTCGGCGACGACCGGGTCCGCTACCTGCGCAACGAGCAGAACCTCGGGATCACCCGGAACTTCCAGAAGTGCGTGGAGCTCTCGACGGCGGACCACGTCGTCATCATGGGCTGCGACGACCTGCTGCACCCGCACTACCTGGAGACCGTCCGGGGGATCCTCAAGGCCAACCCGGACCTGGGCATGGTCCAGCCGGGCGTCGAGGTGATCGACGGTGAGGGCGTGGTGACCGCCGGCCTGGCCGACAACGTCAAGGGGCGGATCTACGCGCCGAGCGTCAACGGCCGTCGGCTGATGGGCGGCGAGGAGCTGGCCGCCAGCGTGCTGCGCGGCAACTGGATGTACTTCCCGTCGATCTGCTGGCGGGGCGAGGCCCTGCGCGCGGTCAACTTCCGCGACGAGTACTCGGTGATCCAGGACCTGGCCCTGGTGGTCGACCTGCTGGAGCGGGGCGAGCAGATGATGGTGGACAACACCACCACCGTCTTCCAGTACCGCCGGCACGCGGTCAGCGAGTCCTCGGTGCAGGCCTTCTCCGGCACCCGGTTCACCGAGGCCGAGCGCTACTTCAACGCGGTGGCCGAGCGGATGGAGGCGCGCGGGTGGCCGAAGGCGGCGCGCGCCGCCAAGGTCCGCAGCGCCTCGCGCTTCCACGCCATCACGATGATCCCCGGGGCCCTGCGCCGGGGCCAGGGCGCCGGTGTGCGCACCCTGGCCCGGCACGCCTTCACCTCCGGGCAGCGTCACGAGGGCTGAACCGCGGCCCCGAGCCGCCGCCCCGGTCCTCCGGGGGAGGGCGGACGACGCAAGCCCGGCCCGGCTGCTCAGGCAGCGGGGCCGGGCTCGCCGCATCTCGCGCCGAGGGCTACCTGATATGACGGTGGACTATATATGCTGGCCTTCGGCAGGTAAGGCGTGCCCGCGCGGCACGCCTGCCCGGCCCGGCCCCGGGGCGCCCCGCCCCCGGCCGCCGAGGCCCCTGGCGCACCGGTCCTGGTGGCCGGACGCGGCCGTACCGCGGGGTAGTGTCCACGAGAAGCCGACCCGCCTGGCACCGTTCAGCAGCCGTCCGCAGTCCTACGGAAGTGAAGCGACATGACCGACCTGGCAACCGACCGGCCCAGCACATCGGACCTGTCCCCTGACAGAGACGGCGCCGCCCGCTCCGACGACGCGGCGCAGGGCGGCTGGAGCGAGCGCCGCTGGGTGCTGGTGACCGCGGAGATCGTGGTCAGCGTGGTGGCCGCACTCGGCTTCACCCTGCTCTGCCGGCACATCAGCGTGAACCCGCTGAACCGGATCGGGCAGGTCAGCGGCCTGGCCAAGATCCAGCAGTACGCGGCCCTGATCGGCCTGCCGATCCTGGCGGTGCTGGTCTACACGGCCTACCGCGGCGGACTGCGCCGCCACCGGCTGACCCAGCGGCTGGTCTGCGCGGCCCTGGCGGGCCTGGCGACCGGCGTGATCGCCGGCGGCGTCGTGGTCGCCCTGCGGGGCACCCCCTGGCCGCTCGGCGGGCAGGAGGGCGACCCGAGCCAGCTGGTCGACATGGCGACGTCGATGATGCACGACAAGGGCCTGCCCGGCGTCTACCCGCCGCTCTTCCCGGCGGCCGTGGCGCTCTGGTCCGAGCTGCACTACGGCGGGGTCGGCGGCGCCGGCTTCGCCCTGCACGACCTGCAGATCATCTGCAGCGCCCTGGTCGGGCCGATGAGCTACCTGGCCTGGCGCCTCGTGCTGCGGCCGTTCTGGGCGCTGGCCATCGCGGTGCCCTCCGCGCTGGTGTTCCTGGACCCGATCCGCCCGTACAGCCACGTCACGATGATCGTCCTGGTCCCGCTGCTGGCGGCCTGCCTGCGCGAGCTGCGGCGGGTGGGGGAGCTGTCGACCCGGTCGGCGCTGCTGCGCGGCCTGGGCTTCGGCGTCATCTTCGGCGTGCTGTTCCTCTGGTACTCCGGCTGGTACCTGTGGTCGGCGCCCGGCGTGTTCCTGCTCACCCTCTTCGTCTTCCCGTGGCGGCGCGGCCGCGACACCGTCCGCCGGGGCCTGCTCTTCCTCGCCGCGACCGTGGTCACCGCCGCGGCCATCGGCTCCCCGCTGCTCTACCAGATCCTCAAGCTCGGCGCCGACACCCCGGACCGGTACGCCTACATCGTCAACTACGTCGACCCGGCCTACGTGCTCGGCTGGATGTCGGACCGCAACGGCGACCTGACCTACCACAACTGGCCGCAGGCCGGCGAGCTGGCCGGCCAGACCGGCTTCGGGATCCTGCTGATCACCGCGGTGGGCATCGGCGTGGGCCTGGGCCTGCGCAACATCGTGGTCCGCACGGCGGCGGCGGTGCTGGCCGGGGCCTGGCTGCTGCGCTTCTGGTTCGCCTCGCACATGGCCCACTCGCAGATGGTCCAGCTCTACCCGCGGACCACCTGGATCATCATGTACTGCCTGCTGATCCTGGCCGTGGTCGGCCTGATGGCCGGCCTGGAGCGGGGGACCGGCTGGCTGGAGCGGACGCTGCGCTCGGCGGGCCGCACCGAGGAGGGCCCGGCCATCCCGCGCCGGGTCACCCGGCAGCTGGCCGCCGGGCTGGTCTGCGCCCTCGCGCTGTTCGCCACGATGGGCGCCTCCTGGTCGGTGGACCGCTACATGCCGCAGGCGGAGACCACCAACACGATGGGCCTGGACGCCTGGCGGGCGCACACCATCAAGAAGAAGGACGGCACCTGCCCGAAGTTCTCCCCGGTGCCCAAGTGCGCGGACATCATCACCAAGGACTGGAAGCCCACCCCGGACGACAAGAAGTTCATCTGGTGCGCCAACGTGCGCACCGAGGACTGGCCGGCGGTCTGCGGCCGTGAGGCGCCCTGGCTGAAGGAACAGAAGTAGCCGTCCCGCGGGTTTCGATCGGGGCCGGTGGGGGAGACCTCATCGGCCCCGATTGGCTTTTCGGCTGCTCCATGTGGCAGTATGTCCAAGTTGCTCGGTTGAGTGCCGATGCTGCGCGCCTCCCGCCGGGAGGACTGGAAGCGAGTCCCATGTACTCGTCGTTCCCGTGATGGCCGTTCATGTGGTCCGCCTTGACCCCCTGGGTGAGGGTGTGGACCGCAGTGGTGTGAAGTCGACACCGCGGCAGCTGCGGGGCGGACGTACGGGAATCTTCCGGGAAGCGCGGACGGGGCCTCGATCCGGCGCCTGGTGGGTGCAAGACCTCACCGAACCCGTGGGAAATCCGCAGGAGGGAGACCTCGTGTCGGATTTTTTGCAAGCGGCAGGGCGACACGCCCGACCGCGGGGGTCGGAGGTAACCACCCACAGGTGCCACCGGACACAGTCCACCTGGATGAATCCGGCCGTAGAAGCAACAGACGACACGAAGGACTACTGAGTAGCCATGGCGGGACAGAAGATCCGCATCCGGCTCAAGGCCTACGACCACGAGGTGATTGACTCCTCGGCGAAGAAGATCGTCGAGACCGTCATTCGCACTGGTGCGCAGGTCGCGGGCCCGGTGCCGCTGCCCACTGAGAAGAACGTGTACTGCGTCATCCGCTCGCCGCACAAGTACAAGGACTCGCGCGAGCACTTCGAGATGCGCACTCACAAGCGTCTGATCGACATCCTCGACCCCACGCCGAAGACGGTTGACTCGCTGATGCGTCTCGACCTGCCGGCTGGTGTCGACATCGAGATCAAGCTCTGAGAGGCACACCGAAGATGGCTAAGCAGATTAAGGGCATCCTGGGCGAGAAGCTCGGCATGACCCAGGTCTGGGACGAGAACAACCGGATCGTTCCGGTGACCGTCGTCAAGGCTGGGCCGAATGTCGTGACCCAGGTCCACACCGCTGACGGTCCGACCGGCTACGACGCCGTCCAGATCGGCTTCGGCGAGATCGACCCCCGCAAGGTGAACAAGCCCCTCGCGGGCCACTTCGCCAAGGCCGGTGTCACCCCGCGCCGCCACCTGGTCGAGCTCCGTACGACGGACGCGTCCGAGTACACCCTGGGCCAGGAGATCACCGCCGAGCTGTTCGAGGCGGGTGTCAAGGTCGACGTGACCGGCACCTCCAAGGGCAAGGGCTTCGCCGGTGTCATGAAGCGTCACAACTTCAAGGGCCTCGGCGCCGGTCACGGCACGCAGCGCAAGCACCGTTCCCCCGGCTCCATCGGTGGCTGCGCCACCCCGGGCCGCGTGTTCAAGGGCATGCGCATGGCTGGTCGGATGGGTCACGAGCGGGTGACCACCCAGAACCTGACCGTGCACGCGGTCGACGCGGAGAAGGGCCTGCTCCTGATCAAGGGCGCCGTCCCGGGTCCGAACGGCGGCCTCGTCCTCGTCCGCACCGCGGCGAAGGGGCTGTGAGCAAATGAGCACCATTGACATCCTGTCGCCGGCTGGCGACAAGACCGGCAGCCTCGAGCTGCCGGCCGAGATCTTCGACGCGAAGGTCAGCGTTCCGCTGATGCACCAGGTCGTCGTGGCGCAGCTCGCTGCGGCCCGTCAGGGCACCCACAAGACCAAGACTCGTGGCGAGGTCCGCGGTGGCGGCAAGAAGCCGTACCGCCAGAAGGGCACCGGCCGCGCCCGTCAGGGCTCGACCCGTGCGCCGCAGTTCGCCGGCGGTGGCGTTGTGCACGGTCCCGTGCCGCGCGACTACTCGCAGCGGACCCCGAAGAAGATGATCGCCGCCGCTCTGCGCGGTGCGCTCACCGACCGGGCCCGCCACAACCGCATCCACGTCGTCACCGACGTGATCGCGGCCGAGGCGCCGTCGACCAAGGCCGCCAAGAGCCTGTTCGGCAAGATCACCGAGCGCAAGAACGTCCTCCTGGTCGTCGAGCGCGCGGACGAGCTGGGCCTCAAGTCCGCTCGCAACCTGCCGAACGTGCACATCCTGGACGCCGGTCAGCTGAACACCTACGACGTGCTCGTCTCCGACGATGTGGTCTTCACCCAGGCCGCCTTCGAGCGTTTCGTGGCGGGTCCCGCCGCGTCCGCCAAGGCTGTGGCTGCTGAGGGCGAGCTCGAAGGGAGCGCCGCCTGATGGCTGCACAGATCACGAGCAAGACGTTCACGGACCCCCGTGACGTCCTGGTGAAGCCGGTCATCTCCGAGAAGAGCTACTCGCTCCTCGACGAGAACAAGTACACGTTCGTCGTGTCGCCGGGTGCCAACAAGACCCAGATCAAGCAGGCCGTCGAGGCGGTCTTCTCGGTCAAGGTCGAGTCCGTCAACACGCTCAACCGTCAGGGCAAGCGCAAGCGCTCCAAGACGGGCTTTGGCAAGCGCAAGGACACCAAGCGCGCCATCGTGACGCTGGCTGAGGGCAACCGCATCGACATCTTCGGTGGTCCGGTCTCCTAACGGGGATCGTGATCGTCGATAAGGACGAGGACGAGAGAGCCAAATGGGCATCCGCAAGTACAAGCCGACTACGCCGGGCCGTCGTGGCTCCAGCGTGGCCGACTTCGTAGAGATCACGCGGTCCACGCCGGAGAAGTCGCTGGTTCGCCCCCTGCACAGCAAGGGCGGCCGTAACAACGCCGGTCGTATCACCGCTCGCCACCAGGGTGGCGGCCACAAGCGCGCCTACCGCGTGATCGACTTCCGTCGTCACGACAAGGACGGCGTGCCGGCCAAGGTCGCTCACATCGAGTACGACCCGAACCGCACTGCGCGCATCGCGCTCCTGCACTACGTGGACGGCGAGAAGCGCTACATCATCGCCCCCCGCGGCATCGCGCAGGGTGACCGGATTGAGAACGGCCCTGGCGCCGACATCAAGCCCGGCAACAACCTGCCGCTGCGCAACATCCCGGTCGGTACCACCATCCACGCGGTGGAGCTGCGTCCCGGCGGCGGTGCCAAGATGGCCCGCTCCGCCGGTGCCGGCATCCAGCTGCTGGCGCGTGAGGGCAAGATGGCGCACCTGCGCATGCCCTCCGGTGAGATCCGCCTGGTGGACGCGCGCTGCCGCGCGACCGTCGGCGAGGTCGGCAACGCCGAGCAGTCGAACATCAACTGGGGCAAGGCCGGCCGTATGCGCTGGAAGGGCGTTCGCCCGACCGTGCGTGGTGTGGCCATGAACCCGATCGACCACCCGCACGGTGGTGGTGAGGGTAAGACCTCCGGTGGTCGCCACCCGGTCTCGCCGTGGGGCCAGAAGGAGGGTCGCACTCGTAGCCCGAAGAAGGCTTCGAACGCCCTCATCGTGCGCCGCCGCAAGACCAACAAGAAGCGCTAGGAGCAGGTCAGATGCCGCGCAGTCTCAAGAAGGGCCCCTTCATTGACGGCCACCTTCTCAAGAAGGTGGACGCGCAGAACGAGGCGGGTACCCAGAACGTCATCAAGACCTGGTCCCGTCGTTCCGTGATCTTCCCGGCCATGCTCGGCCACACGATCGCGGTTCACGATGGCCGCAAGCACGTCCCGGTGTTCGTCACCGAGTCGATGGTCGGCCACAAGCTCGGCGAGTTCGCTCCGACCCGCACCTTCCGCGGCCACGTCAAGGACGACCGCAAGTCGAAGCGTCGCTAGTCGCCTGAGCTTCAGCGCCAGAACGACGACTCAAGTGACTTACTCCATTAAGGGGACAACCATGGAAGCCAGGGCCCAGGCGCGGTACATCCGCGTCACGCCCATGAAGGCCCGCCGCGTGGTGGACCTCATCCGTGGCCTGAACGCCACGGAGGCCCAGGCGGTCCTGCGTTTCGCTCCGCAGGCCGCCACCGTGCCGGTCGGCAAGGTGCTCGACAGCGCCATTGCCAACGCCGTGCACAACTACAACCACAACAACGTGGACGACCTCGTCATCAGCGAGGCGTACGTTGACGAGGGTCCGACCCTGAAGCGGTTCCGCCCGCGTGCCCAGGGCCGTGCCTACCGGATCCGCAAGCGGACCAGCCACATCACCGTGGTCGTCAGCAGCAAGGAAGGGACCCGGTAATGGGCCAGAAGGTTAACCCGCACGGGTTCCGCCTCGGCATCAGCACGGACTTCAAGTCCCGCTGGTACGCCGACAAGCTGTACAAGGACTACGTCAAGGAAGACGTTGCCATTCGTCGCATGATGACGAAGGGCATGGAGCGCGCCGGCATCTCGAAGGTTGAGATCGAGCGCACCCGCGACCGCGTCCGCGTCGACATCCACACCGCTCGCCCCGGCATCGTCATCGGCCGCCGTGGCACCGAGGCCGACCGCATCCGCGGCGACCTCGAGAAGCTGACCGGCAAGCAGGTCCAGCTGAACATCCTCGAGGTCAAGAACCCCGAGCTGGACGCCCAGCTCGTGGCTCAGGGCGTCGCGGAGCAGCTGTCCTCGCGCGTCTCCTTCCGTCGTGCCATGCGCAAGAGCATGCAGGGCACCATGAAGTCCGGCGCCAAGGGCATCAAGGTCCAGTGCTCCGGTCGTCTCGGCGGCGCCGAGATGAGCCGTTCGGAGTTCTACCGCGAGGGTCGTGTGCCGCTGCACACCCTTCGTGCGAACGTCGACTACGGCTTCTTCGAGGCCAAGACCACCTTCGGCCGTATCGGCGTGAAGGTCTGGATCTACAAGGGCGACGTCAAGAACATCGCCGAGGTCCGCGCTGAGAACGCCGCCGCCCGCTCGGGCAACCGCCCGGCCCGCCCCGAGGGTGGTCGTCCCGCCCGCGGTGGCGAGCGCCGCGGTGGCGAGCGCGGTGGCCGTGGCCGCCGTCCCGCCTCCGAGGCCCCCGCGGCCACGGCGAGCGAGGCCCCGGCCGCTGAGAACACCGGAACGGAGGCCTGACCGACATGCTGATCCCCCGTCGGGTCAAGCACCGCAAGCAGCACCACCCCAAGCGCCGTGGCGCTGCCAAGGGTGGCACCGAGCTCGCGTTCGGCGAGTACGGTATCCAGGCCGTCACCCCGGCCTACGTGACGAACCGGCAGATCGAGTCCGCTCGTATCGCCGTCACCCGTCACATCAAGCGTGGCGGCAAGGTCTGGATCAACATCTACCCGGACCGTCCGCTCACCAAGAAGCCGGCCGAGACCCGCATGGGTTCCGGTAAGGGTTCGCCCGAGTGGTGGATCGCGAACGTGCACCCGGGTCGGGTCATGTTCGAGCTGTCGTACCCCAACGAGAAGGTGGCTCGTGAGGCGCTGACCCGCGCAGCTCACAAGCTCCCGATGAAGTGCCGGATTGTCCGGCGCGAGGCAGGTGAGAGCTGATGTCGGCCGGCACCAAGGCTGCTGAGCTTCGTGAGCTGGACAACGAGGGTCTCGTTGCCAAGCTCCGTGAGGCCAAGGAGGAGCTGTTCAACCTCCGCTTCCAGGCGGCGACCGGGCAGCTCGACAACCACGGACGGCTCAAGCTCGTCCGTAAGGACATCGCGCGGATCTACACCCTGATGCGCGAGCGCGAGCTGGGCATCGAGACGGTGGAGAACGCCTGATGACTGAGAACACCAACGAGACGCGCGGTTTCCGCAAGACCCGTGAGGGTCTCGTCGTCAGCGACAAGATGGACAAGACCGTCGTCGTCGCCGTCGAGGACCGCGTCAAGCACGCTCTGTACGGCAAGGTCATCCGCCGTACGAACAAGCTGAAGGCGCACGACGAGGCCAACGCCTGCGGCATCGGCGACCGGGTCCTCCTCGCGGAGACCCGCCCGCTGTCCGCGACGAAGCGCTGGCGCGTCGTCGAGATCCTCGAGAAGGCCAAGTAACGAAGCCGATGAGGTACGGCCGTATGTGCATCGGGTCCCTCCGGGGACGCCGGTGTGAGCAGCGGCCGGCCCGTCGACTCTCGTTGACGATCAGGAGAAAGCTGTGATCCAGCAGGAGTCGCGACTGCGTGTCGCCGACAACACTGGTGCCAAGGAAATCCTTTGCATCCGTGTTCTCGGTGGCTCCGGTCGCCGCTACGCCGGTATCGGGGACGTCATCGTCGCCACCGTCAAGGACGCGATCCCCGGTGGCTCGGTGAAGAAGGGTGACGTCGTCAAGTGCGTCGTCGTCCGCACCGTCAAGGAGCGTCGTCGTCCGGATGGCTCGTACATCCGTTTCGACGAGAACGCTGCGGTCGTTCTGAAGAACACCGACGGTGACCCCCGTGGCACCCGCATCTTCGGCCCGGTGGGCCGCGAGCTGCGCGACAAGAAGTTCATGAAGATCATCTCGCTGGCGCCGGAGGTGCTCTAACCCATGGCGAACAGCATGAAGATCAAGAAGGGTGACCTGGTTCAGGTCATCACCGGCAAGGACCGCGGCAAGCAGGGCAAGGTCATCCAGGCCATCCCCGCCGAGAACAAGGTCCTGGTCGAGGGTGTGAACCGGGTCAAGAAGCACACCAAGCCGGGCCCGGGCACTCAGGGTGGCATTGTCACCGTCGAGGCCCCGGTGCACGTCTCCAACGTCCAGCTGGTCGTGGAGAAGGACGGCAAGAAGGTCGTCACCCGCGTTGGCTACCGCTTCGACGACGAGGGCAACAAGATCCGCGTTGCCAAGCGAACCGGTGAGGACATCTGATGTCTGAGACGACTGTTGAGAAGGTGACCCCCCGTCTCAAGGAGCGTTACAACTCCGAGATCAAGGGTCAGCTGCAGGAGCAGTTCTCGTACGAGAACGTCATGCTGACTCCCGGCCTGGTCAAGGTCGTGGTCAACATGGGTGTCGGCGAGGCCGCCCGTGACAGCAAGCTGATCGAGGGCGCGATCCGCGACCTGACCGCCATCACCGGTCAGAAGCCGGCCGTGACCAAGGCTCGTAAGTCCATCGCGCAGTTCAAGCTGCGCGAGGGCCAGCCGATCGGCACCCACGTCACCCTCCGTGGTGACCGCATGTGGGAGTTCCTGGACCGTCTGGTGTCGCTGGCTCTGCCGCGTATCCGCGACTTCCGTGGCCTCTCCCCCAAGCAGTTCGACGGCCGTGGCAACTACACCTTCGGTCTGACCGAGCAGGTTATGTTCCACGAGATCGACCAGGACAAGGTCGACCGTCAGCGCGGTATGGACATCACCGTCGTGACCACCGCTCAGACCGACGACGAGGGCCGGGCGCTCCTGCGTGCTCTGGGCTTCCCGTTCAAGGAGGCGTGAGCCAATGGCGAAGAAGTCCCTCATCGCGAAGGCCGAGCGTAAGCCGAAGTTCGGCGTCCGGGCCTACACCCGGTGCCAGCGCTGCGGCCGTCCGCACTCGGTGTACCGCAAGTTCGGCCTGTGCCGTGTGTGCCTCCGTGAGATGGCGCACCGCGGCGAGCTGCCGGGCGTGACCAAGAGCTCCTGGTAGTCCTCTTCTCGTAAGAGCTCCAGAGCTTGAAGGCACACCAAGCGAAGCAAGGTGCCCGACCCCACATCGCCCGCTTTTGGGCTCCCGTACGGAATCCCGTAAGGTAGTGGGGTCGGGCCCCCTGTCACGGTTGCTCCATAGCGACCGCTGATCCTCTTCGGAGGGCTCGCACCCAGACTTACTACGTCGTAGGTCCCCTGCGCCTGTGCCCCGCACTCCTCGGAGTGCGGGGGACCTCGCGCGGAGAAACCACGGCGAGAGAGGCCTGAGGCCATCATGACCATGACCGACCCCATCGCAGACATGCTCACGCGTCTGCGTAACGCGAACTCGGCGTACCACGACTCCGTGGCGATGCCGGCCAGCAAGATCAAGGCGCACGTCGCCCAGATCCTGCAGCAGGAGGGGTACATCTCCTCCTACAAGGTTGAGGAGCCCGTTGAGGGCGAGGTCGGCAAGAAGCTGACCATCGAGCTCAAGTTCGGCCCCAACCGTGAGCGCTCGATCGCTGGCATCAAGCGGATCAGCAAGCCGGGCCTGCGGGTCTACGCAAAGTCCACCAACCTGCCGAAGGTGCTCGGCGGCCTGGGCGTGGCGATCATCTCCACGTCCTCGGGTCTCCTCACCGACAAGCAGGCTGCCAAGAAGGGCGTAGGCGGAGAAGTTCTCGCCTACGTCTGGTAATTCGGGAAACGGAGGTACAGCAATGTCGCGCATTGGACGGCTGCCCATCCCGGTTCCCGCCGGCGTGGACGTCACCATCGATGGCCAGGCGGTCTCGGTGAAGGGCCCGAAGGGCTCCCTCACCCACCATGTCGCCGCGCCGATCGAGATCGGCAAGGGCGAGGACGGCACGCTGCTCGTCACCCGCCCCAACGACGAGCGTCTGTCGAAGGCCCTGCACGGCCTTTCCCGCACGCTGGTGGCGAACATGATCACCGGCGTGACCGCGGGCTACCGCAAGTCGCTGGAGATCAGCGGTGTTGGCTATCGAGTTCTGGCGAAGGGCTCCGACATGGAGTTCCAGCTGGGCTACAGCCACCCGATCCTGGTCGAGGCCCCTGAGGGCATCACCTTCGTCGTCGAGTCGGCCACCAAGTTCCACGTGGACGGCATCGACAAGCAGAAGGTCGGCGAGGTCGCCGCAAAGATCCGCAAGCTGCGCAAGCCCGACCCGTACAAGGCCAAGGGCGTCAAGTACGCGGGCGAGGTCATCCGCCGCAAGGTCGGAAAGAGTGGTAAGTAAGCGATGAGCGTCTCTGTCAAGATCGGCAAGGGCAACGCCTACAAGAGCGCCGCTCGCAAGCGCCGCGCTATCCGTGTTCGCAAGCGCGTCACCGGCACCGAGGTGCGTCCGCGCCTCGTCGTGACCCGCTCGAACCGCCACATGGTCGCCCAGGTCATCGACGATGCCAAGGGTCACACCCTGGCGTCGGCGTCCACCCTCGACGTGTCCATCAAGGGCGTCGAGGGCGACAAGACCGAGCTGGCCAAGAAGGTCGGGAGCCTGGTCGCCGAGCGCGCCAAGGCCGCCGGCATCGAGTCGGTCGTCTTCGACCGCGCGGGCAACCGGTACGCAGGCCGCATCGCCGCTCTGGCCGATGCCGCCCGTGAGGCCGGGCTCGACTTCTAAGCCGCTCGTCGGCTCAGTCGACGGACGTAATCGAGAGAGGTAATTCCAATGGCTGGACCCCAGCGCCGCGGTAGCGGCGCCGGCGGCGGCACCGGCGGTGGCGAGCGGCGCGACCGTAAGCGTGACGACCGGGGCAACGCCCCCGCCGTCGAGAAGACCGCTTACGTCGAGCGTGTCGTCGCGATCAACCGTGTCGCCAAGGTTGTCAAGGGTGGTCGTCGTTTCAGCTTCACCGCGCTGGTCGTGGTGGGCGACGGTGACGGCACCGTAGGTGTCGGCTACGGGAAGGCGAAGGAGGTTCCGGCCGCCATCGCCAAGGGTGTTGAGGAGGCCAAGAAGAACTTCTTCAAGGTCCCCCGTATCCAGGGCACCATCCCGCACCCGATCCAGGGCGAGAAGGCTGCCGGCGTCGTGCTCCTGAAGCCGGCCGCCCCCGGTACCGGTGTTATCGCCGGTGGCCCGGTGCGTGCCGTGCTGGAGTGCGCGGGCATCCACGACATCCTGTCGAAGTCGCTCGGCTCCGACAACGCGATCAACATCGTGCACGCCACCGTGGCTGCTCTGAAGGGCCTCGTGCGCCCCGAGGAGATCGCCGCGCGTCGTGGCCTGCCGCTGGAGGACGTGGCTCCCGCGGCTCTGCTGCGGGCTCGTGCTGCAGGGGTGAGCGCCTGATGGCTCGCCTGAAGATCACGCAGACCAAGTCCTACATCGGCAGCAAGCAGAACCACCGCGAGACGCTGCGCTCGCTGGGTCTGAAGCGCATGCACGATGTGGTCGTCAAGGAGGACCGTCCCGAGATCCGCGGGATGGCCCAGACCGTGCGTCACCTCGTCACGGTCGAGGAGGTGGACTGAGATGGCTGACTCGCCGATCAAGATCCACAACCTGCGTCCCGCCCCGGGTGCCAAGACCGACAAGATCCGTGTCGGCCGTGGTGAAGGCTCCAAGGGTAAGACCGCCGGTCGTGGTACCAAGGGCACCAAGGCCCGCTACCAGGTTCCGCAGCGCTTCGAGGGTGGCCAGATGCCCCTCCACATGCGCCTGCCGAAGCTGAAGGGCTTCAAGAACCCGTTCAAGATCACGTTCCAGGTTGTCAACCTCGACAAGCTGGCCGAGCTCTACCCGCAGGGTGGCGAGGTCACTGTCGAGGACCTGATCGCCAAGGGCGCGGTTCGCAAGAACTCCCTCGTCAAGGTGCTCGGCACCGGCGAGATCTCGGTTGCGCTGCAGGTGACGGTGGACGCCGTCTCCGGCTCCGCCGCCGAGAAGATCACCGCCGCCGGCGGTACCGTCACCGAGCTCGTCTGAGCCCGCTGACCTCCCACGAGCCCCGCACCTCCCCTTCGGGAGGTGCGGGGCTCGTGTGTTTTCGCCTTCGCGGCTCCCGAGCGGGTACGGGCCTCGTTCTTTTGTGTGGCAAACCCGGGCATCCCGTACCCCATGCGTGGGGGAGGGGCCGTACGCGCTTCTTTCGAGTGGCTGCGCACTGTTAGAGTCCGTGGAGTTCCCTTGTAGGCTGCGCTAAGGCTCGCCTGTGCCGTCTGTACGGGAGCCCGAACCGCAAACTCCCCATTCAGGACCGACCCTCCCGCCGACGACGTGCGGGAGGCGCAGGAGGCACCGTGCTCAGTGCGTTCGCGCGGGCGTTCCAGACGCCCGACCTGCGCAAGAAGCTGCTGTTCACGCTGGGCATCATGGTGCTGTTCCGCCTGGGCTCGCACATTCCCGTACCGGGGGTCAGCTTCGAGGCCGTCAATGCTTGTGTGAAGGACACCAAGAACAGCGGCCTCTTCGCGCTGGTAAATCTCTTCAGCGGTAACGCGCTCCTTCAGCTGACGATCTTCGCGCTCGGCATCATGCCGTACATCACGGCCAGCATCATCCTCCAGCTCCTCACCGTCGTGATCCCGCGACTCGAGGCGCTGAAGAAGGAGGGTCAGGCCGGTACGGCGAAGATCACCCAGTACACGCGCTACCTGACCATCGCCCTCGCAGTCCTGCAGGGCACCGGCATCGTGGCGACGGCCTCCAGTGGGGCGCTGTTCTCGGGCTGCGTCTACGCCAACCAGATCGTGCCGGACCAGTCGGTCTTCCGGATCGCCGTCATGGTGATCACGATGACCGCGGGTACCACGTGCATCATGTGGCTCGGCGAGCTGATCACCGACCGCGGCATCGGCAACGGCATGTCGATCCTGATCTTCACCTCGATCGCCTCGGGCTTCCCGGGCTCGATGTGGGCGATCAAGACCTCCGGCACCATCGGCGGCGGCTGGGTCGAGTTCCTCTCCGTGGTCGCGGTCGGAATCATCGTTGTGATGCTGGTCATCTTCGTGGAGCAGGCACAGCGCCGGATTCCGGTGCAGTACGCGAAGCGGATGATCGGCCGCAAGGCGTTCGGCGGCACCTCGACCTACATCCCGCTCAAGGTGAACCAGGCCGGTGTCATCCCGGTCATCTTCGCCTCGTCGCTGCTGTACATTCCCGCCCTGGCGGTCCAGCTGACCAACAGCCAGGCGGGCTGGGCGACGTGGATCAGGACGAACTTCGTCAAGGGTGACCACCCCGTCTACATGGCCACCTACTTCCTGCTGATCGTCTTCTTCGCCTTCTTCTACGTGGCCATCTCCTTCAACCCCGAAGAAGTTGCCGACAATATGAAGAAGTATGGTGGGTTCATCCCGGGTATCCGGGCCGGCCGGCCGACGGCCGAGTACCTGAACTACGTGCTCACCCGCATCACGTGGCCGGGTTCGCTCTACCTGGGCCTGATCGCGTTGATCCCGATGATCGCCCTGGTCGCCTTCGGACAGCAGACCAACTTCCCGTTCGGCGGCACCAGCGTGCTCATCGTCGTCGGCGTCGGACTCGAAACTGTGAAGCAGATCGAGAGCCAGCTCCAGCAGCGCAATTACGAAGGGTTCCTCCGCTGATGCGTATCGTCCTCGTCGGGCCTCCCGGGGCCGGGAAGGGTACTCAGGCGCACCTGCTCGCCAAGACCCTGTCCATCCCCCACATCTCCACCGGCGACCTCTTCCGCGCCAACATCGGCCAGGGCACCCCTCTGGGGCTCGAGGCCAAGAGCTACATGGACGCGGGCCGGCTGGTGCCGGACGAGGTCACGATCGGGATGGCCAAGGACCGCATGCTCCAGCCGGACGCCGTCAACGGCTTCCTGCTGGACGGCTTCCCGCGCAACCTCGGCCAGGCCAAGGCGCTGGACGAGTTCCTCGCCGAGCACGGCATTGCGCTGGACGGCGTGCTGGACCTGGAGGTCCCCGAGGACGAGGTGGTCCGTCGGATCGCCGGTCGCCGACTGTGCCGCAACGACGGCGGCCACGTCTTCCACGTGGACTACAACCCGCCGAAGTCCGAGGGCGTCTGCGACGAGTGCGGCGGCGAGCTGTACCAGCGCTCGGACGACACCGAGGAGAAGGTGCGCACGCGCCTCGAGGTCTACCACACGGAGACCGAGCCGATCATCGACTACTACCGCCAGCAGGGCCTGGTCGAGACGATCCCGGCCCTCGGCAAGGTGGGCGAGGTCACCCAGCGCGCGATCGAGGCGCTGAAGCAGAACAGCTGAGCAACATCACGTACGTACGGCCGCGCACGCCCTTCGGGGCAGCGCGGCCGTACGGCGTCGTACGGTGGAACGAGTGCACGGCCGCCAGGCAAGGACCGGGCGGGAACCCAAGGAAGGCGTGACCAGATGGTGGAGATCAAGACCCCCGAGCAGATCGCGAAGATGCGAGTGGCCGGGCTGGTCGTCGCCGAGGCGCTGAAGGCCTGCCGGGAGGCGGTGGCTCCGGGGGTGACCACCCAGGAGCTCAACGACATCGCGGACAAGGTCATCACCGGCCACGGCGCCACCTCCAACTTCCGCGCGAACCACGGCGGCCTCTGGTTCCCGGGGGTGATCTGCGCCTCGGTGAACAACGAGGTCGTGCACGGCATCCCGGGGGAGCGGGTGCTCCAGGAGGGCGACCTGATCTCGATCGACTGCGGCGCCATCGTGGACGGCTGGCACGGCGACGCGGCGATCTCCGTCACGGTCGGCGAGGTCCGCCCCGAGGTGGAGATGCTCAGTCGGGTCACCGAGGGCTCGATGTGGGCCGGCATCGCCCAGATGAAGAAGAACAACCGGCTGGTCGACGTCTCCAAGGCGATCGAGGGCTTCATCCGCCGCCAGCCGCTGCCCCCCAAGGGCAAGTGGGGCATCACCGAGGGCTACGGCGGCCACGGCATCGGCACGGCCATGCACATGGAGCCGCACGTCCTGAACTACGTCGAGCGCGGCCGCGGCAAGGGCCCCAAGCTCGTCCCGGGCACCGTGCTGGCGATCGAGCCCATGGTCTCGCTGGGCACCCCCCACACGACCGTGCTGGAGGACGACTGGACGGTCGTCACCAACGACGGCACCTGGGCCTCGCACTGGGAGCACTCGGTGGCCGTCACCGAGCAGGGGCCGCTGGTCCTGACCTCCTTCGACGGCGGTCGGGCCGAACTGGCCAAGCTGGGTATCACCGCAGCTCCGGACCCCCTCGGCTAGCCGACGGCCGCGTCTGACAAGGGATCGGAGCCCTGGAGGTTTGGACCTCCAGGGCTTTTGTCCTATTTTTATCGGCTGGCAGTGGCTTCGAGCGACCAGGAGAGAGCAGTGTTCAAGGGATTCCGCGACTTCATGATGCGCGGCAACGTCGTCGACATGGCGGTCGGTGTCGTCATCGGCGCCGCCTTCACCGGTGTGGTGACCGGGTTCGTGTCGGCGTTCCTCACCCCGCTGGTGGGTGTGGTGGTCGGCGCGGCCGGCGACTTCAGCTCGTACAAGGCGACGGTGGCCGGCGTCACCTTCCCGTACGGGCAGTTCCTGAACGTGCTGATCGCGTTCATCATGACCGCCGCGGTGCTGTACTTCTGCGTCGTGCTGCCGGTGACCAAGGCCACCGCCCGCTACATGCCGAAGAAGCCGAAGGCCCCGAAGCGCCCGTGCCCCGAGTGCCTGACCGAGATCCCGGAGGCGGCCCGCCGCTGCTCGGCCTGCACCGCGCACGTCGAGCCGCTGGCGATCATGGCCAAGCGCTGACCCTCCGGGCTCCGTTTTGGTGCATCCGACGTGCTGGCGTAGGATGGACCGTCGGCTCACTCGTAGCGTGCTTCAGCACGCCCTCTTCCCTCACGGGTCGGGGTGAACCCAGGTTCGCACGAGCGTGCCGCATACGGTAGCCGGTCCCGGAAGGTGGATCTCGCAGTTCATGGCTAAGAAGCAAGGCGCCATTGAGATCGAGGGCACCGTGATCGAGTCTCTTCCGAACGCGATGTTCAAGGTCGAGCTGCAGAACGGTCACAAGGTCCTCGCGCACATCAGCGGCAAGATGCGCATGCACTACATCCGCATCCTGCCGGACGACCGGGTCGTCGTGGAGCTCAGCCCCTACGACCTCACGCGCGGCCGGATCGTCTACCGCTACAAGTAACAACGTCAGATCTAGACCCGGAGAACCTGAGACATGAAGGTCAAGCCGAGCGTCAAGAAGATCTGCGACAAGTGCAAGGTGATCCGCCGTCACGGCCGGGTCATGGTGATCTGCGACAACCTGCGCCACAAGCAGCGCCAGGGCTGATTGCTCTCCCCCAGCATTTCTCGTAGTACTTCGCGCGACGCGAAAACGTCATAAGCGGGCCACCCGATCCGTCCCACGAAGGGCGGACTGCCGCCCCCGGTCAGAGGCCGGGGCTCCCTCACCGTGAGGTGTCGGAGTAGGTGGCACGCAAGACCTCTGAAGAAACACAGGAGCCATGAATGGCACGCCTCGCCGGCGTTGATCTCCCCCGTGAGAAGCGGATCGAGATCGCCCTTACGTACGTGTACGGCATCGGCCGTACCCGCGCTCAGCAGACCCTGTCCGAGACCGGTGTCAACCCGGATGTCCGCGTTCGCGACATCTCCGAGGAAGACCTTGTGAAGCTCGGCCAGTACATCGACGCCAACTACACGGTCGAGGGTGACCTCCGCCGTGAGGTGGCCGCCGACATCCGCCGCAAGGTCGAGATCGGTTGCTACGAGGGTCTGCGTCACCGCCGTGGCCTGCCGGTCCGCGGTCAGCGCACCCACACCAACGCGCGTACCCGCAAGGGCCCGCGTCGCGCGATTGCCGGTAAGAAGAAGCCGGGCAAGAAGTAGTCCGTCCCGTAACCGGACATCCCTCCGGCCCGCGGGTCAGCGGACCGACCACCTCAGTAGGAGAACAGACTTATGCCCCCCAAGGGTCGTCAGGCTGCCGGCGCGAAGAAGATCCGCCGCAAGGAAAAGAAGAACGTCGCTCACGGCCACGCGCACATCAAGAGCACGTTCAACAACACCATCGTTTCGATCACCGACCCCGCGGGCAACGTGATCTCCTGGGCCTCCGCCGGCCACGTCGGCTTCAAGGGCTCGCGCAAGTCCACCCCGTTCGCCGCGCAGATGGCCGCCGAGGCCGCTGCCCGTCGCGCGCAGGAGCACGGCATGCGCAAGGTTGACGTCTTCGTGAAGGGTCCGGGCTCCGGCCGCGAGACCGCGATCCGTTCGCTCCAGGCCACCGGCCTGGAGGTCGGCTCGATCCAGGACGTCACCCCCACCCCGCACAACGGCTGCCGTCCGCCGAAGCGCCGCCGCGTTTGATGGTGGGCCTTCGGGCATCGGTGTTGCTTTAAACCACGTACGGGGTCCTGCGCAGTGAATGTCGCTGTGTGCAGGACCCCGTACGCTGGTTCTGTTCGGCATCAAATAGTGGGTGCCGAAGACAACTGGAGGATCTGAACATGCTGATCGCTCAGCGCCCCTCGCTGACCGAAGAGGTCGTCGACGAATTCCGCTCGCGGTTCGTGATCGAGCCGCTGGAGCCGGGCTTCGGCTACACCCTCGGCAACTCCCTGCGCCGTACCCTCCTGTCGTCGATCCCGGGTGCCGCTGTCACCAGCATCCGCATCGACGGCGTCCTGCACGAGTTCACCACCGTGCCGGGCGTCAAGGAGGACGTCACCGACCTCATCCTCAACATCAAGCAGCTGGTCGTCTCCTCGGAGCACGACGAGCCGGTCGTGATGTACCTGCGCAAGCAGGGCCCGGGTGTCGTCACCGCCGCCGACATCGCGCCGCCGGCCGGTGTCGAGGTGCACAACCCCGAGCTGGTCCTCGCCACGCTGAACGGCAAGGGCAAGCTGGAGATGGAGCTGACCGTCGAGCGCGGTCGCGGCTACGTCTCCGCGGTCCAGAACAAGGCCTCCGGCCAGGAGATCGGCCGCATCCCGGTCGACTCGATCTACAGCCCCGTGCTGAAGGTCACCTACAAGGTCGAGGCCACCCGTGTCGAGCAGCGGACCGACTTCGACAAGCTGATCGTCGACGTCGAGACCAAGCCCGCCATGCGCCCGCGTGACGCCATGGCCTCGGCCGGCAAGACCCTGGTGGAGCTGTTCGGTCTCGCCCGCGAGCTGAACATCGACGCCGAGGGCATCGACATGGGCCCGTCCCCGACGGACGCCGCCCTGGCCGCCGACCTGGCGCTGCCGATCGAGGAGCTGGAGCTCACCGTTCGGTCGTACAACTGCCTCAAGCGCGAGGGCATCCACACCGTGGGTGAGCTCGTCGCCCGCTCCGAGGCCGACCTGCTCGACATCCGCAACTTTGGTGCGAAGTCGATCGACGAGGTCAAGGCGAAGCTGGCCGGCATGGGCCTGGCCCTCAAGGACAGCCCGCCCGGGTTCGACCCGACCGCCGCCGCCGACGCCTTCGGCGCCGACGACCTGGACGACGCGGGTTACGCGGAGACCGAGCAGTACTAAGAGTTTGGGGCGGGGGCGGCTCCCCGGAGCCGTCCCCGCCACCACGAAAGTCGTACGGGCAACAGTGCCGGTACGCCCGCTGCGGTACCTGATACGGCCGTAGTCGGAGATTCAAGGAGTAATCCATGCCGCGTCCCACCAAGGGTGCCCGCCTCGGCGGCGGCCCGCACCACGAGCCGCTGCTGCTCGCCGGTCTGTGCCGGGAGCTCTTCCAGTACGGCCGCATCACCACGACCGAGGCCAAGGCCCGTCGGATGCGCCCGCTGGCGGAGAAGCTGATCACCAAGGCGAAGAAGGGCGACATCCACAACCGTCGCCTGGTTCGCAAGACGATCACCGACGTCTCGGTGCTGCACACCCTCTTCACCGAGATCGCGCCGCGCTACGAGAACCGCCCGGGTGGTTACACCCGTATCACCAAGATCGGTCCCCGTCGTGGCGACAACGCCCCGATGGCCGTGATCGAGCTGGTCGAGGCGCTGACCGTCGCGCAGACCGCCGTCGGCGAGGCCGAGGGCGCCACCAAGCGCGCCGTCAAGGAGGCCGAGGCGGCCAAGGTCGAGGAGACCAAGGCCGACGAGGCCGTCGAGGCCGAGCAGGCCTGACACCTTTAGGTGTTGCGGGCCCGTTCTCCCATTCGTGGGGGAGCGGGCCCGTTCCTTATCCCCTGGGAGTAGTAGCAGTGGCCAACGATTGCGTGGAGCAGCCCCCCGTGAAGGACGGCCCGGCCGACGGGCACGTCCGGATCCGGCTCGACCTCGCCTACCACGGCGCCGAGTTCTCCGGCTGGGCCCGCCAGCGCGGTGGCCGCCGGACGGTGCAGGAGGAGATCGAGAGCGCGCTGCAGATCGTCACCCGCAGCCCCGGGTCGTTCCCGCTGACGGTCGCCGGGCGCACCGACGCCGGGGTGCACGCGCGCGGCCAGGTCGCCCACGTCGACCTCCCGGAGGAGCTCTGGGCCGAGCACGGCGGGAAGCTGCTGCGCAGGCTGGCCGGGCGGCTGCCCGGTGACATCCGGATCTACCGGGTGGGCGAGGCGCCGGCCGGCTTCGACGCGCGGTTCTCGGCGGTCTGGCGGCGGTACGCCTACCGGGTCGCGGACCACCCCGGCGGGGTCGACCCGCTGCTGCGCGGGCACGTGCTCTGGCACGACCGGCCGCTGGACGTCGACCGGATGAACGAGGCCGCCGAGCTGCTGCTCGGCGAACACGACTTCGCCGCGTACTGCAAGAAGCGCGAGGGCGCGACCACCATCCGCACCCTGCTGGAGCTGCACTGGGACCGCGTCCCGGTGGACGGCTACGCGGCGCAGGAGGGCTCGCTCGCGGTCGCCACCGTCCGGGCCGACGCCTTCTGCCACAACATGGTCCGGGCCCTGGTCGGCGCGATGCTGCTGGTCGGGGACGGGCACCGGCCGGTGGACTTCCCCGGGGAGGTGCTGGCCGGGGGGGTGCGCAACTCCGCGGTCAACGTGATCCGGCCGTACGGGCTGACGCTGGAGGAGGTCGGCTACCCGCCGGACGACCAGCTCGCCGAGCGCAACCGGGCCGCCCGGCGGATGCGCACGCTGCCCGGTGCCGACCGGGCGACGGTCTGATCGGACGGCGGGGCGGCCCGGGCTGGTCGGGTCTGGCCGGGTCCGGGCTGGCCGGGTCCGGGCTGGTCGGGTCGGGGGCTGCCGAGGGCTGCAACGAAGGGGTCCGCCCGGTCTGGTCGACCGGGCGGACCCCTTCAGGCGTTCAGGCGTTCAGGCGTTCCGCTGACGGGGCCCGGCGGTGCTCGCCGGGCCCCGTCCGCGGTGCCGGGTCAGCCGAGGGTCTCCGCGCCGTCCGATCCCGACCGCTCCGCCATGGCGTTCCAGGCCTCCCGCAGCCGGTCGGGCTCGACCAGCTCCGCGTGGGTGCAGGCGATCGGGTGCTCCCGGACCCCGCCGGAGGCGTAGGGCTCCCAGATCCCGGCCGGGCGGGCGCTCGCCGGCTTGTCACCGGTGGCGACGACGAGCAGCAGCTCCCCGTCGAAGGTGCGCGGCGTGTGCTCCCGCATCAGCCTGGCGTTGTTCCGGATCACCCGGGCGGCCGTCTCGACCTCCTCGTCGGTGAGCTCGATGACCGAGTCGCCGCCCCGGATGATCTCCGCGAGGTCGGCCATCTCGGCGGCCTCGGCGGCCTCGGCGGCCTCGGCGTTGTCGGTCGTCCCGGCGCCCGGTGCCTGACCGGCCGCGTCGCCGGAGCCGCTCGGCGGGACGGTCACCATGGTCTCCAGCAGGTTCAACGGGTAGGAGTCCAGCAGGGTCAGCCCTGCCACCTGCTCGCCGGCGGCCCTGAGCTGTACCGCCATCTCGTGCGCGACCACGCCGCCGAAGGACCAGCCCATCAGGTGGTACGGGCCGGACGCCTGGACGGTGCGGATCCGCTCGACGTACTCCGCCGCCATCTCCTCGATGGAGAGGGGCAGTTCGGGCGAACCGTCGAGCCCCCGGGCCTGCAGCCCGTAGAGCGGGTGCTCCGTCGGCACGATGCGGGCCAGCGGCGAGTAGCACCAGCTCAGCCCCCCGCCGGGGTGGATGGAGAACAGCGGTGCGCGCTCCCCGTGCGGGCGGATCGGCAGCAGCATGCCGAGGGCGTCCTGCGAGGTGCCGAGGCCCAGCCGCGCGCCGAGGCCGGCGATGGTGGGCGTCTCGAACAGCGCCCGGATGCCGACCTCGATGCCCAGCACCGCACGGATCCGGCTGACCAGCGTGGTCGCCAGCAGGGAGTGGCCGCCGAGCTCGAAGAAGTTGTCGTCGATGCCGACGCCCGGCAGGCCGAGGACCTCGGCGAAGACCGTGCAGAGGACCTCTTCCTGGGCGGTGCGGGGCGCCCGCCCGGAGGCGCCGACCGCGTAGTCCGGCGCGGGCAGCGCCCGGTGGTCGAGCTTGCCGTTGGCGGTCAGGGGCAGGGCCTCCAGCTGCACGATGGCGCTGGGGACCATGTAGTCGGGGAGCTCCGAGGCGATGTGCTTGCGCAGCAGCAGGGTGTCCACCGCCTCCGGTGCGGCGGCGACGACGTACGCGACGAGGCGCTTGTCCCCGGGGTTGTCCTCGCGGGCGACGGCGGTGGCCTGGGCGACCGAGGGGTGTGCGGCCAGGACCGATTCGACCTCGCCGAGCTCGATCCGGAAACCGCGGATCTTCACCTGCGCGTCGGCCCGGCTCACGTACTCCAGGTTGCCGTCGGCGCGTCGGCGCACCAGGTCGCCGGTGCGGTACATCCGCTCGCCGGGCTCGCCGAACGGGTTGGCGGTGAAGCGCTCGGCGGACAGGCCCGGGCGGCCCAGGTAGCCGCGGGCCAGCTGGGCACCGGCGACGTAGAGCTCGCCGACGGTGCCGGGCGGGACGGGCTGGAGGTGGGAGTCCAGGACGTAGAGGCGGGTGTTCCAGATCGGGTGCCCGATGGGGACGGCCCGGTCCGGTACCGCGTCCGAGGGGAGGACCCGGTACTCCATGCACCCGACCGTCGCCTCGGTCGGACCGTACTCGTTCACCACGGTGGCCCCCGGGCGGACCTTCCGCCAGGCGTCGAGGACCTCGCCGAGCAGCTGCTCGCCGCCGACGACCAGCTCGCCGCTCGGTGAGAAGCCCTCCGGAAGCACCGAGAGCAGGGGGATGTGACTGGGCGTCCCCTTGAGGAACGTCAGCCGGTCGCCGCCCTGGACGCGTGCGCCGTCCTCCAGGGGCGCGATCTCGATGCGGCCGCCGCTGATCAGCGGCGCGTACAGCGTCGTCACGGCGAGGTCGAAGGCGACCGAGGAGTGCAGCAGCGTCCCGCCCCGGACGGAGGGGTAGGCCTCGACGCTCCACCGCAGGTAGTGGGCCAGGGCGCTGTGCTCGATCACGACGCCCTTGGGGCGGCCGGTGGAGCCGGAGGTGTAGATGACGTAGACGGGGTGGCTGGGCAGGAGGGCGCTGACGGGGTCGGTGGTGTCGAGCCCGGCGAGGCGGGTGAGGGTGTCCGGGTCGTCGAGGACGATCCGGGCGACGGACTCGGCCTCGGGGAGGGTCCGCCGGGTGCGCTCGCTGGTGATGACCAGGGCGGGCCGGGCGTCGCCGAGCATGTAGCCGATGCGCTCGGCGGGGTAGTCGGGGTCGATCGGCAGGTAGGCGCCGCCGGCCTTGAGGACCGCGAGGAGCGCGGTGACGAGGTCGGTGGAGCGTTCCAGGTGGATGCCGACCAGGGTCTCGGGGCCGACGCCGTGCTCGGTCAGCAGGTGGGCGAGGCGGTTGGCGCGCTCGTTCAGCTCCGCGTAGGTCGACTCCGCGCCCTGGTGGACGAGGGCGGTGGCGTCGGGGGTGCGGGCCGCCTGGGCCTGGAACAGCTCGGGCAGGGTGGTGGCGGGGAGCTCGCGGTCGGTGTCGTTCCAGCCGGTGAGGATGAGGGCGCGCTCGGCCGGGTCGAGGATCTCGATCCGGCTGACGGGCTGCTCGGGGTCGGTGACGGCGGCCGTCAGGACCCGGGTGAAGCGCTGGGCCATGGTGGCGACGGTCGCGTGGTCGAACAGGTCGAGGGCGAAGGTGACGGCTCCCTGGAGGCCGGCGGGTCGGCCCTGTGCGTCGAAGAGTTCGCCGAACTGGAAGTCCAGGTCGAATTTCGCGGGGAGCTCGCCGCTGGGCAGGGCGGTGGCGGTGAGGCCGGGGAGGTGGAGTCGGGTGCTGCTGTTGTTCTGCAGGGTGAGCATGACCTGGAACAGCGGGTGCCGGGCCATCGAGCGGGTGGGGGCGAGCTCCTCGACGAGGCGCTCGAAGGGGATGTCCTGGTGGGCGAAGGCGCCGAGGCCGGCGTCCTGGACACGGCCCAGGAGCTCGCCGAAGCTCGGGTCGCCGTCCAGGTCGGTGCGCATGACCAGGGTGTTGATGAAGAAGCCGACCAGGTCGTCGAGGGCTTCGTCGGTGCGTCCGGCGATGGGCGTGCCGAGCGGGATGTCGGTGCCCGCGCCGAGGCGGGAGAGCAAGGCCGCCAGGGCCGTCTGGAGGACCATGAACATGGTGACGCCGCGGGAGCGGGCCAAGTCGCTGAGCTGCTGGTGCAGTTCGGCGGGCACCTGGACGGGCAGGGTGGCACCCCGGTGGGTGGCGACGGGCGGGCGGGGCCGGTCGGTGGGCAGCTGGAGTTCCTCCGGCAGGTCGGCGAGGGCCTTGCGCCAGTGGGTGAGCTGCTGGGACAGCACGCTGGCGGGGTCGGTGTCCTCGCCGAGGAGCTGCTGCTGCCACAGGGTGTAGTCGGCGTACTGCACCGGCAGCGCCGCCCAGGTGGGGGCGTTGCCTTCGAGTCGGGCCGCGTAGGCGGTGGAGATGTCGCGGGCGAGCGGGCCCATGGACCAGCCGTCGCCCGCGATGTGGTGGACGATCAGCAGCAGGACCTGCTCCTGCGGCCCGGTGGTGAACAGCTCCGCACGCAGCGGGACCTGGGTGGACAGATCGAAGACGTACCCGGCCGCGTCCGCCAGGGCCTGCTCCAGACCGGCCTCGGTGACCTCGGTGACGGGGAGGTCGAAGGCGACCGCCGCGGGGTCGAGGACGTGCTGGTGGGGCTGACCGTCGGCGGTGCGGAAGACGGTGCGCAGGACTTCGTGGCGCTTGATGACGTCGTGCAGTGCGGCTCGGAGGGCCTCGTGGTCGAGGGTGCCGCTGAGCCGCAGTGCGGTGGGGATGTTGTAGGTGGCGCTGGGGCCTTCGAGCTCGCCGAGGAACCAGAGTCGGCGCTGGGCGGCGGACAGCGGTACCGCGTCCGGGCGCTCGTCGGCGGTCAGCGCGAGCCGGGTCGTGCCGGCTGCGCCCAGGCGCTCGGCCAGGCCGGCGACGGTCGGGGCCTCGAAGAGGGTGCGGATGCCGACCTCGACACCGAGTGCGGTGCGGATGCGGCTGACCAGGCGGGTGGCGAGCAGGGAGTGGCCGCCGAGCTCGAAGAAGCTGTCGTCGATGGTCACCGAGGTGACGCCGAGGACCTCGGCGAAGACGGTGCAGAGGGCCTCCTCCTGCTCGGTCCGCGGTGCCCGGCCGGAGGCGTCGGCCGTGAAGTCCGGGGCGGGCAGGGCCTTGCGGTCGAGCTTGCCGTTGGCCGTCAGCGGCAAGGTCTCCAGCAGCATGATCGCGCTGGGGACCATGTAGTCGGGGAGCTCCGAGGCGAGGTGCCTGCGCAGCGCCTCGGTGTCCGCGGCCTGCGGTGAGACCGGGACGACGTAGCCGATCAGGCGCTTGTCGCCGGGGTTGTCCTCGCGGACGATCACGGTGGCCTGGGCGACCGAGGGGTAAGCGGCCAGTGCGGACTCGACCTCGCCGAGCTCGATCCGGAAGCCGCGGATCTTCACCTGGTCGTCGGCGCGGCCGGCGAACTCCAGGGTGCCGTCCGCGCGCCAGCGCACCAGGTCACCGGTGCGGTACATCCGCTCGCCGGGAGTGCCGAACGGGTCGGCGACGAAGCGCTCGGCCGACAGGCCCGGGCGGTTCAGGTAGCCGCGGGCCAGACCCGCACCCGCCACGTACAGCTCACCCACCGCTCCCGGCGGGACCAGCTGCAGTCCGCCGTCCAGGACGTAGACGGCGGTGTTGTCCAGCGGTCGGCCGATCGGCAGGGTGCTCCCGACGTTCGCGGCGGCGTCCACGGAGTGCTGGGTCGCGCAGAGCGTCACCTCGGTCGGCCCGTACAGGTGCCGTACGACGATCCCGGCGTTCGCGTCCAGCACGCGCCGGACCGCTCCGGAGGGCACGACATCCCCTCCGGTGAGGACCTCGCGCACGCCGGCGAAGGACCCCGGGTCCTCCTCGGCCATGACCCGGAACAGGCCGGCCGTGACGTGGATGTGGGTGATCCCGTGCCGCACGATCAGCGAGCGCACGGCGGCGGCGTCCAGGTCCCCGGTCGGGGCGACCACGACCTCGCCGCCCGCGAGCAGCGGGACCCAGAGCTCGTAGGTCGAGGCGTCGAAGGCGTGCGGGGCGTGCAGGAGCACCCGGTCGGTGTGGCCCAGGTGCCAGCAGCCGTCCGAGGCCAGCTCCACGACGTCACGGTGCGTGGTCGCGATGCCCTTCGGCGTCCCGGTGGAGCCGGAGGTGTACATCACGTACGCGAGGTGCTCCGGCCGGGTGGCGTGGGCCGGGTCGGTGGCGTCCGCGATGCTGCTCCCGGTCTCCGGCCCGACGGTCAGGACGGTCACGCCCTGCTCGGCCGCCGTCGCCGCGAACCCGTGGCCGCTCATGGCCGAGTCGACCAGCAGGATCCGCGCGGCGGTGTCCTGGAGGATCAGGTTCATCCGGTCGGCGGGCGCCCGGGTGTCGATGGGGAGGTAGGCGCCGCCGGCCTTGAGGATCGCGAGCAGGGAGACGACCAGCTCGGTGGAGCGCTCCATGAGCACGCCGACGAGGCTGTCGGGGCCGACGCCCTGCTCGGCCAGCAGCCGGGCGAGGCGGTTGGCGCGGGCGTTCAGCTCCGCGTAGGTGAGCCGGTCGTCCCGGTGGCTGAGCGCGACGGCGTCGGGGGTGCGGTTCACCTGGGCTTCGAACAGCTGGTGCAGCGTCCCGGCGGGGGTGTGCGCCGCCGTGTCGTTCCAGTCGGCGAGCAGCCGGTGGCGCTCGGCGTCGTCGAGGACGCCGATGCTGTGCAGCGGGGTGTGGGGTGCCGTTTCGAGCGCCGCGGTCAGGTTGTCGGTCGCGGTGTGCAGCAGGGTGGCGACGAGGGCCGGGTCGATGGGTGCGGCGGCCTGGACGGTGAGGAGGAAGCCGGTGCCGGTGTCGTCGACGGAGACCGCGAGCGGGTAGGTGGCGCCCTCCTGGCTGTGCAGGAGCTCGACGCCTTCGAGCGCGGACTCCGGTCCGTGCTCGGCGCCGCCGCTGTGGCGGTAGTTGAGGAAGGAGCTGAACAGCGGGGTCTGAGCAGGGAGGTCGCTGGCCTGCTGGGCGAGGACGAGGGGGGCGTGCTCGTGGACGAGGAGGTCCGCGAGCTGCGTCTGGGTGGCGCGCAGGGCCTCGATGGCGGTCGTGTCACCGGTGCGGACGCGGACGGGGAGGGTGTTGATGAACAGTCCGGGGACGCGGTCGGCGCCCGAGCCGGCCTGCATGCGGCCGAACAGGACGGTGCCGAAGACGACGTCGTCGAGGGTGGAGGTGGCCGCGACCACCCGCGCCCACGCGAGGTGCAGGACGGTGGCCGGGCTGACGCCGAGCCGGCGGGCCTGGTCCCTCAGCCGCTGGGCGAGCGAGGCGTCCATCGGCACGGTGGCCTCGGCGTCGGGCTCGTCCGCCCTGGTGGTCAACTGGCCGAAGGGTGCGGTGGGTTCGGTGATGTCGCCGAGGAGGTTGGTGAAGAACTTCTGGTGTTCTTCGCGGGGGATGCGGAGGCGGGCTTGGGCGAC